>NZ_LGED01000210.1 GCF_001280085.1 Saccharothrix sp. NRRL B-16348 | reverse complement strand
CACTGCTACGACCCCTGCGCACCCTGTCCACCAACACCGCACAGGCCGCTTGACAACTATAGGAGCGTCAACGCCGTCGCGGAATCGTTCTTCGCCACCATCAAGACCGAACTGCTCGACCGACAGCCCTGGCCCACCAGGACCAGGGCACACAAAGCGATCTTCGAATACATCGAGGGCTGGTTCAACACCCGCCGCCTGCACTCCAGCCTCGGCTACCTCAGCCCCGCCGCCTACGAAACCACCCGACACCACCCGGTGGACCGGGTAGCCTGACCACACCTCATCGACCCTGTCCGTCACAACGGGTCAACCCCAGCTCACACGCGAGGAACTTCCCTGGCCCACAAGTCAGCGGGAAATGAATGTCGAGACAGCCGGACATGCCGTTACATCAGGACAGCACTGACGCGGTTAGCGGCCACCCGAGGAGTGCCGATGGGCTTGGGCACTGCTCGCTCCATCTCCTCAAGAGGCACCAGGTCCGTTGCAGCGGCATCGAGGTCGGCGTTCGCACCCAATGGCCGGTTGTCGTAGATCACACGCAGCAATCTGTTACCAGCGGGCTTGAAAAGCATGCAGGTGGCACGGAACGCACGTACCTGGCGCTTCTTGGCCTCCAGATAGCTTGACAGATTCGACACTGCCGATTCCTCGGTCTCGTCCGGTAATCGCAAACCCACGAGCAGGACGTGCTTGCCGGATGTCTCGCCCATCAGATGAGTCATCGAGTGTTGCAGTCGATCACTTCGTACGAGTATGCCGAGATCTCTGGCGTACTGACCGAAAGTCCGTTGGACCTGTCCGTTGCCAGGACAGAACGATAAGCCCGCGGATTCACGCGCACCTGCTGTCGTCGCGCGTCGCGACGACAGCAGGTGCGCGTGCTGCGGTATCACTCGTCCGGGGCGTCGCGAAGTTGCCAGGGAAGCCGATCGCGAGCAGCTTTGCGCACGCTTTCCAAACGAACGCGATCCTCTTCAAGGATGTCGACTAACTCGAATGCGGCGTAGATCGCCGACGCCGAAGTACCGAAGAATATCTCGGCGTAAAATATCCACATTGCGCGACGTGCTGCGGCCTGGCATTCGTCAAGCAGCGACCTGTGATCGAACCCAGGGACCTGCAGATTGTCCCCGACGAACGCCCCGACCAGGTCCAGAAGCCGCGTACGCGCCGGATCAGTGACACCTGAGGCAACCGCTGCCAGTGAGACCGACAGCGCCGCCGGCGTAGGTTCCACCAGAATATGCCCTTTGGGCAAGAGGTGATCCCCCAACGACTCCCACAAGGTGTCAGGGTCACCGTTACCTTCTACAAGAGCTCGCAGATCCATCACCACGTGATCAGCAGAGGCACCACAACCACACCGCATCGCCGCCCAGTCGTAGCGCTCAATCTCGACGTCAACCAAGTCCACCGACTTCACCGCCTCCCACGCTGTTCCCACGGCCCGCCGGGAGCCCCCACGGTACCCGGTACGAAGATGCCAGGATCGGGGTAGTCGCCCTGGCAGCCAACGCACACCGGTTTGTTCACCGCGACATTTTGGCCACCGACGCCCTGGACCTGTAGCGCACCGGTAAAGATGACCTTGGACGGATCGCCTCCCAGCGCCAGCAAAGCGTTGCCTTCGGCACAGTGCCCGCATCCCGACGAAGCCAGCGCGATTGCACCCGTTTCCGTGTTCAGCGCGCCCACGTAGGTCCGGTTTTTAGTTTTGTTGGTCCGACTGAACACAGCGAACGCCGGAAGTCGGTCGATCGCCAATTGGAGCCGTTCCGCTTGGGACCAGCCGGCCGGGGCCTGCTCCACTTCCCGGGCGATCGGGATTGAGCCTACATCACCTCGAGAGCTCGGTACCTGACACGCGTTTGGGTCCGCGTTGTGCGTCAGTACCGCAGTGGCTCCGGCGAGCACGTAGTAGGTGTGCAGCCCGTCGACGGTGAGGTTGTGGACCACGCGGTCCGGGGAGAAGGCACGGGTGGTGGTGACGGTGGCCGGGCGGTGGTCTGCGGTTTCGAAGGTGTAGCCGGGTTTCAGGTCTTCGGCGTTGACCCACTTCTGGAGCGACTCGACCCAGAACGGGTGTTCGTCGGTCGCCGTGATCTGGCCGGTACCCGCGTCCGTCTCCACCGTGATCTCGTAGAGCAGGCGTTCCGCCTGGTGCGAGCGGGTGTCGGTAACGGTTCGCGTGCCGCTCACGCCGGTGGTCGGGTCGGTCGCCACGACCTGGTCGCCCACCTCGACCTCGGCGATCCGCTTGCGCGACCCATCGGCCATGAGGACCGGGGTGTCGCCGGAGAAGCTGTTCGGGTCGAACGACACCCGGCAGGACGCGCCGGCGGCCGTTTCGGCTCGGGCCTGCTTGCCCTTGGTCCCGGGCGACTTCTTCTTTCGCCCGCCCAACTCCATCAGGTTCTCGGCGTACGGGATGCCCGACGTCGCCAGGACTTCGGCGACCTGGGTCTGGGCCGCTTCCTTGATGACCTCCTTGCCCACGCCGAGCATGGCCGTCTTGATCGTCTCGTAGACCTTGTTCAGGTCCTGCACGTTCGTGACGGTGGCCTGCACGATGCGGGCCGGTGCGTTGGGAACCGCCGAGACGATGTTCTTGGCGTTGGCGATCCTGGGCTTCAGGGCCGCCTGCATGGTGGGCATCGGGTTGTTCTTGACGGCCCTGGCCACGGCCGCCTTCGCCGCGGAGGTGCGGGCGATGGCCGCCTGGAGCGCGGCACGGGCCGCTGCGGCACGGCGGGCTGCCGCTTCCGCGGCGAGCTTCCGGGGATCCGGCACCGCCTTGCTGGACGGCGGCACGCCGCTGCCCTTCTTGATCGGCACGCCGTCCGGCCCGCGAACGTTCTTCGGTGACGAGTAGTCGGGTGAACGCCCATTCGGGGCGTCAGGGGTGCGCGGCGTCGGCACGTTGTCCGCGCCACGCACCGCGTCGTAGCCCTTGTTGCCCCACTTGGCGGCGGTCGCACCCCAGCCCGCGAACGGCACCATGCCGGCGAACGACAGGCCCGCGTCGACGTAGTTGCCCTCGGCCAGGTACCAGACGCCGTTGATGCCGTCCGCGATCTCACCGAGGCCAGGCACCATGCCGGCGACGTCGAGCGCGGTGTGGCCGACGGTGCTGAGATTGTCGCCGACCCAGCTCACGGCGTCGTCGAACCAGCCGTGGCCGTCCGGGTCGAAGCCGTTCAGCGGTGAGCCGACGCCGTAGACGTACCGGTTGAAGCCCGCCGAGCCGGGACCGCCCTGCGTCACCGAGTCACGGCTGCTGAACGTGCCCGTGGTCGGGTCGTACCACCGCGCGCCCATGTTGACGCGGCCGGTGTCGGGGTCGGTCCAGTCGCCCTGGAAGCCGACGTTGCGCTTCGCGCCCGCGGTGGCGGTCTTGTTGCCCCACGGGTCGTACGCGGTCGAGTCGGGCAGAGACGTCAGCGCGGTCGACGGGTCGAAGCCACCGATCACGTCGCCGTGCTTGTCCGACAGCAGCAGCCGCTTGTCTGTGCCCTGCGCCAGCGACAGCAGCTCGCCGGACGCGCCACGCCCGTACGTCGCCGTCCCGTCGCTGACCGCGTCCATCGACGCGCCGGAGTACCGGAACGTCTGCGCGCCGCGGGACACCGGCCGGTCGAGGCCGTCGTAGGTGTAGGACGTCGAGCCGACGGCGATCAGCCGGTCGAACGCGTCGAAGTCGAACTTCTCCCGCAGACCGGAGCTGGTGCGCGACTCCATGGTGCCGCGTGCGGTGTACGTGTAGGTGTAGTCGCCGTCCGACAGGAGCCGGTTGCGCTGGTCGTAGGTCGCGGTCTTCGCGCCGTTGCGGACCCGGTTGCCCGACGCGTCCCAGCCGTACTCGGTGGAGGTGCCGTTCGCCGTCCACGACGTGGTGCGGCCGAGCTGGTCGTAGGCGTAGGTCTCCTCACCCGCGCCGGCTGTGCCGGTGGCGGCCTTCTTGGTGAGCCGGTTGTTGAGGTCGTAGGTGTAGGCGATGGAGGCCACCGTCGCGCCGGCGGCGTTCCTGGTGACGTCGGAGACCTCGCGGCCGAAGTCGTCGTAGTCGAACCGGCGGACCCGGCCCGCGCCGTAGTCCATCGTCTCCAACTGGCCGGACGCCGTGTAGCCGAACCCGACCCAGCCACCCGTCACGCCGTCCTGCACCGCGGTGAGGCGGCCCCCCGCGTAGGTGAAGCCGCTGGCGCCGGCCGCGTCGGTGCGGGTCGTCAGGCGGCCCTGCTCGTCGTAGCCGAACGTGGCGTCACCGGACGGGCCGGTGGCCGAGGTGAGCAGTCCGCGGGCGTTGTACTCGTACGAGTTGGCGCCGCCCGGCGCGCTGACCTTGGTGGTGCGGCCGACGGCGTCGTACTCGACGGCCCGCTCGGAGGTGGCGGCCGACGCGCCGGCTCCGGTCTCCTTCACGAGCCTGCCGAGGGCGTCGTACGTGCGGGCCCTCGTGACGCCGCCCGGCGCGGTCATCACCGTCGGCCGCCCCACGCCGTCGTACGCCGCGGTCCACGTGCGGTCCGCGGCGTACGGGTGCGCGTCGGTGGCCGGTTCGATGACCGACTCCGGCTTGCCCAGCGCGTTGTAGGTGTAGAACGTGTTGTTGCCACGCCCGTCGGTGAACCTGGTGCGCCGCCCGGACGAGTCGTAGCCGTACGTCGTGGTGATCGACTCGGTGTCCGACACGGGCTCGATCAGCTGGGTCAGCTGTCCCAGCGCGTCGTAGCCGTACCGGGTGGTCTTGCCGACGGCGTCGGCGGACGTGATCCGGTTGCCCGCGATGTCGTAGGTGTGCCGGATCGTGCGCAGGGTCTGCCCTGCCGGGCCGAGGTCGACGTCGAGGACCCGGTTGCCCGCCTGGTCGAGCTTGGCGTACCGCGCTCGGCCCTGGGCGTCCTTCGAGTACACCTGGTTGCCGAAGCTGTCGTACCCGGAGTGGCTCACCACGCCGGCCGGGTCAGTCACGCTGGTGCGCTGGCCGAGCTTGTCGTAAGCGAACTTGGTGATCTCGCCCTTCGGCGACGTGATGGTGGCCAGGTTGCCCGCGTCGTCGTAGCCGAACTTCGTCTCGTGCGCCGCAGGCGTCGGCCTCAGTTCGATCTCGGTCTGCGTGGCCGGGCGGCCGAACTGGTCGTAGGTGCGCCGGGTCTCGCCCAGCGTCGGGTCGGTCGTGGACAGCAGCTCGTTGGCGTGGGTGTAGCTGTACCGCCAGCTGCCGCCCGGCTCGCCCGGGTTGGTCGGGTTCGGGTCCTGCTTCTCGACGACGCGTCCACGCTGGTCGTAGTACATGCGGATGACCGCGCCGGCCGGGTCGGTGGTCTTGGTGACGCGGCCCATCCGGTCGTACTCGGCGAGCACCGCCGCGGTGATCGGCGTGGACGCGCCCGGCGCCTGGTAGGCGGGCGACTCGGTGCGCACGGTCCGACCGGACTTGTCGTAGGCCATCTTCATGACCCCGCCGGCCGGGTTGCGGACCTCGGTGACCTCGCCGAACGCGTTGTAGCCGGTGGTGGTGGTCGGCCGGACGACGGTCGCGGCCTGCGCGTTCTCCTCCGCGCGGACTGGCGGCAGGACTACGGCCGTGGTGCGGCCTCGCTCGTCGTAGCGGTATTCGGTGGTGTGGTCGGCGGTGACGCCACCGGTCACGTTGCCCAGCGGTGCGACCACCTTGGTGACGAGGTCGCGCTGGTCGTAGGTGGTCCGGGTGATCACGGGGCCTGTCGGGCCGCGCAGCGACTCCTTGATCTGGCGGCCGGCCATGTCGTACTCGAAGTCGACGACCTCGGCGAACGAGGCGCCGAACAGGCCGGTGCCGGAGTGCGCGCCGGTCCGCACGACCTGGGTGATGTTGCCGCTCAGGTCGTAGCGGTACTCGGTGCGGCGGCGGAGGGTGTCCGGCTCCTGCGTGGTGGCGAACACACGGCCGGTGGCGTCGACCTCGTGCGCGACGACCTTGCCGCCCGCGCCGACCTGGCGGAGCAGGTTGCCGGCTGCGTCGTAGGTGTTCTGCTGGATGACGACGGGCAGCGTCTCGGGCTTGTTGTCGGCCTTGGCCGTGATCTCGCGGACGAGGCCGTCGGCGTAGTAGGAGTAGGCCGTGCGCCTACCCATCGCGTCGACCTGCGCCGACAGGCGGCCCGAGTGGTCGTACTGGTTGGCCTCCAGCACCAGGTCGGGCAGCGGCGTCTCCGGGTCGACGGGCGCGATGTCGGTGGCGCCGGGCGTGATCGCCTTGCCGTGCCAGCCGACCAGGCGGACCTGTGCGACCTTGTTGCGCGCGGTGTAGGTCCACACGGTCTTCACGCCGTTGGCGTCCACCGCCCACGTGCGGTTGCCGAAGTGGTCGTAGCCGAACGACGCCTCGTTGCCCTCGGGGCCGACCGCCTTGACCATCCGGCCGTACTGGTCGAACTCGAACGTCGAGGTGCGCGGGGAGCCGGCGTCGGCGAGGTCCACGACCTCGGCCTTCGTCGTGTTGCCGTCCGGGTCGTACTCGGTCGTCTCCCGTTCGGTGCGGGCGGCGCCGGTGACGGCGTTCGTGGCGGCCGGGTAGGTCACCTCCACGACGCGGCCGAGCTTGTCGTACTTGTAGGTCGTGCGGACGCCGGCCGGGTGCGCGTCGGAGTGCTCGGTCGTAGTGATCCGGCGGCCGAGCGCGTCGTAGGTGAACACGGTCCGCAGGCCCGACGGCGACAGCGTCTCCGCCAGGTCGCCGTTGGCGTAGTACTTGTTGACGACGGTTGCGCCACGCGGGTCGGTGGTGGCCTTGAGCAGCTGCGCGGGTTCCTTGCCGCCGCCCACGGCGTCGGACGTGCCGTCGGTGTAGGTGTGGAACGTGGACCCGCCGTCCGGACTGGTCTCCTTCGCCAGCTCACCGAACGCCGTGTGCTCCGACGTGGTCAGGTACGTGTTGTCGGCCGGTCCGGACGACCGCGCGTCACGGGTGGCGATGAGCTTGTCGGTCCGCGGGTCGGTCGGGTCGGCCGTCGGGGGCTGGTACGTGTAGCGCGTGGTCTGGCAGTTGTCGGGGGTGCGGCACGTGGTCTTGCTCGTGAGGTTGCCGCGGCTGTCGTGCACCAGGGTGGCCTTGTTGCCGTCCTCGTCGGTGATCGTGTGCTGGAAGCCCGACTGGTCGTAGTCGAACAGCCGCACGCCGAGGCTGACCACGAGCCCGCTGCACGTGACCAGGCCGTCCTCGTTGGTCCGGCAGTCGCGGCCGACGATGTCCTCCGGCCGCGGCCCGGTGCCGAGCGGTGTGACCTGGCGCAGGATGCGGCCCTTGAGGCCGTCGAAGTCGTAGTACTGCGGGCGCCCGCCCGGGTCGACGACGCGGACCGAGCGGATGATGTTGGTCTCCGACCCGCCGACCGTGGGGACGCCGAGCTGCCACCGACCGCCGTCGCTGTCGACGTACTCCTTCATGCGGTCGTGGACGTTGTCGTAGGTGACCTCCGCGGCCACCCGCATGCTCGGCATGGTCACCTTGGTGACCTGGTCACCGGCCGCGGCGGCGCGGTAGTGCGCCCGGACCTGGGTGAGGCCGAGGGGCCGGGCGTACAGGGCGACCTCGTCGACCTCGCCCGCCAGCGTGGTGCGGCCGGCGCCGATCGACGGGTGCGCGTTGATCGTGTGGGCCGCGCCGACCTGCACGTACTCCAGGCGCGGGTGGTCGATCACACCCTCGATCGAGCCGACGACCTCACCGTCGAGGTAGAGCGTCTGGGTCGCCAGCGAACCGGACAGCACCACGTGGTGCCACTGGCCGTCCCTGACGACCTTGTCCGCGGCGCTGGTGATCGGCGTCGGCGTCGCCGCGCCGGTGTGGAACTGGCCGCGCAGCCTGCCGTCGGAGCCGATGTAGAGCAGCGGCGCGCCCGCCGTCGGCGTCTCGCCGAGCGGCTTGTCCTGGTAGCCGATCAGCGGACCGGCGGACGACGTCCGGAACCACAGCTCGATGGCCAGGTCGCGGTGCTTGTTCACGGTCTGGTCGGGCAGGCGGATGTGCGAGCTGCCGTTCAGCTCGACCGCGCGATCGTCACTGCCGGTCAACGCGCCGGGCTTGCCGTGGTTGACGGTCTGGACGCCGACGAAGGTCGCCTTGTCCTTGCCCAACTTCACGCTGACCTGGCTGCCGGCGTCGGGACCGGCGGCCTCACCGAGCCGCCAGTACGAGTCCGGGCGCGAGTCCAGCACGACACTGCGGTAGTGCGAGCCGTTGCCGTACTGGTAGCGGGTGCAGTGCCCGTCGGGGTTGCACGCCTCCAGCAGCCGGTCGGCGTCGTAGCGGTAGACCCATGTCAGCGCCGCGCCGTCGACCGGCTCGGTCTTGACCTCGACGACGTGGTTGCCCGACCAACGGAACGTCAGGGTCCGGTTGCTGGTGCGGCTGATCGCCTTCCACAGCTTGCCGTCGATGTCGTACACCAGCTCGACGTGCCGAGCCGCACTGTCCTTAATGGACTTCAGCACGCCGTCGGCGCGGAACGAGTAGAGGGTGCGATCCTTGTCGACCAGCCGCCAGCCGCCCGTCTCCGCTTCCGGGATCGGTGTCAGCGTGGCGAACCGGCCGGGCGGCGCGGTGTAACTGCCGTCGGGGTTGCGGCCGAAGCGGATCTGCTGGCCGTCCGGGTAGGTGACGATGACGTTGCCGGAGCCGTCGGCGTCGGCGACGACCCGCATGTCGTAGCGGGACGACCAGCCGGTGCCGAACGCCAGGTCACGCCGTGGGTCGAGGCTGTTGTACGTGCGGGCGACGTTCAGCTCGGGCCCGACCGTCGCAGTCGTCGCGTCGACCGCGGCCGTCGTGTAGTTGCCGACCATCGGGTCGAAGCCGAGGCCGTTGCCGGTGTAGGGGGCGTTGCCGAGGCGGGAAGTCACCTCGGGCTGCGGCACGGAGGACAGCAGCGCCGAGAACGGCAGCCCCTCGCTCTCGGACTGGCCGTCCCACAGCCACGTCCGCCACAGATAGACCTTGTCCCAGCGCAGCTTCCCGTCCGGGACGGTCCAGTAGACGTTCGGCTGGCGGCCGGAGTCGAAGCAGGAGACCGGGTTGCCCTGGTCGTCCCTCTCGCACACCTCGAACCGGTAGTGCAACGGGTTGTTCTCGTGGTCCTCGCCCTTGGCCCACAGCTGCGGGCGCAGTGTCTCCACGCTGTGTCCCGCCGGCGGGTACTGCTCGCTCACGACCGGCGGGATGTTGAAGATCTGCAACGTGATGCGGGCCGGCGCGACCTGCTCGTCGGTGAACATGACGGCGTTGTGCCGCATGGAGAAGTCGAGGACGTACACGCCCTGGTCGCGCTTCTCGACCACCGCGTCGAGGGTGACCGTGTCACCCGGCGGGACGTCGCGCGGCAGGCCCGCCGACCGCACCGTCGCCAGCTGCTGGTTCGTGTTCGCGTCGAACAGCTTGTACGCGAGGTCGTACGAGGCCGGGGTCCACGTCGACGCGCCGGTGTTCGTGACGGTGATCTTCACGATGCCGTTCTGCACGCGCGTGACCGGCGGGTTCGGGATGGGCTGATCGATGACGTACCGGGCGTCGTACGGGCTGTGCGTGACGTACAGCTTCGGCGGGTTCGCCGAGTTGCTGCCGGTGAACTTCTTGAAGCCGCCGTTGTTGCGGTAGTCGCCGGCCCGCAGCGCGAGGCCGTGGTTCAGGCCGCCCTTCACCCAGTCCTGGATGAGCTGCTGGCCGCCGGTGCCGAGGTCGACCACCTCTTGCGCGGCGGGACAGGCCGAGCGGGTCTGGCCGAGCGCGATGAAGCCGTGCGAGAACGACGCGCCCGCGATCGGAGCGCCCAGCGCCGGGCCGTTCAGGCCGTTGGACCAGTCCTGCGTCACCGGGTGCACGGCGAGGGGCCGCGGCTGGCAGGTGGTGGAGTCGAAGTTCACGACCTGGAGCGCGGCGCCGAAGACCTTGTGGTTGCGCAGGCGGGTCACTACATCGGGGAACGCGACGTACGAGGTGTACGACACTCCGCCGTCCAGGCCGATGCGCAGCTCGCTCGGGTTGTTCACCCGCGTGCTGCCCGCGATGTACATGCTCTGGGTGCCGCGGCCCTCGAAGACGCTGGGGTCGACCAGCACCGGGTACACGCGCTTCGGGTCGTCCAGCCACGCCTGGTCGAGCACGACGCGCAACGTGCCCCCGTTGTCAGCCAGCTCGTACCGCACGCCGTGCGAGGTGGCAGGACCGGAGGTGTCCGTCACCGGCGCGGAGTCGACCATGTAGCCAGCGGGGATGCGCATCCGCTCGGCGCCCGAGCCGTCCACGAGCGAGACCGCGCCGTCGACGATCCGCGCCGAGAGGCCCTTCAGCCGCAGGGGGAAGCTCCAAGACCGAGCGGCAGCTCGGTCTTGGAGGACCATCGTCTCCTTCGCGCCGCCCGACACGGACTCGACGCGCAGGTCGGTCCGGTCGGCCACGCCCGGGTAGGTGACCGTGGTGCCGCTCGCCTGCCCGGCAACGTCACGCGCGCCGCTCAGTCCGTACGCCAACTCGTGGTCGCCGTCGAGGCGGATGCGCACCAGGTCGCCCGCGGCGGACGAGCGCGCGAAGCGGACGTCCACCTGGTCGGAGGCGTTGTGCCAGCCCGCTCCGTCGTCTACCAGCGTGGAGTCGATCGGCGCCCAGGTGCCGTCGGGCAGCTGGTGGTTGACCGGGGTGTTGCTGAACTCGGTGGTGTGCGTGCCGTCGGTGTTGCGGAACGTGCGCTCGTTGCGGCCGCGCCGCGCGGGGTCCTCGACGCTCGTGTCGGCGTCGAACCCGGTGGGGTTCGTGGGGGCGTCGACCACCTTCGCCTCGTTGCGGACGACGTCGTCGAGCCGCTGGGCCGCGGGCCGGGCGTGCTTGGACTGCTCGGAGACCGGCATGTCCCAGTTGCCGTCACGGCTCTCGCTGGAGTCCGTCAGGCCCTCGGCGCTGCCCGACTCCTGGTCTCTGGCAAGGTCTCTGGCTCGTTCCAGGAGCTCCGTCAGTTCGGACGGGTCATCCTTACCGGACCCCGGCGACCAGGGAAACGTGGGTCCACCGACACCCACCACCAAAGTGGCCGTGAGAAAAAGGCCGAGCAACGGCAACAAAAATTTGGGCGCGCGAAAACGCGCGGCACGACGGCCGACCATGGTGGATTTCCCCCCGGAGCATCACAGCGGAAGAGAGCGACCGCGAGCCTAGGGTGCGGTGGCCGAACGCCACAAGGTTTTGTTGTCCGCACGGATTCCGCTCGGCAACCGGATGGTGAGATGCACTTCTCAGCTCTCCCCACATGTCACAACATCTGGTAGAAAGCCGCTCGGCATCCCAAGGGGGGATGACATCACCTACCGGACGCGTGGAGCACCCACGTGTGCTTTGACGCGTCCGCATCGAGGGGCATTCTCATGACAAGACCGTCGCGCCGGTCGTTCAGACGTCTGGTGCAGCTCTCACTCGCCGCAGTGCTCGGCGTCGCCGGTTTGCCGATCCTCGCCTCCGGGGGCAACCTCGCCGGCGCGGTCGAGACGAGCCAGTGCACGCCGGCTGCCAACGTGTTCGTGGGGTTGGCCGGCAACCCGGCACTCAACCTCCGCAAGCACGACGAGCCCGAGTCGGGCGGCAATTCGTGGACCGGCAACCAAGGCATCGGCTCGGTTTGGGACACCCGGTTCATGGCCGGCGCCAACGGCTACGTCTTCTTGATCTCCCCAGCCGGCGAACTGCACAGGTACCGCTGGAACGGCACGGCGTGGGACAACAACGGAACCCCCGAAGTGCTGGGCAGTGGCTGGAACCCGTGGAACCTGGCGGCCCACCGCTACCGCATCACGGTCGACGTCAACAACAACATCTACCGGATCAACCCGACCGGCGAACTCGTCATGAGCCAGTACGACGAGATCACCAAGACGTTCACCCACCGGGCACTCGCCACGGGTTGGCAGAAGTACGACCAGTTGTTCGCCGCCGGCGACGGAGTGATCTACACCCGCGATCCCGTCCTCAAGGCCGGCACCCTCTTCCGGTCCCACTACGACTTCCGCACCTCCACCTGGGTGCAGCGGGAGAAGGATCTGGCGTCGGGTTGGAACGGGTTCAAGCAGCTGGTCTCCCCCGGCGCGGATGTGATCTACGGGCTGTCGCCGGACGGCGGCGTGTGGTGGTACCGCTACTCGCCCGCCGGCGCCATGTGGATGCACGGCCGCAGCGGGAGCTGGAAGGAGTTGATCGCCGTCTGGACCGACGCGGACGAGATCGCCGCCGCCGTGGACAGCTGCAAGCTCGCCCCGGTCGGGTCCGATGTGGAGTGCAAGCCCTCGGCGAACATCTTCGGGTCGATGACCAACAACGACTTCCGGCTCCGTCCGCACATGGAACCGGAAACCGGTCTGTCCAACTGGGAGTTCGACAACGGCGTCGGAGCCAACTGGCCCACCCGGTTCCTGGGTGGCCCCAACGGGTACAAGTACCTCCTGCGCACTGACGGAGCGCTCGACCGACACCGTTGGAACGGCGCCGGCTGGGACAACAACGGCATGCACGTCCGCATCGGCACGGGTTGGCTCGGGTGGGACGACCCGCGCTACCGGTACCGCATCACGGTGGACGCCAACAACCACTTCTACAGCGTGCCCGCGAACGGCGAACTGACGCACAGCATCTACGACGACACCGCCAAGACGTGGACCCAGACCACCCTCGACACCGGCTGGGGGAAGTACGACCAGGTGTTCGCCGCGGGTGACGGAGTGCTCTACGCCCGCGACCCCGCCGTCCAGTCCGGTACGCTCTACCGGTTCCACTACGACTGGAAGAACCGCCGCTGGCTGGACTACGGCACGAACGTCGCCGCCGGCTGGAACGGCTTCCACCAGATCGTCTCCCCAGGCGCCGACATCATCTACGGTCTCGGCGGCCAGGACATCTACTGGTACCGGTACGACCCGACGGCAAAGACCTTCGCCCACGGCGCCGAGGGCACTTGGAAGGAGCACCTCGTCAACTGGCCGGGGATCTCCGAGATCAGCGCTGACATCGACGCCTGCAAGCTGGTGTCGCCCGCGACCGTGACGCCACCTGTCGTGCCGACGCCGGCCAACGAGCGCGCGCAACTGGCGTTCAATTCGAACAACCAGCGGTTCGAGATCGCCATGGTGACCGATCCCGGCAGCCTGGTGCGCGGCTACCAAGCCTCCACCGGCTCCGAGTTCATCGAGTGGCAGGGGTTGTCCGGCTACCAGACTGCGGCCGGCCGGGCCACGTTGGCGCAGCGCCAGGACGGCCGGTTCGTCATGCTGGCCAGGGGTATGAACGCGCACGTCGCGGCGTACACCCAGAACGCCTCGGGCAGCAGCCAGTGGACCGGTCCCGCCGGCGTGAACGGCGCGCTTTCCAGCAGCCCGGTGGTGGTGCGCGGTGGCAACAACCTGCTGACCGTGTTCGCCGTCGACGACAAGAACAAGCTCTGGTACGCGGAGGAGTTCGATGACGTCCGCGGGTTCAAGCCGTGGCGGAAGGTCATCAGCTCCACCGACTACAACATCACCGCCGACTTCACCGTGGTGCCCAGCGGGAACAGCTTCGAGATCGTCTACCGCAGCGTCTCCAACGTGATCGCCGTCCGCAAGCTGACCAACGGCGTGTTCGGCCCCGGCCGGCTCGCCGGCGGCATCAGCGGCGCCGGCACGCCGTCAGCCGTGGTGTTTGCCGACGGCAAGGTGCAGATCGTCACCCGCGCCACCGACAACAAGCTGTACACCCAGAAGGAGGGCACGTCCTTCACCGGGTGGACGGATATCAGCGGCAGCCTGACGTTCGCGGGCTCGCCCGCCGCCATCGTCAACGCGCACGGCATCGTCGAAGTCGTCGTCCGCGGCTCCGACGGGTTCGTGTACCGGGGCGGTCAGACGGTGCCCGGCGCGTCGACGTGGCGCACCTGGCAAACCAACCACGACCAGTCCATCGTCGACCCGGCGTTCGCCGCCGGCGGCGGCTCGGAGGAGCGGGTGTTCTTCCGCAACGGTGAGGGGAACTACTTCCTCTGGCAACTCACGGCCTACACGTCGGACTCGGGCGCGGCCATGTCCACCGCGCCCGGCGCGACGTCGCGAGAGCTCGTGACGATCAAGTCCAGCAAGGGCGAGGTCCCGGAGGGCAAGTAGCCGGTCCGGGTTGATCACAGTTCCTGGTGGCCGGTCCGATTGTACCGGCCACCAGGCGTTCGACCGGCGATCAGGGCGTCGCGCCGACGGGGTGGGTGTTCGGCCCCGCACGTGGCAAGGGCTACACGGGACGGACTACACGGGACGAGCGGAGCGGCACGCTGGAGCGCGGCAGCCCCACCTGCCGATGGCCGTGCCTACCGTCAGCAGGGCGGCGTGCGCCAGGAACCGGTCGCGCTTCGCGCGTTCGTCAAGGTCCGCGCAGTCGCACGGGATCTCGGGTGGGAGCTGCTCGTCCGTAGGCTGCTGGAACTGGGCGCCGATCCGGACCTCCGCGACCAGCACTTCGACGTGACCCCGCTCGACTGGGCCCGGCACTTCCACCAGCCGTCGACCGCAGACCTGCTCGGACCGGTCGTCGCTCCTCCGGCGAGCGGCGAATGAGTGTGAGGCGGCGGTCGGTCGGGTCGGGACCGCTGCGCCTGAGGAAACGTCCGCGACAGGGCTGTGCCGTTGTCGGTGACGCTCCTGCCACTGGAGACGTCCGGTCATCGGCATTAACGCGCGTTGCGATCGGGAACTGCCCTCGATACCTGATCAGATGGTCATCTGCGCGCGGAAGTGGTCAAGTTGTCAATGGCGCTCGAATATGGACCCCCGGTGGTCGCCTGGGTTCTAGGAGGATTCGAGTGATCATCGCAACGTTGTTGGATCATGATGCCAGTACGTCTTGGAGGACGTCTGCGGGCGTGCGCCAGCCGAGGGTCTTGCGTGGGCGGCGGTCGAGGCGGTCCTGGATGGCCTGGAGGTCTGCCGGTGTGTGGATCGAGAGGTCGATGCGTTTCGGAAAGTGCTGACGCAGCAATCCGGTCGTGTTTTCGTTCGTGCCGCGCTGCCACGGACTTGCCGGGTGGCCGAAGTACACCCCTTCTTTCAGGAGTGGCGCGATCTGGTCGTGGCAGGCCATCTCCGAGCCCTGGTCCCAGGTCAGTGCCAGTCGCAGCGACTCGGCAGTCGGCCGAGCACTGCCGTGAGGGCGTCGCGGACGGCGTTGTGGTGGTGGCAGCCACGGCGCTGATGGTGGCCACCGGGACGGTCGGCACCGCTGTCGCTGCGAGTGGCACGTTCTACGTCAACGGTGAGGCGGTGCTGGTCAACCCGTCGAACGACAACTGCCACGCCTTGGCCCTGGAACGGGGCGACTACGCGAAGAACGACACGGACGCCGAGGCATACCACTACTACGACGTGAAATGCACGAGGTTCGCTTTCAGCGCCGGCGCCGGGAGCGAGGGCACGATCGACCGGACCCTGCGGGGGCCATCTTCCGAGCCTGATCCGCATCACCGTTCCACCGGAGCTCCGGCCACCGGTGGTGCGGCGGCTCCTGGACTGGCCGCATGCCCTCGATCCGCGCGAGCAGCAGGTACGTTGCACGCATGACCACGGCCGGGACCTGACTCACGTGAGCCGTCGTATCGCTGCGCGCTCCGGCGTGGTCCAGGGTTCCGGTTGCGGTGGCACCGTGCGCGTCGACCGCGACGACCACGTGGGCGATGGGCCCCACCCGTACCCGGATCCGCTTTCCGGCGGTGTCGAACCCGAGCCCGGACCGACAGGTCGAGTGCACGAACTGATCACAGCGGCGTCCGGTAACACGACGTCGGCGTTCGACGACTTGGTCAACTGGGCACGCATTCCGCAGCCCGCCCGTCCGGCGCTTCCCCCGAAGGCTGCTCGCCACGCATTAGGAGACCCACCATGGCCTTGTCGCCGAAGTACTCCGTCTACCACTCCGCCGTCCTGGACGCGGACCCCGACGAGGTCTGGGCGAAGGTCCGGGACATGATGGTGCTGCTCGACATCGTGTTCGGCGAGGGCATCGAGAACGCCCACTGGACCCACGGCGGCTCGGCGAAGAAGGTGCCGTCGACGTTCGAGTTCACCCTCCTGCCCAACCACGACCTGGCCCGCGAGGAAGTCGTCGGCCGCTCGGAGACCGACCGCTCGCTCACCTACCGCTCGGTCGCGCAGGTGCTGTTCATCGTGGACTACGTGGCCACCTACCGGGTCCGGCCGGTCACGAACGAGCCGGGCCGCAGCTTCATCGACTGGGAGCGCGAGTTCCGCGTGGTCCCCGGCGCGCCGGCCGGCTTCCTGGACGACCTGGAAGCCCTTTTCGCCCAGGAGATCGCGAGCGTGAAGGGGCACTTCGCCGCCTGACGACGGTGACGGGCGGGGCCGCTGCCCGGTTGTGCGACCACACGCCCAACGACCCAGCCGGCACGGTCACCGCCGTCAGCCGGCCGTGCAACGACCGGAGCTCGGCCTCTTGATCGGCCGCGTCGACGATCCCGATCCGGATCTCCGCCGTGTGCCAACGTCATGGGGCTTCGACCCTACTGACGATCTCCGACATCCCCACAGATCCCACCGGCATCAGGTAGACCAGGGTGTCGTCCACGCCGTCCAGGGTGAACAGGTCGTGCGCCAGGTCGTCGTAGAAACCGCCGAGGACACCCATCGACAGCGACAGGCCGGCCGCGACCAGGGTGAGGTTCTGCGCGAGGTGACCGGCCTCGGCGAAGCCGAAGCGCACCGCCCGCAGCCCGTAGTCGCGGCGCAGCTCGCCGATCCGCACGTAGAGGCCGAGCAGCGCCGGCGTGGTGGCGATGTCCACGCCTCCGACGAGCGCGGCGCCCTCGCCGAACCAACTCGACGTCGCCTCCACGTCCCCGATCTCCGGTGCGGGCGTCACGGTGACCAGCTGCCGGTTGACCTCGTCCACGTCGTACACGCCCGGTGCCAGGCCGTCGACGGACATGGCGAGCAGCCGCAGTCGCGCGGTGTAGAGGGCGCCGGCGCTGGGGTACGGCCGGCTGCCGTCGGACATGCTGCCGTGGGCGGTCCACAGCAGTGCCGCCAACCGCGTGGCGTCCAGCGGTCCCCGCAGCTGGTCGCCCCGACCGGTGCGCCTGCTCCGCAGGGCCGACACCAGCGACGTCGTCGGCTCCGGCGGGTCGGGCAGCCGCACCACCCGCTGCCAAGGGAGGAGCGCCGGCCGTTCGTGGGCGCTGTCCTTGTGCGGCAGTTGCTCGTCGGCGTGCGGGCGGTACTTGCTGGCCTCCAGGTACCGGCGGTCGAACGCGTCGCCGCCGTCGGCGTGGAAGTCCGCTACGCCGGTCGGCGCGAGCGCGGTCGCCGCGGCCAGCCAGCACAGCGTGCGTTCCTCGCTCGGGACGATGCCGAGCCGGTTGAGCAGCATGTGCAGCTGGGAGGCCCAGACGTGCCGCGGCACGTCGGTGCGCACCTGCCGCATCCAGTACGCCACCGCACCGGTCGGCGCGGACTCCAGGCGTTCCCACCGAGCGCTCAGGTGCGCCGCACGCGCGGCGTGCAACCCGTGCGCGGCCACGTGGGACGACATCGTCGGCGCGGTGGCCGGCTCGAAGCGCAGCCGCCATCCCGCGGCCATGCTGCGCAACCACGAGGCCGCCGCCGGGCGGTCCAAGCCCAGCGCGGTGGTCGTGGCCATCACCAGCTCCACCGCGGCGCTGAGCTTGGCCTGGGGTGTGCGGGCCGCGCGCAGCACCGCCACCGCGACGTCGGTGCTGCGGCAGAACACCTCCTCGGCGATCGGCAACGCGTCCGGGCCGCCGTAGCGCCCCACCTCCGGTTCATAGGGCACTTCCCGCACATCGCCGTGCGGCAGCCAGGTGTCGCGTCCCGTGCCGACGGAGTCGTAGTAGCCGTCCGGGTCCAGCTCCAGTTCCGGGTGGTCCGCCGCCGCGACCATGGCCCGCAGCTGCTCGGCGATCAGGTCCGCGTGCCCGGCCCCGTCACGCAGCCGGATGCGCAGGTGCGGGCCGGTGTGCCAGTAGCGGATGAAGAACCAGTCGGCGATCCGGCCGGCGGTGCGGTGTTCGGCTATCGCGGGCGCGAGCACGTCGGCGATGAACGCGTCGACGTGCTCGGTCTGCCACGACAGCCGCACGTGCAGCCCAGTCCACGTCATGGTCGCGCCTCCAGCGGGGTCAGGTCGTAGGTGAACCCGGTCGCGCGCGGACGGCCCGCGACCAGCAGGTAGAGCACGGTGTGCCCGGCCGGGGCGCGGACCAGCGCCTCCAGGTCCTCGTCGTGCAGGCTGCGCACCGGGCGGCAGAACAGGCCTGCCTCGGCGGTGGCCGCGCAGACGCGTTGGGCGCAGGCGCCGGCGGCCCGGAGCAGGCCGCGGTAGCCGTCGGGTCCTTCGGCGGCCACGGCGGCCGCCGGGTCACCGGTGATCACCAGCGCCAGGTTCGCGCTGCCGACGTCCACGATGTTCGGCGCGTGTCCGTAGGTGCCCCGGACCTGGTCCATCGCGGGCCCTTCCGCGATCAGCCGCGGCCCGTCGTACCACCCGTCGGGCACGCCCTCGACGTTGTGCACGGCCAGCCGGTGCCGCAGGTTCGCGGGTCGCGGGAGGGCGGCGGCCACCGCGCGGAACGCCGACGCGGGCAGCGGCCGGGGATCGGCGGAGACGCCGCGCGGTCCGAACCCGCTGCTGCGCACCGGCGGGCGCGGCCCCGGCGTTCCGGTCTCGCGGTCCGAGGACACCACCAGGCCGTCGCCGTCCACCCGCGCCCGCAGGCCCAGTTGTCCCGCGCGGTCCGCCAGAGCCGCGATGAGGTGCCCGACCTCCAGTTCGACCAGCACGTCGGCGAACTCGCCGTACCCCGTCGAGAACCGCTCACGACGGCGCACGAGGTCGAGCCGGACGGACGTGCCCAGCCGGGCGGGCGCGCCGCCGACGAGCGCCCGGCGCACCGGGTCCAGCGCCCACGCACCGCCGTCCGCGACCAGCACCACGTCCACCGAGAACGCCGACCGCGCGGACGGGTAGGCGCGGTGGTCGTTGTACTGGTTCCACGGCTCCCACCGCTGCGGCGTGGCCACGTCCGTCAGCAGGTGCGCCAGCGCCGCCCCGAACCGACTGCCGGCCGCCAGGTCGGTCAGCGGGACCAGGGTTGCCGGCGCGGGAGGTGGCAGGCGTGGCGTCGGGCCTTTCGCGATGACCCGACCGGGAGCGTGCCGGTAGGCCGTGGCCAGCGCGTCAGCGGCGGTCACGGGAACGGGTGGGGCAGCAGCGGACCGGTCGGGCGCAGCCGGGGTATGCCGTGGGTGCGGCGGTCGCGCTCGCCGAACGTCATCGGCAGGGTGCCCGGCACGACGACCTTCGCCGAGTGCAGGCCGAGCCGGTCGCGCTCCACCGGGTCGGTCAGGTCCACCGCGATCACCTCCAGGTCCAACGCGGCCCACGCGGTCACGTAGTGCTCCAGCAGCGCGTCCAGGTCGTCCAGCGGCACGTCCGGTCGGGTCGGTGGCACCGGGTCGGTCGGGCGCAGGAAGTCGTGGCGGTCCGCGGCCTCGGGCAGTCCGTTGACCGCGACGTGGTCCTCCATCGTGCGGATCAGCTCCGGTTCGCGCAGCATCCGCAGCAGCCGTTCCCGGTCGTGCTCCGCCGGGTCGGTGCGGGCGCGCTTGGCCGCCGACTCGACGTCCACCGCCACCTCCACCGCCGCCGACCGCAGCGCGGCATCCGGATCCGTGCCCGCGCCCGCGGCGAAGAACACCCGTGGCGCGGCCGAACCGGCGCCGGTGTAGCGGGCCATGGTCAGCACCGCGGGCACCGCCAGGTCGTTGGTCGCGTCGTAGCACTCCAGCCGGTAGCCCAGTTGCTCCAGCCGGTCGGACAGGTGCGACGTCAGCTCGTCGCGCACTTCGAGGCTGGGCAACGGCGTCCGCTGGTACCAGGCCATCAGGAACGCGTCCCGCTCGGCGACCTCGAACAGCCCGTACAGCACGGCTTCGGTGAGGCTGTTGCCGGTGCCGCAGCCGTTGGACGTCTCGCTCACGAATCGCGGTCCGGGTGTGCGGCCCCAGTAGACGACGTGCTCGGGCACCGCGACGGCGGTGCTCCTCGTGTAGGACCACCCGTGCACCCATCGCGTGCGCGCGTCCGGGGTGTAGGGCACCACGTGCGGTGACGGCATGTCCGGCAGGCCGAGGCGGGTCGGCTCCACCGCCCGGCCCGGGCCCAGCTCGGCGAACGACGCCTCCAGCACGGTCCTGGCGCGCCGCGGACGCATGCCGGCGAGCCGTTCGACCGACTCGAACAACGCCACCCGCTCGGACGCCGCGAACGTCCCGGTCCGGCCGAAGCCCGCCTGCACCCCCTCACCATCGGTCACGACCCGCGCGCTGACGGCGGGCAACGACAGATCACCGATGTGGGACAGTCCCACCACGGGACCGTGCCGCTGGTCCACCAGTGCGTCGAACAGCGCGTGACCGTCCGTCAGCGGGTTAACCCCCCGCAGCGTTCCTGGTGACACGGGCACGGGTTCGCGGACGACCGCGGCGGATTCGGCGGTGTCCTCGGGCAGCGGCGCGCACGCCGGGCAGCCGTCGGGGCGGGGGCGTATCCGGTGCTCGCTCACCGTGCTCAGGTCGGTCCGCACGGCCAGCACGCGGTCCCGGTACGCGTCCGGGTCGGCCAGCACGCGGTCGGTCAAGGCGGCGATCAGTGGGCCGTGGACCGGGGACGGCACGCCACCCAGCCGCATGTCCTCGTCGCGGCGCGGCACGGCGGTGCTCTGCGCGGCCAGCCGGGTGTCCTCCGCGCACACCAGGCACACCCCCGGCCCGCCGCCTCCGACGACGGGGCCGAGCAGCGTCAACGCGCCGTCGTGCCGGATCGGCAACACCGCCGCGTCCGTCCCGACCCGTGCCAGGTCGCCGATGGTGTAGCCGGTCAACTCCACCACGCTCACCGACCCACCTCCGGAACCGCGAACGCGACCAGCCCGGCGGCTTGCAACACCGGTCCCAACGCCACCTGCTTGACCTCGGTCACGCCCAGGAGCCGGCGCAATCGGCCTTGCAACGCCTCCTCCTCATCACGCAACCCGAACGGCCAGTACCAGGCCCGTTCGGTCCAGGGGACGCCGGCGGTGTTCGGCTCCTCCACCGGAAACGCACCGGACAGCACGACTGGCTCCACCTCGGCACGACCCGCCACCGCGCCACCCACCCGCGCCCGGTCCGCCATCACCTTCGTGCCACCGGCCTGCGCCCGGCCCGCCGCCGCCATCGCCGCGAAGGCCACCGCATCGGCGGCACTTGCCTCGATCGCCCAGGACAGCTCGACACCCCCCGACCGCACCACGGCCCGGACCACCTCGTCACCGAGCCGCTCCACCGCCACCTCGGCGGGCAGCGCGAACCGCAGCACCACGGCCTTCCACCACCGCCGTGCGGTCGGATCCGTCTGCCAGGTGTCCGGGTCGACCGGTGTGCCCGGCAGCGACCGGGCGGCGTTCCGCAGCGCAAGGCCGAGGGCGTGGACCCGGTCCGCTCCGACCACCGCGGTATCAGGGGCAAGCCGGTGTGCGGCGCGGAGCACGGCGTCCAGGCGGGCGGACCGCTCGGTGGTGCCGAAGCCGACCGCGTCACCGGACATCGCCAACTTCACCGGCAACTGGGGCAGGTCATCGGTTTCCGGTGCGGGCACCGGACCGAGTTCGGCATCACCCAACACCTCGACGATCCGCCCATCGGGCAACACCGGGCGCACCGCCGACAGCCACGGGTGGTACTCCCCCCGCAACGGGTCCATCCGCGCGACGAACACCGGTTGGTGCACCGGACCGGGAGGCACCGAGTCGCGCCACATGTTCACCACCTCGCGAGCCGGGTCGGGCAGCTCGCCGACCGCGCACACCAACCGGTGTGCGGCGGCCGAGCCGACCAGTACCGCCAACGCCTCCGGCGGCTCACCCACCGACCCGTTCAAGCGGTGGGCGACGGCCTCGGCATCGGCCAGCACATCCCCACGCGTGCCGGGCGCGACGACGAACCCCACGTCGGCCGCACACCCGGCGGCCACCGCGTGCCCACCGCACACCAACAACAGGCCGGGCCCGGGTTCGACCGGGGGAACCGCCAGACCGGTGGCCGTCAACGCCCGGTGCGCGCCCGCCGCCAAGGCCCCGGACCCGATGACGGCCACCGTGCCCCCGCACAGCAGTTCCCACGTCCGCGCCGGCTTCTCGGCGACCGACTCCAGCCACCGCGCGATGTGCTCGGGCGGACCGTCGGCGTCCCAGGAGGCGGGCACCCGGACCAGCAGGTCGTGCTCGTGCAGCTGACCGATGATCAGCTCCATCGCCGCCGCCACCGCGGGTGGCGCGTGCTCCGGCACGGTCAGCTGCTCCGGTGGCACGCCCGCGGTCAACGGACCGGCCAGCCGCTGCCAGAGCGTCCACAGGCCCTTGCCGCCGCCGAGGCTGAAGCTGGACGCCCAGCCCCGCACGTGCAGGCCGGTGTCCGTCGGACTGGCGTGCGCGATCGGGCGCAGGCGCAGCAGCTCCCCCTTCACCGGCCCACCTCGGACAGCTCCGCGAGCTGAGTCGACCACGCGACGCCGGTGATCCGCTGCGCCGCCTCCGCCAGCAGCTTCGCCGCCAGGTAGCGCTCGACCGGCGTCACGTCGCACACGACCAGCAGCTGGTAGAGCATGTTGGTGCCGAACCGGTAGACCGTGACCGGGCGCTGGAACAGCGGGTGGTCCAGGTCCACCCGCTGCATCGCCCGGTGGTACTCGCTGAAGTCCTTGCGGTGGTCCCGGTGCCAGCGGCGGATCGCCTTCTCGTCGCCCAGCTCCAGCGCGACCTCGCCGTGGCTCTCGTTGTACACCGTGGGCAGCTCACCGCGGTCGTAGACCTCTTCGATCAGCTCACGGCTGCGCACGGTCCACGTCGTCCACTCGGTGTCCAGGGCGCCGTCGTGCACGGCCCGCACCGTGGCCACGGCCTTCTCGGCATTGCGCTGCCACAGCTCCGCGAACCGTGCGCGCATCACGCCGTCCGGGTCGTTGACCGTCAGGAAGTCCTCCAGGTGGGACAGGAACGAGTGGTAGCCGGTGACCAGACCGCCCGGGTACCGCGACGCGTGCGCCGCCATCGCGGTCAACGCCAGCTCGACCCGCCCGGCCGACGTGCGGTCGGTGGCGACGGCCTCCCGCACCGCCGCCACACCCAGCCGCAACGTGCGGGTGCGCAGGTCCACCAGCACGTCCGAGCCGTGCAGTTCGCGCACCGAGGTGGTGTCGGTCGGCTCCACGACGACCGTGTTGTCCGGGTGGATCGGCTCGTACGGTGGCCGCACCAGCTCGGTGACGCCGTTGCGCCGCGACCGCTCCAGCAGCTCGGCAACCGTGACGTCCACTGTGGAGGGATGCGCGGCGAGGTGGGCGCGCAGCCGGTCGGCCACCGCGTGCACGACGTCGTCCGGGCCGTCCATGCGCACCCGGACGTGCGGGCCGTGCAGCCAGTGCCGCTCCAGGTGCCCTTCGGCGCCCGCCGCCTGCGCTTCCGCGAGCGCGGGCAACACCGCGTCGCGGAGCAACGGGATCTTCACCGGGTCGTAGTAGTAGCAGACGACGTCGGTCACGTGGCCCTCCAGTACGTTTCGGCGATCACTTCGAGCACCCGGTCGCCGGGTGACTGCGCCCCCGGCACGGGCAGCGCCTCGGTCAGCCGCGCCCCGTCGGGGAACCGGGCCAGCAGCCGGGGCAGGCAGCGCAGGTGCAGGGCGTTGCCGAAGTCGACGTACTGCGGCTTGGCCGAGATGAGCATGCGCTGCAGGAAATCGACGGCCCCGGACGGCAGGAGAGGGCCCGCGAACACGTGCTCCGGCAGCCCGTGCCGGGCGCGCAACCGGGCCACGGCGGGTGCGACCGACTCCTCGGCGGGCAGCTCCGGCGCCGTGGGGAAGTCCCACGAGCGGCGCGCCAGCACCACGTCGCGGTAGCGCAGCCCGCCGCGCGCCACCACACCGTCGTCCTCCTCCTCGCGCGACCGCAGCGCGTTTAGCTGGATCCAGCCGCACGCCAGGTCCGAGTACAGCGGGATGTGCCGGTCGGGCAACACCAGCGGCATCAGGAACCCCAGGTAGAGCACGTCCAGCGGCTCGTCCCGGTGGAACACCCTGATCTCGTCGGCACGCGGGTCGTGCCGGACCTGGAGCTCGTCGGCGAGCAGGTCGGCCCACCGGCGGTCCTCGCCGATCTCGGGCCCGCCCAGCATCGGGTGCAGGTTGGCGTTGAACCCGAGCACCGGGCGGTACTGCGCGAACCGCGCGCCGAGCACCCGCCGCAGCTGCGCGGCCACCTGGTCCCGCGCACCGGGGAGCAGGCCCAGGAACCGGCTGGTGAACTTGCCGAAGCCGGAGTAGACGTGGTTGACCACCAACCGCCCGTCCCGCGTCGGCTGGCCGAAGAACGAGTACGAACCGGGCCGACGCAGCCAACCCGGCACGTGGTGGGCTGCCTCCTCCACCAGGTCGTCCGACAGCACGCCGTCCGCCCGAGCCGCCGCCGCGAGTTTCGCGCGGATCTCCAGCAGCGCGATGATCTCCGGGTCCGTGACCGCGTCGATGTTCTTCGTGGCGTCCTGCCAGGCGCCGGACAGGAAGACCGCGCACTCCGCGGGCGAGGCCGCTCCACCGGGGCCGACCGCCTCGACGAACCGGTTGCGCACCAGCCTGCGCAACAGCACCTGCTGGTCGAACAGGACCAGCAGCGAGGTCAAGCGGGTCAACGTGTCGGCGCCCGTGGTGGGCACCGGCACCGGCTCCGGCAGGACCACGTCCTCCAACACCGGCGAGATCCCGGACAGCTCGACCCCGACCCGTTCGCCGAGCTCGCGCCAACCGTCGGCCAGCTCGGTGGCGGCCGCGGCCCGGGCAGGCGGGTCGGCGGCGGCGAACGCGGCGGTGGTCGTCGCCAGCCGGGTCAGGCGGTCCGCCACGTCGTGCTCGCCGTGCTCGCGCAGCCACTCGGCGAACGCCATCGGCGCGTCCGGGTCCTGCGGGTGCACCGGCTCGATGGGCACCAGGAGGCCGATGTCGAGCATCCGGTCGACGTAGGCGCGGGCGGCGGTGGCCGGGTCCGGCGCGGTCAGCTGGACAGCCAGCGCGTCGGCCAGCGCGCCGGGCGCGACGCCCTCGGGTCCGGCGGCCCGTGCGGTCGCCACCACGAACCGCAGCGGGCCCGTCACCGCCACGTCCACCTGCTCCTCGCGGGTGGCGTGGATCCGTGACGGCAGGCCGCCGGACGGCGCGGCGACCGGGACGTCCCGGCGGAACACCAGGCGGCCGTCCTGTTCGCGCAGTCCCGGCGCGGGCCGGTGCGGGCGGTCGCGGAAGGCGGTGGTCAACCGGGTCAGCAGCAGGCGGTTCACCTCGGTGTGCGACACCGGCTCCTGGCGTGGCAACGGCCCGTCGCCCCAGGTGCCCCACCCGACGTGGGTGTACCAGGACAGCGGGCTGGTCTTGGACGTGGCGCGCAAGGCGTACCGCAGCACCGTGGCCTCCGCCTTGCGTGCCTTGCGATCGGGTGTGCCGCCTCCCTCCGCCGTGCGCGCCAGGCCGTGCAGCAGGTCGGCGCCGGTCACCACCCCGGCCAGCCGCAGCGGCTCGGCCCGGCACGTCTGCGCGAGCACGGCGCGTTCGGCGGCCAGCGCGTCCGGCCACCCGGCCAGCGCCGCGTCGAGGGCGGTGTCGAGGCCGGCTCGCTCGGCCAGCCACCGCGCCAACAGCGGAACCCGGTCGGGCAGCCGCCCGAGCTCGGCCAGCAGCGTCGGGCGGGGCGAGCGGTCGTTGTGCACGTCGCGCCGCAGCGGCAGCACGACCCGTCGGTGGAACTCGGGCGGGTGGTCGGCCGCGCTGTCGTACAGCGCGTCGGCCACCTGCGGCGCGAGCTCCCGGACCCGGGCTTGCGCGGCGACCGCGGCGGCCATCGCCGCCCGGAAACCCGCCGCGCCGGCCGGTGGCTCGGGATGGGGCAGTGCCGCCACGCGCACCATCGCGTAGGGCGCCAGCTCGGTGGTCAGACCAGCCATCGCGGTTCCTCCGGAGAACTGGTGGTGGTTGGGGGCGCCGCAACCGACGCCCCCAACGTGGAACACCCGACGTGCCCCGCGAACGGACACCGGGTCAGGACCTCGCGCCCGGCGAAGGCCCTCGGATCGAGATGGCGGGGCCCGACTCAGGCCCGTGTCTCGACGCTGCAGCACGAGCACGACGCCGGGACGGCGCCGTCGGTGAAGGCCGCGCCACCGATGGCAGTCACCGCCAACTCGTCCAGGACCAGGTCCTCGACGTCAAAGGTCGGCTCCACGACGTGAGCCCTTCTCAGAAGGTCGGCTCCGGCGGCTGCACGCTGCAGCAGCAGGAGCTGCCGCCGCTGCAGGACCCGCCGGACGCACCCGCCTCGGGCAGCGCCACCGCGTCACGCATCGCCGTGACGGACAGGTCGTCCAGGACCAGGTCATCGACCTCGAAGCTCAGTTCCATGATGTCCTCCCTAACTCGGTTGGTTTCAGCGGAAGCTGGGGTCCGGGCAGCAGCAGCAGGAGCTGCCACAGCAGGACCCGCCGCCGGACGCACCCGCCTCGGGCAGCGCCACCGCGTCACGCATCGCGGTCACGGACAGGTCGTCCACGACCAGGTCATCGACCTCAAAGCTCAGTTCCACGACGAACTCCCATTCAGCCGAAGGTGGGGATGGGTTCTTGTTGGCAGCAGCACGAGCTGTTGCACGAGCACGACGCACCGGACGCGCCCGCCTCCGGTAGCGCGACCGCGTCACGCATCGCGGTGACGGACAGGTCGTCCAAGTGCAATTCACGGGCGTCGAAAGCGATGTCGGGCATCGGCGGTTATCACCTCCTTTCCACGAACTGAAACCGCTGGTCAGCGACCCACGGGCACGATGAAAGGGGTGAACTGCTTCGAGTGGGGCGGGTGCGGGCCGGACGAGGCCGGAAACCGTCAGCGCACGTGCACGAGATCGATCTCGCCGTTGGCGTTCCCGCCGACCGCAGAGCTGTCCTTGGTCAGGTTCTCCAGGTAGTGGCCGGCGGAACCGCGGAGCCCGCCGGTCCGCGCGTGCCGGGCCGCCGCGACCGAGCAGGCCGTTCGTTGCCACAACCGCATGAAGTCCTCCGTGACCGTGACGGGGTGCGACGGGGAACCGGTGCCACCCGCGGACCTGCTTTGCCCCGTCCGACAGGGGTTTCCGGGTGGCGGGTGCCACGAGCTCGTCCCGTTCCGCTCACCGCCACGTCCTCCACCTTGCTCGACCTACCGAACGAAAACCTGCGGGAAACCTGCAACCGCCGAACGCCCCTGCTAGACCGGTATCGAGGGGGCCGGTCGTCGAGGGGAGTTTCGCGGTGGCGGTGGAGTTCCGCGTGTTGGGTCCGGTGCAGGCGACGATCGGCGAGCGATCGGTCGACCTGGGCCACGCCCGGCAGCGGTGCGTGCTGGCGGTGCTGCTGATCGAGGCCAACCAGTGGCTGTCCACGGACCAACTGCTCAACCGGGCGTGGGGCGACCGGGTCCCGTCCGGCGGCCGGAGCACCCTCTACGGCTACCTGTCGCGCCTGCGCCGGGCTCTGCGCGCCACCCGCCAGGCCGCCATCGTGCACCGGGCGAGCGGGTACGAGATGGTCGTCGACGAGGACGCGGTGGACGTGCACCGGTTCCGCCGGCTGGTCGCCCTCGCACGCGCCGAGACGGACCAGACCCGCGCACTCGAACTGGCCGAGCAGGCCTCGGGGTTGTGGCGGGGCGAGGCACTGCTGGGACTGGACACACCGTGGACCACCGCGGTGCGCAACGGGCTGGAGCGGGAGCGGTTCGCCGCCGACGTCGACCGCCTGGACCTGGCACTGCGGCTCGGGCGGCATTCCGTGCTGCTGCCCGAACTCACCGATCGCGCCACCGCGCACCCGCAGAACGAACACGTGGCCGCCCAGTTCATGCTCGCGCTCTACCGCGCCGGGCGTCAGGCCGAGGCCCTGGACCACTACCGGCAACTGCGCACCCGCCTGGCCGAGGAACTGGGCGCCGAGCCCGGACCGGAACTGCGGCAACTCCACCAGCAGATCCTGACCGCGGACCTCGCCCTGACCGCCCCGGAGGCGGACCGCCAACCGGTGGTGCCCCGCCAACTGCCCACCGCGCCGGGGCCGTTCACCGGACGCGTCCCCGAACTGGCCGAACTCGACCGCGTCCTGCTCACGGCGCCGCACGAGGAGAGCGGCGCGGCAGTCGTGCCGGCGACCGGACCGGCGCCGATTTCGGCGATCGGTGGTGTGGGCGGGATCGGCAAGACCTGGCTCGCGCTGTCCTGGGCGCACCGCAACCTGCACCGGTTCCCCGACGGGCAACTGTTCGTGGACCTGCACGGGTTCAGCCCCACCGGAGACCCGATCGATCCGGCTGACGCGCTGCGCGGCTTCCTCGCCGCCCTGGGCGTCACCCCCGACCGCGCCCAGTCAGACCCGGGCACGCTGTACCGCAGCCTGATGGCCGGGCGGCGGATGCTGGTGCTGCTGGACAACGCCGCCAACGCCGACCAGGTCGTGCCGTTGCTCCCGGGCAGCCCCACGTGCACCGTGCTGGTCACCAGCCGGACCAGCCTGCCGTCGTTGATCGATCGGCACGGTGCGCACCACCTGCCCTTGGGCGTGCTCACCCCCGTCGAAGCCCGTGCCCTGCTGACGTCACGCCTGGGCGAGCACCGCACCGACGCCGAACCCGACGCCGTCGACGAGCTGGTCGGCCTGTGCGGTCGGCACCCCCTGGCCCTGGCGATCACCGCGCGGCACGCCGCCACCCGCCCGCGGCTCCCGTTGGCCGAGCTGGCCGCGGAACTGCACGAGCCGGGCCTGGACATGCTCGACCACGAGACCGACGTCACCGCCAGCCTGCCCGCCGTGCTGTCCTGGTCCCTGCACCACCTCACCGCGCGGCAGCGCATGGTGTTCGTGCTGCTGGGGATCGCGCCCGGCCCGGACATCGACCTGCCCGCCGCCGTCTCCCTCACCGGGCTGACCACGGCCGAGGCGCGCAGAGCCCTGCGCGTCCTGGAGGACCACTCGCTGCTCGACCGGCACCCTCACGGCCGCTACGCGATGCACGACCTGGTGCGGGCCTACGCCACCACCGCCGACGACCACTTGCCCGCACCGGAGCGGGAGGCCGCGCTGGAGCGGTTGACGGACTTCTACCTGTACACCGCCCACACCGCCGAACGACTCCTGACTCCCCACCGCCCACCGATCCGACTCGACCCGCCCGCTCCCGGAACCCACTCCCACCCGCTGCCCGACCGCGCGTCCGCACTGGCCTGGATGGACGCCCACCACCTCCACCTCCTGGCCGTCCAGCACACCGCCGCCAGCCGTCGCCGCCACCGGATCGTGTGGCAGATCGCGTGGGCCCTGGCCTCCTTCCACCGGCTGCGCGGGCACATCCACGACGACCTCGCCGTGTGGCAAGCCGCGGCCGACGCGGCCACCCACCTGCCCGACCCCGGCGCCCGAATCCTCGCCCACCGCCTCCTCGGTCACGCCCTCGCCGAACTGGAGCGGCACGACGGCGCCATCGCCAACCTGCACCAGGCCCTCGCCCTCGCCCGGCAGCACCACGACCTCACCCAGCAGGCCCACACCCATCACGCCCTCACCTGGGCCTGGGGGCAGCGTGGCGACGACCACAAAGCCCTGGAACACGCCCAGCACGCGCTGGACCTCTTCCGCGCCCTCGCCCAGCCGGTGTGGGAAGCCACCGCGCTCAACATGGTGGGCTGGCACGCCGCCCGAGTGGGCGAATACGACTACGCCCGCAAGCACTGCCAGGCCGCCCTCGACCTCTACCGCCACCACGAGGACCCCGATGGCGAGGCGGACACCCTGGACAGCTTCGGCTGGATCGAGCACCACACCGGCCACCACCACCGGGCCATCGACCACTACCAGCAGGCGCTGGCCCTGTACCGCACCGTCGGCAACACCACCGAGGCCGCCGACACCCTGAACAACCTCGGCCACCCCCACAGTGCCCTCGGCAACCACGCCCAGGCCTCCGCCGTCTGGCAGGAAGCGCTGGACCTCTACCGACAGCAGAGCCGCCACACCGACGCCGAGCGCTTGCGACGACAACTCGCCGAACTCGGCCCGGCACCGGTCGGGCAGCCGGACACAGCCGGCAGCGTGGAGACCGGGAGGACGGGCTTACCCTGAATCCGCGCGCCAGGACCTGTGGGGTGCCAGAACTCCGCACCCGGGCGCTGCGGTGCGGTGGTCGTGCCCGGTCGATCGCACCTCGCCAACAGCAACTCGTGCAACCGAGGCCACCCTCCCGCCTCTGCCCAGGCAGCCACCACGGGTAACGGGCACCCGCGGTGTGGCCGGGACACCGTCGATGTCCGCACGCCGGATCACTACCCGAAGTGCAATCGTGTTACCGCTAACATTTGTCGCCACACCGTCGAGACCAGCGCGGCCTTGTTCGACAGGTGGCATTCAGCGGCCGCCAAACAAGCGCGTCAATATTTAGCCGGCACAGCGTTTGACCGCCGATCGGCGGCTGGTTACGGTGAGGCCCTCTCGCCGGCACAGGTCGCCCGGTGGGCCGAACGGGGCAACTTCCCGACCGGTCCGGCGACCTGCCACGGTGATGACCCCTGGTCGGACTCTTCTTGGTCGGAGTGCTCAAAGTTAGCGCTCACATTTAGCTTTGACCCTTCTTGTCCGCCATAGTTTCATTGGTGTGACACCAGGCCGCGCCGTCCCCACGATTGCTTACCGACCAATGCCCTGCTCCGCGGGTATGAAGCCGGCAGAAGAGTCCACAGTGGACCTCCCTGTTCTGGCGACCCCGGCGGTAGTGAGGATGGGTCCGATGATCGGTGTATCGCCGTTGAGGCGACACCCGCGAAAGGGGTTTCTTGATGCGTCGGAACAGGCCTCGCACGCTATCCCAGCGCTTCGCCGGCGTAGCGCTGGCGGGCGCCACACTCCTCGCGACCATCGGCACGGTACAACCCGCCGCCGCAGGACAGCCGGCCGTCGCAACACAGCCGACCGTCACGGCCGCGGCTGCCGCGGCCGCCACTGCCGGCGTTGCCGCGATCGCCTCGGTCGACCTGGCCGGGACGTGGAGCTTCACCCCGGCGGGCCGGGCGACGACGTCGATCAGCGTGCCCGGCGGCGGCTGGTACAAGCAGGGCTTCACCGACGTGAACGAGGCGGTGTACTCGCGCACCATCACCGTGCCCGACTCGGGTCAGCCGCAGTCGACGTGGATCGAGTTCGGGGCGGTCAACCACCAGGCGACGCTGTCGGTCGACGGCCGCGTGGTCGCCACCCAGACGACGGCGTTCACCCCGTCGAACTTCGACATCAGCGCATACGCGGCGCCTGGCACCACCCACACGATCACGGTGAACGTGAAGGGCCGCGGAGCGCTGAAGGCGTCCAACGGCCGGTACCTGGTGCCCGACGCCGCCACGTGGTCCGAGGCGATCCCGCAGGGGATCTTCGGGTCCGCGTTCCTGCGGGTGTACCCGGCGGTGTACGTCAGCGACACATTCGTGCGTACGTCGGTGGCGAACAAGACGTTGAGCTACGACGTGTCGGTGCGCAACACGTCGGGCAGTTCCCGGTCGGTGACGTTGACCGGGTCGCTGTCGTCCATCAACGGAACGGCTTTCAGCTACCCGGAACTGCCCAGCCGCACGGTCACCGTGGCGGCCAACTCGACCGTGACCGTGACCGTCGGGCCGGTCGCGTGGAACCTCGACAGCACCTCGTACTGGTGGCCCAACGTGCCGTACCGGTCGGGTTACCGGGCGCAGCTGCACGGGCTGACGGTGCATGCCGTCGCCGATGACGGGCGCACCAGCGACGCCACGTACCGGTTCGGGTTCCGGGAGGCCACCCAGAACGGTGACTACTACTACCTCAACGGCGTGCGCGTGAACTTCCGCGGCGACAACCTCCAGGGTGCCGACTACGACCGGGTCAACAACGGCGGCAAGGGCGACGCGTACCACACCCTGCCCGGCTTCCTGCCCCCGTCGCCCGGCAACGGCGGCTGGCCGCAGGCGGTGGACAACTACCAGCGGCTGAACTTCAACGTGGTGCGCATCCACCAGGAGCCCGCGAGCCCGTACATGTTGGATGTCGCCGACGAGATGGGCCTGATGATCATCGGCGAGGTCGCGATTCGCGGCTCCCAATCCTCGCAGGAGTGGAGGGAGACCGTCGGGCGCAACAACATGATCAACCACGCCCGTGCGCTGGTCCTGCGCGACCGCAACCACCCCGCGATCATCCGCTGGAGTCAGAACAACGAGCCGAACCAGAGCGGCCAGGATTCCGAACAGTTCGAGAAGGACTTGTACGCGGCGATGAACGGCGCCGACGGAACCCGGCCGATCATTGTCGAGGTGGGCGTCGGCAACAATGTCAGCCTGTATCCCGGGATGACGTACGCCAACTTCGCGGTGATCCCGCACTACGTCGACGGCTTCGGCAGGTACGGGGAGGGCCTGATCACCGTGAACGGGCGGCCCGACGGCGAGGGCGAGTACATCTGGCCGGCATGCAACACCAAGCAGGGCTTCGAGTGGTTCGCCACGGCAACCCTGGCCAAGCGCGGCAAGGGCGCCACCGACCTGCGTCCGTACACGCTGCTGTCAGCTTGGGCCAGCGTCATCCCCGGCGTGCGCACCGGCGACTTCGTCCCGGAGGAGGGCGGTCGCCCTGTCTACGGCGCGGACAACCTCCCGGACCCCTGGAGCAACCCTCAGTTCCAGCGCGTGCAGGCGGCGTTCAACCCGGTGGCCGCGGTCGACCTCCCCTACTGGTCGGCCTCCGGCGTCTCGGACGCGAACGGCACCTTCCCCCTGCCCCAGGCCGTGCCCAGCTACGCCCGGAACGCCACGGTCACCCGCAACATCACCGTCTTCAACGACGACTTCGCCGACACTTCGGTGGGCTTCACCTGGACGGCGCGGCTCGACGCGCCGGACGGGGCGGTCGTCGCGTCCGGAAGCACGACCCTGACCGTCCCGCTCGGATCGCGGGTCACCCAGCCGGTGTCCTTCACCACCCCGGCCACCGGCAACCGCGTGTACCTGCAGCTGTCGACCACGAAGTCCGGCAGGCCCGTCTTCACCGACGCGGTGGAGTACTTCAACCTCGCCGGAGGCGGCGGAGACGGACCCGCACCGGGCAACTACCGCATCGTCAATCGCAACAGCGGCAAGCAGCTCGCTGTCGCGGGCAACTCCACCGCGGACGGTGCCAAGGTGGTCCAGCAGAGTGGCACCGGCACCTGGACCGTCGCCACGACCTCCGACGGCTCCTACACCCTCCGGTACGTCGCGAGTGGAAAGGCGCTCGACGTCAACGGCGGCAGCAGCACGGCCGGGCTGCAACTGCAGCAGTGGACGGCCAACGGCGGCACCAACCAGATGTGGTACCTGCGGTCCACCGGCAACGGCTACTACACCATCGTCAGCCACGACAGCGGACTGGTGGCGGACGTCTACGGTGCGGCGACGAGCGACGGGGCGCAGGTCGTGCAGTGGGCCGCCAACGGCGGGGCCAACCAGCAGTGGCAACTGATCCGGGTCTGACCGGACGACCCGGTTCTCGCCTGATACCTCGGCGTCGACCGCTACCCCTGGCCGCTCGACCCTGCGGCCAGGGGTAGCGGCGAGACGTCAACTCCGAACGTCGGCAAGCGACCACCACCGAGCACCTTGTCCCCGCTCCCATCGGTACGGGCCGGCAGACCACCGCGGTGAACGCATCGAACCGCCTCGCTCGCGAGCGGTAGGCACTCGTCAGCGCCCCCATGGGGTCGATCAATGACGGCTCAACGGACCCTGATGGAGGTTCCGACACCCTGGCAACGCCGCGGGACCGGTTGGCCCGGTCCTACCGGACGGACTTCTCACCATCCACGCTCAAGGGCTGTCCGGGCGGCTGGTCTGTGTGCTGCAGGGTGAAGGCCGCCTCGGTGGTGCGGCACAGCGCCCGGACCGCGTGGCGTTGCGACCGCCAGGAGGCCAGGCCGAGGACGATGCCGACCGGCGCCGCGGGCCACCACCAAGCGCCGAGGAGCGCGAACGCCATGCTCCAGGCGAGGGCCTCGCAGGCCGCGTCGTAGGCGTCGCGGGCCTCGGCCAGTGCGGCACGGGATGTGTCGGACGCGGAGAGCAGGAGTGCGGGCCATGCGCTCGCGATGTCGTCGCCCGTCTTCGCTCGGATGTGTGCCTCGGTGGCACGGAACCGGTCGCCCGACCAGGTGGGGGAAGCGGGTCTGCCCGACCCGGTTCGGGCCCGGCGGGCATCGAGCCTGTCGGCGCGCAGTTCCCTGCCGCCATCGCGCGCCCGCACGGACTGGCGGGCGAGCTCGTCCGGCGCGACCCAGCGACGTGCCCGCCATGACGCCAGCCGCCGGCCCAGCGGCATCAGCCACCACGGCCAGGCGCCCGACGTCAGCGCCCCGATCGCGTTCGCCGCGTACGGCACCGCGAACGCGGCTGCCACCACCGACACCGCGACGAGCACGAGCGAGGCGATCCCGGCCGCGGGCAGGCCGCCGCCCAGCCGAAACGCGCCGGCGATCCGCTCGCGGGCGAGGGCGATGTCGTTCCAGCGGCGGTGGCCCAGTTGTCCGCCGCCGACGAGCGCGACCACGACGAACAACGCGGCGGGCAGCAGCCGCCGCAGGAACCACCTGTCGGGTATGCGCTTCTGCAGCTCTACGAGCAGTCCCACCGCGGTCAGCCACCCACCAGGCGCATCGGCTCCCCGGCCAGGGCGCACGTCGGCGTCTCCGGTGTGACGCCGTCCCGCAGGTCGACCCGGGCGCAGCGCTGCGTGGGGCAGACCCAGCCCACGGACCGCGGTGTGGGGCCGCCCGGCCAGTCGCCCACGCCCATGGTGGGAGGCAGCCCGAGTCCGCCGGGGATACCCGCCGCCTCGGCCGCGTCGTGCAGCGCGCGCACGGCTTCCCGCCACTCGGAGCCTGCCGGGTCGGCGCTCCGCACCACCGCGAAGTGCGCCTCCCAGAGTCGGGAGTCGATCAGCTCGCGCAGCTCGTCGACGTTGCGGCACAGGTATTCGACGGCGTCCTCGTACAGCCTGCGCGCCTTCGACCCGTGCCCCACGGTGGCCTTCCTGAACGTCCTGAGAACCACTGCCGCCTGACGACCGGTCAGTTTACTGTAGGAAGCGATGACTGAGCTTCGGGATCGAGTGGTCGCCCGCCTGGTGGCAGCTCAGGACGCCCGCGATCCGGCGCCGCTGCGCGATGAGGACGCGGTGGTCGAGGCGCTGGCGCTGCTGCGGGAGGCGGCGCCGTTGCCGGACGAACCGGTCGAACTCGGTCTGGTCGCCGCCGTCTTCTGGACCTTCTGGTTCCGCCATCAGGGAGCCGAGGACCCGGAAGCCGGGCAGAACATGTTCGTCGTGCTGGGCGCCTTCGGTTTCCTGTACCCGCGCTTGCCCGAGAGCGCGGGACTTCCCGACACCCTGCTGGAGGGCTTCGACCCGGCCGATCCGTCGCACGAGGCCCGGTTCGCCTACCTGGTGAGTTCGGCGCACGCCGACGCCGTGGACAAGGTGCCCGAGCCGGTGGCCGCGCTGGACCGGGCGCTCGCCTGGTCGGACACGGCGATCGAGTACGTGACGGAGGAGGACCACGCGGGGTTCGTGGAGTTGGCGTTGCACGCCCTCGCGCTCAACGTGAGCCGCTCTCAGCTGGCGGCGGACCCGGACGCGCTGGCAGTGGCGGCGCGACACGGGCAGGCGGTGTGCGAGCGCCTGGCCGCCATCGAGCCGAGTCTCCTCGACCCGGCCGGGTCCCTGGCGGCCGCCGGGGCCGCCCTGCGGACGGTCGTGGACGCCGCGCGGCTGCTCGGCGAGCCCTCGCTCGCCCTCGTAGAGCAACTGGTGTCGGCGGCACCGGACGGTGCGCTCATGCCGGAGACGGAAGAAGGGCTGCGCCAGCTGCGCACGTTGTACGCCCTGCCCGTCGGTTGGCCGGGCGAACGGGAGCTGCGCATCGGCGCGGCCCTCGCCGAGGCGGGCGCCCGCGAGCACGACGCGAGCCGGATCGCCTGCGCCGTGCGACGGCTGCGCGCCGCCTTGGACGACACGCCCGCCGACCACCCGGCCCATCCCCAGGTCGCGGCCGCACTCGGCCAGGCGCTCGCGGCGTTCGCGAACGAGCGTGACGACGAGGAGGCGGCCCGCGAGGCGGCCGAACTACTCGGTTCCGTCGGGGGGTCGAGTGGGCAGGACGCCGAACTCGTCGCCGCGTACCTGGCATGGCAGGGACTGGGCAGCGGCGATGATCCCGGGCCGGTCACCGCCCGCCTCGTAGATCAGCTCAGGCAGCACGCCTCACGCACGGGCGACCCCCTGGACATCCACCTCGAAATCGTCGCGCTGGCGACCGGGTCGACCGCCGATGAGCTCTCCGACGAGCAGATCATCCGGTACCGCGCCGCCCTCGCGGCCCTCCCTGCCGACGCGCCGGGTCGTTACGCCTACGTCGCCGTGCTGGCCGCGCTCACCGGGCTGCAAGGGCAGAGGCTGCGGCAGACCGCACCTGCCCGGGCGGACCTGCTCGCGACGGAAGCCCGGGAGCTGACCGAGGAGGTGAAGGCCACCGCCCCGGCGGACTTCCCGGCGTCGGCCCTGCTGCGGCTGGGCAGTTTCGACGCCGCGCTGCCCGTGGCCATCATGTCGACCCCCATCGGGTCCGAGTATCCCACGGGGATCATCGGCGCGATCCGTTCCGGCGAACCGGTCGACGCGGAAGACGAGAACCTGGTCGAAGAACTGCGCAAGACGCTCTCGCTCCTGACCCGCATGCACGACGTCTTGGACGACCCCGAACACATCGATTCCGACGTCGAGGTCCTGCGGGAAATCCTTGCGGACGTAGGAGACGACGATCCCGCCCTGCGGGCGCCTCTCGCCGGCGCACTCGGCATCGCGCTCTACGCCCAGCACCACACGCACAGCGACTTCACCAAACTCGACGAGGTCGTCGAACTGCTGCGCTACGCGCGCTCGCACGAGCCCGACATGCCCGCCGAGTCCAACCAGTTCCTCGCCGACGCGCTCACCACCCTGTCCATGGTCCGCTTCGACGCGGAAGGGGCGCGCGAGGCCGCGGCACTCCTCGCCTCGGCGGCCGCAACCGCCACCGCCCTGCCGACGGACGGGGAGGAACCCGCGGACGGCGAACCGGTGCTTTCCGCCACCGACCGGGCGATGCTGTCGGCCAAGACCGAGTTCCACAGCGCCCTGCAGAACTACCTGTTCGGCCACGAACCGGCCCAGCTCGACAGGGCCCGCCAGATCGCCCGGCGGATGCGGGAGCTCGCGGGTGAAGCGCAGGCCGGGGCGGCGGGCGGCAATCCGCCCTGGTACGACCTCATGGGCGACGCCTACGTCAACCTGGTCGACACCTTGGGACCCGGGGGCGGCCCCAAGCCCGACCTCACCGACGACGTGATCCACCGGTGCCGCGCGACGTTCGCCGCGTGCGCCGCCGGACACCCGATGCGGCCCATGATCGCAAGCACGCTGGCCAGGGCGCTCGTCCAGCGTGCCGCAGCGCTCCGCGGCACCGAGCCGGAGCGTGCGGCGCGCCTCATGGCCGAGGCCGACGACCTGAGCAACATCCTCAGGGAGGAGACACCGCACGGGTCACCGATCGACCTGGCCGCCATAGCGCGCACCTTCATCGACCGCATGGGCCATGGCCGCCTCCCTCAGCGCTCCCCCTCGAACACCCCGTCTCCCAGGACACCGCATACCCCGCAGGCGAACTCTTCGGAGTCCTTCTCCGAGTCCCTGATGGCCCTCGTGTCCGGCATCGAGGACCCCGCCGCGTGGACAGGGCCCGCAATGCCGGCGTGGGTGCGGGCCCACGGTGAGATCGCGGCCGCGGCCGGCGCGGTGGGCAAGCCGGAGCCCCGGCTCGACCAGGGCCTGTCCCACCTCGAAGCGGCCATCGAGGCCATGGCGGAGGTCACCGACCGGGGCAGCGACCAGCAGTCCGCCGAACACGGCCTGTCCACGTTCGAAGGGGACATCCGGGCGGTGATCGAACTGGTCCTCGTGCAGATCCTCCGCCGCGAGGCCGCCGCCCGGTTACCCGCCCACCTGGAGAACATCCGGCAGAGCATCGAGGCGGCTGTGGCGGAGCAGCGTGCTCCCGACCCTCTGCCCGACCTCCGTGCCCTCCTCCTCCGCACAGTCGAGGGACCCGACGTCGACCGCGCCGCCGAGCTGCTCGAACGCGGCCGCGGCCTGCTGCTGGCCCGGCGGATCGAGGCTCGCGCCGACACCGCCGACCTGCGGTCGGCGCACCCCGCGCTGGCAGCCGAGTTCGAGCGGCTGACCGACGAGCTCGTCGCCGAGCCGGAGGTGTCCGACTCGACGCCCGCCGGGCACGCCGAGTGGGCCCGGCTCGCCGGGCTCCGCGCCTCCCGCGACCTCGACGCACTGGTCGAGCGCATCCGCACCCAGCCGGGCTTCGAGGGCTTCCTGCGTCCGCTCGCCGCCGAGGAATTGCGTGCGCTCGCGGCCGACGGCCCCATCATCGTCCTCAACCACGGCCGCGGCTTCTGCTTCGCCCTCGTCGTCACCCACCGGTCGATCATCGCCCTCCGCCTCGAACCCGAGGCCGACGACATCGCCGACGCGGCCCGACGGCTGCGCGACGCCGTCGACGCCATCAACGCGCACGGGACGTCAAGGCCGTCCCCGGCGCAGCTCGTCGCCGCCGGTGCCACCGTCCGCGAGACGCTGTCGTGGACGTGGCACAGGATCGTGCGGCCGGTGCTCGAGCTGGTCGGAGCGGCGGACCCCGTTCCCGGCGAAGGCGCGTGGCCGCAGGTGTGGTGGGTCCCGACCGGTCCCTTCAGCGCCCTGCCGCTGCACGCGGCCCAGTGCACCTCACCCGACTGCGGACTCGACGGCTGCGGCGCGGCCCTCGACGCCGTGGTGTCGTCCTACGTCCCCGGCCTCCAGACCCTCGCCTACGCCCGTGCCCGGGCCAGGCACCGCGACACCGCCGATCACGGCAGTGCCCTGCTGGTCGCCTCGCCCGAGGACGAGCTGCCCGGCGTCGCGACGGCGGCCGGCCACGCGGCGGAACTCCTCGGCGCGCGCGAGCCGTTGGTCGGCGCCGCGGCGACCCGCGAGGCCGTGCTCGCCGCACTCGGCAGCACCTCGTGGGTGCACTTCGGCTGTCACGCGGCCACCGACCCGGCGGAACCGTCCGGAGCCGTGCTCCACCTGCCGAGCGGTGAGCCCGTGTCCGTCCTCGAGATCTGCCGGGCGCGGCCGGGTTCGGCGCGGCTCGCCTTCCTGGCGGCCTGTGGCACCGCCCGCACAGCCGAGCGACTCACCGACGAGGCCATCCACATCAGCAGCTCGTTCCTCCTCGCCGGATTCCCCACCGTGATCGGCACCCTCTGGGAGATCGACAGCACGCACGCCAACCACGTCACTCGCGATTTCTACCGCCGCATGACAGGCAACGACACCGCCACCGCCGCCCACGCCCTGCACGACACCGTCCGACAGTTACGACGCCGCATACCCGACCGTCCGCACATCTGGGCGGCCTACCTCCACGCGGGGACGTAGGCGCTCTCGGCCACTCCGCCGCTCACGGCATGGCGGACCGGTCGGCACAGATCATCCCTCCGCGCCGTGCCCCACCGCTCGTTTGCAACTGGTGCAGGCCACACCGCCGCCCGCAGGTGCGCCTTTCGTCCTTGAACAGCAGGCCCGCAGCCGCGCATGTCCGCGCTCAGTGGCGCCGGCAATAGTGCGCGCACAACCGACAGATGCGTAGCCAGTGTGCGTTTACGCGTTCGGGTCCCAGTCTGCGAGCTGTTCCATCGGCTCGGTGTCGCCGGTGGTCTCCAGGCCGTCGAGCGGGACGCGCGCGTAGAAGTAGAGGACCAGTTCGCTCGCCGCGCCGCGCACCGCCATGTCGCCCGGCTCCGCGTCGGCGGCGAGGTCGTCGCAGCGGACGCCGTGGGCGTTGAGGGTCAGGCGCCAGGAGCGGCCCTCGGTCGCGTGCAGGTCGATGGTCGCCGGCGTGAACGGCCAGGGGACGGTCGTCGCCGAGACGGTCGTCAGGAACTCGTCGACGCCCTCGACCGCGACGTCCGTCGGCAACGGCCGTGCGGCACCCTGGGTGAGCTGGGCGTCGTAGGTGTGGACGGCGATCTCCTGGATCTGGTGCCGGGCCACGGCTCCGCTGGTCTGCGGGGCCTGCGAACGGCCCCACCACGTCCAACAGCCGCGGTCCGGGCCGGCCTCGCGCATCGCGTCGAGCATGAGCCCGGTCGACTCGGCGAGCCAGGCATCCAGGGCCTCGCGGTCGAGGGGCGCGGTCGGGGCGCCCTTCGGGTCCGTCCTCTCCGGGGGCGCAACGCCCGGACCCGCCGCGACGATCGCGGCCTGGCGGCGGCGACCGTCACCGAGGTGCTGCGCCAGTTCGCGCAGCGTCCAGTCCGGGCAGGTCGGGACCTGGACGTCAAGGTCGGGGGCGGACGCGATCGCGGCGCGGAACGCGACCGAGCGGTCTTCGATCAGCCGCAGGACCTCGGGAAACTCCAGAACGTTGTGCACCACGGTGATGTATCACGACACACCGGCCACCGGCCACCGAATAGCGGCACCGCCAACTCCACGTCCTTGATCACCGGCAATCGAGCGAACAGCGCCAACCGGACGAACATCAGGTACAGCAGTCGTAACCGTTGATCCCGTCGGCGAAGTGCTCCGGGTGGTGGCGGTTGTGCGCGTAGTGGTGTCGTACGTCGTGGACCGCGCCGGGTCCGCTCCCCGCCCGCCGAGGCGCGCCGTTGCTGCCCGACATCCGCTACTGCCGCTCGCCGAGTTCCCGCAGCAGTTCGGCAGCGGTGGTGTCACCTTCCTGCGCGGCCAGGCTCCACCAGTGCTCAGCTCCCGCCACGTCGTCCTCCCGGTAGGCCAACGCGCCGAGCCTGACCATCGCACCGGGGTGGCCCAGATCCGCCGCACGGCGATACCACTGGCGAGCGTGCGTGGTGTCCTTGCCGTTCTCGGCCAACACACCGAGGTTGGCCATCGCAACGGAATCACCGCCTGCGGCCGACGTGGTCCACCAGTGCAGGGCCTCCGCAAGCTCCCCTTGGTTGGCGAGCAACACGCCCAGGTGGCTCATCGCGGACGTGTCCCCCGCCTCGGCGGCCAGCCGGAACCAGTGTCGAGCGTTCGTCTCGTCCTCGCGGTCGAGGCACGCAACGCCCAGGTCGGTCATCGACGGGACATGGCCGGCGGTGGCCGCAGTGACGCGCCACTGCTCGGCCTCGGCGAAATCCCCCTCCAGGTCGCACACGTCGCTCAAAGCGGCCATCGCTTGGAGATGACGGGCTTCGGCGGCTCTGTGGTACCAGTGCCGTGCCTGGACCAGGTCGCCGCGGTTCAAGGCCAAGGCACCGACGTTGTACATCGCGTCACCGTGGCCCGCCTCGGCGGCCCGGAGCCACCAGTGCTCAGCCGACCGCACCTCGTCCTGCCCGTAGTGCAGTGAAGCCAGTTCGAACATCGCGTCGACCTGTCCCGCCTCGGACGCCGCCTGGTACCAGTACCGGACCTGGTCGGGATCGTCCGCGGCCAAGTGGGCGAGGTTGACCATCGCGTCGGGGTGGCCGTGCCCGGCCGCGGCACGCCACCACCGTTCGGCTCCGACGACATCGCCCCGCCTCCGGTAGAGGGCACCGAGGTGGAACATCGCGTCGGCGAAGTCCTCGTCGGCGGCGTGCAGGAACCAGCGCTCGGCCTCCACCGGGTCATCCCGCTTCAGCGCGACCAGCGCCAGGTTGAACATCGACTGTTCGTCACCGCAGTCCGCCGCCGCGCGCCACCAGTACTCGGCTCGCTCCCGCTCCCCACGTGCCTCGCACACGACTCCCAGGTTGAACATGGAGAGGGACCGAGCCACCTCGATGATGCCTCTGACGCCCACCCCGTCGACCACCCGCAGCCACCAGCGCTCGGCCTCCGCCCCCTCGCCCCGGTCCTTGAGCAGCACGCCGAGGTTCATCATCGCCGCGGAGTGCCCGCCCAGAGCCGCCTCGCGCAGGTAGCGCTCGCCCTGCTCGGCGTCGCCCCGCGCCAGCTTCATGCGCGCGAGGTTGTACAGGCCCTCGTCACCGGCCGCGTGCAACCAGTGTTCGGCTTCTTCGTCATCGCCCCGATCGGACAGCAACCCGCCGAGGTTTCCCATGGCGACCTGGTGACCAGTAGCCGCGGCGAGACGCCACCAGTGCTCCGCCTCGTCCAGCTCCCCCGCGGGCTCGAGAAAGCTGCCCAGGTTGTTCATCACCATCGTGTCACCGGCCTGCGCCGCCGCTCGCCACCAGCGCAGCATCTCGTCCCGACCGTGGGTGCGGACGAGCAGGGCGCCGAGGCTGAACATCGCGTCGGTGTGACCGGCCGCCGCGGCCGCGCGGAAGGCGAGCTCGGCGATGTCCCTCCGCTCGGTCGAACGAGCGGCCACGCCGATGTCGTAGGCCTGGGCGGTGGAGGCGGCCTTCAGCAGCACCAGCCACGTCACGTCGGGCACCTGCGCGTCACCGACCGGGGCACCGCCCCGTTGGGCGTGGTCGACGAGGTAGTCGGCCGCGACATAGCAGTCGTCCTGGCGTGGTTGGAGGCACGAACTGGCACCCAACACCCGTTCACAGGCCCAGGCGAGCGCGTCATGGGTCGGTGGCAGGTCCGCGCGGTGCCGCAGGACCGGCGGGAGGTACGCCGGCTTGAGCGCTTCCAGGATCGACGTGTGGATCGGGCCGTGCAGCCCCGCGCGCCGGCAGTCCACCGCGATGCTGATCAGCGCCTGACCGACGTGGAACAGCGGGCCGTCGCCCGTGGACCAGCGCCGCACCATGCCCACGCCGGCCGCGAGGAACTCCGCGAAGCCCTCGTCAGCGACGAGGGCCCGCGCCACTCGTGAGTCCCTGGTCGCCTGCCGTGCCGCGCCCTCGTGCTCGGCCCGGGACAGCACCTGTGCCACGTGGAGCCGACGCCGTCCGCGCAGCTGTTCGATCAGCTCCACACCTTGCCGGTCGACCATCGCCGACGCACCGTCGCGATCACCACCGGTGGCGTGGTCGTAGCGCGCCAGCTCCTGATCCCGCATCGTCGCCACGACGGTCCTGCGGGTCGCCGGCGCAGCGCCGCTTGGGCACAACCGCTGCAGCAGCGCCAGGTCGAACCCGCCGGGCCTGAGGAACCGCTCCAGGTCGTCCAGCCACACCACGACCCGTTCGGGCACCGATCCGGATTCCGCCAGCTCGCGCAACGCCTGACCGTCGCGCGGGACCAACAGGGGCGCGTCCGGCAGGACCGCCCGAAGAACCTCCAGCGCCGTGCGCGACTTGCCGGCGGCGGCACGTCCGTGCAGCAGCACCATCCCGCCGATCAGCACCGTCTCCCGCAGCCTGGCGTCGACGTCGCGAGCGACGTAGGGAGGCAGGTCCGCGTCGGTGTCACCACTGGACTCGATGGCCGGTTTCACCCGCAGCGCGAGGAGGTCGATCTCGCGGACCGCAGGCAGCCGTCCGCCCACCAGGTGCAGGGCTCGCCCAGCCAGTCCGACCGGAGGCCGCACGGCGTCCGACTGGAGCACGACGCTTCCGATGGTCCCGGCCTGCACCACGTTCGCATGACCCGCATCCGAGATCAGATTGCTGGTGTCACCGGTTCCGGAGCCCATCGCCCACCCTTCCGCGCCGTACGGGTGATCATCGCGCGAGAGTCTGAGCCGTTACAAATCACGTCGAATCGCGCATCAATACGCAATTCTGCGGAAAGAGCAGCGCGCGGTAAGCGTCCTGGTTGGTGCGCAGCTCGCGGTCCCGATGCGCACGCAGGCGCTGCTCGCGGTCATCGAGCAGGTGTGGGTCGATGACGTCGCGGGTGTGGACGGTGTTCTCGGCGGCCTTCATCATCCGGTGAAGCGCGTTCTGCGTGCAGCGGTTCGATCGCCGGCGCCCATGTGAGCGCACCCTTCGCCTGTCACCGATTCGCGGTCCGGTGTCAACGGCTACGGAACTCGTTGTGCATGGCCAGACCTCGCCCGGTCGTGTCTCGACACCGAACTGCCCTGCCGTGAGCAGCTTGCCTCGAGTTGAGGTACCTGATCCGGCGACGATTAGGTCCGTCCGCGCGCCGACGGAGCCTGACACGGTCGCGCCGAGTCGTCCGCCGCTTCCTGTGTCTCGCGTGCATTTCTCCGCGCTGCGACCCCCGTGCGTCGGCGACCTGACCTACCGCGCCAACCCGTTCCCGGCCTCGGAGCCGGAGGTTCACGCCCGCCGCACCCGGCCCGGGCCGATGAGCGCCGCGATGGCGACAAGCCCGTAGCCCGCGATCGGTACCCCGATCGACGGCGCCATCGTCACGATGTTCTTCAGTTCCATCATGGCGGCCAGCAGCGCGCCGATCGCACCGAGGGCCGCCAGGAAAGCGAAGCCTCTGGCGGCGGAGCGGGCACCGTGACCGGTCGGCCAGGTCGCGCCGAGCCCGAGGACGGACACCAGCACGACCCCGAGCACCCAGGCGTAGGAGAAGTAGGCGGAGGCGTACGGCATGGTGTCGGCCATCCCGTCCAGCCCGGTCGCGTCCATCCGCGTCAGGAGCGCCCCCAGATCGGTGTACGTGATGTCCGGCAGGAGAAAACCGCCCGAGGCCAACGGCGTCGCGAACGTGCCGGCGACGATGAGGACGACGCCCAGTGCCGCCACCGTCACACCGGCCGGGCTTCGCCTGGTGCGAGGCTCGTTGAAGTGCACGGCACCATCGATGTGGCCCGCCTGGACCATGTTCGAGCGACATCTCCGGGCGGTTTCTGATGGAGCGGCGGCCGTGCCCGCACCCCGTGACAGCGGTGATCTTCACGCGACCCGGGATGCGATGAGTATCAAGTGAAAGCTGTTGTGGTGGGCGATCGCGACCGTGGTCGTCACCCTGTGCCAGGGCGAGTGGGGATCGCAGAAGTAGATGTCGAGCCGGGTGGTCCGGGCGACGACCGCGTGGGCAATTTCCTGCCCCTGGTCTCAGGTCAGGGTCCGGCGCAGAGACCGCGGCAACCGGTTCATCGCCTCGATCCTCGCTTCCCCCACGGAGAGGGCACCGTGGTTGTTCGGCAAGTGCGACAACATCACGAAGCCGGTGGACCGCTCCACCAGCGTGCCGATGGCGGACTTGTTCTCCTTGCCCGTGATCAAGTCCCCGTGCCGATGCCCCGCCACCACACGGTCCAGGACCTCCGGCGGCCGCAACGCGATGTTGACCATGCCGGCGAGGCGTCCTCGACGCTCGGTGGTGCGTCGGGTTCGGCGCAGAGACCGGCCGGTGCGCAGCGTCTTGACCAGAACCCGATGCAGCCCACCGCGGCCTTGCACATAGAGGCTGCCGTAGATGGTCTCGTGACTCACGCGCATGCACCGATCGTCCGGGAACAGCAACGGCAGGGCCCGTCTGATCTGTTCAGGGCCGCTGTCCTTGGTGCGCAACAGATCCTGCACGTGTTCGCGCAGCCGGTGGCCATCCGCCAATGCCTTGAGGAATCCCATGCTGGCGGCGCGGTCGGTGACAACATCGCGCGCCTCGTGGTAACCGAGGTCAATGGGTCGGGTACGCAGAGACGCAGGAAGCAGTCGTCGGCCGGTCGGCAAGATGCGCAGTGCCTCCACCAGATGTACGGGACATGGCGGCACGCCACGTCGCGAGCATGCGGCACCCCGTAGTCGGCCGATCAACCCAAAGCCGCGTTACGTGACGAGGAGCCACGTCGTGCCACCCGACCGGACGGACATCCTGGCGGCGGATGGTCGCGGCGATCACTCCTCGTGATGCTGAACGTGGCCGGGTTGGGCTACCCGGAGTGTCCACCGGCCAACGGGCTGACGGTGGCGACCGTGGTCCGCACCGCGTGTCGGGCCACCAGCCGGGCGGATTCGCCGCTCGTGCCCGATTCTGGCGTCAATGATTCGGCGGCGGCACCGGAAATGAGACACCGCCGATCGAGTGATCTCCATTGTCACGTGATCGACGTCGCCGCCGTGCTTGCCCGGCGAATATCGCTCTGCTTAGCCTGCGGCTACCGGGCTGCGGCGGGGGTCGCCGCGTCCCGGACGACCTGGGGGCCAAGGGAGGGATCACCTGACTCCGGCACGCGAGTGCCGTCCTTTGTGGTGTGCCGAGACTGGGGGAAATTGTGCACACGCGTATTCCGGGCACGTGGCTGTGAACCGCACCGCCACCGATGGGGCAGCGCCGGAATCAGCTACCGAGGAGCTCCACGTCACCGACGTTCGCTCGCTGAGTTCGGACGATCCCGAGCGGGCCGACTTGCTGGAGCGGGAGCCGCGCCACCAGGGCGGCACGCTCGCGTTGGCGATCGACGCACGGCGCTCGGACGTGCAACCGCACTTCTGTTCATCGACGAACCCGGTGGTGTTGTTCAGCCCCGCACACCCCACGGAGCACCGACGATGACCGGAACGGTGTCGCGGCACGCGCTGACCGAGGCCACCGAGCGACGCATCCTGATCGACTGGAACGACACCGCCGCGGACCTCGACCACGGCACCTGCCTGCACGAGCACTTCGCCGCACGGGCCGCCGCGGCACCGGACCGGCCGGTGGTGGTCCACGGCGGCCGAGTGCGGACGTTCGGCGAGATCGACGTCGCCGCGAACCGCCTGGCCCACCACCTGCGGGACCTCGGCGTGCGCAGGCGCGTGCGGGTCGGCCTGTGCCTGGAGCGCGGGCCCGACCTGCTGGTCGCGATCCTCGGCGTGCTGAAGGCGGGCGGCGCGTACGTGCCGCTGGACGCCGAGTACCCCGCCGCGCGTCTGGAGTTCATGCTTCGCGACGCGAAGTGCGCCGTCCTGGTGACCGACTCCGCGACCCGGTCGAGGCTGCCGGAGCCGACCGGCCCGGTGGTGCTGCTGGACCGGGACGCCGACCGCATCGCGCGACACCCGGACCACGGCCCGCCGGCCGACGCCGGTCCCGACGACCTGTGCTACGTGATCTACACGTCCGGCTCGACCGGCACGCCCAAGGGCATCGCGCTGCGGCACCGCGGCGTGGTCAACAACCTGCTCGATCTGAACACGCGCTTCGACGTCGGGCCGGGCGACCGGGTGCTCGCGCTGTCGTCGACGAGCTTCGACATGTCCGTCTACGAATTCCTCGGCATCACGATCGCGGGCGGCGCGGTGGTCGTGCCGGACGCCGGGCGGCTCAAGGACCCGCAGCACTGGTGCGACCTGGCGCTGGAGCACGGCGTCACCGTGTGGAACTCCGCGCCGGCCTTGCTGGAGCTGTTCGTGGCGCACCTGGAGCAGGCCGGGGGCCGCAAGCCGGACGGCGTGCGGCTCGCGATGCTCGGCGGCGACTGGGTGCCGGTCACGCTGCCGGACCGGCTGCGCGCCTGGCAGCCGAACGTGCGGGTGATCGTGATGGGCGGCGCGACCGAGTCGTCGATCCACTCCACGATCCACGAGGCGGGCTCGCCCCTGCCGGACTGGACGAGCATCCCGTACGGCCGCCCGATGGCCAACCAGCGCACGTACGTCCTGGACGAAGACCGCCGCCCGGTGCCGGTCGGCGTGCCGGGTGAGCTGCACCTGGCGGGCATCGGCCTCGCCGAGGGCTATCTCGACCGCCCGGAGCTCACCGCGGAGCGGTTCTTCGAGTGGTCGCACGGCCCGGTGCGCGGTGAACGCCTGTACCGCACGGGCGACTTGGCGCGGTGGCGCGGTGACGGCCTGATCGAGCTGCTCGGCCGGATGGACCTCCAGGTGAAGGTCCGCGGCCTGCGCATCGAGCTGGGCGAGGTGGAGTCGGCGCTGCGCGCGCAACCGGGTGTGGCGGACGCGGTCGTGGTCGGCAGGCGCGACGACACCGGGGACACCCAGCTGGTCGGCTACCTCGTCGCCGAGGACGGCGGGCTGGACACCGACCTGGCGCGGGCCCGCCTCGCCGCGACGCTGCCCGGGTACATGGTGCCGGACGTGGTGGCCGTGCTGGACCGGCTCCCGTTGAGCCCCAACGGGAAGGTGGACCGCGCCGAGCTGACGCGCAGGCGGCCGCCCGCCCGTGCCACCGCGGGCACGAAGCCCGCGGGGGAGCTGGCGGAGCTGCTCGCCGAGGCGTGGCGCGAGGTCCTCGGCGTCGCCGACGTGGTGCTGGAGGACCGGTTCGCCGACCTGGGCGGCCACTCGCTCAAGGCCATGCGCGTGGTGTCCCGGCTGCACGAGGCGCTGGGCGTGCGGCTGCCGCTCGGTGAGCTGCTGGCCGCCGACACGCTGGGCGCGATGGTGGCTCGGGCCGGCCGCGCCCTCGCCGAGCGGTCGACCCCGGACGTCCCACCGCCGAGCAGGCGCGACGACGAGCTCGCACCGCTGTCGTTCGGCCAGGAACAGCTGTGGTACTTCGCGAAGCTCCTGCCCGACTCCCCCGTCTACAACGTCGGCTACGCGTTGCCGTGGAACGAGGACCTCGACGTCGGCGTGCTCCAGCGGGTGCTGACCGCGCTGGTGGTCCGGCACGCCGCGCTGCGCACGGCGTTCTTGGAGGTCGGTGGCGAGCCGCGGCAGGTCGTGCGGGCGCCCTGGCCGGTGGAGGTCGAGGTCGAGGACGTGCCGGACGACCGGCTCGACGACCGGGTCACGGCGGCGGCGAGGGCGCCGTTCGACCTCGCTTCGGGCCGCTTGCTGCGGGCGACGCTCCTGCGGGGCGGCAGCCGGGTGCTGGTGCTGACCACGCACCACATCGTCATCGACGCCTGGTCGCTGGAGATCCTGTTCCGCGAGCTGGAGAGCGGGTACCAGGCGGAGGTCGAGGGTTCGCCCGCGGTGACCGCGGAGCCGGGTCTGCGCTACGCCGACTACGCCGCCTGGCAGCGGGAGCACGGCGACCGGCACGACGTGGGCCACTGGCTCGACCGCCTCGCGGGCGCGCCGCCCCTGCTGGAGCTGCCCGCCGACCGCGGTCGGCCCGCCGTGCGGACGTTCCGGGGCGGGCTGCACCGCTTCCACTGGGACGACGCCCTGCGCCGCGACCTGGCCGACGTGGCGCGCCGACACGACGTGACGCTGTACATGGTGCTGCTGGCGGCGTTCACGACGCTGCTGCACCGCTGCACCGGGCAGACCGACCTCGTGGTGGGCACGCCGGTGGCCAACCGGACCCACCGCGACCTGGAGCCGCTGGTCGGCTTCTTCGTCAACACGCTGCCGCTGCGGGTCGACCTCGCGGGCGACCTCGGGTTCGACGCGCTGCTCGCCCGCGTGCGCGCGGTCGCGCACGCCGCCTACGAGCACCAGGACGTGCCGTTGGAGCGGATCGTCGAACGGCTGCGCCCCGAGCGCGACCCGGGCCACACGTCCGTGGTGCAGGTGGTCTTCCAGGTCACCGAGGGCACGATGCGCCCGCTCCGGGTGCTCGGGCACAGCCTCGCACCCGCGCTGGTCGACACCGGCACGGCCAAGTTCGACCTCTCCGTCACCCTGGAGGAGACCTCCGACGGCCTGACCGGGCTGGTCGAGTACAACGGCGACCTCTTCGACGCCGCCACGATCGCGCGCCTGGCCGGGCACTTCGAGGTGCTCGTGCGGGCGGTGGTCGGGTCGGACACCACGCCGGTCTCGCGACTGCCGTTGCTGAGCGCGGACGAACGCCACCGCGTGCTGCACGCCTGGAACCCCGGGCCGACCCCGTTCCCGGCGACGCGGTGCGTGCACGAGCTGGTGGAGGAGCACGCGAACTCCGACGCGACGGCCGTCGAGCTCGGTGACCACCGGCTGTCCTACCGGGACCTGGAAGCGGGCGCGAACCGGCTCGCGCACCACCTGCGCGACCTGGGCGTGGGTCCGGGCACCCGGGTCGGTGTCTGCGTGGAGCGCTCACCGGTCCTGGCCGTGGCGCTGCTCGGCATCTTCAAGGCGGGCGGCGCGTACGTGCCGCTGGACCCGGACTACCCGACCGCACGGCTGGCGCACATGGTCGGTGACGCGGGCGTGGAAGTGCTGGTGGCCCACGGGAACACCGCGGGGCGCGTCACCGGGCCGAGGGAAGTGCTGCTCGGCTCGGCGGAGGTGGACGCGCGGCCGGCGGTCCGCCCGGACAACCCCGCCGCGGCGGGCGACACGGCGTACGTGATCTACACCTCCGGCTCCACCGGCGTGCCCAAGGGCGTGATGGTCGCCCACCGGTCGATCACGCGGCTGGTCCGCGACACCGATTACGTCCGGCTCGGACCGGACGACCGCGTCGCGCAGGCGTCCAACGCCTCCTTCGACGCCTTCACGTTCGAGCTGTGGGGCGCGCTGGCCAACGGCGGCCGTGCGGTGATCCTGCCGAAGGAGGTGGTGCTCGACCCGGACGCGCTGGCCGACGCCATCCGCGCCAAGGGCATCACCACGATGTTCCTGACCACCGCGGCGGTGAACGCGATCGCCCGCGAGCGCCCCGACGCGTTCGCCGGGCTGCACACGCTGCTCATGGGCGGCGAGGCGCTGGAGGCTCGGTTCGTCCGGGACGTCCTGGCGAACGGTCGACCCGAGCGGCTGGTCCACGTGTACGGGCCGACCGAGACCACCACGTTCGCCACCTGGTTCGAGATCACCGACCTGCCGCCGGAGGCGAGGACCGCGCCCATCGGCGGTCCGATCGCCAACACCGCGGTTCACGTCCTCGACGCGCACTTGGAGCCGGTGCCGATCGGCGTGCCGGGCGAGCTGCACATCGGCGGCCCCGGGGTGGCCACCGGCTACCTCGGCCGGCCCGCGGCGACCGCGGCGAAGTTCGTGGCGGACCCGTTCGCGGCCGAGCCGGGCGCGCGGCTGTACCGGACCGGCGACCTGGCGCGGCGGCGGGCAGACGGCGCGATCGAGTTCCTCGGCCGCCTCGACGCGCAGGTCAAGATCCGCGGGTTCCGGGTCGAGCCGGGTGAGATCGAGGCGGCGTTGCGCGCGCACCACGCGGTCGTGGACGCGGCGGTCGTGCTCGACACCCGTGACGACGGCGAGAAGCGGCTCGTCGCCTTCGTCGTGATCGCGGCGCCCGCCGACCTCGGCGCGGACCTGCGGCTCGTGCTGCCGGAGTACATGGTGCCGTCGCGGTTCGTCGTGCTCGACGCGCTGCCGGTCACGCCGAACGGCAAGGTGGACCGTCGTGCGTTGCTCGTGCCGGACGACGAGCCGATCGCCGCGGCCACCGCACCCGGCTCGCCGCTGGCGGAACTGGTGGCGACGATCTGGGCGGACGTGCTCGGTGTGCCGCGGGTGGGGTTGGACGACGACTTCTTCGTGCTGGGCGGGCATTCGCTGCTGGCCGTGCGGCTGGTGGGGCGGCTGAACGAGGTGCTGGACGCGGACCTGCGGCTCGGCGTGCTGCTGGCACAGCCGACACCGCGCGCGGTCGCCGCGCACCTGGCGTCCGTCGGCGGGCCACCGGAATTGTCGGACCCCGCCGGTAGAATAAGAACAGGGGTCCCCTGGGGAGGACCCTTGCGAAGCGCGGCACTGCCGCCCCCACCGAGCGCGGCAGTGCTACCGGCGTCAAGCGCGGCAGCACTACCCGCGTCAAGCGCGGTAGGGCCGATCCCGCTCTCGTTCGCGCAGCAGCGCTTGTGGTTCTTCGAGCAGCTCGAACCCGGCACGTCGCTGTACAACGTGCCGGTCGTGCTGCCGCTGCGCGGTCCGCTCGACCTCAAGGCGCTGAGCGAGGCTCTCGACGGCCTGGTGAGCCGGCACGAGGCGCTGCGCACGACGTTCCCCGCGACGCGCGGCCGACCGCGCCAGGAGATCGCGCCGCCCGCGCCCGTCCCCCTGCCCGTCACCGACCTGGCCGCCCGGCCGCACGAGGTCGAGGCGATCGTCGAGCAGGAGGCGCTGCGGCCGTTCGACCTGGCGACGGGCCCGTTGCTGCGTGCCCGGCTGCTGCGGCTGTCCGACGTGGAGCACCAGCTGGTGCTCGTGCTGCACCACATCGTGGTCGACGGCCGGTCGCTGGACGTGCTGTTCCACGAGCTGGGCGCTCTCTACCACCGCCGGCCGCTGCCCGAGGTGCCGGTGCAGAACGCGGACTACTCGGTGTGGCAACGGGAGTGGTTGCGCGGCGAGGTGCTCGACGACCTGCTCGCGTACTGGCGGGCGGCACTCGGCACGGACCCGCCGGTGCTCGACCTGCCGACCGACCGGCCGCGACCGACGGCACGCCGCTTCCGGGGCGCGGTGGTGACCCGCGAGGTGCCGGCGGAGCTGGTGGGCGCGCTGCGGGCGCTGAGCAGGCGTGCGGGCGTGACGTTCTACATGACGCTGCTGGCCGGGTTCCAGGCGTTGCTGGGCGCGCGGGCGGGCGCGGACGAGGTCACGGTCGGCACACCGGTCGGCGGTCGCACGCACGCCGGGTCGCAGGACGTCGTCGGGTGCCTGATCAACATGGTGCCGCTGCGCACGGACGTGTCCGGGGCACCGGACTTCCACGAGCTCGCCTCGCGGGTGCGCCGGGTGACCCTCGGCGCGTTCGCGCACCAGGACCTGCCGTTCGACAAGCTGGTCGAGGCGGTGCTGTCCCGGCGGAGCAGCGACTTCATGCCGTTGTTCCGGGTGATGTTCAGCGTGCTCGACCCGACCGCGCCGCCCGTGCTCGACGGTGTGGACACCTCCGGGCTGAGGCTGCTCTCGCCGCCGGACACTGCGAAGTTCGACCTGAGCCTGGTCATCGAGGAGTCCGGCGGTGGGCTCGCCCTGACCCTCCAGTACGACACCGATCTGTTCGAGCCGGCCACCGCCGGCGCGCTCCTGGACGACTACGCGCGAACACTGCGGCGGATAGCGGAACGACCGGGTTCGCCAGTGGGAGGAGAAGACCGTTGACCTCTGGACTCGTCCACCACTGGTTCGAGGAACAGGCGGCGGCGCGCGGTGACGCCGTCGCGGTGGTCGCGGGCGCGCAGCGGTTGACCTACGCGCGGCTCGACCGCCTCGCCAACCGGCTGGCCCACCACCTGCGCGGCTTGGGCGTGGGTCCGGAGACGCTCGTCGGACTGCGGCTGGAGCGGACCTCGCCGTGGCCGGTGGTCGCGATGCTCGCGGTGCTCAAGGCGGGGGGCGCTTACGTGCCGGTGGACCCGGCGCACCCGGAGGAACGCACCGCGCACATGCTGGCCGACGCCGGCGTGACCGTGCTCCTCACCGACGACGCGGTGGACTTGCTGGACCTCTCCGCCTACCCGGACGTCCCGGTCGGCGACGTGGGCACGCGGCCCGATTCGGTCGCGTACGTCATCTTCACGTCGGGCTCGACGGGCGCGCCGAAGGGCGTGGTGGTCGAGCACCGCAACGTCACGCGGCTGTTCACCGCGTCGCACGAGCTGTTCCGGTTCGACGAGCACGACGTGTGGACGCTGTTCCACTCCACCGCGTTCGACTTCTCGGTGTGGGAGATCTGGGGAGCGCTGCTGCACGGCGGCAGGCTCGTCGTGGTGCCCCGGGACGTCGCCCGCTCGCCGGAGGACTTCTACCGGCTGCTCGACCGCGAGCGGGTCACCGTGCTCAACCAGACCCCGTCCGCGTTCCGCGGCCTGATGCGGGTCGACGAGGAGCAGGGTGCGGACCTGGCGTTGCGCGTGGTGGTGTTCGGCGGCGAGGCGCTCGCGCCGGGGATGCTGCGGCCGTGGCTGGACCGGCACGGCGCGGACCGACCCGAGCTCGTGAACATGTACGGGATCACCGAGACCACCGTCCACGTGACCTACCGGCGCGTGACGGCCGACGACCCGGACACCGCGCCGGGCAGCATGATCGGCGGGCCGCTGCCCGACCTCACCGCGCACGTGCTGGACGACGAGGGCCGGGCGGCCGAGGTCGGCGAGCTCTACGTCGGCGGCGCGGGCGTGGCGCGCGGGTACCTCGGCCGGCCCGAGCTGACCGCGCAGCGGTTCGTCCGCGACCCGTTCGCCACCGCCCCGGATGCCCGGGTGTACCGGACGGGTGACCGGGTCCGCCGCCACCCCGACGGCGACCTGGAGTACCTGGGCCGGGTGGACGACCAGGTGCAGATCCGCGGCCACCGGGTGGAGCCCGGCGAGGTCGAGGTGGCGCTGGCGCGGCACCCGCTGGTCGAGTCGGCCGCCGTGGTCGCGCGCACCGACGGCGACTCGCCGAGGCTGGTGGCCTACTGGGTGGGCGACCACCGGCTCGCCGTGCGCGACCTGCTCGACCACCTGCGCCGCACGCTGCCGGACTACATGCTGCCGACGGCGTTCGTGCCACTGGGGCACCTGCCGCTGACCGCCAACGGGAAGGTCGACAAGCGGGCGCTGCCCGAACCCGAGTGGGCGCGTCCCGAGCAGGTCGAGGGGTTCGCCGAACCGGGCACCGCGTTGGAGAAGGCGCTCGCCGAGATCTGGGCGGAGGCGCTGGAGGTCGACCGGGTCGGCTTGGACGACGACTTCTTCGAGTTGGGCGGCCACTCGCTGCTCGCGACCCGGGTCGTGGCCGAGGCGAAGGCCAGGCTCGGGGTGAACGCGACGCTGCGCATGGTGTTCGACGAGCCGACGCTGCGCGGGTTCGCCAAGGTCCTGGAGGAGCGGTGACCGAACCAGCCAGGGGCATCGCGGTCGTCGGCATGAGCGGCCGGTTCCCCGGCGCCCGCGACCTCGACGAGTTCTGGGCGGCGCTGGTGGCGGGGCGTGAGGGCATCACGCACTTCACCGAAGCCGAGTTGGCGGAGGCGGGCGTGTCCGCCGACCAGCTCGCCGACCCGGACTACGTCCGCTCCGCCGGGGTGATCGACGGTCCGGCCCTGTTCGACGCGGACTTCTTCGGCTTCACCCGGGCCGAGGCGGAGACGACCGACCCGGCGCACCGGTTGCTGCTGGAGTCCTCGTGGCAGGCGCTGGAGGACGCGGGCCACGTGCCCGCGGACTTCGGCGGCCGGGTCGGCGTGTTCGCGGGCACCGCCACCAGCGGCTACCGCTTCGACCGGATCGCGCGCCACCCGCGGGCGGGCGAGCTGTTCCACCCGTTGCAGGTCGCGGTCGGCAACGACCCGGACATGCCCGCGCTGCGGGTGTCCTACAAGCTCGACCTGACCGGACCGAGCATGACGATCCAGACGGCGTGCTCGTCGTCCCTGGTGGCCGTGCACATGGCGTGCCAGAGCCTGTTGCTGGACGAGTGCGACCTGGCCCTGGCGGGCGGCGCGGCCGTGCGGCTGCTCGACCGGCGCGGCTACCGGTACGACGAGGGCGGCATCCTGTCCCGGGACGGCCGCTGCCGCCCGTTCGACGCCGCGGCCGGTGGCACGGTCGTGGGCGACGGCGTGGGCGTGGTCGTGCTGCGGCGCCTGGAGGACGCGCTGGCCGACGGCGACCACGTCCGCGCGGTGATCCTCGGTTCGACGGTCAACAACGACGGCGCGGCCAAGGTCGGGTTCACCGCGCCGTCACCGGACGGCCAGGCGGCCGCGATCGCCGAGGCGCTCGCGGTGGCCGAGGTGGACCCGGCGACGGTCGGGTACGTCGAGGCGCACGGCACAGGCACGTCGTTGGGCGACCCGATCGAGGTCCGCGCGCTGACCGACGCGTTCGGTCCGGGCGCGTCGGCGGTGCTGGGCTCGGTGAAGTCCTCCATCGGGCACCTGGACGCCGCGGCGGGCGTGGCCGGGCTGATCAAGGCGGTGCTCGCGCTGGAGCACCGCCACATCCCCGGCACGCTGCACTTCGAGCGGCCCAACCCGGAGACCGGCCTGGCCGCGAGCCCGTTCCGGGTCAGCGCGCGTGGCCAGGACTGGCCCGCGTCCGACCACCCGCCGCGGGCCGGCGTCAGCTCGTTCGGCATCGGCGGCACGAACGCGCACGTCGTGCTGGAGGCCGCGCCCGACGTCCCGGCCGCCGACCCGGGCCGGGAGTGGCGGGTCCTGCCGCTGTCGGCGCGCACGCCGGCCGCCCTGGACGCGGCCACGGCCCGGCTCGCCGAGCACCTGCGGACGCGGGGCGAGCTGGCCGAGGCGGCGACCATCGTGCGCCACCTCTCCTCGCGCGTCGACGTGGCGGAGGCGGCCGCCGAACGCCTGCGCGCCCACGGCGAGCTGGCCGACGTGGCGCACACCCTCCAGGTGGGCCGGACGGCGTTCGCCCACCGCCGGGCGGTCGTGTGCCGGGACCTGGACGGCGCGGTCGAGGCGTTGGAGGCGTCCTCGCCCGCCACGCGGACCGACGGGCCGCCGTCGGTGGTGTTCCTGTTCCCCGGCCAGGGCAGCCAGTACCCGGGCATGGGCGCGGAGCTGTACGAGCGCGAGCCGGTGTTCCGCGCCGCGATGGACGAGTGCGCGGAGCTGCTCGGCTGGGACGTCCGGCAGGTCGCGTTCGCCCGCGACGAGGGCAGCCGCGAGCGGCTGCGCCGGACCGCGCACACGCAACCGGCGATGTTCTGCCTGGACTACTCGTTGGCGCGGCTGCTCGGGTCGTGGGGCGTGCGGCCGGACGCGATGCTCGGGCACAGCCTCGGCGAGTTCGTCGCGGCGTGCCTGGCGGGTGTCTTCACGCTGCGCGACGCGCTGCGCGTGGTCGAGGCCAGGGCCGGGCTCATGCAGGACCTGCCGCCCGGCCGGATGATCAGCGTCGCGCTGGACGAGGCCGGGCTGGCCGACGTGCTCGACGGGCACGGCACGATCGCCGGCGTCAACGCGCCGAACGCCTGCGTCGTCGCGGGCACGGACGAGGAGATCGCCGAGGTGGCGCGGCGGCTCGACGCGCGCGGCATCGCGCACACGGCGGTGGAGACCTCGCACGCCTTCCACTCGCCGATGGTCGACCCCGCGCTGCCCGGCCTGGCCGAGGTGGTGCGCGGGATCGCGCTGGACGAGCCGGCGGTGCCGTTCCTGTCCAACGTGACGGGCACGTGGATCACCGACGAGCAGGCCACCGATCCCGACTACTGGGTCTCGCACGCCCGGCAGCCGGTCCGGTTCGCCGACGGCGTCACCACGTTGCTGGCGACCGACCGGCTGATGGTCGAGGTCGGACCGGGACGGGCGTTGAGCGGGCCGGCGCGCCGCAACGGCAACCCGGTCGTGACGCTGCTGCCGAAGGGGTTCACCGAGAGCGAGGCGCTGGCGCGCGGCCTGGCCGACCTGTGGCGGCACGGTGTGCCGGTCGACTGGGCGGCGGTGCGCGGCGGTGAGCGGCGGCGCCGGACGCCCCTGCCGACCTACCCGTTCGAGCGGCGCGAGTACCTGCTGCCCCGAACCGAGGAGGTTGAGCGGACGCGGCGGCACGACCCGGCGCGGTGGACGTACGTGCCGGCGTGGCGACCGGCCCCGCTCACCGGCGAGCCGGTGCCGCGGGCGGCGTGGCTGGTGTTCGAGGACGCGACCGGCCTGGCGCGACGCCTGACCGAAGCCTTGCGGGCAGGGGGTCACGTCGTGACGGCCGTGCGCCGGGGTCGCGAGTTCTCCCGCGACGCGGAGGGGTTCGTGCTGGACGGCGGCCGACGCGAGCACTTCACCCGCCTGGTGGACGAGTTGCGCCGGGACGGCGGGTTGCCGCAGCGGGTCGTGCACGCGTGGAGCGTGACCGACGCCGACCGCGCGCCGTTCGAGGACGTGCAGGACGCGGGGCTGTTCACGCTCCTGCACCTGGCGCAGGCGCTGGCCGAGGCGGGTGACGCCGCGGCGGTGCGCTGCGACGTGCTGGTCAACGACCTGCACGACGTGGTCGGCGACCGGGTGCGGCTGCCGGAGCGCGCCACGGTCCACGCCGCGACCGTGCTGACCCAGGAATTCGCGGGCTCGACCTACCGGTGCGTGGACGTGCCGCTGGACGCCGACACCGCGGACCTGGTCGCCGAACTGACGCACGACCAGCGCGAACCCCTGGTCGCCCACCGAGCGGGCCGCCGCTGGACCAGGTCGTTCACGCCGGTGCGGCTGGAGGCGGCGCAGAGCCCGTGGCGGCCGGGTGGCGGCTACCTGGTCACGGGGGGTTCGGGGACGGCGGGCCCGGTGTTCGCCGAGCACCTGGCGCGGGCGGGTGCCCGGGTCGTGCTCGTCGGGGACGACGAGGAGCCGCCGGGCGTGGGCTCGTTCGTGCGCGCGGACCTGACCGACCGCGGGCAGGCGGCGCGCGCCGTCGCCGTCGCACGTGCCGAGCTCGGCCGCATCCGGGGTGTCGTGCACGCCGACGGGGCCCGCGGTTCAGGCCTGTCCGTGGTGAAGACCCGCGCCGAGGCCCTGCCGGTGCTGGCCGGGCGCGTGGTGTCCACGCTGGCGCTGCACGAGCTGGTGGCCGACGACGAACCGGACTTCTTCCTGCTGGCCTCGTCCACGACCGGTGTGGTGGGCGGCATCGGCCAGTTGGAGAACTGCGCGGCGGCCGCGTTCCTCGACGCGTTCGCGCACGCCACCGGCGCGGTGTCGGTCGACTGGGGTCAGTGGGACCGGGACGACTGGCTGGAGCGGCAGGTCGCGGGGATGCCGGAGCTGCGCGAGCGGTTCGAGCGCACCCGGCGCGACCACGGCATCCCGGCCGCCGACGGCCTCGCGATCGCCGAATCGGTGCTGCACAGCCGGCTCACCCAGGTCCTGGTGTCCACTGTGGACTTCGAGGACCTGGTGGCCGACCAGGCGGAGCAGACCGCGGCGGTGTTCGCGGACGTGCCGCGCGCCCCGGCGGGCGACTGGGATCCGGTGGCCGTGTGGCCTGACGACGAGGTGGCGCGGGGTGTGGGTGCGGTGTGGCGCGAGGTGCTCGGCGTGCCGTCGATCGGCCCGGACGACGATTTCCACGACCTGGGCGGCAACTCGCTGTTCGCGATCCAGGTCATGGCGCGGCTGCGGCAGGTCCACGGGGACATGCCGGCGAGCGTGATCTTCGAGGCCCCGACCGTGTCGGCCCTGGCCGCGGCCATCCGCGCGCACCAGGCCGTGGACGGTGGTCCCGACGAGTTCGAAGCCCTGCTGCGCGAGGTCGAGAGCCTGTCGCCGGAGGAGGCCGAGGCACGGTTGCGAGGACACGATGGCTGACCAGCAAGAAATCCGAGCGCGCATCGCCGCCCTCGCACCCGGACAACGCGCCGTGCTGGAGCGGGCGATGCGGGAGCGCGAGTTGAAGCCGCCAGCTCCCCCGGCGGTCGCCGCGACGCCACGCCGGCCCCGCCGGGAGACCAGCGCGATGGACTTCAGCCTGTTCTTCTTCTCCGGCGACGGCTCGGCCGAAGGCCCCGGCAAGTACGACCTCCTGCTCGACTGCGCCCGGCACGCCGACCGGCTCGGGTTCACCGCGATCTGGGTGCCCGAGCGGCACTTCGTCGACTTCGGCGGGCTGTACCCGAACCCGTCGGTGGTCGCGGCGGCGATCGCCGCGGTCACCGAGCGGGTCGAGATCCGGGCAGGCAGCGTCGCCGTGCCGCTGCACCACCCGGTCCGGATCGCCGAGGAGTGGGCGGTCGTGGACAACCTGTCCGGCGGCCGGGTCGCGATCTCCGCCGCGTCCGGCTGGCACCCGGACGACTTCCTGCTCGCCCCGGGCGGCGACCCGGACCGGCACCGGCGTCGCAAGGACGTCATGTTCGAGTCCCTGGACACCGTCCAGCGGCTGTGGGCGGGCGAGTCCGTGCCGATGGCCCGACCGGACGGCGTGACCGTCGAGGTCCGCACCCTGCCCCGACCGCTCCAGCCGCGGCTGCCGGTGTGGATCTCGTCGCAGGGCAGCGTCGACACGTTCGTGCGGGCGGGTCGGATCGGCGCGAACGTGCTCACCGCGCTCGTCGGCGGACGGCCACGCGACCTCGCGGACAAGATCGCCGCGTACCGGCGGGCGCTGCCCGACGACCACACCGGCCGCGTCGCCGTCATGGCGCACACCTTCCTCGGCACCGACGACGACACCGTCAAGCGGGCCGTGCGGGAACCGCTGATCGGCTACCTGAGGACGTTCCTGTCCCAGCAGGACAACGTCGACAGCGCCTTCGCCCTACTCGACGACGCCGGGCGGGAGGCGATGCTGTCCTCCGCGTTCGAGCGGTACTTCGACAACTCCGCGCTGCTGGGCACACCGGACAAGTGCGAGTCCCTGGTCGAGGACCTGGTGGACATCGGCGTGGACGAGATCGCCTGCCTGGTCGACTTCGGGCCGGCTCCCGACGCCGTGCTGGGCGGCCTGGAGCACCTCACCGAGCTGAAGGACCGCTACGCGCGACGAGGGGCCTCGTCGTGATCGAGCTGCTGAAGGACGCCACGTACATCAGGTACTACATCGCCTGCGTCGTGTCGTTCCTGGGCGACGCGATGACGCGGATCGTGCTGATCTACGTGGTCGCCACGCTGACCCGCAACCCGGTGGTCATCGCGCTGGTCGTCATGGCGCAACTGCTGCCGATGGGCGTGCTGGGCGCGTTCATCGGCCCGGTCATCGACCGGCTGCCCAAGCGGACCCTGCTGATCGGCTCCGACCTGGCCCGGCTGGTGATCGTACTGGCCATGATCCCGGCGCTGGACTCGGTGTGGCTGCTGCTCGTGCTGATCCTGCTCCAGGGCGTGGGCAAGACGGTCTTCGAGAACGCCCGGATCGCGGCCCTCCCCCTGTTCGTCGGCGGGCACAGCCTGCCGACGGCGGTGGCGTTGTTCCAGAGCACCGCGCACACCCTCAACCTGCTCGGTCCGGCGCTGGGCGGTGTGCTGGTGGCGGTCGGCAGCGTGCCGGTGGTCCTGGTGCTGGACGCGAGCACGTTCGTGGTCTCCGCGCTGCTGCTGGGCAGCCTCGCCGTGCTGAAGGGCGCACCGGTCCACCGGGAGGGCGGCGAGCGCTACTGGCAGGCGCTGCGCGACGGGTTCCGCCGCGTGCTGGCCATCCCGTCACTGCGGTTCATGAGCGCCTTCATGGTGCCGATCATGCTGGTGTTCGGGCTGTTCACCACGAACCTCAACGCGCAGTTGCTGACCGTGTTCGAGCTGCCCGCCGAGCAGTACGGGTTCGCCCAGGCGGTGTTCGGGGGCGGTTCCGTGGTGGCCGCGATGGTGGGTCCGGCGATGCTCCGGCGGTTCAGCTCGTTCAGCACGGCGCTCGTGGCGTCGGTCGCGCTGTTCGGCGCGACGCTCGTGCTGCTCGCGCCGACCGAATGGGTGCACGCCGACCTCGGCCTGGTCGCGGTCGCGTCGTGGTGCGCGCTCACCGGGATCGGCGCGGGGCTGTTCCAGGTGCCCGCGGCGAACACGATGCTGCGTGACCTGCCCGACGACCTGCGCGGTCGCGGTATCGGCCTGCTGAACGCGATCATGACCAACTTCATGGTGATCGGCGTGGCGCTGGGTGGTGTGACGGCCTCGCTGTGGGGCGTGGCCGTGTCGATCGTGGTGGCGGGTGTGTTCCTGGTGCTGGCCGCGGCGGCGTTCACCGCGTCGGCCCGACGGCCCCGGTTGAGCGAGGTGGAGCGGTGAACGGTCCGGCGACTCCGACCCAGCGGCGGCTGTGGGCACTGGCCCACCTGCGGCCGAACGACCCGTTCTACAACGTCCCGTTCTCCGTGCGGCTGGACGGCCCGCTGGACCGGGAGGCGTTGGCGCGGGCGTTGACCGAGGTCGTGCGGCGGCACCCGGCGCTGCGCACCACCCTTCAGCAGGTCGACGGCGACCTGGTGCGGGTGGTGGCGCCGCCGTCGCCGATCACGCTCGCGCCCGGTCCGATCGACGTGGACGCGTTCGCGCGGGAGCCGTCCGACCTGTCGCGCGGTCCGCTGTTGCGGGTCGGGCTCGTGCGCGACGGCGACCAGGCGCACCGGCTGCTGGTCAACGTGCACCACGTCGTGTTCGACGGCGCGTCCCACGACCTGTTCCTCGACGAGCTCACGGCCCTGTACGACGCGTTCACCCGCGGTGAGGCGTCGCCGTTGCCCGCGCTGCCGCCGCACGTACCGCACTCGACGGACTCGCTGGACCACTGGGTGCGGCGGCTGGAGGGCATCCCACCGGTGATCCCGTTGCCGCTCAAGGGGCCGCGGCCGGTCACCAGCGACTACCGCACGGCTCGGGCGACGCGGCTGATCCCGCCCGAGGTGGTGGCACCGCTGCGGCTGGTCGCGCGGGAGCGGCGGGCGTCGATGTTCATGCTCCTCAAGGCCGCGTGCGCGGTGCTGCTGCACCAGCACGGCGCGTCGGACGTCGTGCTGGGCATGCCCACCTCCGGCCGGGACACCGTGGAGAGCGCGCGGCAGATCGGGTACCTGGTCAAGACCGTGGTCACGCGGACCCGGTTCACCGGTGACCCGACGTTCACCGAGGTGCTCGCGCACGTGCGCGACGACGTGCTGGACGCGCAGGAGCACGCCGACCTGCCGTTCGAGGACGTGGCCCAGGCGCTGGGCATCCCGCGCGAGGCCGGGCACGACCCGATCTACCAGGTGCTGTTCGGCTACGAGACCGCGCCGGTCACGCGGCGGGGCGGCGGCGTGCGGTTCACACCGTCGTACCTGTCGCTCGACTCGGCCAAGGCGGACCTGGACGTCCTGCTGTCCGAGGCGGAGCACGGCCTGGCCGCCCACTTCGACTACCGGGTGGACCTGTTCGACGAGCACACCGTCCACCGGATGCTGTCGCGGCTGGAGACCGTGCTGCGCCGGATCGGCCGCGACCCGGACGCGCCCGTGTCACGGCTGGTGCGGCCGGACGAGGCGGAGTCGGCGCAGCTGCGGAGCTGGGCAGAACCCGACCTCCCGCGCGGCGTCGAGCCGCACCGGCTGGTCGAGGAGCAGGTCGACCGCTCCCCCGACGCCGTGGCGGTCGAGGCGCGCGGGCGGGTGTGGACCTACGCCGAGGTGGAGGCGCTGGCCAACCGGGTCGCACGGCACGCGGCGGCGTCACGCGTGGCGGTGTGCCTGCCGTTGTCCGGCGAGTTCGTGGCGGCGGTCCTCGGCGTGTTCAAGGCGGGCGGCACCTGCGTGCTGCTGGACCCGGACCTGCCGCCGTACCTGCTGCGGACGATGGCCCGGGACTCGGGCGCGGCACTGGTGCTGTCCGACGCCCACTCCGGCGGCGTCTTCGAGGACCTGCCCGTGACGCTCGTGTCATCCCTCGTCGGACCGGACGACCGGGTGGGCGGTGCGGCCGGCGCGGCGTTCGTGGCGCACACCAGCGAGTCGCGCGGCGTGGAGTTCGACCACCGGGTGCTCGGCGACCTGCTGGAGTGGGCGCGGCGGGACCTGCCGCCGGTCGCGTGCGCCGCGCCGATCAGCTCCCTGGCCTCCGGGACGGCGCTGTTCGAGGTGTTCGCCGCGCTCGCCGCGGGCGGCCGGGTGACCGACGACGTCAAGGCGGCCACGCTGGTCTGCGGAACGCCCGCGCTGCTCGGTCGGCTGGGCGACGTCGCGCCGGTGGTCCTGTCCACCGGCGACGTGCTGCACCCGTCGCTGGTGCGGTCGCTTTACGACGCCGGAGCCGAGGCGGTGCACAACGTCTACGGCGTCGCGGGCGTCTTCGCCGTGGGCGGCCGGGTGAGCCCGGACGAGCCGGTCACGATCGGACGGCCGCTGCGCGCGGTCGTGGCGCGAGTGCTGGACGAGCGCTCGCAGCCCGTCCCGCCGGGTGTCGCAGGGGCGTTGCACCTGGACGGCGTCGCGACCGGCGACCGCGCGCGGCACACCGCCGACGGGCGGCTGGAGCTGGTCGGCGACGCCGTGGTGGTCGAGGCGGCGGTGCTCGACCACCCGGCGGTGACGCAGGCGTGCGCGTTGACCGACGGGGTGGTGGCGGTCGTCTCGACCGCCTCGCCGCCGGACGTCGAGACGCACCTGCGGGCGCACCTGCCCGGTTACCTCGTGCCGAGCCGGGTCGTGGTCGTGCCGGACCTGCCGCTGCGACCCGACGGGACCGTGGACCGGCACGCGCTGGCCCGGTCGGCGGCGAAGGCGGCGCCCGCGCGGCCGCGGCACGTGCCGCCGGCCACCGAGGCCGAGCAGCGGGTGGCCGAGGTGTGGTCGGCGCTGTTGGGCCGGACCGTGGACGTGGACCGGAACTTCTTCGAGGCGGGCGGCAACTCGCTGCTCATCGTGCGGCTGCGCGACGCGCTCAACAGCGCGTTCGGCCTGGACCTCGCGGTGGCCGAACTGTTCCGCCGCCCCACCGTGCGGGCCATGTCCGAGCTGGTCGGCGGCGCGGCGGCGGAACCGGCGCGCACCGACGCGGCCGACCGGGCGCAGGCGCGGCGCGCGGCGCTGGCCCGGCGTGGGAAGCGGTGAGCGCGGTGGACATCGGCGAGAGCAGGGCCGTCGTGACGGGCGCCGCGAGCGGGCTCGGCCGGGAGATCTGCCTCGGGCTCCTGGCGGAGGGCGCGGCCGTGGCGGCGCTGGACAAGGACGCCGCCGGGCTGGCACGGCTGCTCGCCGACAGCGACGGCGCCCTCACCACGTACCAGGTCGACGTGTCGCGGCAGGACGAGGTGTCCGACGCGGTGTCGCGCGCGGTCGACGACCTCGGGTACGTCGACCTGCTGGTCAACAGCGCGGGCATCTACCGGGACGGGCTGGTGGTCAAGCCCTTGGACGACGACTACGTCACCATGCCGCTGGCCCAGTGGCGGACGGTGGTGGACGTGGACCTCACCGGGACGTTCCTGGTGTCGCGCGAGGTCGCGGTGCGCATGGTGCGGGGCGGTGTGCGGGGCGTGATCGTCACCATCTCGTCGGTGTCCCGGGCCGGGAACGCCGGGCAGGGCAACTACGCCGCGGCCAAGGCGGGCGTGGTCGCCTTCACCCGTTCCCTCGCGCTCGAACTGGCGGAGCACGGCATCCGCGCCGCCGCCATCGCACCCGGCTTCATCGACACGCCCATCCTCGCCGCGATGGACCCCCGGCGGCTCGACGAGCACGTCACCCGGGTTCCCCTGCGCCGCCTGGGCACACCGCGGGAGATCTTCGCCGGGGTGCGGTTCGTCGCGGAGTGCGGCTACTTCACCGGCCGGTGCCTGGAGATCGACGGCGGCTACGCGCTCGACAGCTAGGGCGCTCCACACGGACAAGGAGATGGCCATGCGGGACCGCACCCTCTACGAGTGGTTCGCCGACACCGCCGAACGGTATCCCGACCTGCCCGCCCTGGAGGTCGGCGACGAGGTGCTGACCTACCGCGCCCTGCGTGACGCGGCGCTCGGGCAGGCGGCGGCGATCCTGGCCGGGCACGGCCGGCCGCCGGGCCGCGTCGCCCTGGTCACCCCGCGCACGGTCCACGCCTACGTGGGCTACCTGGCCGTGCAGCGGCTCGGCGCGTCCGTCGTGCCGCTGTCGCCCGACCACCCGGACGACCGCAACCTCGACATCACCACCCGGGCGAGCGTCGACGTGGCACTGGTGGCCCCGGAGGTCGCGGGCCTGTTCGACGCGCTGCCCGCACGGCTGCGGCCGACCGTGGTCGAACTGGGCGAGTCCGCTTCGACCGCGCAGCTGCCGAGGGTTCCGACGGACCTGGAGCGGGAGGCGTACCTGCTGTTCACGTCGGGCTCGACCGGGCAGCCCAAAGGCGTGCCGATCAGACACCGCAACCTCGCGCGGTACCTGCCGCACAACATCGCCCGCTTCACCGGCGGTCCCGGCAGCCGGGTGTCGCAGGTGTTCGGGCTGACCTTCGACCCGTCCGTGATCGACATGTTCCTGCCGTGGGGCACCGGCGGGACCGTCGTGGTGGCGGGCAAGGCCGACCTGTACGCGCCGGTCGACTTCATCGTCTCGCGCGGCCTCACGCACTGGTACTCCGCGCCGTCGGTCATCACCGTCGCGCAGCACTTCGGCAACCTGCCGTTCGGGCGCGCGACGACGTTGCGGCACAGCATCTTCGCGGCCGAGCAGGTGACCGTGAAGCACGCCGAGCTGTGGCGGCAGGTCGCGCCGAACTCGGAGATCCACGACCTCTACGGCCCGACCGAGGGCACCATCACGGTGACCGAGCACGGGCTGCCCCTCGACCGGGAGCGGTGGGTGGTCGGCTCGAACGGCGCCGTGCCGATCGGCGTGCCGTACCCCCACATGGAGCTGGTCGTGCTGGACGAGGACGGCCGTCCGACCGACGACGGCGAGCTGCTCTTCCGCGGACCGCAGCGCTTCGACGGCTACCTGAACCCGACGCAGAACGCGGGCGCGTTCGTGTCGTGGGAGCCGGGCGGCCCGATCGTGCCGCACACCGGTGAGACCGAGGTGACCCCCGAGCACTGGTACCGCACCGGCGACCGGGTCCGCCGCGAGCACGGCGTCCTGGTCCACCAGGGCCGGTTGGACAACCAGGTGAAGGTCATGGGTCACCGCATCGAGCTCGGCGAGGTCGAAGCCGCCCTGCGACGCCACCCGGACGTCGTCGAGGCCGCCGTGATCGCGGTCACCGAGAACGACCGGACCCAGCTCGTGGCGGCGTACACGGGCACCAAGGTGGCCGACTTCGAGCTGTGGCTGCGCACCAAGCTGCCCGCCCACGTGGTGCCCGCCGAGCTGCACCACTTCGAGGTCCTGCCGGTGAACGACGCCAACGGCAAGATCGACCGCGCCCGCCTGGCCGACCTGATTCGGCGCTCCTGACCGCGGCGGCCCTGGGTTCTCGCCGATGCCGGCACCGCTCGCCGGTCGTCGACGATGCGTGCGGGCCGGACGAAGGTCCAGTCGAGGGCGTCGGACCTCGGCGCGCCCGTCCCTTGACGACGTCGGGACTTCACCTTGATCCTGAGCGTGGTCCACAGTCGCCTCGGATGCGCCGCCGGCATCCCCCACCGGAGGAAGGACCTCCCGACATGACCACCTCCGCTCGTCCGAGACGCGGGTCGACAGCGGCCGGCCTCGTGCTGACGCTGCTGGCGGCTCTCGCCGGCTTACTCGTCGTCGCCGGCCAGTCCGGCGCCACGGCGCAACCCACGCCGACGAACACCTCCTCGATCACCCACCCGACGGACTACCCGCCCTCCACCACCACACCGGCACCGACCGGTCGGTGCACCGCCGTCTACCGTCTGGTCAGCACGTGGCCGGGAGGGCTGCTCGGCGAGGTCGTCGTCACGGCCGGCTCGCCGATCACCACCTGGGACGTGCAGTGGACGCTCGCGCCCGAGCAGGTGGTCACCAACCTCTGGGGCGGCGCCGCCTACGACCTCGGCCGGACGGCGAACGTGCGCAACGCCGACTGGAACGGCGTGCTCGCGCCACAGGACACCGCGACCATCGGCTTCACCGTGTCCGGCGGCCCGCACCCGTACACCCCGATGGTCAGCTGCGTCGCGTCCTGACGACCGGCACGTGTGGCGAACCCGCAGGCGGATCACTGTCTCGCGCACGATGCCGGGCAGGCGCCCGGCCCGGCGTCAGCGACCGCCGGCGCCGGGCCGTTCCGCGCGTGGTCCCGGGCCTATCGCGCGGGCGGTCGGGTGGAGAGGATCTCCGCCACCGTCGTGGCGGCGACGGCGGCCAGGGTCGGCACGCTCGGGGTGACGAAGAACGTGTCGGTGGTGGTGGCGCCGACGGTGTGCAGCCCGCCGGTCGGTGGGTTGGTCGCGTTCAGCACCACGTCCGCGGTCAGGTCGTCCGACGAGCTGACCCGGAAGCCGCGCGGGCCGGGCTCGATCTTCGGCACACCCGGCACCAGCCGCAGTTGGCCGGAGTCGAACAGCGCCAGGAGGGTTCGCGCGTTGCCCGGCACCATGGGTGAGGCCAGGCTCGTGATCGTGCGGAAGTGCTCGGTGCGCAGCACGGTGCGTTCGGCGAGGGAGAGCAGGCGCCACGCGGCCGGGCCGAGCATGTGGACGGCCGCCGCGAACATACGCCGTCCCAGGTAGGGCGAGTCGACCTCGGCCAGTTGGCGGCGCAGCCGGTCGACCGGGCGTTCGCGGGTGGTGATCTCGGCGGTCAGCGGTGCGATGTCCTGGCCCGCCTCCGCCAGTTCGGCGTTCATCAGGGACACCAGGCCGGTGAGCGTGGACGGCAGGTTCTCGCGGGTGAGGTGTCGGAAATCCAGCTGGACCGGGGTCTGCTGCACGTCCGGCAGCACGCCGCCGCGCGACACCATCGTGATCGGCCCCGTGTGCCCGTCGGCCGCGAGCGCGGCGACGATGTCGACAGCGGTCAGACCGCTACCGATCACCAGGACGTGACCGCCCGTGGGCACGTCGGCCAGCGTGCGGGCGAGCGGGTAGGGGTCGAGCACGAAACCGCGGCTGCCGGCGAGGCCGTAGTGGTCCACCGGGGTTCCGCCGCCCACGCACAGCACGGCGTGGTCCACCGGGTGCTCGCCGCCAGGGGTGCGCGGCGGGGAGTGGCCGGTCACCCGGTCGCCGACCAGGTCGACCCGCCAGCCACGCTGCCGCAACCGCGTGATCGCCTCCAGCGCGGTTGCTTCGAGGTACTCGCCGTAGACCGCCCGCGGCACGATCGGCACGCCGAGCAGCTCGTCCTGGTGCGCGTCCGCGTCCCCGTCACGCCGCGCCAACCAACGCGGGTAGTGCGACCGGTCGCCGTGCCGGATCGACATGATCACCGGCGGCGCGTTCACCCGCACCGCGTCCAGGTCCGGCTGGTACGCCCGTCCGCGCCACCACCGCGGCGAACCCTCGAACACGGTGACGCCGCCGGGTTCCGCGTCGGCCAGGGACAGCGCGTCGAGCACGCTCACGCCGGCCGCGCCGGCTCCGATGATTCCGATCTCCATGTCCCGTCACGCTGCCCGGCCCGGACAGCCGGGACCATCCCTCGTTCTCGGGGTTGTCGCGTCGGCCGGACGAGGACGAGGATCACGATCATGACGAGGGGGAACGGGACGCTGTCGCCGACCGTGGCCAGGGCGTCGAACGCGCTCGCGCTGTTCGAGGGGACGTCCGCCGCGCTGCGCCGGGTCGTGCCGTTCGACGCGGCGGTCTGGCAGGCGACCGACCCGGCCACGGGCCTGCCGACCGCGCCGATGCGCGCGGAGAACCTGGGCGAGGACGGCTGTGAAACCTACTGGGACTGCGAGCTGCTGTCGGAGGAGGTCAACCTCTTCCGCGACCTCGCCCGCGCGCCGGTGCCGGTCGCCGCGTTGCGCGAGAGCACCGGCGACGAGCCCGAGCACAGCGCCACCTTCCGGCGGTTCCTGCGGCCGCGGGGTCTGGCGGACGAGCTGCGGGCCGTGTTGCGCGTGGACGGTCAGTGGTGGGGCCAGGTCAGCCTCTTCCGCGAACGCCACCGCGATAGCTTCACCGCGCGTGACGTCGCCACGGTCGCCGGCCTGAGCCCGGTGCTGGGCAAGCGGCTCCGGTCGTTCGCCGTGCCCGCGCCGCAACCCGTGGCCGACCACGCGGGAGGTCCCGGTCTGCTGCTGTTCGACGCGTCCGGTGCGCTGCTGTCGATCAACGACGAGGCCCGCGCCTTCCTGCGGGACCTGCCGGCCGGCCCGTCGGCGCCCACCCGGTTGGGCATCCACGTCCCGGCCTGGGTGCACAGCACGGCCGCCCGTGCCCTGGTCGAGGACGGCACGCGGGTCCGCGCACGCGACCGCGCCGGCCGGTGGCTCCTGTTCCACTCCTCCTGCCTGCGCGACGCGGACGGGACGCCGACCCAGGCCGCCGTCGTCGTGGAACCCGCCAAGGCCGCCGACATCGCACCACTGCTGACCGCCGCCTACGGCCTGACCGAGCGGGAACTGGAGATCACCCAACTCGTCGCCCGCGGCCTGTCCACCGCGCAGTTGGCCCGTCGCCTGCACCTCTCGCCGCACACCGTCCGCGACCACGTGAAGGCGATCTTCGGCAAGACCGGCGTGACCAGCCGCGGCGAGCTGGTCGCCCGGCTCTACACCGAGCACCTCCAGGGTTCGAACCGCGCGGCCGTCGTCCGGGTGTGGCACGACTGACCAGGCTGGACCCGTCCGCTGACGCGGTATCGCACCCCGTGTCGAGGCGACGTCAGGCCGTGTCCGGCCGGTGATCGCTCGGCCGAGCTGCCGACCGCGCCCATGGATTGGGCGGCCCGGCAGGCGTCGGCGGAGGCCCGGGGGCTGAATTGGGGTCCCTGGTCACCACATCGGCGAAACGGCGGACGGGACGTGGCGGGCGGGCTCGGCCTTGCACCGAGCCCGCCCGCGGAAGCGCCACCGTTCCTGATCGCTCGCTGTGACGCTCACCCGGTTCGGCGTACGTCGTCGCCCGCGAACGTCAGGAACACCGGAGCCGGGCCTGCGTCACGCCACCGGTCAGCGCTGCAGTGTCAGCACCCCCGGCCGGTAAGGCAGGGTGCCGTAGGGCGAGCCGTCGGTGCTGGGGTCGCGCCCCTGGTAGAGGAACTGGAGGTTGCAGGGGTCGATGGTCTTGGTCTGGTCGGGGTTGGCGCGAACCAGATCGCCGTGGCTGATGTCCCTGGTCCAGGCCGTCGCGCCGCTGTTGACACTGCCGGCGAAGGGGCTGGTGACGGTGTCGGCCTGCGGCTGCGGTGTCCACGTGCCGCCGAGGCTGGTGGCCGTGAACGAGCGGAAGTAGCGACCGTACCCCGTGTAATTCTGGGCCTCGACGATCATGTGGTACTGGTTCTGACCCTGGACCTTGTAGACCTCGACCGCCTCGAACAGGTTGAGCGCCGTGTCGCTCATGATCTTCGTGAACGAACCGAAGGTGCCCGGGAAGTTGCCGATGGGCATGTCGGCGCGGTAGATGCCGCCCTCATCGTCGGCGAAGAACATGTACATGTTCGCGTCGTCGCCGATGAGGGTCACGTCGAGGGGGCCGACCTTCCGGCGCGTGCCGTCGGGCTCCACAACGTCCGGGAGGGTGGTCGTGAAGAGTTCCTGCTGCGGGCCCCAGCCGTTGGGGTTGGTGGGGTCGCTCGAGGTGCGGTAGCCGAAGCTGTACGGCCAAGCCCCGTTGTAGGCGAGCACCCAGAGGTTCTTCGGGGCGAAGTAGAACAGCGTCGGCGCGATGCCGTCGAAGGGGATCGTGTTCTGGGTGGCGGTGGCCATGTCGGACCAGTTCGTGAAGGGGCTGAAGCTCATCAATCCCCAACGCCCCTGCTCACCGTCGAGGGTGTTGTGCGTCGTGGCATAGACGAGGTTCTGGCCGTTGTACTTCACGGTGGTGAAGTCCTTGAGCGAGGCCCACCCCGCCTTCGGGTTCGCCAGCGGGCCGGTCGACGTCCAGCGGTACGTCGACGGCAGCGCGCAGGTGCCGTTGCCCCCGTCGACCCGGACGAGTTGCCACTGCTGGTTGCTGCCGCCCCAGTCGCTGTACTGCACCACGGCCGCGCCGTCGGCGGTGGACGCGCCCTGCACCTCGACGACCTTGTTGCTGTTGCGGTTGACCAGCCGGACGTAGCCGCCGTCGGAGTCGGCCAGCCGGAACTGCTGGTTGGTGCCGTTGTGGTCGGTCCACTGGTGGATGGCGGCGTGGTCGGCCGTCGACCAGCTG
>NZ_LGED01000209.1 GCF_001280085.1 Saccharothrix sp. NRRL B-16348 | reverse complement strand
TCCCATTCCGAACCCGGTAGTTAAGCCTTCCAGCGCCGATGGTACTGCACTCGTGAGGGTGTGGGAGAGTAGGACGCCGCCGAACAATTCTTTCCCTCAAGGGGGCGCTCAGTCGAGCGCCCCCTTGAGGCATTTCAGCGTTCCCCGGCGATGATGGCGGCGATCTCGTCCACCGCGGGGTGGTCCGGGTGGAACGGCGCGCTGTGAGGTTCCGGCCAGCCGGACGGTGACTCGAAGGTCCGAGCGCCGAACTGCGGGTTCACCGGGGCGCGGCCGTGGAACGGGTCGACGGTCGGTGGGTGGGGTTGCGCGGCGTTCGGCGGTCCCAACGCGATCTCGGGGTTGGTGATGTTGATCGGGTCATCCGGAGACGTGGTGGCGTGCACGCGTTCGCCCACGTGCGCGGGGTCGACCCCGTCGAGCCGGAGTTCGCTGACGTGGTGCACGCCCGCGCCCGGGCTCGACACCAGCACCACGTCGTCGGCGTTGAGACCGTGGTCGCGAGCGGTCTGGCCGATCACGGTCGTGCCGTAGCTGTGACCCACGACGGTGAGGTGCGCCCGGTCCTGGGTGTCGGTCGCACGCAGCCCGTCCTGGAACCGGTCGAGCGACTGCTCGGCGTTGTCGGCGTAGATCGACTTCCCGGCCTCGGGGAAGATGCTGTCGGGTGCGTCGTAGCCGACCCAGGTGATGACGGCGGTTCCCTCGCCCGCCTCGGTGGCCAGCATCCTCGCCCGATCGATGTCCCCGCCGGCCTGGCCGAGCTCGGCGTAGGTGCCGGGCACGAAGGTGGCGATGTCGCGCGCCGTGTCGGGGTTGCCGTAGGACACGATGATCTTGCCGTCGTCCGCGGTGTCGAGGCCGAGCAGGTAGTACTGGTTGGCGCTGGTGAGATCGCCGCCCGGCCGGAAGCGTTCCAGCACGGCGATCTGCTGGTCGAGCTGGATGAGGCGTTCGCGCTCCTGCTCCCACAGGCCGGGGTTGTTGGAGAACTCGTCCGCCGCCCGGAGCCGTTCGTCGTGCAGCGCGGCGAGCCGGTCCCGTTCGGTGCGCAGCGCGGCGATCTCCCGGTCGAGCACGGCGCGGTTGGCCTGGTCGCGGATCTCGGCGGGGATGCCGTCGAGGTTGCGGACGAGGTCGGGGTTGTTCCGCACGACGTCTTCGCGCTCGCCTTGGCCGAGTGACAGCCACCAGGTGTGGACCTCCTGCGGGGTCGCGCCCGGTGGCGGGCCGGGCGTCCGGCCGACCGGCGGGCCGCCGGTGATCCGCCCGGCCGCGTCGTGGACCAGCTTGGTGGCCTCGGCGGCGAGTTGTTGGGCGAACGCGTTGCGCTGGAGGTCTTCCCCGATGCCGGTGATGCCCGCGTACCGCTCGGCGTTGGCGTCGACGAGCTTGACGATGGCGTCCTTGGCGGTGGCGACCTCGGTGGCGAAGACCTCGGCACGGCGGGCGAGTTCGGCCATGTCGGCGGCGGTCGTGCCGGCTCGTTGGAGGTGGTGGCGGACCAGGCCGGTGAACACGGCGCCCGCCGCGTCGGGCCAGTCGGCGTTCACGGAGTTCAGGCTGTGCTCGGCGGCCTTGCCGTACTCGGCGCCGGTGCGCCGCCAGCTGTCGGCCAGCGCGTGCGCGGTCTCCTCGTTCGACAACGGCCAGGTGGCGCCCATGGCCTTCGCCCGCAGCCACAGCTCGGAGGTCGGTTCGGGCACGGCCACCTCAGCCACCACCCGGGAACGCGCCCCTGGAGCGCACGTCGGCGGCGAGGTAGTCGACCACGGCGTCGTGACCGGTCCGGCCGTCGGCCAGCAGCAGCTCCGGCACGAGGTCCGCGACTTGGCGCACCTTGGCCGCGTCGGCGTCGTAGACGGCGCGGAACGCCTGCCCCAACGGGTCCGCGCCGATGCCCGCCTCGCCCGCGACCAGCCCGGACTGCCCGTCGCGCCACGTGGCGGCGAGGTTTTCGCCGGTGCCGGTGAGGCGGTGCAGCGCGGGTTCTACCCCGTCCACCTGCATGTGTGCGAAACCACCCATGGCACTCAAGGTGGCGCAACGCGTCGGCGCGCGGCGGGCCGTGGCAGCTACCGGTCACGCGCCGAGCGGCGCGGGTGCGACTAGTTTTTCGACCATGCACCAGGAGCCAGCCGACCCCCGAACGCAGCGCCGCTCCGGCGGGAACTCCGTCCAAGCCGACCTGGCCACGAGCCCGTTCCGGGTCGACCGGGACCGCGTCGCCAGCTCGCCGTTCTTCGCCCGGCTCGGCGGCGTCACGCAGGTCGTCAGCTCGACGGGCTCCGGCCTGCTGGTGCACAACCGCCTCACGCACAGCCTGAAGGTGGCCCAAGCCGCCCGGGCCATCGCCGAGCGCCTCAACACCCGGCCCGACGTCGCGAACCTGCTGGACAAGCTCGGCGGCTGCGACCCGGACGTGGTGGAGGCGGCCTCGCTGGCGCACGACCTGGGGCACCCGCCGTTCGGGCACCTCGGCGAGCAGGTGCTCGACCGCCTGGCCCGGCACCGGTTCGGGCTGTCGGACGGGTTCGAGGGCAACGCCCAGTCGTTCCGCATCGTCACGACGACGGACGTGCGCGGTCCGGCGGCGGTCGGGCTGGACCTGACGGTGGCGGTGCGCGCGGCGATGCTGAAGTACCCGTGGACGCGCCTGTCGTACCCGAAGCCGCACCCGAGGGACCTCCCCGCGCCGCCACGTGGCGCCGCCGAGCCGACCGACGCGCCGGGCACCGGGTCGAGCAAGTTCTCCGCCTACGTCACCGAGCTGGACGACGTCGAGCAGTCCCGCGCGTTCTACACGGCCAGGTTGGAGCGGTGGCAGCAGACGGTCGAGGCGTCGGTCATGGACACGGCCGACGACATCGCCTACGCCATCCACGACCTGGAGGACTTCCACCGCGTGGGCGTGCTCCAGCACGCCGCCGTGTCGACCGAGCTGAACACGTGGCTGGACCACGCGGTGGAGCTGGCGGGCCTGACCGCCGCCGACCTGGCCGCCCAGGAACGCCGACCGGGCCGTTCGCTGGAGACGCTGCGCCGGCGGCTGCACGCCAAGGACTCGTGGGCGGTGCACGACGACGCGTTCGCGCACGCCGTGGCCAAGGTGCGCGCCGAGCTGGTCGACGGTCTGCTGGCGGTCCCGTTCGACGGCTCGGTGGAGGCGGAGCAGGCCGTGGCCGGGTTCTCCGCCCGCTGGACGCGCCGCCTGGTCGACTCGGTCGGCGTGGTCGAGGAGCCGACGACCAGGTCCGGGCACGTGGTGCTGGCCGTGCCGCAGTGGCACGAGGTGCAGGTGCTGAAGTTCGTGCACCGCCGGTTCGTGCTGCTCCGCCCCGACCTCGCGCTGCACCAGCGCGGCCAGGCGCGGCTGCTGACGGCGTTGGTCGAGGCGCTGGAGCAGTGGGTCACCGACCGGCACGAGGCGAACCGGCTGCCGCGCCGGCTGCACGACCTGGTGGAGCTGGCGGGCGACGAGTACGCGCTGCTCGCGCGCACGGACCCGTCCGTCCTGGTGGGTGCGACGGGGGAGACGCCGTCCGGGCCGGACGCGATCCGTGCCCTGGCGCGTGGCCGCGCGGTGGTCGACTTCATCGCCTCGCTCACCGACAACCAGGCCGCGGCGCTGCTCGACGCACTGTCCGGACGAACCGGTCAGCTGTGGACAGATGCTTTTGTACTGTGAAATGTGATGGATCTACCGTCTGAGAAGTAGGCCGAACGGTGGCAGACGGTACTGAGGCGTGCGCAATACGTTGACCCTTCGGTCGGAGTCATCCGACCGCAGGCCGCGTGCGTCGGGGGCACGCACGAGCTGGGGGAGACGCCTGTGCGCTCACCGAAACGTCGTTTGCGAAGAAACGCCCTGATCGCGGCGGGTGCCGCGGTGCTGTTGACCTTGGGCGCCGGGTCGCCCGCCGTCGCCGATCCGACCAAGGCGTCCAAGGGCGTCGAGGACAAGACCGCCGCGCAGATCGCCGCGCTGCAGGACATCAAGAGGTCCCTCACCGAAGCCGAGTCCAAAGTGGACAGCGCGCTCGTCGTCGAGCAGCGCCGCCGGTCGAACGCCACCACGTTGGCCAAGCTCCCCGCCCTCCAGACCGGCGTGAAGGTCCACAGCGGAAACACCGTCGTGGTGGACATCCGCGCGTTCAAGGTCACCGACGACCTGGTGGCCGCCGTGAAGGCCGCCGGCGGCGCCATCCGCTCGGTGTCCACCGAGGGCAGGACGGTCCGCGCGCAGCTGCCGCTCGGCTCGCTGACCAAGCTGTCCGCGCGCGGCGACGTCCGCCGCGTCGAGACCGCGGTCGAGTACAAGACGTTCAACAAGCAGGACCGCAAGGCCGACCCGGCGCCCTCGAAAGAGGACAAGGCCCGGGAGATCGAGGCACGCACCCGCGAGGCCCTGATCGCGCCGCAGGCGATCCGGACCGGCGAGGGCGACCGGGCGCACGCCGCGGACACCGCCCGTGACGACTTCCGCGTCACCGGCACCGGCGTGAAGCTGTGCGCGCTGTCCGACGGCGTCGACTCGCTCACGCTCTCGCAGACCGCGGGCGAGCTGCCCGCCGGCGTCGAGGTCCTGCCCGGTCAGGAGGGCTCGGGCAACGAGGGCACCGCGATGCTGGAGATCCTCCACGACATCGCGCCGAACGCGAGCCTCGGCTTCGCCACGGCGGTCAACGGCGACGCCAGCTTCGCCGACAACATCCGCGCCCTGCGCTTCCAGCTGGGCTGCGACGTCATCGTCGACGACATCCTCTACTTCAACGAGTCGCCGTTCCAGGACGGCGTGATCGCGCAGGCCGTGGACGCGGTCACCGCCGACGGCGCGCTGTTCTTCTCCTCCGCCGGCAACGAGGGCAACGTCGCCGACGGCACCTCGGGCCACTGGGAGGGCCAGTTCGTCGACTCGGGCGTCGGCGTCGGCAAGTTCGCCGGCACCGCGCACGACTTCAACCCCTCGCCGGACGCCAAGCAGGTGTTCAACCCGCTGTCGGACAGCTCGGGCAACGTGCCCGTGACGCTGTTCTGGTCCGACCCGCTGACCTCCTCGTTCAACGACTACGACCTGTACCTGGCGAACTCCCAGGGCAACGTGGTGGCGTTCAGCCAGGGCGTGCAGGACGGCAGCCAGGACCCGTACGAGCGGCTGAACACGCCGGCGACCGCGTCGGGCCTGCGGCTGGCCGTGGTCAAGTTCCGCGGTGAGGACAAGTACCTGGCGGTGACCGCGCTGGGCGGTCGCTTCAAGGACTCCTCCGACGGGCTCAAGAAGTTCGCCACGCCGGGCGTGACCCGGGGCCACTCCGCGGCCAAGGGCGCGATCAGCGTCGCGGCGGCGCCGGCGAACAACCCGCTGCCGTTCGACCTGGAGCCGGGCGACCCGGCCAACCCGCGCGGCCCGTTCCCGAACGCGTTCGACGGCACGCAGAAGCCCGAGCGGTTCACCTCGGACGGTCCGCGCCGGCTGTTCTTCGCGCCCGACGGCACCCCGAGCGAGGAGCTCCGGCAGAAGCCGGACCTGACCGCGGCGGACGGCGTGCAGACCAGCGTGGCCGGCTTCAACCCGTTCTTCGGCACGTCGGCGTCCGCGCCGAACGCGGCCGGCATCGCGGGTCTGGTGCTGTCCGGCAACCCGGGCCTGTCGCCGGCCGAGGTGCGGGAGGCGATGACCGCGACCGCGCTCGACATCGCCGAGGCGGGCACGGACAACCGGACCGGGGCGGGCGTCGTGCGCGCCGACCTGGTGCTCGCCTACACCGGCGCCTCGCCGCAGCCGCTGGCGAAGGCGGCGAAGCCGTCCGTGGTCAACGACGCCGACGGCAGCCAGTACCTCAAGCCGGGCACCACGGCCACGGTCACCGTGCCGGTGGTCAACACCGGTGACGGCACGGCCGCGTCGACCAGCCTCGTGCTCACCACGCCCACCGCAGGTGTGACGATCGCGCCGCGGTCGAAGTCCTACGGCAACGTCGAGGTGGGCCAGACGGTCACCAACACGTTCAAGGTGACCGTGCCCGCGTCGATGGGCGTCGGCTCGGCCATCCGGCTGGACGCCAGGGTGACGTTCGCGGGCTCCACCTCGCCGACCACGAGCGCGTTCACGCTCAACGTCGGCGAGCCGTCCCGTGACGCGAAGACGTTCGCCTACGCCGGGCCGGTCGTGGCCATCCCGGACAACGACGCCACCGGCGCCTCGGTGGAGATCCCGGTCAGCGGCATCGGCCGGGGCTCCAAGGTCGTGTTCTCGATCGACGGCGACACGTGCAGCGCGACGACGGGTGCGACGACGGTCGGCATCGACCACACGTTCGTCGGTGACCTGGTCGGCACGCTGACCTCGCCGTCCGGCGCGACGGCCACGGTGTTCCAGCGCAACGGCGCGACCGGCAACAACCTGTGCCAGGTCGTGTTCGACGACACCGCCGCGCAGCCGTTCTCGTCGGTGACCAGCGCGTCGGCGCCGTTCACCGGCACGTGGCGGCCCACGACCCCGCTGGGCTCGCTGCTGGCCGAGCCGGTGGACGGCACGTGGACGTTCAAGGTCGTGGACGGCGCCTCGTCCGACCGCGGCTCGATCCGCTCGGTCTCGCTGAAGATCAACGGTTACGTCTAGGGTTCGTCCGTGCGTCAAAAGGGCCCCGGGAGCGTGCTCCCGGGGCCCTTTTGTTCACGTGTTACTTCGGCCACTCCCAGCGGATGCCGAACACGCCGGGCCCGAAGCCCAGCGCCACGGCGTGCACGCCACCCGCCGCGTCCAAGGCCAGGTTGCGCCGCCGGGACGGGGTGTCGTCGCCGGCGGGCACGCTGAACTGCTGGCAGCGGGCGGGCAGGTTCGACTGGTCGAACCGCACCTCGATCACGTACTCGCGCACCGGCAGCCGGAACTTGCGGGCGAACGTGTTGTTGCCCGCCGGGTAGTGGCCCTCGGCGAACAGCAGCTCGTACTCCATGATGATGGTCTCGCCCCTGGTCAGGGGTCGGTCGAACATCATCTCGGCGGCCATGATGTTGGCCTCGGTGTCCTCGACCACCCGGCCGAGGTGGCAGTTGCGCAGGTTCACCACCTGCGGCAGCACGTTGGCCTGCTCGGTCTCGAACACCAGCGCCCACCGGTCCGGGCCGTCCTGCTCGGCGCGCAGGATCTGGCGCACCCACACCGAGCGCTGACCGCCGTCCGCGGCGATCTCGATCCGGTCGTGCTGGCTGATCCGGCCCAGCTTCACGTCCGACGACGTGTCGACCTTCGTGAGCAGGTCCGCCACCCGCTCACGACGCGCCCACAGCGCGTCGATCGGCATCATCGTCGTCGGTCGGGACCGCCTGCCACGCGGTCGCGGCGGGCCGAGCAGCGCCGACAAGCCGGCCTGCGGCACGCCGAGCACGGTCTCCAGGTGGCGCAGCGCCTCCAGCGACTCGGGTCGCTCGGGTCGGCGTCGACCGGACTGCCAGTAACTCAGCGTCGCGACACTGATCGTGACCCCGCGCAGCGCGAGCCGGTGCTGGATGCGGTCGAGACTCAGCCTGCTCGCTTTGATCGCGGCTCTCAGCGCCTCGGGGAACGGTCCCGTGGTGAGAAGCTGCGCAAGACTGCCGTGGCCCGTCGAGTCGAGTTCGTCGACGGACAGGTTGGGTCGACCGGCAGCGTTGGTCATTGTGACTCCCCGCTGTCATGAGATCACGCCCCAGTGACCCTACCCGCCAACGCAGGGCGTTGGTGCCTTCCAGGTGGAGTCAATGATTGGGCCATACGGGTTACGAGTTCACTGGGATGGGCATCGTTCTGTCAAGTGGTGAACATCCGTGCTCTCCCCTTTGTAAACCCGTCGGTAACATTGTGCAACGGCGGCTTCGGGGTCCGGGCGGCGACCCCTTCGGTACCGATGCGCGACCGATGCGCGGAGCCGCTCCTCCCCACGCCCCACCGGCCACACGCCGTTGGCGGTCGTTGATCCGTTGGGCCTACTGTGTGCCCGGTGACCGCCGCCCAGGACCTCGTGCCCCTGCCGGAGGACCCGCTGACGGAGGTCGCCGCCGCCGTGCTCGGCGCCGGCCACCACGTGGTGCTCGACCTGCTCGACGTCGTGCGCCACCACGGTGGGCCGCCCGTCGACGTGGTCCGCGCGGGCGACGACCTGCTGCCCCGGCTGGCCCACGAGGACGCGCTCGACCAGGCGCTGCTGCTGGCCCGCCAGGCGCTGCGGCCCGGCGGCCTGTTCGTCGCCGCCGTCCCCGAGCTGGACAAGCTCGGCAGGCTCCGGCCCACCGCGCCGCCGCCGAAGGTGTCCGGGCGCGGCCCGGAGCGGCAGGTGACCGTGCAGCTGTGGGACTGGGCGGCCGACGGCGAGTCGTACGCTCTGGAGGTCGTGCGGCTGGTGCGCGGCGCGGAGACGTGGGAGGTGGCGAACACCGTGTCGACCCGGCACCGCGTGCTGTCGCCCGAGCAGATCTCCGCCTCGCTGACCGACGCGGGCTTCGGCGCCGTGCAGCGGCTCTCGCCCGCCGAGTGCGGGCACCCGCTGCCGGTCTGGGTCGCGGTCGCGCCGGCGTGAACGCCGTGCTGCCGTGAGCAAGGTCCGCCCGGTCTCCGGCGGCGGACGGGCGGTCGAGGTGCCGCCCGAACGCCTGGACGGGTGGTTCGCCCGGTTCGCGGCACGGCACGGCGGCGTCGTCTCGACGTCGGTGACGCCCGGTCGTTGCCTGGTCACGGCGGTGGACGGGGCCACGGCCTCGGTGTCGGCCGCGTTCGGGGAATTCACCCCTCAGGGTGAGGCTGAAGGTCTGGTGCTGGACGCGTTGCTGACGTATGCGCTCGCGTCGCGCCGGATCGGGCTGCTGCTGGTGCGGCTCGGCGGGCACAGCATCGGGGTGGCGCGGGACGGCGTCGTGCTCGTGTCGACCACGGACAGTCGTCAGGTGCACGGGCGCAACAAAGCGGGCGGGTGGTCGCAGCAGCGGTTCGCGCGGCGCCGGGAAGGGCAGGCCCGGGTCGCCCTCCAGGCGGCGGCGGACGACGCGGCGAGGGTGCTGGCGCCTCGGGTCGGCGAGCTGGACGCGGTCGTGCTCGGTGGTGACCGGCAGGCGTTGGACGCCCTGCGGGGTGACCGTCGGCTGGACGAGGTGTTCGCGATGGCGTCACCGCGCGTGCTGGACGTGCCGGAGCCTCGGCGGGCGGTGCTGGACGAGGCCGCCGTGCGCGCGCGGGCGGTGGAGGTCGTCGTCCGGGAGCTTCCCGAAAACTCGTGACAACCTCCGGCGCGCCCAACCGCATTCATAAGGGTGAGGGGGCGCCGAACCGCGGTGGCCTCACGAACCCGAGGAGCAGTCTTGCTGCGCAAACGACTCGTGCTGGCGGCGGGGGCCGTCGTGCTCGGCGGCATCGCCGTGGCCGGGACCGCGCTGGCGTCCGGCGGTGGCGACGAAGCGCCCGCGTCGACCACGACCCAGCCTCCGGCCACCTCGGTCAGCACGTCGCCGATCGCGACGTCGCCGTCGACCAGCGTGCCGATCGAGACCACGCCGCAGCCCACGGTGAGCCAGCCGCCGATCAGCACCAGCCCGGGGCCGTGGCCGACGACCACCGTGCACCCGGAGCCGACGATCTCCGTGCCGCCGACCACGACGGTGGTGACCACGTCGCCGGGCCCGTCGCACCCGGCGACGACCACGACGACCAGGCCGCCGCAGCCGACGCCGCTGCCGACCTCGACGACTGCCACCACGAGGCGCTGACGGCGTGAGCTGGGACGCGGAGTTCACCCACTACTTCGACCGGTGTGCCGACTCGATGCGCTTCACCGCGTTCTTGTTGTGCGGCAACCACCACGAGGCCGAAGACCTGGTGCAGTCCGCGTTCCTCAAGCTCTACCTGGCCGGTCCGAGGCTGGCGCAGCGCGACGGGATGGACGCCTACCTCCGGCAGATCGTGGTGCGCACGTTCCTGGCCGAGCGCCGCCGGGTGCGGTGGAAACGGGAGAAGCTCACCGACTCGATGCCGGACGTGCCGGCGGCCGGGTCGTTGAGCGAGGACCGGCTGGTGGTGTGGCACGCGTTGGGCGCCGTGCCCGCCAAGCAGCGGGCGACGCTCGTGCTGCGGTACTGGCACGACCTGGGGGTGGAGGAGACGGCCGCGGCCCTCGGTTGCTCGGTGGGCACGGTGAAGAGCAACACGAGCCGCGGCCTCAAGGCGTTGCGGCAGAGGCTGGGACCGGAGTTCGGCGACTTGTGGCAGGAGGTGTCGCGCGGTGCTTGAGGACGAGCTGAAGAAGACGTTCGAACAACTGAACATCCAGCCGCAGCCACGCACGTTCGGGGCCGTGGACATCGTCTACCGGGGCACCGCCGTCAAACGCCGTCGGCGCACCTACGCGGTCGCCGCGACCGGCACCGGCACCGCCGTGGTCGCGGTGGTGGTCGCCTTCGTCCTGAACCAGCCACCGAACCAGGACGACAACAGCCCGGCGGGCCCGCCGATCCCCAGCAGCACCCCCGTGCCGACCAGCCCCTCCGTCACGCCGGACCCGGGCGCCTCGTCGTCGGCGGAGAGCCCGGCGTCCACGACACCCCCGACGACCACGACCCGCCTCGGGGCCACCACGACCGCGACGACCTCGCCGATGGCCACGACGACGAGAACCACGGCGCCCGGCGCCGGCGTCGACACCACGTTCCGCTCGACCGGCACCCAACCCGTGCCGACCGCCACCTCCCGCTGAAACCCCGCCGCCCCCACGCACCGACGGGCGGGACTCGTCCGTCGTGAGCCCCGCCCATCGTCCGCCTGCCCGGCTACCCCAACGTGCCGGTGGCGAGCAGCCCGCCGTCCACGCGCACGGTCTCGCCGGTGATCCACTCGGCGGCGTCCGAAGCCAGGAACGCGACCAGCCGCGCGACGTCCTCCGGCGTCCCGAGCCGCTTCATCGGGTAGCCGGACGCCGCCTCCTCCTCGCGCCCCGTGTAGAGGGCCTCGGCGAACCGGGTCTTCACCACCGCCGGCGCGACCGCGTTCACCCGCACCTTCGGCCCGAGTTGCCACGCCAGCTCCTCCGTCAACCGGATCAGCGCCGCCTTGCTCGCCCCGTACGCCCCGATCACGCCGGTCGACCGGATGCCGCCCACCGACGCGATGTTCACCACCGCGCCGCCGTGCTCCGCCATCCACGCCTTCCACGCCAGCTGCACGAACCCGAGCGCGGCGACCACGTTGACGTCGAAGATCTTCCGCACCGCGTCGAGGTCCGCGTCCACCAGAGCGCCGAACACGGGGTTGATGCCCGTGTTGTTCACGAGCACGTCCAGCCGGCCGAAGCGCTCCAAGGTCGACTCGACGGCCTGCGCGCGGTCGTCGGCGCTGCCCGCGTTCCCCGGCACCGCCAGCACTCGATCGGGTGAAACGTCGGCCGCGATGGCCAGCGACTCGGCCGCCGCCGTGACCGCCTCCGCCTTGCGCGACGTGATCGCCACCGACGCGCCGCGCGACAGCAGCTCCAGCGCGATGCCGTGCCCGATACCCCGACTGGCGCCCGTGACCAGGGCCGCCCTGCCCGTGAAGTCCGAAGTCATACCGCGCAATGTATGCCGGTGGACACACACGGCTAATCCAGTGGCGCCGACCCCGTAGACTGGGCTCGTGGTCATCCTCATCGAGTAGTCCCGCGCCAGCCGCGCCGTTGACCTCGCATGACCACACACCGGAGAAGACTTTGATCACCGCAACCGATCTCGAGTTGCGCGCGGGCTCGCGCATCCTGCTGTCCGACGCCACCCTGCGGGTCCAGGCGGGCGACCGCATCGGCCTCGTCGGCCGCAACGGCGCCGGCAAGACCACGTCGCTGCGCGTCCTCGCGGGCGAGGGCCAGCCGTACGCGGGGGACATCCGCCGCACCGGCGAGCTGGGCTACCTGCCGCAGGACCCGCGCGAAGGCGACCTGTCGGTCATCGCCAAGGACCGCGTGCTGTCCGCGCGCGGCCTGGACCAGCTGCTCCGCGACATGGAGAAGATGCAGTCCACGATGGCCGAGCTGGTCGACGACGCCGAGCTGCAGGCCGCCGTGCGCAAGTACGGCCGCCTCGAAGAGCGGTTCGCCGCCCTCGGCGGGTACGCGGCCGAGAGCGAAGCCGCCCGGATCTGCGCCAACCTCGGCCTGGCCGACCGCGTGCTCGCCCAGCCGCTGCGCACGCTGTCCGGCGGCCAGCGCCGCCGCGTCGAGCTGGCCCGCATCCTGTTCGCCGCCTCCGAGGGCGGCGTCGGCACGAAGTCCAGCACGATCCTGCTGATCGACGAGCCGACGAACCACCTCGACGCCGACTCGATCGCGTGGCTGCGCGGGTTCCTCAAGTCCCACGAGGGCGGCCTGGTCGTGATCAGCCACGACGTGGAGCTGCTCGAGGACGTCGTCAACAAGGTGTGGTTCCTCGACGCGACGCGCGGCGAGGTCGACATCTACAACATGGGCTGGAAGAAGTACCTCGAGGCGCGGGCCGCCGACGAGAAGCGCCGCCGCCGTGAGCGCGCCAACGCGGAGAAGAAGGCCGGCGCGCTCATGGCGCAGGCCGACAAGATGCGCGCGAAGGCCACCAAGGCGGTCGCCGCGCAGAACATGGCCCGCCGTGCCGAGAAGCTGCTGTCCGGCCTGGAGGACACCCGCCAGGCCGACAAGGTCGCCAAGATCCGCTTCCCGCAGCCCGCCACGTGCGGCCGGACGCCGTTGACCGCCGAGGGCCTGAGCAAGTCGTACGGCTCGCTGGAGGTCTTCAGCGGCGTCGACCTGGCCATCGACCGCGGTTCGCGGGTCGTGATCCTCGGGCTGAACGGCGCGGGCAAGACCACGTTGCTGCGGCTGATCGGGTCGATGGAACGCCCGGACAGCGGCGAGGTGATCGCCGGTCACGGCCTCAAGCTCGGGTACTTCGCCCAGGAGCACGAGACGCTCGACCACGAGGCCACGGTGTGGCAGAACATCCGCCACGCCGCGCCGGACACGCCCGAGCAGCAGCTGCGCTCGCTGCTGGGCACGTTCCTGTTCAGCGGTGAGCAGCTCGACCAGCCCGCCGGCACGCTGTCGGGTGGCGAGAAGACCCGGTTGGCGCTGGCCGGCCTGGTGTCGAGCGCGGCGAACGTGCTGCTGCTGGACGAGCCGACGAACAACCTCGACCCGGCCAGCCGCGAGCAGGTGCTCGACGCGTTGCGCCGGTACGAGGGAGCGGTCGTCCTGGTCACGCACGACCCCGGAGCGGTCGAGGCGCTTGAGCCCGAGCGGGTGATCCTGCTGCCCGACGGGACCGAGGATCACTGGTCCCAGGAGTACCTGGAGCTCGTGCAGTTGGCCTGAGCCAACGGGTTTCGCCCCCTCTCACCCGAACGTGAGCACTGATCGACTCTCCGTGATCACACGACCGCTCGCAGATCATTTCGCTTGATCACCTGGCGTTCTTGGTCTTCGTGTTCGATCATTGCGACGACAGGGGCTTTCGAAGGCCCGACCTGCTGTCTACGGAAGGCGGGACAAGGTGGCTGACCTGAAGAAGGGCGCCCGGATCACCGGCGCCACGCGGGACAAGCTGGCCGCTGACCTGAAGAAGAAGTACGAAAAGGGCGCGAGCATCCGGGCGTTGGCCGAGTCCACCGGACGCTCCTACGGCTTCGTGCACCGGGTGCTCAGCGAGTCCGGTGTGCAGCTGCGCGGTCGCGGTGGCGCCACCCGCACGAAGAAGAAGTAAGCTACCCTCCGGTAACCTACAGGTGTCGAGGAGAGACGACACCTGACGAAACCCGGAGGTTCACGCATGTCGGCACCGACCACCATCGACGCCGGCCTGCTGGAACGCGGAGGCGTGCGGCTCGTTGTCGAGGGACCGCGCGCGACGATCACGCTCGACCGTCCCGACGTGCTCAACGCACAGACGCCGTCGACCTGGGTGGCGTTGCGGACGATCGGTGAACAGCTGGGCCCGGACGTCCGCGTCGTGGTCGTCCGGGGTTCCGGTCGCGCCTTCTCCGCAGGGCTCGACCGGCGCATGTTCACGGGCGCCCCGGTGGAGGGCGAACCGGGTCTGCCGGAGATCACGCGACGGGGACCCGAAGCGGGCGCGGCGCTGATCGCGGAATTCCAACAGGGCTTCCGCTGGCTGCGCGACCCGGCTCGGGTGACGATCGCCGCGGTGCGCGGGCACGCGATCGGCGCGGGCTTCCAGCTCGCCCTGGCGTGCGACTTCCGCGTGGCCGCCGACGACGTCAAGTTCTGCATGGCCGAGACGTCGCTCGGCCTGGTGCCCGACCTGGGCGGCACGTTGCCCCTGGTGCGCCTGGTCGGGTACTCGCGCGCGGCCGAGATCTGCCTGACCGGACGGCGGGTCGGCGCCGAGGAGGCGTTGCGGATCGGCCTCGCGAACTCCGTCGTGCCCGTGGACGGGTTGGACGACGCGGTCGACGCCCTGGTCGGCCAGGTGCTGCAGCCGATGCCCGGCGCCGTGCGGGAGACGTTGGCGCTGCTGGCGTCGGCGGCGGACGGTGCGTCGGAGGAGGAGCAGCTGCGGGCCGAGCGCGAGGCCCAGCTGCGCCGACTCGCCGAACTGACCGCCCTGGCCGGCGGCCAGAACTGACGCGGGGCCAAACACGATCGGGTGAGATCGGGCCCAAAATGTACGGAAACACTGTTCCCGTACATCGGTTGATATGACCGAGCCGCGAACCACCCCGCCCCGTCCCCACCACCCCGCCCCAACGGCCTGCTCCGCTGCCCGACCCACTGCCCGCTGCCCCACCCACTGCCCGCCGCCCGGTCCCGCCCGGCCCCCGCCCTGCGGCCCGGATCCGAGCTTGCTCCGGCCTGACCCGGTCGACTCGGCAATACCCCCGGCCTCACCCCGGCCCCGACCCGTCCTAAGCCCACCAGTCCGCAGCCCACCAGTCCGCAGCCCACCAGTCCGCAGCCCACCAGTCCGCAGCCCACCAGTCCGCGCTCCGCGCTCCGCGGGTCGCTCGGGCCGCTCGGGTCGCGTGAGTTCCCGCCGTGTGGCGTCACGTCCACCCGAACGGGAACGTCGAGCGGGCTGGGGGCGTTACCGTCTGTCGTGGACGGTTCCTGGGGATTGATGCGCAGCGCGATGCGGGCGTCGGACGTGCCAACGGCGGTGCGGCGGGGGACGTTTCGGCGGGTGTTGGGGTTCGCTGGGCCGCACCGGGCGAAGTTGGTCGTGTTCCTGCTGCTGACGGTCGTGTCGGCGGTGCTCGCGGTCAGCACGCCGGTGTTGGCGGGACGCGTGGTGGACGCGATCGTCGGTGGCCGGGACGTGTCGGTCGTCGTGTGGTTGGCCGTGGTGATCGCCGGGATCGCGGTGGTGGACGCGGGGCTCGGGTTGGTCGAGCGGTGGCAGTCGGCGCGGATCGGGGAAGGTCTGATCCACGACCTGAGGCGCGCCGTGTACGAGCACGTGCAGCGGATGCCCATCGCGTTCTTCACCCGAACGCGCACCGGCGCGTTGGTCAGCCGGCTGAACAACGACGTGATCGGCGCGCAGCGGGCGTTCACGTCGACGCTCTCCGGCGTGGTCACCAACGTCATCCAATTGGGGCTCTCGCTCGGCGTGATGTTCACCCTTTCGTGGCAGGTGACCGCGCTCGCCCTGGTGCTGCTGCCGGTGTTCGTGATCCCCGCGCGGCGCATGGGCAACCGGATGGCGGACCTCCAGCGCGAGGCCTCCACGCTGAACGCGGGCATGACCACCCAGATGACCGAACGGTTCTCCGCACCGGGCGCGACGCTGGTGAAGCTGTTCGGCCGACCGGAGGCTGAGACCGAGGAATTCGGCGAACGGGCCGCGCGCGTCCGCGACATCGGCGTCCGCACGGCGATGGCGACCCGCTGGTTCATGACCGGCCTCACCCTGGTCTCCGCCCTGGCCCAAGCCCTGGTCTACGGCCTCGGCGGCTACCTCGCGCTGACCGGCGACCTCGCCGCGGGCACCGTCGTCTCGCTCGCGCTCCTGCTGACCCGCCTCTACTCGCCGCTCACCGCCCTCGCCAACGCGCGCGTCGACGTGATGACCGCGCTCGTGTCGTTCGAACGAGTGTTCGAAGTGCTCGACCTGAAGCCGATGATCGCCGAACCGGACCACCCGCGCCGCGTGCCCGACGGCCCGGTGTCCGTCGAGTTCGACGACGTCCGCTTCGCCTACCCGGCGGCCGACAAGGTCTCCCTGGCCTCATTGGAATCAGTGGCCACATTGGACACGCGCGGTGGCGAGGAAGTGCTGCACGGCATCAGTTTCCGGGCCGAGCCGGGCCAGCTCGTGGCGCTCGTCGGATCGTCCGGCGCGGGCAAGTCGACCATCGCCTCGCTCGTCCCGCGCCTCTACGACGCGGACTCCGGCGCGATCCGGCTGTCCGATGTGGACGTGCGGGAACTGGCGTTCGAGTCGATCCGGAAGACCGTCGGCGTCGTCACCCAGGACGGTCACCTGTTCCACGACACGATCCGCGCGAACCTCGGCTACCCGCGACCGGAGGCGACCGAGGACGAGCTGTGGGACGCGTTGCGCCGCGCCCGCCTGGACCACCTCGTCGAATCGCTGCCCGACGGCCTCGACACGGTGGTCGGCGAGCGCGGCTACCGGCTGTCCGGCGGCGAACGGCAGCGGCTCACCATCGCCCGGCTGCTCCTGGCCCGGCCACGCGTGGTCATCCTGGACGAGGCGACCGCGCACCTGGACTCCGAGTCGGAGGCCGCGGTGCAGGTCGCGCTGACCGAGGCGTTGCGCGGCCGGACCGCGTTGGTGATCGCGCACCGGCTGTCCACGATCCGCGCGGCCGACCAGATCCTGGTCGTGGAGGCCGGGCGCGTGGTGGAACGCGGCACGCACGCCGAACTCCTGGCGGCCGAGGGGCGCTACGCCGAGCTGTACCGCACGCAGTTCGACGAAACGCCCGCCGTCGAGGACCTGGAGACCGCGGTCTGAGCCCTTGAGGGCGCGTCATTCTGGAAAGACGCGCCCTCAAGGCCCGCCCTCGGAGCCCACTCTCAGAGCCCGCCCAGGAACGTGCCGGTGGCGGCGACCGCGACCTTGGACGAGCCGCCGTTCACCACCAGCACGGCGAACGCCAGGTCACCCCGGTAGCCGATGAACCAGCCGTGCGACTGCGTGCCGTCACCGAACTGGGCGGTGCCGGTCTTGCCGCGCACGCCGCCGTAACCGGCCAGTTCCCGCGCCGTGCCGCCGGTGACGACCTCGCCCATCATCGAGCGCAACGCGTTCGCGACCCCACCGGGCAACGCCGCCGGCGCCTGGCCCTCGGTCGGGATCTCCCGGATCAGCTGCGGCACCGGCGTGCGCCCGTTGGCGACCGTCGCCGCGACCAGCGCCATGCCGAACGGCGTCGCCTGCATCTCGCCCTGGCCGATGCCCGCCTCCACCCTGGCCGGCACGGACTCGGCGGGCGGGATCTTGCCGGTGTTCGTGGTGATGCCCGCGACCGTGAAGTCCGACGTCAGCCCGAAGTACGCGGCGGCCTGCGGCAGCGCCGTCGCGGGCATGTCCGCCGCCAACTGGCTGAAGCTGGTGTTGCACGAGGCCGCGAACGCCCGGTGCAACGGCACCGTGCCCAGCTCGAACGAGTCGTCGTTGGTGATCTGCCGGGTGCCGATGGTCGCCTTCCCGGGGCACGCCACCGGTGTGTCGGCCGTCGCCAGACCACCTGTCAACGCCGCCGTCGCCGTGACGACCTTGAACGTCGACCCCGGCTCGTAGTGGCCGTAGAGCGCGAGCGGGTCGTTGCCGGTGGCCGCGTTCTGCGCCACCGCCAGGATCTCGCCGGTCGACGGCTGGAGCGCCACCAGCATGGCCGCCTGACCGCCCACCTGGTCGACCGCGACCTGCGCGGCGGCCTGCGTCTTCGGGTCCAGCGTGACCGTGACCGACTTGGCGGCCTGCGCCTTCTGCTCCTGCAGCACGGCGACCGCGACCCCGGCCTGGTCCACGACGGAGACCTGCCAACCGGGCGTGCCGTTCAAGGCGCCCACGGCCTGGCGCACCGAGTCCAGCACCACCGGCGCGAAGCCCGGCGGCACCGGTTGACCCGTGCGGTCGACCAGCGCGCCGTCGGCGGACGTCGTGGTGTAGGCCAGGCTCTGGCCCTCGGCGAGCTGCGGGTGCAGCACGGCCGGCGACCAGCGCACGCGCCACTGGTCGTCCGCCAGCCGCAGTCCGAGCTTGGCCGCGTGCTTGAGCGGCACGCCGCCCGGCAACGTCCACGTGACGTCGGCGTCGACCTCGGTCGTCGTGGCGTCGTCGGTGACCTGCGGCAGCCGGCCGAGCTGCGCGTGGAACGTCGCGCCCGGCATCCCCTGCTGGGTCCGGGCGATCACCGCCCCCGCCGCGTCCGCCGCGTCGGTGAGCGCCGCCGCCTGTCCCGCCTGACCGGACGCCAACGCGGTGAAGAACCGCTGGGCGACGACTCCCGGAGCCACCCGATCGGGTTTTTTCTCGGCCACCGGATCGTCGCCCGGCCACAGCACCAGCACGCCCGCGACGATCACCGTGACCGCCGCGGCGCCCCCACCGGCCAACACCCAGCGCTTTGTCCTCTTGTTCACGAGTTCCCCCTTTAGCGACCGGAGATTAACCCGGACGTGTGGAGAATTCGTGAACGTCGACTCAGCCCAGCTGCGGCACCCGCGTCTGGTACTTGCGCAGCAGGTCGGCGTTGGCCGCGTCGCCGCCCTCGACGTTCGCGCTGCGCCACAGCGGCAGCGGCACGTCCGCCTCGGCGGCCTTGTCGAACAGGCGCACCATCAACAGGTTCCACAGGAACGCGGTCGCGATCGTGGACACGGCGGCGGTGACGGGGTCGGCGAGCGGGTAGGTCGCGTCGCCGGGCGGCACCAGGTTGTCCAGCACCACGGTGGCGTTCTCGGCGAGCGTGGTGCCCGCGCGGCGCGGTGCGAGCGCGCTCGCGGCGACCGACGTCACCGCGACCACGGGGCAGCCGGCGTCGGCCGCGAGCACCGCCAGCTCCACCGGGTACGGGTTCACCCCGGAGGTGGAGAAGACGAACAGCACGTCGTGCGCGGCCAGGCCCGCTTCGCGCAGCACCTCGGCGGCCAGGCCGGAGCGGCGTTCGGCGGACGTGCTGCTCACCGCGCCGTGCATGGGCAGCAGTTCGGGGTGGTAGATCGGGCGGACGCAGGCCAGGCCGCCGGCGCGGTAGAACGTCTCGGCGACCGCGGCGAGGGAGTGGCCCGCGCCCGCCGTGAGCACCATGCCGTCCGCGCGGACGCTCGCCAGCACCAGCTCGGCCACGTCGTCCAGAGCGGCCGCGTTCTGCTGCTCCACCCTGGTGAGGTGGGTGCGCACGACGTCGCCGTAGTCGGTGTCGGTCACGGGCTCGGTCGTCATGCGGTCCTCCAGTGGTCTATACCAAATGCGGTGCTGGTGCCCAGTCCTACCGGATCGTCCCATCACCCGCCAGGGTGTTGACCACTGAACATATGTGGTGTTCAAATGAACGCCATGGATGTGTCGTGGCGTCACGAGAAGATCCTCCACCGCTTGCGGGGCGGCGAGCGGGTGTCCGTCGGGGTCCTGGCGGACCTGGTGGGCACGTCGGAGATGACGGTGCGGCGCGACCTCGACGTGCTGGAGCGGGAAGGGCTGCTGCGGCGCGTGCGCGGTGCGGCGGTGAGCATGTTGACGGGGGAGGAGACGCCTTATGCGGCACGGGCGCGGCAGCGGTTGGAGGCGAAGCGGCGGATCGGGGCCGCGGTCGCCGCTCTGCTGGACGACGGCGAGACCGTGGTGCTCGACGGTGGCAGCACCACGGTGGAGGTGGCGCGGCGGCTGGTCGACCGGCGGCTGACCGTGCTGCCGCTGTCGTTGCACGCGGCGGACGAGTTGCGCGGCGCGGAGCAGGTGCGGATGGTGTTGCCGGGTGGCGACATCCGGCCCGGTGAGCTGGCGTTCGTCGGGCCGCTGACCGAGCACGCGTTCCAGGTGATGCGGTTCGACACGATGGTGCTCGGCAGCTGCGGGTTGAGCGCGCGCAACGGTGTGTCGGCGCACGACCTGGCCGAGGGCGCGGTGAAGAAGGCGGCCGTCGAGGCGTCGGCGCGGGTGGTGGCGGCGATCGACAGCTCGAAGTTCGGGCGCACCGCGTTCGGCCGGGTGTGCCCGGTGGAGGAGATCGACGTGCTGGTCACGGATTCGGACGCGCCGGAGGAGGAGGTGAGCCGGATCCGTGAGGCGGGGGTGGAGGTGAGGCTTGTCTGACGCCGTCGTCGGGCACGGGGTGCCGCGTCGTGCGCGGGTGGCGACGGCGGTCGTGTTCGCCGTGCACGCCGCCGTGTTCGCCGCGTGGACGCCGCACATACCGGCGGTGAAGGACCGGTTGGAGCTGAACGACGGCACGTTGGGGTTGACGCTGCTCGGCGCGCCGGTGGGTTCGGTGGTCGCGATGCTGCTCGTCGGGCGGTGGGTGGCGCGGTGGGGCAGCAGGCGGGTCGTGCTGGCGATGTTCCTCGGGTACGGGGTGGCGTCGCCGTTGCTCGGATTGGCTTGGGAGCCGTGGGCGTTGTTCGCGGGGCTCGCGGTGTGGGGCGCATTCCAGGGTGCGCTGGACGTGGCGATGAACTCGCAGGGCATCGCGGTCGAGGCGGGGTACGGCCGGCCGATCCTGGCCGGCTTCCACGCGTGGTGGAGCTTCGGCGGGTTCGTCGGCGTGGGGTTGGGTGCGCTGGCGATCGCCGTCGGGCTGGACCTGACCGCGCAGATGGTGGTGGTGACGGGTGTGGTGCTGCTGATCGCGGTGCCGTTGACGCGGGCGATGCTGGGCGACGACCACGCCGTGGACGAGCACCGGCTCGGGCTGCCGTGGCGCGACCGGCGGGTGCTGCTGCTCGGCGGGGTCATGTTCGCGGGGTTGTTGTGCGAGGGCGCGGTCGGCGACTGGGCGGCGTTGTACTTGCGCGACACCGTCGGCGTGTCCGCGGAACGCGCGGGCTGGGGTTACGCCGTGTTCGCCGCGATGATGTTCGTCGGGCGCGTGATGGGCGACCGGTGGGTCGTGCGGTTCGGCGCGGCGCGGGTCGTGGGCGGCTTGGCGGCGGTCGGTGCGGTCGGGCTGGCGGTGGCGTTGGTGGTCGGCGGGTTCTGGCTCGCGCTGGCCGGGTTCGGCGTGTTCGGCTTGGGGCTGGCGTGCATCGTCCCGGTGGCGTTCAGCGCGGCGGCGGCACAGTCCGAGGCGCACGCGGCACAGGCGATCGCGGGCGTCGCGACGGCCGGCTGGGCGGGCTTCCTCCTGGGGCCGCCGCTGATCGGGCTGGTGGCGCACGCGAGTTCGCAGGGCTGGGCGCTGGCCATCCTGCCGGTCCTGTGCCTGGGCGTGGTTCTCGGCGCGAGGTCGTTGGGCGGAGGGCGGCAGGTGGGCGCGAAGTAGCCGGCTCGGGCCGTTGCGCCGGTGCGGGCCAGGTGCGCCGATGCCTGCCGGGTCCGGCCAGGTCCCGCAGTGTCGGCAGGTCCGGCGAGGTCCGGCGGGGTCAGCCAGGTCCAGCGGGGTCGGGCAGGTCCAGCGGGTCAGCCAGGTCCCGCGGGCTCGGGCAGGTCCGGCGGGGTCCGGCCGGGGGTGGCTGGCTGCGGTCAGGTGGCCGGGGGTCGGCGGTCGTCCGGGGTCGGCCTGGTTCGGGCTGGCCGAGTCCGGGGCGGCGGCGGGCGGCGGGCGTGGGTGGTGTGGGTGGTGTGGTCGGGGGCTGGTGGGCGGCGGGGCGGGGTGGTTCGGGGCTCGGTCATATCAACCGATGTGCGGTAACAGTGTTTCCGTACATTTTCGGGCCATGATCACCCGATGGTGTGACGGCGGTGTGCCTGGGCCTTGAGGTCGTGAGGCCGCCGTCAGGGGCGAAGATAGCGCGGTTCCACCGGGGGTAGGGGTTTCTCCGGCAGGTTGGCGTGGGCCTTCATCATGAAGTCGAACCACGTGCGCGCGGGCAACGTGCCGCCGTAGATGTCGCCCTCCCCGCACAAGCGGGGTGCGCCCGTCTTCACGCAGATGCCCCGTGGTGACGTGCTGTCGTTGAACACCTGCACTGCACCGGCGTAGTCCGGGGTCGCGCCGAGGAACGCGGCGGACTTGTACTCCTCCGTCGTCCCGGTCTTGCCCAGCGCCGGCCGAGTCCACCCGAACTGCTTCGCGGCCGCCGCCGCGGTGCCACGTCCCTGGTCGTCCTCGCTCATCCCGACCGCCAGGGCGTTCGCCAACGGCTCCTCCACCACCTGCTCGCACGGCGGCTCGGCGTACCCCACGTCCTTCCCGTGCCGGTCGGTGATCTTCACGATCGGCGTCGGCCGGCACCACACGCCACCCGACATCACGGTCGCCGCCACGTTCGCCAGCTCCAGCGTGCTGGTCGGCGCCGGCCCCAGCGTGAACGACGCGTTCCCCGCCTTCTTGTAGAACTCCGACTGTGTGACCCGCAGCTCCTTCTGCTTCGACTTCGGGTCCGGCGGCACGCCCGCGATGTTCGTCGCCATCGTGTCCCTCATCCCGAGCCGGTGCGCCATGTCGACCACGGCGTCCAACCCGACCCGCTCCTCCAGGATCACGAACGCCGTGTTGGGTGACGTCGCCAACGCCTCCTTCAACGTCATCCGCGGCGGGTAGCTGCCGTCGTGGTTGCGCAGGCAGTACCAGTACGTGAACGGTTCGCCGGTGCCCGGGCACCCCGGCGCGCCACCGCGGTACACCCGTGACGTGTGCGAACCGGGCGACTCGACGATGCTCTCGATCCCGAGCCGGCCCTTCTCCAACGCCGCCGCGGCCGTGAACACCTTGTACACCGACCCCGCGCCGAACTTGTTCTCCACCGCGCTCGGCAGGTCGAACTGCGTCTGGAACTTGGCCTTGTCCAGCCCGTAGTCCCGGTTGGCCACCAGCGCCACCACGTCGTGCCGCTCCTTGCCCGGCCGCACGACCGCCGCCGTGTTCGCGATGCCCTCCGTCGTCTTCGGCACCTGCGCCTCGGCCGCCTGCTTGGCCTGGATCGTGAGCGCGCGGTCCAAAGTGGTCTGGATGGTGTAGCCGCCGACCTTCAGCTCGTTCAGCGAATAACCGTTGCTGGTCAGGTGGTTCACCACGAACGAGCAGAAGAACCCGAACTCCGGCCCCGACCCGACGCACCCGGTCGACAGTGGACGGACCGGCTCGGCCAGGCCCAGCGGCGCGCGCTTGTGCACCTCGGCCTGCTCGCGGGACAGCTTGGCGTTGTCCGTCATCTGGTCGATGACCATGTTCCGCCGCTCGATCGCCTTGTCCGGCCGGGCCTCCGGGTCCAGGAACGTCGGGCTGTTCACCATCCCGGCGAGCATGGCCGCCTGCGGCACGGTCAGCAGGTCCGGCGTGGTGTTGAAGTACGCCTGGGACGCCGCCGCGATGCCGTAGATCGTGCCGCCGAACGGCACCACGTCCAGGTACCGCGACAGGATCTCGTCCTTGCTGAGCTGCGCCTCCACGTGCATCGCGATGCGCGCCTCGCGCAGCTTGCGGGCGATCGTCTGCTCCTGCGCCTCCTTCTGCCCGGCGACGTCCTCCCGCTCCAGCACGTGCACGAGGTGGTTCTTGACGTACTGCTGCGTGATCGTGGACGCGCCCTGCGAGACGGTGCCCTCGGACTGGTTCCGGAACGCCGCGCGCAACGTGGCCAGCCAGTCGACGCCCTTGTGCTCGTAGAACCGGCGGTCCTCGGCGGACACCAGCGCGTCCTTCATGACCTGCGCGACCTTGTCCGGCGGGGTGAGCACGCGGTACTGGTCGTAGAGGTAGGCGAACGGGACGCCGTCCTTGTCGGTGATGGTCGTCATCAACGGCGGCGGCGAGTCCAGCATGCTGAGCGAGGTGGCGGCGACGTGGTCGCTCATCCGGTTGGACACGAGACCTACGGCGCCGACGACCGGGATCGCCATCCCGGCGACCAGCAACCCGGCCACCATGCAGAGGCCGATGAGTTTCGCGAGGGACGCGGTGCGCATGACTGGGGAATGACGCTCGGACGGGCGGCGGAAACACGAACCAACCGGGTTCACCGCAAGTACGGACAATTGCCGACCGACGTTTAACCCCGCTTAGTTCACCCGTTCGTGGACGATTCTACTCAGCGTGTGTGCTACGCGGCGTCGGAGCGGTTGAACGCGGCGCTGGCGAGGTCGGCCGCGTGCCGCATCGCGGCGGCGTGCAGCGCGGTCAGCGACAAGGCGTCCGCCTGCGCCGCCGGGTCGCCCTCGGCGGGCTCCAGCCTCGACTCGGCGGTCACGTAGACGACGCACTCGGCGGCCACGCTCAGCCGGCGCGCGAGGAACGCCACCGCCCTCATCAGCCGTTCCGCCTCGGCCTCGGTGATCGGCACGACCCGCGGCGGTTCGGCGTCGACGTCCTCGTCGACCTGCTGCCGACTGGCCCGGCACGCGAGGCCGCGGTCCCACAGGCCGGCCGCCTCGTGCAGTGATTCGATGAACGGCTCCCAGTCCACTCGGGTCGAGGTCATGGTTCTCACCTTCTGTACGTGGTGCTCACCGGGTGAGTGCCCCCGGAAGTGTCGCTTCATGCCGGATTTCCCCGGTGGTCGGGGGAATCGATCATTACCCACGTGGACCGGGTGGTCACGTGGCGTGCCGCTAAAGACGGCTTCTGTCATTCGTTCAGGTGGAAACGACTTCTTCAGGTTGTCCGGGCACCGGTGGTGGTAGCCGTTCGAGCAGAAGTCACGGCCGCGAGCAAGGCGCGAGCCGCCGCGGGCCGTCGAGCCGAGCACGGCTCCGCCGAGGCGGAGGAAGGGGAGGAAGTCCAATGCCGGCGCGATCCCACAGGTGGCCGTACCGCACGACCGCGTCCGCGGTGGCGCTCCTCTGCCTCGCCGCCCTGCACGTCCCGACGACCGCGGCCGATCCGCGGCCCGACGGCCCCGCCGACCACCACGCGGGCTCCCAGATCGCCAAGCACGAGGGCGCGCACCCGGTCGACGCGGCCGAACTCGTGCGCACCGGTCCCACGGTTCCCGGCATCGACGTCAGCAGCCACCAGGGCGACGTCGACTGGCCGCACTGGTGGAACCAGGGCGTGCGCTTCGCTTACGTCAAGGCCACCGAGGGCACCGGTTACGTCAACCCGAAGTTCGGCCAGCAGTACGGCGGCTCGTACCAGGTGGGGATGGTCCGCGGCGCGTACCACTTCGCGCTGCCCGACAAGTCCGACGGCGCGGCGCAGGCGAACTACTTCGTGGACCACGGCGGCGGCTGGGCATCCGACGGCCGCACGCTGCCCGGCGCCCTCGACGTCGAGTACAACCCGTACGGCGACGACAAGTGCTACGGCCTCGCGCCCGAGGCGATGGTGGCCTGGGTCCGCCAGTTCAGCGAGACCTACCACGCCCGCACCGGCCGCTGGCCGATGATCTACACGTCCACCACGTGGTGGGACAAGTGCACGGGCCGTCTCGGCGACTTCACCGCGACGAACCCGGTGTGGGTGGCCCGGTACGCCGACAGCGTCGGCCCGCTGCCGCACCGCTGGTCGGTGCACGCGATCTGGCAGCACACGTCGACCCCGATCGACCAGAACCTGTTCAACGGCACCATGGACGACCTCGTGGCGCTGGCCCGGGGCTGAGTCGTCCGGAACGGCGGCAGCCATGCACATCGACAAGTCCCAGGGCAGGTCCTTCCCCGTGCGGTGGCGCGGCTACGACCGGCGTGAGGTGGACGGGGAGCTGGCCCGCTCGCGGCAGGAGGTGGCCCGCCTGCGCGAGGAGCTGGAGGTGCTCCGGCTGGACCGGGACGGCGCCGTGGCCACCGCCGACGACCTGATGCGGGAGCTGGAGGACGCGCGCAGCGAGCTGGGCGAGTACCGGGTGCTGCACGCCGGTTACGCGAAGGACAACGCCGTGTCCGGCTGCATCCGCTACCTGATGCACGTGGCCAGGCAGAAGGCGGACGCGTTCGAGACCGACGCGCGGGAGCGCAGCGAGCAGATGCTCAAGCGGGCCGAGGAGGTGGCGCGGCAGCAGGCCGTGCTGCTCGACGAGACCGAGCAGGAGACGCAGCGGCGGCTCGCCGAGGCCGAGCAGCGGGCCCGCGAGATCGTGCAGGAGGCGACCGCGGAGGCACGGGCCCTGCTGGCGGGCCACGTGGACGGGCCGGACCGCTGGACCGCGGACACCGAGCCGCGGCTCGACGTGCCGCTGCCGCGGATCATCTCCGGCCCGCTGCCCGTCGTGCAGCCGGACGCCGAGGAGCAACGCCCGACGTCGGCCTGAGGGGTCAGTACGACACCTTGGCGCACGACCCGTCGCGGGTGGCGCCGTCGACGTCGATCACCACTTGGCCCGGCCGGACGTGCCCCGTCACGCACGCCCGGTCGCCCAGGTGCAGGGTGTAGGCGACGCCGGGCGGTGTGGCGCCGTCGGCCGACGGCGGGAACGGCTGCACGTACACGTCGTTGGCCGGGTAGCCCGCGCCGGTGACCGCCTCGCGCGCCGCGGTCAGCCCGAACTCGCCCAGGCCGCACAGCCGCTCCAACGCCGGCCGCACCCGCCCGGCCGCTTCCAGCGCGGCCGCGTGGTCGCGGGCCGACAGCGGCAGGCGCAGCTTCCTCCGCCGGTCCTCCTCGGCCGGGTCGAGCGGCAGTTCGCGGACCTCGACGCGCAACGACGTCGGCCCGACCGGCTCGCCCACGTCCGCCACGGTGTACGTGGTCGCGCAGGCGGCGGTCGGCCTCGGCGCCGCCTGCTCAGCCGGCGTGCGCGCCCCGCACCCGACCGCCAGCACGCCCACCGCCACCACGAGCGCCCCACCCAGGAGAAGCCCCATGCCGCCGACCTTGGCACAACGCGCGCCTCACCGGGGGAGGTCTCGCGGGTGATCCACGTCGTCGCCGTCGGCCACGTCGCCGCACGGCACGTCGAGCGCGCTGTGCGTACGCAGGTAGTCCCGTGCGCCGGCGTCGCCCACCGCCGAGGCCGCCACACCCGCCCAGTGCTCCGAGCCGATCAGCACGGGGTGGCCGGGCGCGCCGTCGTACGAGGCACGCGCCAGCGCCGTTGGTGATGCCAGCGCCCGCAGCCGCTCGACCGCCGCCGCCGTGACGCCCGGGGTGTCGACCGGCAGCACGACGACAGCGCCGATGTCCGCGCCGACGCCCGGACCGTCGGCAGCGCCGACGTCAGGACCGACGACACGGCCGGCGTCGGCATCGACCCCCGAGACGACCCCAGTGCCGACGCCCGCGCCGGTCAGCGCGGCCAGACCGGCGCGCAGCGACGAGCCCATGCCGGTGGCCCACTCGGGGTTGTCCACCACGACGCAGCCGTCCAGCGCCGCCCGCGCGCGCACCGACGCCGCCGAGGCGCCGAGCACCACGACGACCGGCGCGCACCCGGCGTCCCGCAGCACCGCCGCGGCCCGGTCGACCCACAGCACGCCGTCGTGCGACACGAGCGCCTTCGGCCCGCCGAACCGCCGCCCGGCGCCCGCGGCGAGCAGCAACCCCGCGACCCTCATGCGGTCACACTAGGGCTTGGTGCCCCCTCAACTCGGCCCGGCTGGCCACCGCCAGCTTGCGGTAGACCCTGGTCAGGTGCTGTTCCACGGTGCTCACCGTGATGTGCAACCGCATCGCGATCGCCCGGTTGCTGTGGCCAGACGCGGCGAGGGTCGCGACCCTGCGCTCCGAGTAGGTCAACTCCGTCATACGCGAGAACACGTGCGGCACCGCGGCAGCGGTTCAATCAGGACGAGAAGTGCTCCAAAAGGAGTGCCGTCAACGCCTCCGGCGCCTCCTCCGGCACCCAGTGCGACACGTCCTCCAGCATCTCGAACCGGTACGGGCCGGTCACCCAGTCGCCCGTGCTCAACGCCGCCGTCGACCCGAACGCCACGTCCTCCGTGCTCCACACGTACATCGTGGGCACGGACACCTTCCCGGCCTTGCCGCCCGGACGCCCGGCGCGGTACCAGTTCAGCGCGGCCGTCAGCGCGCCCGGCTCGGACAGCCGCCGCACGTACTCGTCCACCCGGCTCGGCGGCACCCGCCACTCGAACATCTGCCGCAACGCCGCGCCGTCGTCGTCCAGCATCCGCTTCTCGGTGTTGCTGTTGCGCCACTCGGTCATGTAGCCGGACCGCAGGTGCTGGTCCTCGTCGGTGCGCACGGCCTCGGCGAACGCGCCGGGGTGCGGCGTGGACACCACCGCGAGCTTCCGGAGCCGTTCGGGGTGGTCGGACGCGGTCCACCAGGCCACCGCGCCGCCCCAGTCGTGGCCGACCAGGTCGAACACCGACCAGCCGAACGAGTCCGCCACCGCCAGCACGTCGCCGACCAGCGCGTCGACGCCGTACTCGGTCGCGCGCTCGGGCCGCACGCCGGGGGAGTAGCCGCGCTGGTCGAACGCCACCGCCCGGAAGCCCTCCCGGCCCAGCACCGCCACCTGGTGCTCCCACTCGACGGCGGCCTCCGGGAAGCCGTGCAGCAGCAACACCGGCCTGCCGTCCTCGGGGCCTGCCGCGATCGCGTCGAAGTCGCCTTCGTCGGTCCGCACGCTCAGCTGTTCGATCACGGTGATCCTCAGTCCCATCCCTCGGCCGGTGCACGTGTTCCGGTGCGCATTCTCGCGCGCGTCGGCACGCCGAAGTCGCGGCGGGCCGACGCTCCGGCACCGGCTTGCCGGAGCCGCCCGCGGTGCCACCATGAAAGGGCGCCGGCCACGCGTGGGCGGGCGTCACCACCCGTCGACGGCCGCTGACGATCCACGGCGTTGTGGGCCACACGCGCGCCGGCAGTCCCAGGAGTGCCCGATGATGCCCAGAACCACCCGGCGTGCCCTCGACCTGCCCCGCCCCGGCCAGGGGATCTGGCCCGGCCTGTGGAGCCCGCCCCGGTCGGTCGTGCGCGCTCGGGTCGCCGAGTCCCTGTTCCGGCGGGCGGTGCGCACGTTGCCGGTGCGCGTGGTCCTGCCCGGCGGGCACGTGCTCGGCGCGGGCGGTCCGGGCGCGCCGGACATGCGCGTGCACCGGCCGGACGCGTTCTTCAGCCGGCTCGGCGTCGACGTCAAGATCGGGTTCGGCGAGGCGTACATGGTCGGCGACTGGACGTCGACCGCGCTCGCCGACCTGCTCTCCGCGTTCGCGGCGAAGCTGACCACGCTGATCCCGCCGCGGTTGCAGCCGCTGCGCCGCTGGGTCGAGCGCCGCCACCCCGTGTCCGACCGCAACGACGCGGCCAACTCGCGGCGGAACATCCACCGGCACTACGACCTGTCCAACGACCTGTTCCGGGTGTTCCTCGACGACACCATGACCTACTCGTCGGCCTGGTTCGACGGCTCCGACGGCACGCTGTCCGACGCGCAGCTGCGCAAGATCGACGGCGTGCTGGACTACGCGGGCGTGCGCCGGGGCAGCCGGGTGCTGGAGATCGGCACGGGCTGGGGCGCGCTGGCGATCCGGGCGGCGCGGCGCGGGGCCACCGTCACCTCGCTGACGTTGTCCGCCGAGCAACGGGCGCTGGCCGTGCGGCGGGCGGAGGAGGCCGGCGTCGGCGACCGCGTCACCGTGCACCTGCGCGACTACCGGGAGGAACGCGGCCGGTACGACGCCGTGGTGTCGGTCGAGATGATCGAGGCCGTGGGCGCCGAGTACTGGCCCGCGTACTTCTCCGCGGTCGACCGGGCGCTGGTGCCCGGCGGCCGGTTCGGGCTCCAGGCCATCACCATGCCGCACGACCGGATGCTCGCGAGCGCGTCCAGCTACACCTGGATGCACAAGTACATCTTCCCCGGCGGCCTGATCCCGTCCGTCCGGGCGATCGAGGACAACGTCCGCGAGCACACCGCGATGCGGGTCGTGGCGAGCCGCGAGTTCGGCCGCGACTACGCCGAGACCCTGCGCCGCTGGCGGGAGCGGTTCCTGTCCCGGTGGGACGAGGTCGCCTCGCTCGGCTTCGACGACACGTTCCGGCGCATGTGGGAGTTCTACCTGGCTTACTCCGAAGCGGGGTTCCGGGTGGGCCATCTGGGTGTCCACCAGTTCGCCGCGGCCAAGTAGAGGGCGTTCCCACTGCGCCGAACGGCTCGTTTCGCCGTCACAGCCGGGTGCTGTCACGACCACGCTGCGTCGGATCGTGGTCAGCTTTGGCGTGTCCGGTATCAGGAGCCCCGCTGCGTGCTCCTCATCAGTGAGCCGGGATGGCCGGAGGTTCGTCAAAGGGTGAGGAGGTCGCCGGATGGTGCAGCACGCATCCGTGCGAACCGACGTCGAGGTGGGGGTCGGCGCGGTCCGCTACGCCGCAGACGTGCCCGGTCGTCCGGAGGTCAGGCTGGTCGTCGGCGAAGGCAGGCGACCGGTGACCGCCCAGTGGCTGGCCGAGGCCGAGCTGTCCGAACTGGTCGACGAGGCGCTGGTCGGGGACCCGCGCGCGATCGGCCAGCTCCTGGCGCGCATCCAGCCGCTGGTGCTGCGCTACTGCCGGGCCAGGGTGGGGTCGAGGGAGCGCACGCTCGTCTCGGCCGAGGACATCGCCCAGGAGGTGTGCCTGGCCGTGGTGTCGGCGCTCGGCAAGTACCACTACGAGCCGGGCTCGTTCCTGGCCTTCGTGTACGGGATCGCCGCGCACAAGGTGGCCGACGCGCGAAGACGCGCGGTGCGCAGCCGGGCCGAGGTCGTGCCCGAGCTGCCCGACACGCCGACCCTGGAGGACGGTCCGGAGCAGCGGGCCATGACCGGGGAGCTGATCGGGCACATCACGCAGCTGCTGCAGAAGCTGCCGGACCGGCAGCGCGAGATCCTGGTGCTCAGGGTCGCGGTGGGGCTGTCGGCGGAGGAGACGGCGGCGGCCGTCGGCTCGACCGCGGGCGCCGTTCGGGTCGCGCAGCACCGTGCGCTGGCCCGAATGCGAGAGATGTTCGCGGCTGTCAACGGCTGACGCGGACTGGCATCGTTGGGACATGGCCGCCACGCCTCCGCTCGTGCCTCCGCTCGTGCCGCCGTCGGACCAGGCTCCGTCGGACCCGGCTCCGGCACCGTCGCCCGCACCCGGACCGGGGTCCGCGCCGGCGTTCGACGTGCTGCTGTCCGGGACCGTGTTCCTGGACATCATCTTCACCGGACTGCCCCGGCCGCCCGCGCCGGGCACGGAGGTCTGGGCCGAGGGGCTCGGCTCGTGCCCCGGTGGGATCGCCAACCTCGCCGTGGCGCTGAGCAGGCTGCAACTGCGGACCGCGCTGTCCGCCGCGTTCGGCGAGGACGTCTACGGCGACTTCTGCTGGGAGGTCCTGGCCGAGCAGGAGGGCGTCGACCTCACCTACTGCCGCCGGTACTACGGCTGGCACTCGCCGGTGACCGTCTCCATGGCGATGGACCGCGACCGGTCGATGGTGACGCACGGCCACCGGCCGCCCGTGTCGGCCGACGAGATCCTCAACCCACCGCCCCCGACGCGGGCGTGCTTCGTGCACGTGGGCGCCGAGGACGAGCGGTGGGTGACGCAGGCGAAGGCGCAGGGGGCGCTGCTGTTCGCCGACATCGGGTGGGACCGGACCGAGCTGTGGGCGCCCGAGCTGCTGCGGCGGCTGGAGCAGTACGACGTGTTCCTGCCCAACGACGCCGAGGCCCAGCGGTACACGCGGTGCGACACGCCTGAGCGCGCCGCGATGGCGTTGGCCGAGCACGTGCCCGTGGTGGTGGTGACGCGGGGCGGTGGCGGCGCGGTGGCGGTCGACTCGTCCACGGGCGAGGTGGTGGACGTGCCGGGGCTGAACGTCGCGCCGCTGGACTCGACCGGCGCGGGCGACGTGTTCGGCGCCGGGTTCGTGCTCGGGACGCTGTCCGGCTGGCCGCTGGCGGACCGGGTGCGGTTCGCGAACCTGTGCGCCGCGCTGTCGGTGCAGCACTTCGGGGGCTCGCTGTCGGCGCCGGGGTGGGTGGACATCGCCACGTGGTGGCGGACGGTGTCGCGGCGGCCGGACGAGGAGCTGAAGGGGTACGGGTTCCTGGAGGACGTGGTGCCGAACCACACGGGGGTCGAGGTCCGGCGGGCCAGCGCGACGATCCGGCTGCGCGCGTCGAGCTGATCGCCGCTGGGACTGATCGCCGCCCAGGCTGATCACCGCCGGGTTTGGTCGTGCCTGGGTTGATCGCCGCCCTTGGCCGTCGCCGACACGCCGGAGCGCTCGCCGAGACCACCCGATCGTGATCTTGCCGGCGACGAACACGTGTTCGATCATTTGATCGTGTCGCCGTACCGATCGGACCCCGTGCCGAGGGGGCGTGCGGGCCGCCCGCCTGGCGTGAGGCTGATCACCCTCCCGTGCCTGGCGGCGTCCTCCGTCCGGCCCAGCGGGGTTTGACCACGGTCTCCGGTGGGCAGGAGTAACTTCGACGAGCGTCGTCGAAGATCGCGCCGAAACTTCTGCTCCTCGCGGAGCAACCCGCGGTGCTCTTCGTGCGACTTAGTCAGTGGGGGTTCCCGCGGGTTGTGGAAGGGGTTGCTGGTTCAGTGTTCGCCGCGCGCGCGACAGGTCTGGTCAAGTTGGTGGGGTTGTGCCTGATGGCGGGCGTGCTCGTCGCGGCGGTGCTGTTCCCGGTGGTCGGCGGCCTCGGCCTGGCGTCCAACCGGGCCGCGGACACGGTGGACCAGACCTCCGGTGAGTTGACCAAGGCCGAGCTGCCCCTCGTGACCACCGTGCTGGACATGCACGGCCAGCCGATCGCCTACCTCTACGACCAGTACCGCGTGCCCGTGCCGTCCGAGGGCATCGCGGACACCATGAAGGCCGCGATCATCGCGATCGAGGACAAGCGGTTCTTCGAGCACAAGGGCGTCGACTGGCAGGGCATCGCCCGTGCCGCCGCCAAGGCCGGCGTCGAGGGCGAGACCACCCAGGGCGCCTCGACGCTCACCCAGCAGTACGTGAAGAACTACCTCGCCTTCGTGGTCGGCAAGGGCTCCGAGGAGGCGTACGAGAAGGCGACCGAGGTGACGCTGGGCCGCAAGATCAGCGAGGCCCGGATCGCGACCCAGCTCGAGCAGAAGATGAGCAAGGACGAGATCCTCACCGCCTACCTCAACGTCGTCCCCTTCGGCAACGGCGCGTACGGCGTCGGCGCGGCGGCCCGCACCTACTTCGACACCACCCCGGACAAGCTGACCGTGCCGCAGGCCGCGATGCTCGCCGGTCTGGTCAACGAGCCGAGCAGGCTCAACCCGGGCTCCGACGTGGACGCCGCGATCAAGCGCCGCAACACCGTGATCGACCGGATGCGGGACAACGGCGCGTTCGGCCCCGACGCGCGGGTCGCCGAGGAGAAGGCCGCCGAGTACAAGGCGACCGACATCGGCGTCGTGCCCGACCTGAAGCTGCTGCCCAACGGCTGCGTCGGCGCGGGCGACGGCCCGGTCTACGGCTTCTTCTGCCGCTACCTGATCGACTACCTGGAGAAGGCCGGCCTCCCGACCGACGAGCTGCTGCGCGGCGGGTACACGATCACCACCACGATGGACCCGGTCGCCACCCGCGCGGCCAAGGACGCGGCCATGGCGCAGGTGCCCAAGACCCAGCCGGGCATCGCCAACGCGATGGCCGTGGTCGAACCGGGCACGGACAAGCACCGGGTGCGCGCGCTGGCCGCCAACCGCGACTTCGGCAACAACGCCGACGCCGGGCAGAGCGCCTACTCCATCCCCGCCGAGGTGACCAAGTTCGGCGCGGGCTCGATCTACAAGGTGTTCACCGCCGCGTCGGCGCTGGAGCGCGGCGTCGCGCGCATCGACCAGCAGATCGACGTGCCGAAGACCTACACGTCGAAGGTCTACAAGGACGGCAACAAGCCCTACACGGTCAAGAACGCGGGCGACTACAAGGACAAGATGACCTTGACCGAGGCGTTGGCCCAGTCGCCGAACACCGCGTTCATCATCCTGGAGGAGAAGGCCGGGCTGAACAACGTGGTCGACATGGCCTACCGGCTGGGGCTGCGCGAGTCGATGCAGGGCGTCAACAACGAGGGCAACCCGCTCAAGGCCGACGGCTCCAACGGCCCGTCCCAGGGCGACGTCTACAAGCGGGACAACAGCGGCTCGTTCACCCTCGGCGCGGGCCCGACCAGCGTGTTGGAGCTGTCGAACGTCGCGGCGACGATCGTGAGCGGCGGCAAGTGGTGCCCGCCGACGCCGGTGGAGAAGGTCGTCGACCGCAACGGTCGGCCGGTGCCGTTGAAGGAAGCGCCGTGCGACCAGGCCGTCGCGCCCGAGGTGGCGAACGCGCTGGCCGTCGGCATGAGCGCGGACATCAAGCCCGGCGGCACGGCGGCGGGCGCGGCGTCCGGCTGGAACCGGCCGATGATCGGCAAGACCGGCACCACCGAGAACCACTGGTCGGTGGCGTTCATCGGCGCCACTCCGCAGTTCGCCGGAGCGGTCATGACGTTCACCGATGGGGTGGCGCCGCAGGTGATCTGCCACGGCACCCCGCCGAGGCTGTGCGGCAACAACGGCTCGGGCGGCGTTTACGGTGGTCAGGTGGCTGCGCCGACGTGGTTCAACGCCATGCGGGTGATCCACGAGGGCAAGCCGCCGGCGCCCCTGCCGCCGGTCGACCCGCGCTACCGGTAGTCGACCTTCGTCACGGGTTACGTCACGCCCAAAGTTGCGTCTGACCTGGGGTTTTATAACGACCAGATACGGAACTTACGGTTACTCGAACACGCTGAGTGACGATCAGTGGGGTGTGTCACCAAAAAGCACTAGTCGTAGTGCCGAGGCTTGCCCTTTCTTGTTACATCGGGTTACGGTCCCCGCCGCATGTCACGGTTCGGTCACCATAGGGACACGGCGTCGCTCCCCGAAAGCGGCGCCAGCCTGGATCCCCCGCCAGGTGTCCCTGTGACCGGGCCGTGCTCCCCGATGCAGGAAGGCACTACCTTGGCACGGCACACGAAAGCGGACGGTCGACGCGCGTTCCTCGCGCCCCGCACCCCGTCCCGCAACCGCTCCCATCGCGCTGAGTGCGATCGGAAACCCGTCAGCGGCCGCGTCGCGGCCGTAGTGGTCGCGGCAGGCGCCCTCGCCACCGGCGTGGGCGCCGCCGGCGGCGGGTTCGACGCAGGCGACACCCGGTTCCTCCCGGTCGGCGCCAGCTCCGACCTCGCCGCGGCGCTCGTCCACAGCTCGGCGCCCCGACAAGCCGACGTCCGCACGGTGCACGCCGTCGAGCCCGCGCTCGAAGCGGCCAAGCTGATGCGCTCCGAAGGGCTCTTCGCCCGGCAGCACGTCGACCAGGCGATCCGCCACGCGTCCGAGGGCTACGCGGCCCGGCAGGCCGAGCTGAAGCGGCAGCAGGACGCCGCGGCGGCGGAGCAGGCCCGCATCGACGCCGAGAACGCCCGGATCGCCGCGGAGCAGGCCCGCGTCGCCGAGCAGAAGGCCGCCGAGGAGGCCGCCGCGGCGGCGGCCAGGCGTCCGACGGTCGCCAAGCCCGCCGAGGGCTCGTTCACGTCCGGCTTCGGCGCCCGTTGGGGCACGACGCACTACGGCGTGGACATCGCGAACTCCATCGGCACCCCGATCCTGTCCGCGATGGACGGCGTCGTCGTCGAGGCGGGCCCCGCGTCCGGCTTCGGCCTGTGGGTGCGCGTGCAGCACAACGACGGCACGATCACCATCTACGGCCACGTCAACGAGACGCTCGTGTCGGCCGGTCAGCAGGTCCACGCGGGCCAGCAGATCGCCACCATGGGCAACCGCGGCCAGTCCACCGGCCCCCACCTGCACTTCGAGGTGTGGATCAACGGCTCGCAGAAGATCGACCCCGTCGGCTGGCTGGGCGAGCGCGGCATCTCCCTCTGAGACCCGTGCGCTGACCCCGCGCCACCGAGCACTTCGTTCTGCCCCGCCGGGCTCCCCGACCGGCGGGGCAGAGCCACGTCCGGGTGCCTTGCTGCCCGCGGGCATACCGACTGGTCGGTACCTGCGGTACGGTGGCGGTCGGACACCTTCAGGGAGGCGATCGTGGGTCGTTGGGGAATCACCCTGCCGCTGACCGGCGTGCCGGTGCTCGACCACCGCGCGCTGGTCGCCGAACTGGCCGATCTCGGCTACACCGACGTGTGGTCGGCCGAGACCGCGGGCACCGACGCCTTCACGCCGCTGGCGCTCGCCGCCCAGTGGTCCGACCGCGTCCGGCTCGGCACCGCCATCACCCCCGTCTACACGCGCGGACCGGCGACGCTGGCGATGAGCGCCGCGACGCTGGCCGAGGTGTCCGGCGGGCGGTTCGTGCTGGGCATCGGGTCGTCCTCGCCCGCGATCGTCGAACGCTGGAACGGCGTGCCGTTCCACGAGCCGTTCAAGCGCACGCGGGACACGCTGCGGTTCCTCAAGGCCGCGTTGGCGGGCGAGAAGGTGACCGAGGAGTACGAGACGTTCTCCGTGCGCGGCTTCAAGCTGGAGCGCGCGCCCGGGCACCGGGTGCCGATCATGCTGGCCGCGCTGCGCCCCGGGATGCTGCGGCTGGCCGGGCGCGAGGCCGACGGCGCGATCACCAACTGGCTCGGCGCCGACGACGTGCCCAAGGTCCGCGCCGAGATGAACGGCGGCGAGCTGGCCGCCCGGATCTTCGTGTGCCCGACCGAGGACGCCGACGCGGCCCGCGCGCTGGGCCGCATGCTGATCAGCACCTACCTGACCGTCCCCGCGTACGCGGCGTTCCACGACTGGCTCGGCCGCGGCGAGGCGCTGCGCCCGATGCACGAGGCGTGGGCGGCCGGTGACCGGCGAGGCGCGGGCGCGCTCATCCCCGACGAGGTGGTGGACGCGCTGATCGTGCACGGCAGCGTGGACGAGTGCCGCGCGCACGTGGCCAAGTACGCCGCCAACGGCGTCGACACGCCCGTGATCGCCCTGCTGCCCACCGGCGCGGACCAGCTCGACCTGGTGCGCGCGCTGGCGCCAGGGGCCTGACCGTGGCGCGGCGGACCGGGGCGACGCCCGAGCGGATCGTGGGCGCGGCCGTGCGGTTGTTCGCCGCCAAGGGGTTCGACGCGACGACCGTGCAGGAGGTCGTCGAGGCCGCCTCGGTCACCAAGGGCGCGCTCTACCACTACTTCGGGTCCAAGGACGACCTGCTGTTCGAGATCTACCGCGCGCTGATCGGGCGGCAGATGGCCGACCTCGACGGGATCGTGGCGGCCCGGCTCGACGCGGCCACCACGGTGCGGCGGATCGTGGTCAGCCTGGTCGAGACGACCGCGGAGAGCGTGGACGAGACCGCGGTGTTCGTGCGCGAGATGCACCGGCTCGACGCGGACCGGATGGCGGCGTTCCGGTCCGAGCGGCGGCGGTACCACGAGACGTTCCGGTCGGTGGTCGAGCAGGCGCAGCGCGACGGCGGGTTCAGCTCGGCCGTGCCCGCCGACACGGTGGTCCTGATCGCGTTGGGCGTGGTCAACCAGCTGCCGACCTGGTACCGGCCGGACGGGCCCAAGTCGCCGACCCAGCTGGGCGGTGAGATCGCCGACTTCGTCCTCGCCGGGCTGCGGCCCTCGTAGCGGCGGTCAGCTCCCGCGCTTGGCCCGTTCGCGCAGCGCGGTCAGGGCCTTGTCGGCGTGCGCGTTCATGGCGAACTCGGATTTGATGACTTCGATCACGGTGCGGTCGGTGTCGATGACGAACGTGTGCCGCTTCACGGGCAGCGGCCCGAACCGGCGCTTCACGCCGAACTCCGCGGCCACCGCGCCGTCGCCGTCGGACAGCAGCGGGTAGTCGAAGTCGTTCAAGGTGGCGAACTGGTTCTGGCGCTGCACCGAGTCCGGGCTGATGCCCACCCGCTGCGCCCCCACCTCGGCGAACTCGGTCGCCAGGTCGCGGAAGTGACAGCTCTCCGCGGTGCACCCGGCGGTCATCGCGGCGGGGTAGAAGAACAGCACCACGGGACCGTCGGAGAGCAGGTCGGACAGCGTGCGCGACGTGCCGTCCTGGTCGGTCAGGGTGAAGTCGGGTGCCTGGTCGCCGGGCTTCATGGCAGTCCTTCCGCAGGGTGTCGATCACGTCTCGCAGGGTGCTCGCGACGAGGCAACCGTACGGTTCTCGCTAATCTCGTACCAGGCCGGGAGGTGTGAGTTGACGAGCATGTCCGACGTGGCGCGGGCCGCCGGGGTGTCCGCGGCGACGGTGTCGCGGGCGCTGCGCGGCGAGCCCGGCGTGTCCGACGCGACCCGCCGGTACGTGACCGAGGTCGCCAAGCGCATGCGGTACGCGATCGCGCGGGACGCGTCGAGCCTCGCGGGCGGGCGCCGGTACGCCATCGCGGTGCTCACCGCGGACGTCGGCCGTGGCGACCTGCTCGCGGGCGCGGAGGGCGCGTTGCGGCAGGCCGGGTACGACGTGCTGCTCTACGTGCTGCGCGACGCCGACGCGCGCAAGCGGTTCTTCGAGGAGCTGCCGCTGGCCCGGCGGGTCGACGGCGTGCTGGCGCTGGCGGTCAACCTCACCGACGCCGAGGACGCCGCCCTGGCGGGCCTGGACGTGCCCGTGGTCGCGGTGTGGGACGACGACCTGCGCGAGGCGCTGCGGCTGGCCGTCGGCCACCTCACCGGGTCGGGCCACCGGGACGTCGCGCTGGTCCTGGCCGGCGACATCGACGAGTCCTACGACGAGGTGCTGGTCGCGCGGGGACTGCCGGTCCGTCCCGAGTGGACGCTGTGGTCGTCCTCGACGGTGGCGGGCGGCGAGCAGGTGGTGGACGCGCTGCTGGACGGCGAACGCCTGCCGACCGCGGTGATCAGCACGAGCGGCGAGGTGGCGCTGGGCGTGTTCCTGCGGCTGCGCCGCGACGGGCGCGACGTGCCCGGCGACGTGTCGATCGTCAGCCTGGAGGGCACGGACCTGGCGCGCGCCGTCGGCATGACCGCGGTGGAGGGCGCGTGGCGCGAACGCGGCGAGCACGCCGTGGAGGTGCTGCTGGCCAGGCTGCGCGGCGAGGACGACGAGACCGAGCCGCCGTCGGTGCAGCTCGTGGTCCGCGAGTCCACCGGGCCGGCGCGCGAGCGCTGAACGCCCCGGACGCAGGTTTGGACGTCACTCGGCTGGGTTATTAACCACGGGCAACTTCCTGCAACCTTTGGGTGACCACCTGTCACCGCCCTGGATTCACACCGACGGGGAAGGCGAAGCTGTCCGACGTGGACGACGAGCTCGCGGCACTGGCCGAGGCCCACGGCGTGGCCACCCACTACGAGGACGCCGGTCAACGCCGGGCCGACGTCGACCCGGACGTGGTCGTCGCGGTGCTCGCGCAGCTGGACGTGGACGCCTCGACGCCGGAGGAGGTGCGCCGCGCCCTCGCCGCGCCGAAACCGCCCCCGAGCACGGTCGTCCTCCGCGAGGGCGACGTGCTGGACGAGGACGGGACGGTCGAGCTGGAGGACGGCGGCCGGGTCGGGCTGCCCGCCGCGCTGCCGCTCGGCTACCACCGGCTCGGCCGACGGACCGTGATCGTCGCGCCGCGCAAGCTCCCGCCCGTGCCCCGGTCGTGGGGTTGGATGCTCCAGCTCTACGCGATGCGCTCGGCCGAGTCGTGGGGCATGGGCGACTACGCCGACCTGGCGACCCTGGCCCGGCGCAGCGCGGCGGAGCTCGGCGCGGGCGTGCTGCTGGTCAACCCGGTGCAGGCGATCAGCCCGACCCTGCCGGTGGAGCGCTCGCCGTACTCGCCGTCGAGCCGACGCTTCGCCAACCCGCTCTACCTGCGGATCTCCGACATCCCGGCCTACCGGGACGCCGACGCGGCCACACGTGCGGAGATCGACGCGCTGCGCCCGCCCAACGACACCGAGCTGATCGACTACGACGCCGTGTGGACGGCCAAGGCGAAGGCGCTCGAACTGCTCTGGCGGCACGAGGAGCACCGCGCGCCCGAGGGCGACCTGCTGGACTTCGCCCGGTTCTGCGCGCTGGCCGAGGCGCACGGCCCGGACTGGCGCGAGTGGCCCGCCGAGCAGCGGGACCCGGCGACGGCCACCGCCGACCCCGGGCGGGTGGCGTTCCACGCGTGGCTGCAGGAGCTGTGCGAGCAGCAGTTGGCCGCCGCGCGCCGGGCCGCCCACGACGCGGGCATGCCGGTCGGCGTCGTGCACGACCTGCCGGTCGGCGTGCACCCCGGCGGCGCGGACACGTGGGCGGTGCGGGACGCGTTCGCCGCGGACGTCACGGTCGGCGCGCCGCCGGACGCGTTCAGCCGCCTCGGCCAGGACTGGGGCCTGCCGCCGTGGCGGCCCGACCGGCTCGCCGAGCAGGGCTACGAGCCGTTCCGGGCCGTGGTGCGCAGCGTGCTGCGGCACGCGGACGGCATCCGCATCGACCACGTCGCGGGCCTGTGGCGGCTGTGGTGGATCCCGCCGGGCGAGCCGCCCAAGCGCGGCACGTACGTCCACTACGACCCGGACGCGATGCTGGCCGTGCTGACGCTGGAGGCGCACCGGGCGGGCGCCGTGGTCGTGGGCGAGGACCTGGGCACGATCGAGCCGAAGGTCACCGAGGCGTTGCACGAGCACGGGATCCTCAGCTCGGCCGTGCTGTGGTTCCAGCGCGAGTACGACCTGCCGGACCACCCGCTGATCCCGCCGGAGAAGTGGACCGCGTCGGCGATGGCGAGCATCTCCACCCACGACCTACCGACCGTGGCCGGCTTCCTCGCCGCCGAACACGTTCGGGTGCGAGCCGACCTGGGTCAGTTTGACGGGCCCGTGGACGGGGAATATCAGGCAGCCGAGCGAGAGCGCGCCGAGTTGCTCGAACTCCTCAAGCAGGAAGGCCTGCCTGCCGATGACTTGGTTACCGCGTTCCACGCCTTGCTCGCGAAGGTCCGTTCCGTGCTCGTGCTGACATCGCCGCAGGACGCGCTGGGTGAGACACGCCAGCCCAACCTGCCCGGCACCACCGACCAGTACCCGAACTGGCGCATCCCGCTGCCCGTCGCGCTCGCCGACCTGTTCGACGACCCGGGCGTGCGGCGGGTGGCGGCAGCGCTGGCCGGCGGTCGTCCGTCCGCGGTGGACGGGCCCGGTGCGCGATGAAGCGAAACGTGCACGTCACAGCGCGCGGCCCCGCCGCGGAGTATCGTCAGCCAGTCACCCGCGCCATGGTTGGAGGTGGCAGTCACCCGTGAACACCGACTTGATGTCCCGCACCGGGCTGGTGCCGGAGCAGATGGTTCCCCAGAGCAGCCCGGCGGGCCCCCTGGAGACGGCCGTCGAGAAGGTCCTGGTGGACGTCCGGCCGTCGAACCTGGCCGATCCGCTCGCCGGGGTCCAGCAGGCCGAGGAGTCCCTGAGGGACGCCCTGCGGCGCACCGACGCCGGTTCGGACCCCGCGCTGGCGGAGGCGGTGGCCTGCGCCAAGGCCGCCTGCGAGCACCTGCGCTACTGCGAGCTGCAGGAAGCGAGGCTCCTCCTCGTCGCGGCACGCGGGCAGCTCGTCAGGTCGCACGCCGGCCGGACGTGACCTAGAACGGTAGGGGTCGGTTCGTCCCAGTTCGTCCGGAGGAAACCCTGTGCGGCCCTGGCCCGGAACTCCCTACCCGCTCGGCGCCTCCTACGACGGCGTCGGCACCAACTTCACCCTCTTCTCGGAAGTGGCCGACCACGTCGAGCTGTGCCTGTTCGACGAGGACGGGACCGAGACGCGCGTGAGGCTGCCGGAGGTGGACGGCTTCGTCCACCACGGCTACCTGCTCGGCGTCGGTCCCGGGCAGAAGTACGGCTACCGCGTGCACGGGCCGCACGACCCCGAGCGCGGCCTGCGCGGCAACCCGAACAAGCTGCTGATCGACCCGTACGCCAAGGCGATCACCGGCGACGTCGACTGGCACGAGTCGCTGTTCGGCTACCGGTTCGACGACCCGGACGCGCGCAACGACCTCGACTCGGCCGGCCACGTGCCGCTGTCGGTCGTGGTCAACCCGTTCTTCGACTGGGCGAACGACCGGCCGCCGAAGACGCCGTACAACGAGTCGGTCATCTACGAGGCGCACGTGCGCGGCCTGACCATGCAGCACCCCGAGGTGCCGCAGCGGTTGCGCGGCACGTACGCGGGCCTGGCGCACCCGGCGGTGATCGACCACCTCAAGGGGCTCGGCGTCACGGCGATCGAGCTCATGCCGGTGCACCACTTCATCACCGACCACGGACTGGCGCAGCGAGGCCTCGGGAACTACTGGGGCTACAACACGATCGGGTTCTTCGCGCCCCATGCCGGCTACGCGGCGTTGCCGGAGTCGGCGAACCAGGTGCAGGAGTTCAAGGGCATGGTGCGCGCCCTGCACGAGGCGGGCATCGAGGTGATCCTCGACGTGGTCTACAACCACACCGCCGAGGGCAACCACCTCGGGCCCACGGTGTCCATGCGCGGCATCGACAACCAGGCGTACTACCGGCTGGTGGACGACGAGCCGCAGTTCTACACCGACTACACCGGCACCGGGAACTCGCTGAACGTGCGCAGCCCGCACACGTTGCAGCTGATCATGGACTCGCTGCGGTACTGGGTGACCGAGATGCGCGTGGACGGGTTCCGGTTCGACCTGGCCGCCACCCTGGCCCGCGAGTTCTACGACGTCGACCGGCTGTCGACGTTCTTCGACCTGGTGCAGCAGGACCCGGTGGTGTCACAGGTGAAGCTGATCGCCGAGCCGTGGGACGTCGGGCCGGGCGGCTACCAGGTCGGCAACTTCCCGCCGCTGTGGACCGAGTGGAACGGCAAGTTCCGCGACACGGTGCGCGACTTCTGGCGCGGCGAGCCCGCCACGCTCGGCGAGTTCGCGTCCCGCATCACCGGCTCGTCGGACCTGTACCAGGACGACGGCCGCCGCCCGTACGCGTCGATCAACTTCGTCACCGCGCACGACGGGTTCACGCTCAACGACCTCGTGTCGTACAACGCCAAGCACAACGACGCCAACGGCGAGGGCAACCGCGACGGCGCGGACGACAACCGGTCGTGGAACTGCGGCGTCGAGGGGCCGACCGACGACCCTGAGGTCAACGACCTGCGGGCCAGGCAGCGGCGCAACCTGCTGGCCACCACGTTGCTGTCGCAGGGCGTGCCGATGCTGCTGCACGGCGACGAGCTCGGGCGGACGCAGCAGGGCAACAACAACGCGTACTGCCAGGACAACGAGCTGTCCTGGGTGGACTGGACGTTGGCGGAGAAGAACCGCGACCTGCTGGAGTTCGCCTCGGCGTTGACCGCGTTCCGCAGGCAGCACCCCGTGCTGCGGCGGCGCCGGTTCTTCCAGGGCAAGCCGATCCGCAAGGGCGACGAGCTCCGCGACATCGCCTGGTTCACACCTTCGGGTGAAGAGATGACGGAGCAGAACTGGGGTGACGACTTCGGCCGCTGCGTCGTGGTGTTCCTCAACGGCGAAGGCATCCCGGACCTCGACCAGCGGGGCATGCGGGTGCTGGACGACTCGTTCCTGCTCGCGTTCAACGCGCACCACGAGGACATCGAGGTGACCCTCCCCGAGGAGGGCTACGGTCCGCAGTGGACGGTGGTGATCGACACCGCGACCGGCGAGGTGACGCCGCCCGAGCGGGGCGACGTGGTGCCCGGTGGCGGCAGGATGACGCTGGTCGCGCGCTCGCTGGTGGTGCTGCAGCGGCTGGAGCAGGAGTGACCGCCGCGCCCGGGTCGGCTGACGGCTCGACCCCGGAATTGTCGGACCCCGCCGGTAAAATCGAGACAGGGGACCCCCAGGGGGGACCCCTGCGAAGCGATCCGGTCGGTGGTGGCGCGGTTGGCGGCAGTGCGGCCGGCGGTGGCGCGGCCGGTGGCGATGGGGCCGGCGGCGGCGACGGGGTCGGGGCGGCGCCCGCGTCGACCTACCGGGTCCAGTTCACGCCCGACTTCACCTTCGCCGACGCCGAGGCCGTGGTCGACTACCTGGACGCGTTGGGTGTCGGCGCGCTGTACGCCTCACCCGTGCTGGAGGCCGTGCCCGGCTCCACGCACGGCTACGACGTGGTCGACCCGACCCGGGCCCGCGAGGAGCTGGGCGGCGAGGCGGGGCGCGTGGCGCTGCACAAGGCGCTCAAGCGGGCCGGGCTCGGGTTCGTGCTCGACATCGTGCCCAACCACATGGCGGTCGGCCACGACGACGTCAACCCCTGGTGGTGGGACGTCCTGCGGCACGGTCGGGCGTCGCCGCACGCGAAGTTCTTCGACGTCGACTGGGACTCCGGGCCGCTGCTGCTGCCGTTCGCGGGCGACGAGGAGTCCGAGGAGGAGCACGAGCACTACCGGCTGGTGTTCTGGCGGCGCGGCAACACCGAGCTGAACTACCGGCGGTTCTTCGACATCACCACGCTGGCCGCGGTGCGGGTCGAGGACCCCGAGGTGTTCGACGCGACCCACGGCGAGGTGCTGCGCTGGGTCGCGGCGGGCGAGGTGACCGGGCTCCGGGTCGACCACCCCGACGGCCTGGCCGACCCCGGCGGGTACGTGCGGCGGCTCAAGGAGCGCGCCGGCGTGTGGCTGGTGGTGGAGAAGATCCTCGGCGCGGACGAGCGGCTGCCCGCGAGCTGGTCGGTCGACGGCACCACCGGCTACGACGCGTTGCGCGAGGTGTGCGGGCTGTTCGTCGACCCGGCGGGCGAGGCGGCGTTCACCGCGCTGGCCGACGAGTTCGGCGTGCCGACGGACTTCGCCGCTGTCGAGCGCGAGTGCCGTGAGCTGGTGGCCGGGACGATCCTGCGCGCCGAGGTGCGGCGGATCGCGGCCCTGGTGCGTGACGTGGACCGCGCCGAGGCCGAACGGGCGGTCGCCGAGGTCATGGTCAACTTCCCCGTCTACCGCTCCTACCTGCCCGAAGGGCTCGACGCGTGGACGGCGGCGGTGAGCGCGGCGACGTCGCCGGCGGCGCAGGCGCTGGACCGGCAGGTGCGGGCCGAACCGCACGGCGAACTGGCCACCCGTGTCCAGCAGACGTCCGGCATGGTCGTCGCCAAGGGCACCGAGGACACCGCGTTCTACCGGTGCACGCGGTTCGTGGCGCTCAACGAGGTCGGCGGCGCGCCGGACCGGTTCGGGGTGCCGCCCGCCGAGTTCCACGCGCGCGCGGCGCTGCGCGAGGCGGGATCGCCCGCGGCGATGACGGCGTTGTCGACGCACGACACCAAGCGGTCGGAGGACGTGCGGGCACGGCTCGCGGTGCTGGCCGAGCTGCCCGGCGAGTTCGCCGCGTCGGTGCGCCGGTGGACCGCCGCGCACCCGATCGACGAGCCGTCGCTGAACATGCTGGCGTGGCAGTCGCTGGTCGGCGCGTGGCCGATCACCGCCGACCGGATGAGCGCCTACCTGGACAAGGCGGCCAAGGAGTCGAAGGTCCGCACCACGTGGATCGACCACGACGAGGCGTTCGAGGCGGCCGTGGCGGCGTGGCCGGAGCAGGTGCTGTCCGGTCCGGTGGCGGCCGAGGTGGCGTCGTTCGTGGAGCGGATCGTCGGTGCGGGCTGGTCCAACGCGCTGGGCCAGAAGCTGGTGCAGCTCACCGCGCCGGGCGTGCCGGACGTGTACCAGGGCAGCGAGCTGTGGGACCTGTCGCTGGTCGACCCGGACAACCGGCGGCCGGTGGACTACGAGGTGCGGCGGCGGCTGCTGGACCGGATCGAGGACGGCTGGCTGCCGGACGTGGACGACTCGGGCGCGGCCAAGCTGCTCGTGGTGCAGCGCGCGCTGCGGTTGCGCAGGGACCGGCCCGAGCTGTTCCGCGGTTACCGGCCGCTGGAGGCGTCCGGGCGGACCGCACCGCACGTAGTCGCGTTCGAGCGGACCGGTCTGGTCGCGGTGGCGACCCGGCTTCCGGTGGGATTGGCGGACGCGGGCGGCTGGGGCGACGCGGTGCTGCCGCTGCCGCCGGGGGAGTGGACCGACGTGCTCACCTCCCGTCCGGCCGCGCCGCTGTTGGCGGCCCTGCTGGACCGCTACCCGGTGGCTCTGCTGGTTAGAGGAGATCAGTGACTTTCTCGGTGTGGGCGCCGTCGCACGAGCGCGTCCGGGTTCGGGTCGACGGTCGGGACCACGAGATGGCGGCGGGGGACGGCGGGTGGTGGCACGCGGACGTCGGCGGTCTCGACTACGGGTTCCTGCTGGACGACTCCGACGACGTGCTGCCCGACCCGCGGTCGCGGTGGCAGCCGAACGGCGTGCACGCGGCTTCACGGGTGTATGACCACTCGGCGTTCCAGTGGACCGACCAGGCGTGGACCGGGCGCGGGCTGCCCGGCGCGGTGGTCTACGAGCTGCACATCGGCACGTTCACGTCCGCCGGCACGTTCGACGGGGCGGTGGAGCGGCTGGACCACCTGGTCGGGCTGGGCGTCACGCACGTCGAGGTGATGCCGGTGAACTCGTTCGACGGCACGGCGGGCTGGGGCTACGACGGCGTGCTGTGGGGCGCCGTGCACGAGCCGTACGGCGGCCCGGACGGGTTCAAGCGGTTCGTGGACGCCTGCCACGCGCGCGGGCTGGCCGTGCTGCTGGACGTGGTCTACAACCACCTCGGGCCGTCCGGCGCGTACCTCGACCGGTTCGGGCCGTACTTCGCGGGCAGCAACGACTGGGGTCCGGGCCTGAACCTCGACGGCGAGGGCTCCGACGAGGTGCGCCGGTACGTGGTCGACAACGCGGTGGGCTGGCTGCGCGACTTCCACGTGGACGGGCTGCGGCTCGACGCCGTGCACGCCCTCGTGGACCGCAGCGCGCTGCACGTGCTGGAACAGCTGGCCGTCGAGGTGGACGCGCTGTCGGCCGCCGTGCGCAGGCCGTTGACGTTGATCGCCGAGTCGGACCTGAACGACGCCCGGCTGGTGACGGCGCGGGAAGGCGGCGGCCACGGCCTGCACGCCCAGTGGTCCGACGACCTGCACCACGCGCTGCACGTGGCGTTGAGCGGGGAGACGTTCGGCTACTACCCGGACTTCGAGGGTGCGTTGGGCCGGACGCTGCGGGAGGTGTTCTTCCACGCGGGCACGTGGTCGTCGTTCCGGGGCAGGCACCACGGCCGCCCGGTGGACCGCGACCGGCTGCCGGGCTACCGGTTCCTCGCCTACCTGCAGAACCACGACCAGGTCGGCAACCGCGCCACCGGCGACCGGCTGTCGGCGACCGTGCCGTGGCGGCGGCAGGCGGTGGGCGCGGCGATCGTGCTGTGCTCCCCGTACACGCCGATGATCTTCATGGGCGAGGAGTGGGCGGCGAGCACGCCGTGGCAGTTCTTCGCGTCGTTCCCCGACCCCGAGCTGGCCGAGGCGGTGCGCACGGGGCGGCGGCGCGAGTTCGGCCGGCACGGCTGGGGCGAGTCGGAGGTGCCCGACCCGATCGACCCGGAGACCGTGCGGCGGTCGACGCTGCGCTGGGACGAGGTGTCGTCGCCCGGCCACCGGGAGCTGCTCGACGTCTACCGGACGTTGATCGCGCTGCGCCGGTCCCGCCCGGAACTCGCGGACCCGCGGCTGGACCGGTTCGTGGTGCGCGAAGAAGGCCGGGTGCTCGTGCTGCACCGGGGTTCGCTGCGGGTGCTGTGCAACCTGGGACCGGACGCCGAGGTGCGGCTCGACGTCGAGGCGGGCGAGGTGCTGCTCGCGTCGCCGGAGGCGAAGGTGGAGGTGGACGGGCGGGTGGTGCACCTGCCCGCCGACTCCTTCGCCGTCGTCGACCGCGCGTCGGTCACACCCCGGCATCCGGGGCGAGCCAACCCACCTCGGTGAGCTTCTCGGCCAGCAGCCGCCCGGCCGACTCGACCTGGTCGGCCAGTTGTCTTCGCACCTCCGGCCGGTCGTCGCCGGAGTGCCGGGCCGCGTCGTAGGCCGCGACCAGGCCGCGTGCCGCGTTCACCACCTCCACACCGGGCCACTCGGCGACGGCGACGGGACCGTCGTCGGGCTCGGCGGAGACGTGGACGGCGCGCACGGCCTGCCGCGGCCCCAGCTCGGTGGAGAGGTCGAGCAGCTTCAGCGCGATCGTGTGCAGCTTCACGTTGTGGTGCTGTGACATCCGCACGAGCAGCTGGAACCCCTCCTGGGGCGTGCAGCCCTGCACCGCGGATATCAAGCCGGTGGCCTGCCCGATCACGGTGCGCGTCTGCACCGCTCTGCGCAGTCCCACGATCTCGGCCTCGAGGCTGGCGATCCGCGCGGTCAGCGAATCGTCACGCCCGTTGTCCCCGACCACGGTCGGGCTCCTCTCTCGCACGTCGGTACCGGTCAGCCAGGCCAGCAGTGCGAGAACGTCCGGACACGCGGGTGCCAGCACCCGGCAAGCCCACAGCTCTCGCTGACCCTGGTGCCCACGCGGGCGCCGGGTGGCTTGCGGCTGGCTTTTCAACCGCGTAGACGATCACCGTAGTAGAGGGCGGGCGGTCAGGTGCAACTGGAGGGGTTCCAGCGCGGCGGCAGCACGCGGAACTCGTTGCCCGCCGGGTCGGCGCACGCGGTGTCGGACGGCCCCTGCTTCGCGGACGGCGGCCCCGGAGCCGCGCACGAGCAGTCATTCAAGGCGCTGACCTGGTCCGATGGGCGGGCTGCGGCGATGGTTACGAGGCGTGCGGGCGGGTCGTCCGAGTTTCCCCGTCCGGGTGAGGGGTATCCGTTGGTGGACGGAAAAGTCCCGACGATCCCGACGAGAGGAACGGTCATGGGGACCGACGACAAGGTCAGCAACAAGGCCGAGGAGCTCAAGGGCAGGGCGAAGGAAGCGGTCGGCGACGCCACCGACAACGAGCAGTGGCAGGCCGAGGGCCGCGCCGAGAAGGCCAAGGGCTCGCTGAAGCAGGCGGGGGAGAAGGTCAAGGACGCCTTCCGTGGCGACGACCGCTAGCCGGACGTCCAGCGCCGCCGCGTTCGTGCCCGAAGGTGCGGACCTGGCGGCGCTGCGCCGTGCCGCCGCCGGTTGCCAGGGCTGCGACCTGTACAAACCGGCCACGCAGACCGTGTTCGGCGCGGGACCGGAGGACGCCGGGCTGGTGCTCGTCGGCGAGCAGCCCGGTGACGTCGAGGACCGGCAGGGTGAGCCGTTCGTCGGTCCTGCCGGCCGGTTGCTGGACAAGGCGCTGCACGAGGCGGACCTGGCCCGTGAGGGCGTCTACCTGACCAACGCGGTCAAGCACTTCAAGTTCGTGCCCGCCGAGCGCGGGAAGCGGCGCATCCACAAGACGCCGTCGCGCGGCGAGGTCGTGGCCTGCCTGCCGTGGTTGCGGGCGGAGCTGGCGCAGGTGCGGCCGGGGCTCGTGGTGTGCTTGGGCGCGACGGCGGCGAAGGCCGTGCTGGGCAACGCGTTCAAGGTCAGCGAACGCCGTGGTCAGGTGGAGCGCTTCGAGGACTACGACGTGATCGCGACCGTGCACCCGTCGTCGGTGCTCCGCGCTCCCGACCGTGACGAGGCGTACCGGAGCTTCCTCGCCGACCTGCGGGTCGTGCGCGCCCACCTGGGCTGATGGCCCGTGAACGTGAAACGGCCCCCTGACCGCTTCCCGCACTCGGTGCGGGCCGAGCTGGACTGGGCTCGGGGTCACGGGGGCCGGGTGGCTGCCTGGGATTCGCCCAGACCACCTGGGAAAGGTCGGTCCTAGCGGACAGCCACCTCACGACGAGTCCTATAGCTATTCAACTTCGGACCACCTCCTTCCTCGTGTACTTCGAACCTATGCGAGCGCGCGCGACCCTCGCAACGTAAATTCCGGTTCGATCCAGTGGTCCGGCGCACTCCTGCCGGCGCGGGGCGTTGTCGTGGTCGTTGTCGTGGTCGTGCAAGGTGACGTCCGATTCCCGCCGGACTGGAATGCGTTGGGGCGGCACGATCGTGGCATGAACTTCGAAGGCAAGGTCGCTCTGGTCACGGGCGGCAGCAGGGGTATCGGCGCGGCGATCGCGGTGCGGTTGGCGGAGTTGGGGGCGGACGTCGCGATCACCTACCGGACCAGCCCGGGTGACGTGGTGGACCGGGTGAAGGGGCTTGGGCGGCGGGTGGTGGCCGTTCAGGCGGACAGCGGTGACGCGGAGGCGGTGGTCGCGGCGGTGGAGGAGACCGTCGCGGTGCTGGGGCGGTTGGACGTGCTGGTGAACAACGCGGGCGAGTTCATCGTCGGGCCGGTGGAGGAGTTGGGGGTGGCGGAGTTCGACCGGACCTTCGACGTGAACGTGCGGGCGGCGTTCGTGGCGGTCAAGGCGGCGTTGCCGCACTTGGGCGCTGGTGGTCGGGTGATCGGCATCGGCAGCAACGTGGCCGAGCGGGCGGTGTTCCCCGGGTTCTCGCTGTACGCGGCGTCGAAGGCGGCGTTGGCGGGGATGACGAAGGCGTTGGCGCGCGAGCTGGGGCCGCGGGGGATCACGGTGAACCTGGTGCACCCCGGTGCGACGGACACCGACTCGAACCCGGCGGACGGTGGTGGCGCCGACGTCGTGCGCGGCTTCACGGCGGTCGGGCGTTACGCGGAGCCGGCGGAGATCGCGGCGGCGGTGGCTTTCTTGGCGTCCGACGAGGCGCGTTACGTGACGGGGGCCCAACTGCACGTCGACGGCGGCTTCACCAGCTGACCCCGCGAGAGTCCTACGTTCGCGCCGCGAGAGTCCTACGTCCAGGACACCTGAGTTCAACGCTCAGCGCAGGGTCGGTGGAACCTGAGCGTTGAATTCGGGGTGCGGGAACGTAGGACTCTCGCGTGCTGGACGTAGGACTCTCGCGGTCGGTCAGCTCGCGTTCACGTCGATGCAGGCGTAGAACGCGTTGGAGGTGTCGCCGATGTTCCAGATGGCGAGCACCGTCTGGCGGCCGGACGCGCCCAGGTTCACCGTGTGCGACACGGTGGCCGGGGGTTGCTGCATGCCGCCGTCGACGAAGCCGACCCGCCTGCCGCTCACGTAGTACTCGTAGTTCGCGGTGCGGTGGCGTGCGGTGAACGTCCAGGTGAAGGTGACGGTCCGGCCGGTGTTCGCGACCTGCCAGCCCTTGTTGTTGTCGTTCAGCTCGGCGAACCGGGCGACGCCGCCGTTGCAGCTGCGCAGACCCTTCGGGCCTTCGACGCTCTGCGGCTCCCACTTGACGTCGCCGCACGACACGACGCCGCGGGCGCACTGCGCCTGACGACTGGCCGGCGACGAGACGTACCCGTGCGCGTACGCGGGCGCCGAGGGCAGGGCGACCGTCACGAGCGGCGCGGCGAGCACGCCTGCCGCCACCGCGGCGATCCTTCGGCGGAGTGACATGTGGACTCCTCTGATCGGATGGGCGGAAACGCTTGTGGCGAACGCCAACCCGAGTGCGCTGGGTGGAGCGTTCACCCAAACGCGGCGGCAGGTCTAGACCATACTCTCTGTGATTGCCCTGTGACAACCGTCAACGTGACGACCGTCGTGTCGTGTCCGGCTGAAGTTGTCGGTGTCCGGACCTAGTTGTCGGTGAGGGTTTCGGCGTCCGGAGGTACTTGTCGGGGGTGGTGAGTCGGCTTTGGCGTCGCCCGAGAGAATGCGGCCGTGCCGACGCTTGATCTTGTACCCGGCGGCGCGCGGGCGTCGCCGGCTGAGCGGTTCGAACTCGCGTACGTGTGGTGAACAGCGCGTTCGTCTCGGGAACTCAGCGGACCAGCGGATCAGCCAGCAGTACCACTCGGTCAAGCACCGGATCGAACCCGAGGACCGGATGGGCCTGGCTTCCGCCCTCCGACGTCATGAGCACCGGCTTGCCCAGTTTCCGCCCGATCTCGCCGAGGAACCTGCATAGGGTGTCGACGCCATCCTGCCCCTGCAACTCCCGCAGATCGATGTCGAAGTCGATCTCTTCGGCCGACATGAGACGGAAGATCGCGAGCATCCCCGGAACCGGCCGGACTTTCAGCTCCACCAATTCGGCATCGGGCGGGCGGGCGAGCGCGTCAGTGGCCAAGGGCAGCGGCAGCGCCGTGTCGCCCTGGACGAATTCCCACTGCCAGCCACGCGCCTCGACCAGGTCGAACACAGCCTGCCAGTCCTCCGCCGAGGTGTCCGGGACGAACACGTCAGGAAGCGACCCCATCAGGTCCGGATCGAAGAAGCTCCTGACCTGGTCCCAGTGAAGATCCGACACGCGGCCATGGTTCCTCTCGGTCAACTTCAGCCGGACAGGACACGTGACAACCGTCAACGGGAGCGACGTCAACTGGACGGTCGGGTGCGGGAGGCGCGCCACATTGTGTGCTCACGGCTCACTGCCTCCTCCGCGTCGGCCACCTCGTTCGCCCACGACGGCTCGTCCTCGACCAGCTCCAACCGGCTGCGCACGATCGCCAGTTCGTTGGCGGCGAACGTGTAGGCGCGGGCCAGGGTGGAGAGTTGGCGCAGGCTGATCCAGGCCGTGCCCGCCGCGATCACCGCCGCCACGACGCCCGCCAGGTCGAAACGCACCGCGCCGACCGCCTTGCCCAACGCCGCGCAGATGCCGATCACCTCGATCGACAGCAGCCCGGCCCGCCACCACCCGGCCAGCCGCTCGTTGCGTGCCGCCTTCGCCGTGTACCAGCGCTGCTGGTCGGCGATCCGCGCCTCCAGGTACGCGGCCTTGCGCTCGGCGAACGGTGCGGCCCTCAGGGTTCGCATGCCCTTGGTGACGACGGGCCGTTGCGACGGTCGGATGCTCGTCGACGGCGCGTCCTCCAGCAGCTTGTGCAGCTGCTGGATGAACCGGCGTTCGGTCGCCTGGTCGTCGCCGGTCTTCTCGAACGGCAGGCCGCCGACGCCGAACTTCCACGCCAGGCTCTTCGCCGACTCCGCCAACGCCCTGCCGTCGTACCAGCGGTCCTCGGGGCGGGCGGCCTTCAGGTTCAGCTCGGTGATCGACACCGCGGCCAGCGCGATCGCGGTGCCGATCGCGGCCACGTCGACCCGACCCACGATGAACGGCACGGCGCCGGTCGCGGCGGCGGCCACGGCGAGCAGCAGGCGCAGCCGGACCCCGCGGACGTAGCGGTGCTGGCCGTCCAACGACGCGCTGTCCGCCGCCTCGAACAGGCCCGGCAGGTCGTCGTCACCCAAGCCCTTCGCTGTCATCGCCGCCCTCCCGGTCGGAACACGCGTTCGACGTGCGCACGCAACTCGTCGGAGTCGAGCACGGTGGTCAACGGCGACGTGGCGATCGCGGTGGACCGATCGTCCGCGCTCTCGGCGATGGCGTCCGCGGTCCGCCCGCTGCCGCGCAGCACGACCAGCGGCCGGTTGCGGCCCAGGCTGTGCTCGGCGTCGTCGTACGTGATCGCGCCACCGTTGACCAGCACGGTCAGCGACGGCTCCGGCCCGGCGACCACGTCCGCCACCTCGGCCAGCCACGGCGACTCGTCACCCCACTCGCCACCGGGCACCAGCACCAGGTGGGTGTGGTTCGGCTCGAACGCGGCCAGGTCCACCGCGACCTCGGCGGCCACCCCGACCAGCGGGAACCGCCCACCCGCCGCCGCCCGCGCCCGACCGACGGCCCGCATCACGCCGACGTCCGTGCCGCCGTCCACCACCACCGCGCCGCACGCGTCGAGCAGCGGCACCAACTCGCGCAGCACCACCCCCAACGCCTCCAGCCCGTCCCGCTCCATCCCGCCGGCGCCGCCGACCAGCACGAGCACCGGCCGGCCGACGGGCAACCCGGCCCCACCCAACTCCGCCTTCGACCTGACCCGCACCCTGTCCACGATCGGCGACCGTACCGGCGCGCGCCCCGCACCACCGCCGTGACGCTGCCGAGGGCGCGACGACGGCGTGCGTCAAGCGCTACAGGTCCAGTTCGGTGAGCACGAGGACCCGTTGTTCGGTCAGGTCGTCCATCGCCGAACGCACCCCCTCGCGGCCCGTTCCCGACTCCTTGATGCCGCCGTACGGCATCTGGTCGGCGCGGAAGCTCGGGACGTCGCCCACGATCACCCCGCCGACGGCCAGCCGCTTGGCGGCGCGGAACGCCACCCGGACGTCGTGCGTGAACACGCCGGCCTGCAGCCCGAACCGGGACGCGTTCACCCGGTCGAACGCCTCGTCGACCGACGGCACGGAGTCCAGCACCACCACCGGCCCGAACACCTCCTCGTCCACCACCTTGCACGCCGGCGGCACGTCGGCCAGCACGGTCGGCTCGTAGGTCGCGCCCGCCCGCCGCCCGCCGGTGAGGACGCGAGCCCCCGCGGCCACGGCCTCGTCCACCCAAGCCTCGACCCGCCGCGCGGCGGCCTCGTTGATCAGCGGGCCGACGTCGGTGTCCGGGTCGGTCGGGTCGCCCGTGCCGAGCTTGCGCACGTGCGCCACCACGGCTTCGGCCAACGCCGGGTACACGTCCTCGCGCGCGTACACGCGTTGCACCGAGATGCACGACTGGCCACCTTGGTACATCGAGAACGTGGCGATCCGCTGCGCCGCCCGGTCCAGGTCCGTCCAATCCGGACAGACGACGGCCGCCGCGTTGCCGCCCAGCTCCAGCACGACGTGCTTGCGCGGCACCCGGTCCAGGATCGAGTAGCCGACCGGGCCGGACCCGGTGAACGACACCACCGGCAGCCGGGGGTCCTCGGCGAGCGCGCCCGCGACCTCGTTGGGCACCGGCAGCACCGACCACGACCCGGCGGGCAGGTCGGTCTCCGCCAGCAGTTCGCCCAGCAGCAACGCGACCAGCGGCGTCGCCGGCGCGGGCTTGACCACGATCGGCGCGCCGACCGCCAACGCGGGCGCGACCTTGTGCGCCACCAGGTTCAGCGGGAAGTTGAACGGCGCGATGCCGAGCACGGGGCCGCGCGGCGCCCGTCGGACCAGCGCCAGCCTGCCGTTCGCCGCCGGGTCGGTGTCCAGCCGCTGGAGCTCGCCGGAGAACCGGCGGGCCTCCTCGGCGGCCCAGCGGAACGTCGACACCGCCCGGGCGACCTCGATCCGCGACCACTTCACCGGCTTGCCCGACTCGGCGGTGATCAGCTCGGCCACCTCGTCCGCGCGCTCGGCGAGCCGGCGCGACACGTGGTCCAGCGCCGCAGACCTGGCGTGCGCGGGCAGGTCGGCGAACTCGCCGGCCACGGCGTGCGCGGAGGCGACGGCCCGTTCCACGTCCTCGGCGGTCGCGTGGGACGTCACGCCGGCCACCGCGCCGTCGTGCGGCGTGCGGATCTCGACCAGGTCCTGGCCGGTCGCGGGCTGTCCCGCGACCCAGTACGGCGTCGTCGTCACTGAAGGGCTCCTTCAAGCACGTCCAGGCCTCATCGGCTCGTCCGGGAGGACGAGCGGTGGTGGCAGGCGGATCACCGGGATCCAGCATCGACCGGTCGGCCGTAAGACGACAGTATCCACAGTGGCGAGCGGGTGCTCGGAGGCTGTACACAGTGTCCATGGCGTTGACGGTCGGGGAGTTGGCCCACCAGGTTGGGTTGACGGTGCACGTGGACGCGGGGCTGGGCCGGGTGGTGGCGTGGGCGCACAGCACCGAGCTGGCCGACCCCACGCCGTTCCTGGAGGGCGGCGAGCTGCTGCTGACCACGGGCATCGCGCTCGGCCCGCCCGACGGGTACGTGCGGCGGCTGGTCGCGGCGGGCGCGGTCGGGCTCGGGTTCGGCACCGGGCTCAGCCACGACCACGTGCCGGAAGACCTGCTCCGGGCCGCTCGGGACGTCGGGCTGGCGTTGCTGGAGGTGCCGCGGGCCACGCCGTTCATCGCGATCGCCAAGGCGGTGTCGCGGGCCGTCGCGGCGGACGAGTACGCGGCGCTGGCCCACACCGGCGCGGCGCAGCGGGCGCTGACCAGGGCGGCGGTCGGCGACGGGCCGCCGGGTGTCGTGCGGCGGCTGGCGCGGCTCATCGACGGCGCGGCGGCGTTGCTGGACCCGCACGGCACGCCGGTGCACGTCGTCGGCTCGCTGCCGGACCTCGCCGGGCACGTGCGGCGGCTCGCGTCGACGGGCGGACCGGCCGGCGCGGCGTGGCAGGCGGGGGAGCGGCACGTCGCCATGCAGGTGCTGGGTCGGCGCGGCTACCTCGCCGTCGCGGCCGCCCGGCCGCTGGACGCGGGCGTGGTCAACACCGCGGCGTCCCTGCTGACGGTGGCCCTGGCCCGGTCGGACGAGGTCGACGCGGTGCGCCGCGAGCTGCGGGAGGCGCGGTTCCGGCTGGCGCTGGCAGGTGTGCCGGTGGCGGGTGTGCCCGAGGGGACGTTCCGGGTGTTCGTGCTGCGTGAGGAGGCCGAACCGGAGGGTTTCTGGGCGGAGGTGGACGGGCGGGTCGTCGTGCTGGCCCGTGAGGTGGACGTGCCCGCCGCCGCGTCCGGCCCGGTGGACGCGACCGGCGTCGCCCGCGGCTACCGGGAGGCGTTGCGGGCGCTGGAGGCGGGCGTGGACACGTTCGAGGAGGTCGCCGGGGCCGGTCTGCTCGCGCCGGACGCGGCGGAGTTCGCCGCCGCGCTGCTCGCGCCGCTGGACGACGTGCTGCGCGAGACGGTGCGGGTGTGGCTGGCGTGCCACGGCCAGGCCGACCCGGCCGCCGCCCGGCTGGGCGTGCACCGGCACACCGTGCGCAACCGGCTCGAACGGGTGGAGCGACTGCTCGGGCGTTCCCTGGAATCCGCAGGTGCGCGCGCCGAACTCTGGCTTGCGCTGCACGCGTGACCGTACGCTGGGTCGACACCGCCGCCGACCACTCCTTTCCACGAGGGGGATCCCTTGGCGCGCTTCCGGTTCTTAGCCCACGCGGCCGGCGTCGTCACCGTCGTCGCCGCCCTGCTCACCGCCGTGTTCACCAGTCCCGCCAGCGCCTGCAGCTGCCTGCCCAGCACCGAGGGGCAGCGCTTCTACGACGCGAGCTACGTCTTCGCCGGTGTCGTGCTGAGCGAGGCGGTGGAGGTGGGCGATCCGTCCTACCCCTACGACGACAAGTACCGCTACACCCTCGCCGTCGGCCGGGTCTACAAGGCCAACGTGCCGTCCCAGGTCGACGTGATCACGTCCACCAGCGGCGGGATGTGCGGCATCAGGCTCTACCCCGGCGTCGAGTACGTCGTGTTCGCGTACGGCGACGTGGCCGACGGGCGGGTGGAGTCGCACCTGTGCAGCGGCACCCGGCCCGCCTCCGCCGGTCCGCCGGTGACCACCCTGCCGTCCAGCAGCACCACCACCCCGCCGACGACGACTTGCGCAACCGCCGCGCCGTAACGGGTGGGAATTTCCCCCGGCCGTGCGCCGGAGGTCACTCAACCGGGTGGTCTTCGGCGCTCAGCCGGTGGGCTCGGCGCCGTCCGCGGGCCCGTGCTCGTACTCTTCATCGGGGTCGTCCCCGTACTGCGCGGGCCTGACCTCGTTCACCTCGCCGAGGGCGTCCACCTTCGCGGCGGGGTCGTCGATGAACTCGTCGATCGTGGGCTCGTGCTCGCGTTCGGTCATGTCGCGGATGTACCCGGAGGCCGGTGGGTCGACACGACTTCGGCACCCCGAAGAAATCGGTGGTTTGTGACGGCAGTGCTACGGGTAGGTGGACGCGGAACGGCAAACCGGGTGGCTGACCGTGCCTGGCGACGGGTAGCTTCCGGCGTCCGGGCCGTCGTCGACACAGCGGAGGTTCAACCGGATGTGGGACGGTGACCTGACCGGAGAGGTGGTCGACGGCAGGTACGCCCTCGGCAGCCTGTACGGATCGGGCGGCATGGCCGAGGTGTACCGGGCGGTGGACACCCGCCTCGACCGGAACGTCGCGATCAAGTTCTTCCTGGGCGAGGCCTCGGGCGAGGACCGGATCCGGCTCGACCGCGAGGCGCAGGTGCTCGGCGGCATGCGGTTCCCCGGCCTGGTCGAGGTGTACGGCACCGGCAGCTTCCGCGGCAGGCCCTACTTCGTGATGCAGCCCGTCGACGGCGGCACGCTGCGCCGTCGGATGCGCGGCGCGATGTCGCCCGAGGTGGTGGCCGCGATCGGGTCGCAGATCGCCGGCGTGCTGGCCCACGTGCACGCCAACGACGTGGTGCACCGGGACGTGAAGCCGTCCAACATCCTGCTCGACACGACCGGGCGGCGGGCGTACCTGGCCGACTTCGGGCTCGCGCTGCAGGCCCAGGTCACCCGCGTGACGAGGTCCGGGATCCTGGTCGGCACGGCCGGCTACCTCGCGCCCGAGCAGGTGCGCGGCGGCGACGTGCTGCCGGCCGCCGACGTCTACGCGCTCGGGCTGGTGCTGCTCGAGTGCCTGACCGGGCGGCCCGAGTACCCGGGCGGCGACACGGAGGCGGCGCTGTCGCGGCTGCACCGGGAGCCGCGCATCCCGGCGAACCTGCCCGACCCGTGGGCGGGCGTGCTGACCGCGATGACCGCGTCCGACCCGGCCAAGCGGCCGTCGGCGGCGGAGTGCGAGCGGCTGCTGGCCGAGGCGCAGCGGGCGAGCGCGGGACTGTCGCCGCTGGTCGAGGTGGCGGTGGTGGACCGGCCCGAGGCGGTCGTCGAGCCGGAGCCGAAGTCGGACAACCGGGTGCCGCTGCTGCTGGGCGCGGCCGCCGCGGCGGTGGCGTTGACCCTGGTCGGCTTCCTGGCGATGAGTGACCCGTTCGGGGCGGAGCCCGGTGAGCGCGTCGGCGGACCGGCGACGACCACGGCGGCCGAGCCGGTCGCCGAGCAGGCGCCGCAGACCGGTGCGGTGGTGCCGGGCGACCCGTCCACGGTGACCGTGGTGAGGGACGCGCCGGAGGCGGGACTACCGGCCGGGAACAGCGGGAACTCCGGGGACTCCGGGGACGACGCCGGCGGTGGTCAGGACACGGCGACCGAGACCGCGCCCACCACGACGACCACCAAGGTCCAGCGGGAGACGCCCGTCCACACGTCGCCGAACACGCCGATCGTGATCGTGCCGGACCCCGGCCCGCCCACGGTCGTGACGGGACCGCCGTCGAGGGACCGCGGCAGCGAGTCCGGGCGGGGCTGACCACCGACGGTCGGTGGGTGGTGACGTCGGCTGGGTGGCGCGGGCGCGGTCGGCAGAGCGGTCAGTGCGGCGGTGGCAGTGGCGGTGGCGGTGCGGTCGGTTGGGGCGGTCAGCGGAGGGCGGGGAGCAGCTCGCCCTTGGCGAAGTCCAGGAACTCCGGCTGGTGGTCGCCGCCGATCTGCACCAGCGCCAGGTCGGTGAAGCCCGCGTCGCGGAACTTCGCCACCGCCTCCACCACCGGGCCGACGTCCGGGCCGCACGGGATCCGCCCGGCCACGTCCTCCGGCCGCACGAACTGCGTCGCGCCGGCGAAACCGGACGTGCCGGGCAGCTCCGAGTTGACCTTCCACCCGCCCGCGAACCAGCGGAACTGCTCGTGGGCGCGCTCGACCGCCGCGTCGCGGTCGGTGTCCCAGCAGATCGGCAGCTGGCCGATCTTGCGCGACCGCCCGCCCTGGAAGACGTCCCACTCCTGGCTCAGCGACGCGTCCGGCTCGGTCGCCACCATGGCGTCGGCCAGCGGCGCGAACGTGCGCACCGACTGACCGCCCGACACCGCCACCGCGATCGGCACGCGCTGCTCGGGCAGGTCCCACAGCTTCGCCGAGTCGACCCGGAAGTGCTGGCCCGAGTAGTTGACGTACCCGCCGTCGAACAGCTGGGAGATGATCTCCACGGCTTCGCGCAGCAACTCGTGCCGCACGTTCACCGGCGGCCAGCCGCGGCCGACCACGTGCTCGTTCAGGTTCTCGCCCGCGCCGATGCCCAGCGTGAACCGGTTGCCCGACAGCAGCTGCACGGTCGCCGCCTTCTGCGCCACCACCGCCGGGTGGTAGCGCACGGTCGGGCAGGTCACGTACGTCATCAGCTCGACCCGCTCGGTCGCCTGCGTGACCGCGCCGAGCACGCTCCACGCGTACGGCGCGTGCCCCTGCTCGTCCAGCCACGGCGAGTAGTGGTCGCTCATCACCTCGAAGTCGAAACCGGCCTGCTCGGCCAGCCCGGCGTGCTCGACCAGCTCGCGTGGCCCGGCCTGCTCGGTCATCAGTGTGTAGCCGATCCGCACGACTCCTCCTACGCCATCGGCAGGTCGGTCAGGTCCGCCCGCAACTCGTCGAGTTCCTCGTAGACTGCCGACGCGCCGGCGTCCCGCAACTCGGCCTCGCCGAAACCACCCGTGCGAAGGCACACCGAGGGCAGCCCGGCCCGTGCGGCGGCCTCGCAGTCCCACACCGAGTCGCCGATGACCACGGCCCGACCGCTGTTGTCCACGCGCCGCAGCGCCACCTCGATCAGGTCCGGCGCGGGCTTGCTGTCGCCGACGTCGTCCGAGGAGGTCGACGTGATGCCCGACGCGTCGATCAACTTCAGGTAGTGGTCGACGTGGTGGCGCTTGCCGGAACTGGCCAGCACCACCGTGAAGTCCTGCTCCAGCGCCGAGGAGACGAGCCGGTGCGCGCCCTCCAGCGGCCTGACCTCGGCCAGCATCGGCTCGAACGCCACCTCCCACGCCTTGCGCAGGTCGTCGCCGTGCTCCCGTTCCACGTGCTCGCCCGCGACGGCGGCGACGAGCTTGTCGCCGCCCATCCCGATGGCCCGGTGCAGGCGCCACGTCGGCACGGTGATGTCGAAGCGGCGGAACGCGCGGAACCAGGCCACCGCGTGGTGGTAGTTCGTGTCCACCAGCGTGCCGTCCACGTCCAGGACGAGCGTGTTGGTCATGGGGCCTGGTTAGCCCGGCCGGGAGACCCGCAAACCGGCCGACCTCGCGAACCGCGCCAGCGCCCGTTCCAGGTCCGGGTGCTGCCCGGCGGTGACGCCGAGCGGCCACACGACGAGCCAGCCGTCGTCTCCGACCGGCCGGATCCGGGCCCTGGTGCGCACGTGCAGGTAGTAGGTCCGGTCGTCGAGCGGCCGGATCTCCAGCCGACCGACCTCGCGGGCGGTGAACTCGCGCGAGGAGCCGTGCCACGACACGACCAGGCGGGTCGGCTCCACCCGCAGCCGGTTGGGCCGCAACGGCACGCCGCGCACGTGCCAGTGCAGCGCCGCGGCGCTCAGGGCCAGGACGACCACCGGCACCCAGGTCGGGATGATCAACCGGGCCATGGTGCCGAGCCCGACGAACGCCACGAAGGCCACCGCGCCGCCGATGGACAGCGCCGCCCGCGCCGGCGTGACCGTGTTCGCCTGCCGGAACAGCACCTCGCTGCCCCGGACCGGCACCGTGGTGAGCGCGCGGTCCGGCGCGGGCGCCACCGTGGCCAGCCGGTCCCGCAGCCGCACGTGCCGGAACTGGTAGACGCCGCCGACCCGGCGCAGCACGCCCGCCCGGTGCGCCTCGCGCAGGAACGCCATGGCCGCCCACGGCAACCGCCCGGTCAGCGCCAGGCCCATCCTGGTCACGACCCACCGGCCCGACGCGCTGACCAGCAGCACCACCGCGCCGCAGCCGGCCCACGAGCCGACCATGAACGCCGCGCCCAGCAGCAGTTGCACCGCGACCGGTTTGCCCGCGTGCAGCGTCGGCAGGTACATGAGCGAGCCGACCTGCGGCGCGACGAGCAGCAGCGTCGCGAGCACGGCCTTGCGGTCGCCGCGCAGCAGCGCGTCCGGGTCGACGGCGCGGTCCGCGTCGACCGGTGACATCAACACCGACTTGGTCAACCCGAGCAGCAGGGCCGCGGGCAGCAGGAACCACCCGAAGTTGTCGCCGACGGACGCCAGCGGCAGGCCGATCAAGGCCGTGCCGCCCACCCAGCCGACCACGGCGAGCGCCGCGCCACGCGGTCGGTGCCTGGCTTCCTGCGCCAGCGCCCGGAGCCGCCTGCGCCACGCCAGCGGGCCGGGTCTGCCGGTGGGCGGGCGGCCGTCGGCCTCCACCCCGCCCGACGTGAACTCGACGACCGTCCAGACGACCGCGCCCACCGGGAAACCGAGGGCGGTCGCGAACCAGCCGAGCCGGTCCAGGTCGGTGAAGTTGACGTCCGCGATCACCAGCGCCGCCAGGACCACCCCGGTGACCAGCGAGGCCAGCGAGAGGAACGCGACGCGGGCCGGGCGCGCCCGGCTCAGCCGCCACCAGGCGACGTCCTGCTCACGGCGTGCCGTCAGGTGGTCGGCCAGGAACCTCAGGTACCGGGTGGCCTGCCCGACGTCCCACCGGCCGCGGTGCTCGTCGTCGAACGCGGCCGGGATCAGCCCGTCCAGCAGGTGCTCTTCGACGGCGGCACGGTCGGGCAGGCGGACCAGTTCGGCGGGATCGGTGGCGGGCGCGCGGTAGACGCGGCGCGCGAGCCACACCATCAACGGCGTGGACAGCGCGGCGGCCAGGTCACCGCCGGGGTCGGCCGCCACCGCGTCCAGCACGGGCCGCCAAGCCGGTAACCGGGCCGGTGTGACGGCCGTGCGCAGGTGCGCGACGACGGCGGACGGGGTGAGCGGCGCGGCACGCAGCACCGCCGCCGACCGCAGCACCTCGCCGTCGGCCACGGCCGCCGCGTACTCCGCGGCACGCGACGTGACGATCACCTCGCCCAGCCCCTTGTGCAACGCCGCCAACGCCCGGCCGCGCACCGCCGCCGGCAGCTCGTCCAACCCGTCCAGCACCGGCAGCACCCGCCGGTCGCGCACCAGCCGTTCGACGGCGGCCCGGCCGTGCGTGACGTGCAGACCGGGGTACTCCTCGTTGAGCCGGCGCAGCAGCCACTCGGCGGGCCGCTCGTGGAGCGGGTCCCAGGACGCGATCGACAGCAGCACCGGCACGGTCTGCTTGTCCCGCAGGTCCACCAGCAGCTGCTGCACCATCAGCATGGCGAACGTGGTCTTGCCCGACCCCGGCTCGCCGAGCACCACCAGCCTGCCGCGGGGCAGCGCGCGGAACGCCTCCGCCAGCCGTGCCAGGTCGTCGCCCTCGGGGACGGCGCCGCCGATGTTCTCCTGGTGGTCGGCGTGCTTGCGGCCCGCCCGCCACCGCACCGGCAGCGGCGCGGGGTCGAACACGTCGCGGGCGGCGGACTCGTCGCGCCACTGCGCCAGCACCAGGGCGGCCAGCTCCGCCGCCGCGAGGTCGACCGGGCCGGCCGCAGGCGGCAGGTGGACGTGCACGTCGCCGTGCACGTCCCGGGCCTGCAGCACGAACGACGCCGTGCCGTCGAAGCTGTTGTGCACGCGGGCGGCGCTCAGCCGCGGACGGGGACGGAGTCCAGGAACTCCTCGATCAGCCGGACCCACTCGGCGGGCGCCTCCACCGCGGGCGAGTGGCCGCTGTCCAGCTCCGCCCACCGCGCGCCGGGGATCAGGTCGGCCAGCTCACGGGTGGTGCCGGGCGCGATCAGCCGGTCGTGCTTGGTGCCGATCACCAGCGTCGGCACGGTCAGCGACGGCAGCTCGGCACGCAGGTCGATCCGCTGCACCAGGTCGACGTGCTCCGGCGTGCCCGGCGGGATGGTGAGCGCGATCAGCTCCAGGAAACCCTCGGTCTGCTCGGCGGTCATCCGCCGCAGGAACGGCTCGCCCAGCGCGATCGAGAGCAGGAAGCGGGCCAGCTCCGCGCGGTCGGCGTCCACCAGCCGACGCCACTCCCGCATCCGTTCCCGGGTCTCGTCGTCGATGCGGGCGAACCCGGCGGTGAGCACCAGGGCCGTCACGCGTTCGGGGTGCCGCTGAGCCACGCGCACGGCGACCGCGCAGCCCATCGAGTAGCCGACGACCGCGAACCGCTCCTCGCCTTCGGCGGCGGCCACCAGCCGGTCGGCGAGGTCGTCCAGGTCGAGGGGGCCGGGCACGCGGGGGGTGGTCCCGGAGCCCGGGAAGTCCACCGCGTGCACCTTGCGCTTGCGCGACAGCCGCGGGATGAGCGGGCTGAAGTTGGCGCGGACCGTGCCACCGGCCCCGTGGGCGAGCAGAAGTGCGGGAGTCACGTGGCCGATTCTGCCGGTCGGGGCGTGTGCGGCGGCGGCGTTTTCGCGCGAAGGGCGATTCGTGACCAGGGCGAATCCGGCATCGGGGTTCGGTTGGTGGGCAAGCACACACGCGAACCGCTTCGGGACGCCGACGGCGTGGGGTCGGGCGGACGTGGGCGGGCGAGGTGCGGTGGCGGCGAGGGGGTCAGCCGATGTACACGCGGATCGAGGTGCCGGCTTCGTGGGTGTGCACGCGGACCAGGTCACAGAGCAGGTTCACCAGCATCACGCCGTAGCCGCCGCGTGCGTTCGCGCCAGGGTTGCGCCGGCCCACCATGGGGCTCGCGATCCGGCCCGCGTCACGCACCTCGCACACCACGGCACCGCCCTCGCGCCACAGCAGCAGCGTGCCGAACCCGCCGCCGTGCACCACGCTGTTGGTGGTCAGCTCGTTCACCGCGAGGACCAGGTCCTCCACCTGGTCGGCGGTCAGGCCCGTGTCCACGGCGAACGCGGCCACCAGCCGCCGGGTGACGCCCAGGGCGTCCAGGTCGAACCGGCGGGTCACCGCGTCCGGCGGGGGCGTCGGCAGCGGTCGGTTGAACTCCTCGGCGATCAGGAACGGCTCGCGGTAGCCGACGCTGGTCCTGCGCCGCTGCCCCTCGACCACGATCGGGTGGGTGGTCTCGGCGTCGCGCACCGCCTCCGGCGAGAGGTTCGTCGTGTCGTACGGGCACAGGATCCAGGCGGGCCGGTCCTCGAACGCGGTGTTGATCAGCGCCTCGTGCTGCACGCAGGCCGGGTACTCGAGTTCCGTGCGGTCCGGCCAGATCGGCTCGCCGACGATCCGCACCCGACCCGTGGAGGTGGAGTTGTTGTCGGTGAACGCCGCCAGCACGCCGGGGATGATCCGGCCCGGGTTGCGCCCGGCGCGTCTCATGTCCAGGAACTCGACCTGCTCCGCCTGCCGGCCCAGCGCGCGCCGCAGGAGGTCGATGCCGTACTGCGGCACGGCGACCAGCACCGGCTCACCGGCGGCGAGGCCGTCGCGCACGAACGGCACTGTTCCCGCGAGGTAGTCCTCGTCGTCGCGGTAGAGCAGTGCCTCGTGCACGAAGTCGACCACCGGGGGAACCCTCCGAACGGTTGCTGGCGGGAGGTCTGCCCGTTCAGTATCGCGCCCGAACACCGTTGCGGAGCGGTCTGCGCAGGCAAACGCGTGTCGCCGGGTCAAGACCACGTGCGGTTTCGGCCGCGACGACGGCCGCCAGACCCGGCGTGAGGTCCGCCACGTCGTGGAACCCGAGTCGTCGATAATAGGGGCCGTTCCACGGGATGTCGCGGAACGTGGTCAAGGTCAACGCGGCCAGCCCGCGCGTCGCCGCCCAGCGCTCGACGTGATCGAGCAGCGCCGCCCCGATACCGCGCCGTGAGTGGTCGGGGTGCACGCAGAGCTGCTCGACGTGAGCCGCGCCGTCCACCTCCTCGACCGCGGCCCAGGCGATCGGGTGCGGGTCGGCGGCCACCCAGACGTGCAGGTGGGCCAGGGTGCTCAGCGGCATCGGGTCGTCGTCGGCGATCTCGGGCATGCCGAACTCGCGGAACGGCTCACCGGAAGCGCGTTCGATCGGGGGCAGCAGCGGCAGTTCGTCCGGCCGGGCGGTGCGGAAGTCCACCGGGGCATGATCAGCCGGCGGTGAGGTTCTGCTCAACCTCATTCGCGAGCGCTTCGAGCAGGCGTGACGGCAGCTGGTCGTCGGGGCAGTCGTCGACCTGCAGCTCGGCGACGCTGCCCGCCACGCCCGCCAGCGACACGCGCAGCTCGCCCCGGCAGCCGTGCCCGGCCAGTGGTTCCCACGTCAGGAGCAGCTGGTCGTAGTCGGCGGCGAGGCTGACCTGGTGCGGCTCGCCGTTGGCGCGCAGGATCAGCACGTCGTCCGTGCGGCCGACGACCTGGTACGGGTCGGGCAGCCAGGAGGCCAGGCGGGCGGGGTCGGCGGCGGCGTTGAACACCAGGTCGGGCAGGGCGGGGACGTCTCGTCTCGCGTGGATGGTCACGGCGTCACGGTTACCCCGTTCGAGCGTCCGCACACTGGGTAACCAGCGGTCATGACAGCAGCACAGGAACCACCGGAGCCGCGGGAACCGGTCGATCCGGACGAGATCGCCGAGGAAGCGCCGATCGACCCGACCCCGCAGGAGGTCGACGAGTACCGGTCGCTGATCGGGGACGAGACGCCGGAGCCGGGTGCGACGCGTGATCGCGATGAGGGACAGGGACAGGCGCATGCACCGGCGCACGCGTCTGGGGAGAGGTCGAGGTCGAAGAGGCGGGTGCCGGACATCCCGGAGTTCTAGCCCGTGGGTTTCGGGGTCGGCGGCTCTGGTCGGCGGCTTTGACCAGTGCGGATCCGAGGCTAGGAACCCGAGCCCGGTTCGGTCATCAAGCGCGTCGCCCGCGCCTTCACTGGGTCCGGCAGGACGCGGCCCGCTGCCGCTTGCGCCTTGTTCCGCAGCGAACCGGCCACCACGTGGTCGTCGCCGTCCATCAGCGCCTTGAACCCCGCCCGCGCGACGTCCGCCGGGTCGTCCTTCGGGCCGGTCGCGACCTTCGTGTCGGTCATGCCGGCCCGGCGGAAGAAGTCGGTGTCCGTCGGCCCCGGCATCAGCGCCGTCACCGTCACCCCGCTGTCGCGCAGCTCCTCCCGCAACGCCTGCGAGAACGACGCCAGGAACGCCTTCGACGCCGCGTACACCGAGTGGAACGGCCCCGGCGCGGTCGCCGCCACCGACGACGTGAACAGCACCCGGCCGGTGCCGCGTTCCACCATCGCGGGCACCAGCCGCTTCGCCAGGTGCACCGCCGACCCGATGTTGAGGTCCACCACCCGCAGGTGGGTGCGCAGGTCGCTGTCGTCGACGAAGTCCCCGCCGACGCCGACCCCGGCGTTCACGGCCAACGCGTCCACCGGCCGCCCGACACCCTCGACCACCGCGACCAGGTCCTCGTTGCCCTCGAACGTGGCCAGGTCCGCCCGCACCGGGTCGACCCGCGCCCCACCGGCGGCCAACGCGCGCGCCACGTCGTGCACCACATCGTTCTCCGCCGCCACGACCAGGTCGAACCCGTGCTCGACGAACACCTTCGCCAGTTCCAGCCCGATCCCGCTGGACGCGCCGGTCACCACCGCCAGCGGCCTCTCCGAAGCAGTCATGGTCGTGAACTACCCGCAGTCGGATCACCCAATCCGGTTTCACCCGATGCGATTTTGGGCACCCCTCTCTGTACCTCTCGCTCCTGGATGGTGGTGACGTATGTCCGGACGACCTGGCCAGGTCGGCGTGCTCGACGTCGGCTGCTTCAGCGCCCACCTGGTCGTCGTGTCCGGTTCACCACTGCACCCCGTCCTCGCGCACAAGACCCGGCTCCGGCTCGACCGGGCGCTCGACCGGGACAACCGACTCCGCCCGGAGGGCGTGGAACAGGTTGTGACCGCCGTCCAAGGCGCGCACCGGATCGCCGAACGCGCCGGGGTCTCCGCCGTAGTGCCGTTCGCCACCTCCGTCATCCGCGACGCGCCCAACGCCGACCAGGTCATCGCCGAGGTCGCCCGCCGCACCGGCACCCAACTGCGCGTGCTGCCCGGCCAGGAGGAGGCGCGGCTGGCCTACCGGGCCGCGCGGCACTGGTTCGGCTGGCGCGTCGGCCCGCTGCTGGTGCTGGACGTCGGCGGCGGCACGGTGGAGCTGGCGGCAGGGGATGACGTGGAGCCGTCGTTCACGCTCTCGCTGCCGTTCGGCGCCCGCACGATGACGCGACGGCTCGAGTTCAACCGGACCGCGCCGCGCGACCACCGAGGCCTGGCCCGGGAGCAGGTGCTGGTGCACGACCGGGTGGTGGTCGCGCTGGAGGGCACGGCCGTCGCCGCGCACCGGGCCGTCGGGTGCTCGAAGGTGTTCCAGCAGTTGGCGCGGCTGGCCGGGGCACGTCCGCAGCACGAGGGGCCGTTCGTGCCGCGCACGTTGCGCCTGGCCGACCTGCGCGGCTGGATACCCCGGCTGGCCCGGATGCCGGTGCCCCGGCGCGCACGGCTGCCGGGCATCTCGCGACATCGGGCGGAGCAGTCGTTGGCGGGTGCCTTGGTGGCGGAGGCGTTGATGGTGGCCACGGGGCACGAGCAGGTGGAGATATGCCCCTGGTCGACCAGGGAAGGGTTGCTGCTCAGCCTGATCGGGGCTGGCGATGACGACGAGTACTGCCGGGTGGCGTGAAGGGATCGGGATGCTGGCGCTGTCGGTCGAGGCCCACCGGACGGGGTGCGCGGTGGTCGTGGCGACCGGGGAGTTGGACCTGGCGGGCGCGCGCCGGGTGCTGGATCGGATGGATCGCCTGGTGAGCGAGGGACGTGACCGGATCGTGCTCGACATGTCGGGGGTGGCGTTCTGCGGCGCCCAGGCGATGAGCGCGCTGGTCCGCACCAGGGCGAGGGCTCAGCGGGCGGGCGGTTGGCTGCGGCTGGCCGCCGTGCCGCCGCACGTGCGGCGGGTGTTCGAGCGCACGGACCTGGACCGGTTGTTCCCGCGCTACCCCGATGTGGCGTCGGCGGCGAGCGGGCGGGTGGCGGCGAGTGAGGTGGTGGCGGCGAGTGGGGAGGAGCGTGGTGCGGCGAGCGGGCGGCCGGTGGGTGGTGCGGCGAGTGGGCGGCCGGTGGGTGGTGCGGTGGGTGGTGCGGTGAGTGGGCGGCCCGTGGGTGGTCGTGCGGTCGGTGATGCGGTGATCGGTGATGGGGTGGTGGGTGCTGGTGCGGTGAGTGATGGTTCGGCGGGTGACGGTGCGGGCGGTGATCCGGCGGACGGTCGTCGTCGGAGGGTGTCGCGTGCCGTTTCGAGCGGTGATCGCGGGGTAGTCGAGCGGGAGCCACCGTCACAGGCGAGGTGATCCGCTATGAGTGCGACCACGCGGTTGCCGCACCCGGTCCGTGCGGCGGCGATGGCGGTCGCGGTCGTGTTCCTGGTCGTCGGCGTGCTCGGGTTCGTGCCCGGGATCACCACGCACCTCGACCGGATCACGTTCGCGGGCCCCGAGTCCGGCGCGCATCTGATCGGCGTGTTCCACGTGTCCGTGCTGCACAACCTGGTGCACCTGCTGTTCGGCGCGCTGGGCCTGGCGATGGCGCGGACCGCGTCGGCCGCGCGGGCGTTCCTGATCGGCGGCGGAGCGGTGTACCTGGTGCTGTGGCTGTACGGGCTGATCGTGGACAAGGCGGGCGCGGCGAACTTCGTGCCGGTCAACGCCGCCGACGACTGGCTGCACCTCGGTCTCGGCCTCGGGATGGTGGCGTTGGGCTTGGCGCTCAAGGGCAATCCGCATGCGCGTAGCGCCTGACCTCGTGGAACCCGCCTTCCGCGTGCTGGCAGGCGCGCGGGACGCCAAGGCGTTCCACCCGCGCGGCCGGTGGTTCGACGGCACGGTGACCGCGACGTTCGACCCCGGGCTGCCGCTGCCGGTCGGCGTGACGGAGGTGTCCGGTCGGCTGTCGAAGGGCGCGGGCACACCGGGCGGGCTGCCCGACGTGCTCGGGTTGGCGTTCAGGCTGCCCGGTCCCTGGGACGTGCTGCTGTCCACCTGTGCGGCCCGAGTGCTGCCGAGACCCGCGCGGACGTGGACCAGCTCCCGGTACGGCAGCATCACCCCGTTCCGCTGGCGCGACCGGTTGGTGTGGCTGGCCGCCGTCCCCGATTCCCGTCGGCTGTGCTCGGCGGCGTTGGCCTGCCTGCCGGCGGAACTGGGGTTCACGCTGGAGATCGGCGCGCCGTGGCGACCGGTCGGCAGGCTCGTCGTCCGACCGCTGGACGTCGACCGCGACCTGCCCGCGCTCGACCCGGTCCTGAACCGCCCGGCGGGCCTCGACCTGGCGCCGGCCGTTCTCGCCAGGGCGCGGGAGAGGGCCTATCGGGGCAGTCGACGCGGCCGATCGCCCGATCCGGTGACTGCTCCGGACGCATGATCGCGTACTGGGCCGGGTAGTCGAGGTCGTGACGAGCCGGTCGAGGTCCGGAGGCCACCGCCCGATGAGTTCGCGTAGCCCTACGCACCCGCTATCCGGACCGCAGACGTCCGTCGTCACCGGAGGGTGGTTCCACGTGGCCGCCAGTCTTCAACCGATTGCCGGGCGGCCGAGTGGAACGGAGAACGACCGATGCGACACGATCGCTCGACCCGGCGACGGGTCGTCACCGCAACCCTGACGACGTCGGCCTTGCTGTTGGCCGGAGCCGGTTCTGGTTACGCCGTCGGGAGGCAAGGCGAGGGCGACATCCTCGGCGCGGACCAGCCCGGCGCGGTGAAGGACAGCTACATCGTCGCGCTGCGCGAGACCGCGGTCAGCGTGCAGCAGACGCCCGCCGTGGCACAGGCACTGGTCGGCACGTACGGCGGCGAGGTCAAACTGACCTACACCGCCGCGTTGCGCGGCTTCGCGGCCGCGATGAACGAGGCGCAGGCGCGGAGGCTGGCCGCCGACCCGGCGGTCGAGTACGTCGAGCAGGACGGCATCGCGCACGCCACCGACACCCAGGACAACCCGACCTGGGGCCTGGACCGGGTGGACCAGAAGAACCTGCCGCTGGACCGGAAGTACACGTACAACAGCACCGGATCGGGCGCGACCGCGTACGTGGTCGACACCGGGATCCACAAGGCGCACGCCGACTTCGGCGGCCGGGCCGTCGACGGGCACGACTTCATCGACGACGACGCGGAGGCGCAGGACTGCCACGGTCACGGCACGCACGTCGCGGGCACCATCGGCTCGACCACGTACGGCGTGGCCAAGGCCGTGAAGCTGGTCGGCGTGCGGGTGCTCGACTGCCGAGGTTCCGGACAGTGGTCGCAGATCATCGCCGGCCTGGACTGGGTGGCGCAACAAGCGGCCAAGCAGGCGGTGGCCAACATGAGCCTCGGCGGTCCGCGCAGCACGTCGGTGGACGACGCGGTGAAGAAGCTGGTCGCGGCCGGCGTCACCGTCGTCGTGGCCTCGGGCAACGACAACCGCGACGCGTGCAACACCTCGCCGGCGCGTGCCCCCGAGGCGATCACGACGAACGCGACGGACAACACGGACACCCGGTCGTCCTTCTCCAACTTCGGCCGCTGCACCGACATCTTCGCGCCCGGCACCAACATCACGTCGACGTGGAACAACGGTGGTGAGCGCACGATCAGCGGCACGTCCATGGCGTCACCGCACGTGGCGGGGGCGGCGGCGTTGTACCTGGGCGCGAACCCGGCCGGCGCCGCGGCCACGCCGGCGGAGGTGGCGAAGGCGTTGATCGACAACGCGACGGACGGGGTGGTGAAGAACTCCGGGCCGGGTACGCCGAACAAGCTGCTGTACACGGCGTTCATCGGCGGCGACGACCCGAACCCGCCGGCGTGCGAGGGAGCCAACACCGATGACGTCGCGATCCCGGACGCCGGTGACGCGGTCACGTCGGAGATCGTGCTGTCCGAATGCGACGGTCGTGGCACGGCGGCGACGTCGGTGAAGGTGGACGTCGTGCACCCGTACACCGCGGATCTGGCGGTGGAGCTGGTCGCTCCGAGCGGTGCGGTGTTCGTGCTGCGGAAGGCCGGTGGGGAGAGTTCGGCGGACGGTATCCACGAGACGTTCAAGGTGGACGCGTCGGCGGAGGAGAAGAACGGGACGTGGAAGTTGCGGGTGAAGGACGTGTACACGTATGACACCGGCAAGATCGATGGGTGGGGTATCGCGTTCTGAGGTTGGGTTTGGTGGTCGGGTTGGTGGTCGGGTTTGGGGTTGGTCGGTCCAGTCGCGGCTCGGTGGTTGAGTTCGGCTCGATTTGACATGGGGCCCTTACGGGCACTCCAGGCAGGGTGGATTCCAGTGGTCGTTGCAACACGGATGATCAACCGCTGTCGGTGAGGAGTTT
>NZ_LGED01000208.1 GCF_001280085.1 Saccharothrix sp. NRRL B-16348 | reverse complement strand
GCCCTCGCCGATCCACACCACGATCAGCGGCGGGTCCATGCTCGCCGACGTGAACGAGCTGACCGTCACGCCCACCGGGCCGTCCGGGCCCGTCGCGGTCACGATGCCGACCCCTTGCGGGAAGTCACGGAGTGCCGTGCGCAGGTCCGTCATCGCGTCGCCCCCACCGCCGGGCTGGGATTGCCGACCAGGACGCCGATGACGAGTGGCTGGGTCATGCTCCCGAGCATTCCAACGCCACCGACGCCCTTCAAGGTCGTCCACCCTCCGGGATTTCCGCTGGGACCGAAGCATGTTCGGCATCAGCGCAAGACCGTTCACATGATGAAACGGCATTGGCCTGGTCCGGCGCGCGTGCGTAGATGGGAGGATGAGGAAGGTCAGGTGTCATGGCACGTTTGCGACGCGGCTTTCACCGGCTCCGCTCGCTGGCCCGTTTCGAGGCCGATGCCTGGGCGGCGCTGCGGTTCACGACGTCGTGAACCGCCGGCGAGCCGGACGTAGCGCCACACGTGGTCACGACTTGGGCAGACCCGGTGGGTTGACCTCGCTCTTGTCGACGGCCTCGTCGCCCAACCCCCACCGGTCCAGGACCTCGGCGTACTCGCCGGTCCCGATCAGGTGGTCGATGGCCTCGGCGATCGGTTCCACCAGGCCGCTGCCCTTCTTCGCGGTCACGGCGATCTTGCCGACGGTCGCGCCGCCACCGGAGAACGTGCCGATCACCTCGGTCTTGCCCGACGTGGCCGCGTGGTACGCCGAAGTGGGGTTGGGGCCGAGGTAGGCGTCGATCCGGCCCGACTCCAACGCCAGGTAGTAGTCCGACGCGTTCTGGAAGTACTTGATGTCGGTGGCCGACAGGCCGCGCGCCTCGTTGGCCCTGCTCCAGTCGACCAGGATCTTCTCCTGGTTCGTGCCCGACTGCACCGCGATGACCTTCCCGGCCACGTCCTCCGGCTTCGCCACCCGCCACGCGCCGCCCTTCTTCGCCTCGAACGCCAGGGTGTCCAGCCGGTAGGTGGCGAAGTCGTACTTCTCCTTGCGCTCCTCGGTCACCGTGATGTTCGAGATCCCCACCTGGTACGCGCCGCTGTCCAGGCCGACGAACAGGTTCTCCCACGACGTGGCCTCGAGCTGCGCGTCCAGCCCCAGCACGCCGGCGATCAGCACCGCGATGTCGGTCTCCACCCCGATCGGCGTCTTGTCGTCGGTGGCGTAGAAGCGCAACGGCGGCGCGGTGCCGATCGACCCGCCGACGATGAGCTTCCCGCCGGCGCGCAACTCCGCGGGCAGCTTGGCCGCGATGGCGTCTACTTTGGACGCGGTCACGCGTTGCTGGTCCGGGCCGAGGTTGACGGTCTTGCCGGCGGCGACCACTTGGTCGACGGTCACCCCGTCATCGGGGGAGGCGCCGCACGCCGCCAACGACAGGGCGGCGGCCACCACGGCGGTGATCTTCAAGAAGGACAACGGTATCTCCCTACCGCTCTAGAGCACTTTGGAAAGGAACGCGCGGGTGCGCGCGTGTTGCGGGTGGTCCAGCACCTGTGACGGCGGCCCCTGTTCGACCACGACCCCGTCGTCCATGAACACCACGGTGTCGGCGACCTCGCGGGCGAAGCCGATCTCGTGGGTGACCACGATCATCGTGGTGCCGCCGCGCGCCAGGTCCTTGATCACGTCCAGCACCTCGCCGACCAGCTCGGGGTCCAGCGCGGACGTCGGCTCGTCGAACAGCAGGACCTTCGGCTCCAGCGCCAGGGCACGGGCGATGGCGACGCGTTGCTGCTGCCCGCCGGACAGGTGCCGCGGGTACGCGGACTCCTTGTCGGACAACCCGACCCGCTCCAGCAGCCGACGCGCCTGCGCACGTGCCTCGGCCACGGGCTTCCGCCGTGCCGACACCGGCGCCTCCACGATGTTCTCCACCACTGTCAGGTGCGGGAACAGGTTGAAGTTCTGGAACACGAACCCGATGTTCGTGCGCTGCCGCAGCACTTCGCGTTCCCGCAGCTCGTACAGCTTGTCGCCACGCTGCCGGTAGCCGATCAGGTCGCCGTCGACGCGCACCAGCCCGCGGTCCGCCCGCTCCAGGTGGTTGATCGTGCGCAGCAGCGTCGACTTGCCCGAGCCGGACGGCCCGAGCACGACCACCACCTCGCCCGCCGACACCTGCAGGTCGACGCCTCGCAGCACCTCGTTGTCGCCGAAACGCTTGTGGACGCCGAGGACGTCCACCATCACCTCGCCCATTTCCACCCGTCCTCGTTCCTGGTCGCGCCCTTGGCGTAGTGCTTCTCGACGTAGTGCTGCACGACGGACAGCAAGGTGGTCAACGCGATGTACCAGACGGTGGCGACCATGAGCAGCGCGACCACCCGCGCGTTGCGGCCGTAGATCACCTGGACCTGGTAGAACAGCTCGCCGATGGCCACCACGGACACCACCGAGGTGCCCTTGAAGAGGCTGATCACCTCGTTGGTCGCGTTGGGCAGGATGGACCGCATCGCCTGCGGCAGCACGATCCGGCGGAACTGGCGCGCCCTCGGAATGCCGAGCGCGGCGGCGGCTTCGAGTTGGCCGTGGTCGACCGAGATGACACCGGAGCGCACGATCTCGGCCGCGTACGCCGCCTGGTGCAGCGCCAGCCCGAGCACCGCCGCGCCCATCGGGCTGATCAGGTCCTTGGTGTCGAAGCCGATGAACGTCGGCCCGAACGGGATGCCGAAGCGCAGCTCCTCGTACAGGTAGGAGATGTTGAACCAGAACAGCAGTTGCACGATCAGCGGGATGGAGCGGAACGCCCAGACGTAGGTCCAGCTCACCGCCTCCAGGAACCGGCTGCGCGACAACCTCATCAGGGCCAGCACGATGCCGAGCGCGAAACCGATGACGGTGCCGTAGAACGTCAGTTCCAGGGTCACCACGACGGCTTCGAGAATCGACCTCGCGGTGAAGAACCGGGCGAACGTGGCCCAGTCCCAGCCGGGATTGGTCACCAGACCGCTGATGAACTGCGCGACCAGCACCGACGCGACGACGATGCCGACCCACCGCCACGGGTGGCGGGCGGCCACGACTTTCGGCGCCGGTGAGTCGAGGGCACGCGAGCGCGGTCGCGCGGACACGCTCATGGCGGGGTCCTTTCCGGAGGGGCCGGGCGGCGAAGGAGGCGCCCGTTGAACGGCCGGAGTCACGGGGTGGCGGAAACGTAGCCACTTCGCCGCAGCACGAACAAGACCGCCCACGTGCTGAGCCACTGCGGGGTGGAGGTTGACAAACGACGGGGTCGCCAGGGCAGCCCAACAGTCACGATGAGCAGCTCCATTCGGGCCGGATCGTCGCCGCGGTGATCGACGACGAGGCCGTGCCGGCGCTGTGACGGCCACGTGCGCCTGGAGCCGCGCATCCCCGCCTACCAGGCGATCGACGGCGACCGGGCCGTGGTCTTGGGCGTCGTGGTGTCGGTGCTGCGCGGTGTCTGTGACCGGGTCAGCACGTCACGTCGAAGGCGTAGCCCATGCCGCGCGCGGTGCGGATGCGGGTCGCGCCGACCTTGCGGCGCAGTGCCCGGACGTACACGTCGACGATGTTGGAGCCGGGGTCGAAGTCGTAGCCCCACACGTGGGACAGGATCTGCTCGCGGGACAGCACCTGGCCGCGGTGGCGCAGGAACAGTTCCAGCAGCGCGAACTCCCGCGCGGTCAGGTCGACCGCCGTCCCGTCGACGTCGGCCCGCCGGGTGCGCAGGTCCAGGGCCACGGGCCCCGCGTGCAGCACGGTGGGCTCGGTGGCGGTCTCGTTGCGCCGCAGTCGCAGCCGCACCCTGGCCAGCAGTTCCTCGAACCGGAACGGCTTGGTCATGTAGTCGTCGGCGCCGCCCTCCAAACCGGCGACGGTGGCGCGGACCGAGTCCTGGGCGGTCAGGATGATGACGGGGGTGGTGTTGCGCCGCTCGCGCAGCGTGCTCAGCACCGAGAACCCGTTGCGTTCGGGCAGGCCGAGGTCCAGCACGAGCAGGTCGAAGCGGCCGGTGAGGGCGTGCTGGAGCGCGCTCTCGCCGTCGGCTACCACGGTGGTGGCGAACCCGTTCGCGATGAGTCCTTTTTGGACGAACGACGCGATGCGGGCCTCGTCCTCGGCGATCAGGATGCGGGTCACGGGCTGCCTCCGGGTCGGGTGGGGATCTCGATCGCGAAACGGGCGCCCGCGCCCGGCGCGGACGTCACGCGGACCAGGCCGTGGTGGGCCTCGGCGATGGCGCGCACGATGGCGAGTCCGAGGCCCGCGCCCGCGCGGTGGCCGGCGGCGCCGCCGGTGGAGCCGCGGCCGAACCGCTCGAAGATCGCCTCGACGTCCTCGGGCCGCACGCCCGGCCCGCGATCCGCGACCCAGAACGACACGACGCCGTCCCGCACCGCCGAACCGATCAGGACCTCCGAGCCGTCCTCCGTGTGCTGCACGGCGTTCTGCGCGAGCTGGACGACGGCCTGGGTGACGCGCTGCTCGTCCAGCCGCACCTCGCCCTCCCCGATGGCCTCCAGCCGCCACCGCCGGTCGCCGATCGCGCGGACCTTGGCGTAGAGGTCGCTGGTCAGCTCGGCCACCTCCACCGGCGCGGGCGTGATGAAGTCCGGCTGCTCGGCCTTGGCCAGCAGCAGGAGGTCCCCGACGATGCGGTTCATCCGGTCCAGCTCGTCGGTGCACAACCGGACCGTCTCGGCGCGCTCGGCCGGGTCGTCGCCCAGCAGCTCCAGGTGGCCGGAGACGATGGTGATGGGGGTGCGCAGCTCGTGACCCGCGTCGTCGAGGAACCTGCGCTGGGTGGCGAAGGCGCGCTCCAGGCGGTCGAGCATGGCGTTGAACTGCTCGGCGAGAGCGGCGATGTCGTCACGGCCCTCGACCGGGATGCGCCTGGTCAGGTCGTGCTCGGTGATCTCGGCGGCGGCGCGGCGCACCAGCCGCACCGGGTTGAGGATCTGGCCGGCGACGAACCAGGCGGCCGCGCCCGCGAGCACCACGCCGAGCAGCCCGACCAGCAGCAGGGTGCGCACCGTGGTGGCGACCTCGTCGCGGTCGCGGTCCACGAAGTAGCCGACCACCAGCGCGCCCCGGTCGTCGCCGAAGCCCCTGGCGTCGACCCGGATCCAGCGCATCTCCCCCGCCGGGGTCGCGACGGTGCCGCTGGTGGCGGGCGCGGTGAGGATCGGGTCGAGCACCTCGGGATGGCCGCCGAGGCGGAACGGCTCCTCCCGGTCCTGGAGGATCGGCCCGGCGATCGGGGTCCAGGCGAGGATCACCTCGTCGTCGTCCACGTACTGGCGCTGGAGGTGCGCGGACAGCGCCTCGCGCACGTCGGCGAACGGCTGGCCGGTGGCCCGGTCCACGCCCTCGGCCAACACCTGGCTCAGCTCGGCGGCCTCCTGCTCCAATGCGGCGTTGACGTCGCGGTCAACCTCGCGCAGGAGCAGGTTGTGGGTGACCAGGGTGGTGGCCAGCGACACGACCGCGACCAGGAGCAGCAGCCAGCCCATGATCCGCACGCGGGCCGGCACCGCCCGCGCGCGGCGCGGCACCGGCTCAGTCATCGCCGCCGTCGGAGTCACCGCCCCCGTCGTCATCGTCGTCGCCCGGCGGGACGGGCGGTGGCGGTGCGACCACGACCGGCGCCGGTGGCGCGGGCGGCGCGGTGGTCGTCGGGTCCGCCGGTGGCGCGGGCGTCGTCGTCGTGGGCGCGCTCGTCCCGGTCGCGCTTGTCCCGGTCGTGGACGGGTCCGGCACGGCGTTGTCGCGCAGGCGGACCTCCACGGGCGCGGTCGGCGCGGGTTCGCCGGGCAGCGCCCAGGTCACCAGGGCCGCGCCGAGCGGCAGCGCGATCGCGGCGGTCACCAGCGCGATCCTGGGTGGGGTTGGCATGGGTCCACTTTCGTCGCGCGGTCGGAATCCCCGATGAGAGCCACGTGAGGAATTCTTCATCTTGTTGCTCCGGACGGTCTAGCCGACAGGGGTGATCCTGGTCCCCACCAGCACCAGCCGCAGCACCCGCTCGGCGGCGTCGGTCAGGAACTCCGCGCCGCGCAGGATCGACTCGTCCAGGGAGACCGGGCGGGGCAGGATGGCCTGGAAGGCGTCTATGCCGGCGGCGTAGGCGCTGTCGGCGTGGCTGCCGATGGTCCCGGTCAGGGCGATGACGGGCTTGCCGTGCGCCTTGGCGCGGCGGGCGACCTCGCCGGGCACCTTGCCGTAGGGGGTCTGGGCGTCGATGGCGCCCTCGGCGGTGACCACGAGGTCCGCGGCGGCCAGGCGGGCGTCGAGGTCGACGTGGTCGAGCAGCACGTCGAAGCGCGGCAGCAGGGGCGCGCCGAGCACGGCGTGCAGCCCCGCGCCGAGACCGCCGGACGCGCCGGAGCCGGGGCGCCGGGCCACGTCCGCGCCCAGGTCGCGGCGCAGCACGTCGGCCCAGGTGTCCAGGGCGGCGGCCAGCTCGTCCACCTGCGCGGGCGAGGCGCCCTTCTGCGGCCCGAACACCCTGGCCACGCCGCGCGGACCGCACAGCACGTTGTGCGGGTTCACCGCCAGCCGCACATCGACGCCCGCCAGCCGGGGGTCCAGGCCGGTCACGTCCACCGATCGCACCCCGGCGAGCGCGGTCCCGCCCGGCGCGACCTCGCGCCCGTGCCGGTCGAGGACCCTCGCGCCGAGCGCCTGGAGCGCGCCCGCGCCGCCGTCGGAGGTGCCCGAGTCGCCGCAGCCCACCAGCACCGAGCCGCACCCGGCGTCGAGCGCGGCCAGCACCAGCTCGCCGACGCCGCGGCTGGTGGTGCGGCCCGGGTCGCGCAGGTCTTGGGGCACCAGCCGCAGGCCCGCGGCGGCGGCCATCTCCACCACGGCGGTGCGCCCGTCGCCCAGCACCGCGAAGTGGGCCCGCACGGGCTGCCCGACCGGGCCGGTGACGACGGCGTCGACGAGCCGGCCGCCGGTCAGGCCGGCGAGCGCGGCGGCGGAGCCCTCGCCGCCGTCGACCAGCGGGACGCGGTCGACCTCGGCGGACGGGATGACGCGGCGGACGCCGGTGGCGATGGCGTCGGCGGCGGCCTCCGCGCCGAGGCTCTCCTTGAAGCCGCTGGGTGCGACGACGATGCGCATGGGTCTGCTCCTAGTGGGTGGTGATGGGCAGCCCCAGCAGGGGCCACGCGTACAGGGCGAAGGCGGTGACGAGGGCGACGTGCAACGGCGCCAGCACCGAGGACAGGCGCAGCAGGTCGCGCGCCGAGTAGGTGGGCAGGCCCTCGACCTCGGCGAACAGCGCGACGGGCTTGGCCGAGGAGGTCAGGGTGTGGCAGAAGCCGGCCGCGGCGGTGGAGGCGAACACGGCCAGGGCCGGGTTCACCCCCGCCGCGACCGCGAGCGGGATGACCACGGGCACCAGCACCGACGAGCGGGCCGAGCGGGACTGCACGGCCAGGTGCGCCGCCGTGGAGACCACCACCACGGCGACCAGCAGCAGCTCCGGCGACGCGTGCTCCAGCGGCGACAGGCCCGCGCCGGCCAGCCACCCGGCCGCGCCGGTGGAGACCAGGGCGTCACCGAGGGCGGCGGTCGCGGCCGTGAACAGCAGCAGCGACCACGGCACGGTCTTGAGCGCCGCGGCCGGTGTGACGCGCTGCTCGCCGTGCGGCGGCATGGTGACCACCAGCGCGCCCAGCAGCCCCACCAGCGCGGGCGGCACGCCGTGCAGCGGCTCGGTGCACCACAGCGCGAGCACGGCGGCCGTGGTGGTGGCGGCGTGCTTCTCCGGACCGGTCCACGGCCCGCTCGGCGGCGCGGGCTCCACCACGAGGGCGTCGCGGGACCAGTCGAGCCGGAGCCGGCGGTCGGCCCGCGAGGTGAACAGCAGCAGCACCACCTCGGCGGCCAGGTGGCAGGAGACGACGGCGAGCGGCAGGCCCAGCAGCAGCCAGCGCAGGAACCCGACGCCCTCGCCGGTGGCGTCGCGCAGCAGCTGGTCGGCGATCAGGTGCGCGCCCGCGCCGATCAGCGTGGACACCGCCGAGAGCAGCACGGCGGTCGGGAACAGCACCGCCATCGCACGCACCACGCGCGGCCGGTCGCCGAGCGCACGGGCCAGGGCACCGAACACCGGCAGCGCCAGGGCGGTGCGCCCCGACGTGGAGGGCACCGCCAGCGACGAGACGACCAGGGCCACCACGGTCAGGTGGGCCAACTGCCGGACCGTGCGGGCCCGGCCGAGCAGCGCCACCGCGAACCGCCCGACCAGCCCGGACCGGGTCAGCCCGGCGGCCAGCACGAACGCCGCGATGAGCAGCCACACCAGGTCCGCGCCGAGCGTGGCGAACAGGTCGGCGGGCGCGATCACCCCGGTCACGGCCAGCACGCACACCGCGGCCAGCGCGATCCAGGTGTCGTCGACCGGGGTCAGCACCCAGGCCCCGACCGCCGCGGCGAACACCGCCAGCACCACCGCGCCGGGCACGCCCAACCCGTCGGCGAGCAGGCCGCCGCCCAGCACGGTCGCCGCGACCACCGCGATCCCCCACAGCCGGCGCGGCGGCCGGCGGCGCGGTCGCGGACGCGGCAGCGGAAGGGTCGCCGGCTCCGGTCGCGTCGTGTAGGTGAAGGTGTCCACGGCGACCAGCTTGCGACGCGGGGCTGAGCGGCCGGTGAACGTCCGATGAGGACGCTTTCATCCGCGGTGGTCTACCTGCGCCCTGAGGATCCTGCCGTTCCACACAGGTGGCCGGCACCGCCGTCGACGTAGCAGGCGGTGAAGTCTCGGCCGTCACACGGCCGGATGTCGGTCTGGTGGTGCTCGCCCCGCGTTACGCGGGCGGTCCGGAGCGTCAGGGGGAAGCCGCGGACGCGGTGCTCGCCGCGTGGTCGACGTCCCGGGCGTGGGTCAGAGGTCAGCGAGAGCGAGCAGCCGCTCCATCTGTTCGGTTGGGAGATAAGGCGAACCGGCTGCTGCGTGTGCCACCGACTCGTTCTCATCGGACAGCAGGCCTATCAGGGCGGGAGTCGGCAGGTTGCGGTGGTTTGCGACCGCGTGCCGCACCGAGTGGTCGGGGTCGGTGGCCAACTTCTGGGCGAGCGCGGCGGGCAGCTCGGGATCGCGGGGCGCGAGGCGCCGCATCCCCGGGTCGGGGTCGACGGCGAAGCGGCGCAGGACGTCCGGGGGGAAGGTGAAGTCGTCGGCCGGGTGCCAGGCGGTGGGCCGGTCGGGCCGGAACTGCCGGGCGACGCGTTCGGCGGTGGCCAGGTCCACCAGGTGGGGGGCGTGTCTGACCATGGTGGTGACGACGTCGATGTCCACGTCGTTGAGCAGTCGTGTCACGACGTCGGGCGGCAGCGACGCACACGCGGCTGCGGACGCGCGGAAGCACGGATAAGGCGAGTCCACATGCGACAGCGGGTCGGCCGTTACCCAGTCCAGCTTCAGGTAGCGCAGCTCGATGCGCGCCGTGTAGTTGTCGAGGTTTCGTTTCCGTGCCGGGTCGTCGGCATCGAGGCCTTGGAGGGTGTCCGGCTGGGCGGAGAGGGCTTGGATCCCGGCGTGGATGGCCGCCCGCAGCGGCTCCGGGGTGTCAGCGCGGCCGAAGATGACGACCCTGACCGATGCGTTCGGGTCGGCGGCGAGCGTGTCGCGCAGTTCCGGCGGCAGTTGGGGATGGGCCGCCACCTGTTTGCGGACGTCGGGGGCTGGGTCCTGGGCCAGTTGGGCGGCCGTGGCGTGATCCAGGGCCGCATGCCGGATCGCTCCGGCCCGGGTGACCGGGTCGGCGAGCAGAGCCGGTACCAGGTCGGGCGGCGGCACCGGGTGGGGGAGCCGGGCGTAGTAGGTAGAGCAAGCCGCGGCGCGGACGTCGGGGACGGGGTCGGTCAGCAGCGTCCTGCGCACCTGCTCTGGCGCATCGGTCCACCATTGCGCCAGCGTGGCGCGGATCTTGGGGTCCGGGTCGGCGGCCAGCGCGGCTCGCAGATCCTCGGGGACGTGCCCGCTTTCTGCGAGGTACCCCCGGACCGTGGGGTCGGGATCGTCGATCAGCAGCTCGAACACCTCCCGCGGCGTCCCGTCGTCACTGCCGACCACGACGGCGGTCCGCACAAGAGGATGGGGATGCCGGGCCAGCCGCATCCGGAACGTGTCGGGCAGACTGCTGTTGAGCGCCAGCGAGTGAACCAGCCAGAACCAGTCGGCGTCGATGATCTCGGCGATCAGGTCCTCCGTCAGGTCCGACCGCTTCGCGACATGGCCCAAGCCCCGTCGATACCGCAGCAGACGGCCGACCAGATCGGCCGGCAGCGCCGGGTTCAGCACCAGACCGTCCAGCGCCTCGTGCAAGTGAACGGGAACCGGCACGGCTCGCTCCTCGTTGTCCCACATCCGATCGATCCGGAAGTCTCGCATGCCGTGTCCGGCTGTCGCCGGAATCGCCAGTGGCATGCCGCTCTGCTCATCCCGGTGACGGCTATGCCTCACCGACTGCCGCGGCCTGGATCGCTTTGCGCAGGGCAGGGCCGATCGGTCCGCTCAGCTCGGTGAGTTCCTGGATGCGCTGTTTGTTGGCGCGTCTGGTCTTACGGTCGAGGACGAGCGTGAGGTCGCCGGCGGCGATGATGGCCACGAGGGCGGCGTCGGCGGGGTCGATGCCGCCGATGGGTTCGTGCAGGGCGGTGTCGACCCGGCCGAGGAGTTCTTCGCGGACGCGGGGGTCGCGGATGGTCACCTTGGTGGTGGGGAACAGCCCGAGGATCTTGTGGGGATGGAGGTGGACCCAGCCGCCGTCGTTGAGCTGCCGGCGTACCGCGTGAACGGTGGGGCGCTGGCGGTGGCCGATCCAGGACTGCCAGGTGTGTGGCTTGGAGCCGGCGATCTCTTCGAGGAGCGCGTCGAGGACGGGATCGTGGCAGGGGTGCCGGACGTCGATGGCGGCGCGGCCGCGTTCGTCGGTGAGGTGACCGCCCTGGTAGAGGTCGGCGAGGGCCGCGGCGCGGAGCATGACGCCCAGGTTGGTGCCCACGCCGACCTTGCCTTGGTCCGGGTTGTGGGCCAGCAGGAAGATGCGCTGGGGGAGGCTGCGGGGTACGGCCACGTCATGCTTCTTTCGGGTCGCGTGTGGCGGTGGATGCCGCGATGCGCCTGGTCAGCGCTGCTCGCACGATGCGGATGGCTTCGTTGACGTCGATGCCGAGGCCGGCGATGACGGCGGCGTAGTCGGCGGCGGCGCGGCTTGCCTGTTCGCGTCCACGTTCGCCGGCCGCGGACACGAACGAGCCGGCCGACCCACGGGTCTCGATCAGCCCTGCCTCCTCCAGCGCCCGGTAGGCCCGGCCGACGGTGTTGACGGCCAAGCCGAGGTCCGCGGCCAGCCGGCGGATGGTCGGTAGCCGGGTGCCCACGGCGAGCGTGCGGTCCTGGATCTGCCGGGCGAGCTGGGCACGGAGCTGCTCGAACGGCGGGACGGGCGAGGCCGCGTCGATGACGATCATCCGGTTCACGGTGCGCTCATGACGTGCCGCGCCACCGTGGCGCTCCGGGCGGTCCGCGCCTCGATCAGGGCCAGCGCGACGACGCTCAGGACGATGAAGGCGAGCCAGGCGGCGTTCCACCAACCGACGGTGGTGCTGAACACCGACACGACCGGCAGCGACCACACCGACCACACCGCGGTCGGCGCCGCGCCGACCCGGGCGTCCTCGACCCGCAGGATGACGTCGGCGGTCAGCGAAGCCTCGTCGTCCGCCACGACCGGGTGCGTCAGGATGTGGCGCAGCTGGACGACGACGCCGACGGCGAGCCCGCACAGCCCGATGAGCAGGATGACCGCCGCGTACCTCGCGGTGGGGTCGTCCAGCGTCAGGGTGCCGATCGCCAGCGCCGTCGCGCCCACGAACGTGGCGGCCGCGAACGCCGCACGCGGCCAGCCGAGCACGGTGCGCCAACCGAGCCGGACCGGGTGGGCCGCCCGTCGCGGCAACGTCGCACCGGCGCGCCGGTCGACGCGTCGCACCCACCGGTCCAGCAACGACTGGGTCAGCACCAACCCGACCACCAGCGCCGTCAACACCAGCAGCGACCAGCGCCGCTGCCCGGACCCGTCGACCATGCCACCGGTGTAGGTGAGGGCAACCGCGATGATGAACGCGGCCAGCAGGACGGCAGCGCCCAGCCGGGTACGTCGCCGGACCGCCAGGCGCGTCGCCAGCAACGGTGTCGGCCGGACGTCGGCCAGACCGTGCCCGGCCAACCACACGCCGGCCCGCTCGAGGTCCGCCGGACGCACCGGCGGGTCGACATCCGGCAAGGTTCCGTTCGACATGACGCCTCCTATGTCGCAACTGTTGTCTCAACATGGTGCGTCAAGCTTTGCGACAAGTCAATCCGGACGCGGAGCTCTGGTGCCGGTCCCGTCTTCCACTGCGTGAGCCGGCGACGGACGGCATCCCGTGGGAACTCGACAGGTTTCACCATGAGACGCCGGCTGGATCGGCGCCCCCCGAACGGCGTAGTTTCGCGTCGTCCGCCAGAACGAAGATCAGGTACAGCAGCGGTAACGCCACGCCTCACGATCATGCCCTACCGCCCATGATGCACCCCGGCAACGTTCAACGCCGCCGACTCAACCGCGGCGGCGACCGCCAGGCCAATGCCGTTCTCTACCGCATCGCCTTGTCCCGCCTGCGCTGGGACGCACGCACACAGGACTACCTCGCCCGCAGCCTGACCCAGGGCAAGACCCGCCCCGAAACCGTCCGCTGCCAAACGCTACATCGCCCGCGCAATCTACTCGGTGATCAGCAGGCCTGACGACCCGTCCACGGCCCTGCCCGACGCTGCTTGACATCCATAGGGGCATCGAACTCGCCGTCCGCTACCAGGCCACCGTCCACATCGCCGCCATCAACATCCGGCTACGCCACAGCTGAAACACGACCTAGCCGCCGCGAGTCTCGGACGACGTCTCACCGCTGGATATCCTCGGTGGCCGGAACGACGCGAAATCCCTTCGACGAAAGGGGTTCTCCGGTGACGAATCCGAAAGAAACTCGGCGGCCGACCTGTCGGGTACGCAGCCCCGACAACCAGGATCGCCATTGGCGGTCAGGGGCGGGACGGGCCCCGAACCACGGCGGTCGTGCCTGCGCCTGTTCGAGCCGGATCGGGTCGTCGATATGCCCACGGCCAGGTCGGCGACGAACCGGTTTCCACCACGATCGGGTGGCCGGCGTTGCACCCGGATCCGCAACGTGTGATCGGTCGATCGAGTACAGGTCTGCAACGCGGTGCTCGCCGTTCCCGGTCGAGCGCAACGCCCGCGACCAGGGTGCCGACGCCCGTCGGCTGTGATCACCGAGCGGTCCTCGGGGTGGGCGCTGTCCGTGCCGTGAACCGTGCGACCCGGCGCGAGCGCCGGTACCGAGACCGTTTCCGATGATTTGCAGAGTTCTGACGTGATTTGACGAAAGTCTGACACGGGGGCCCTTGATGTCCGCCGCTGTCGGGCAGAAACTTGTTGTAGAAACATCGTACCGGTTTCGGATGAACCTGGGTAAACGTTCGCGGGGAATTCGTTCCCAAATTCCACGGAAGGTGGTGGAGAGTGACTGAAGTGGATTTATCGCAAAACGGTGGCGCCAATGGCCTGAAACCGGAATCTGCCGGTAACGGGCAGCAGGGTTCGACGGTGTTGTCGCACACCCTCGCCAACGGCGCCGCCGACGCAGACGGCGGCGGGCTGTCGCTGGTCGAGTGGGCACGGGAACTCGCCGGCCGCGTGGTGCGGCCGACTGCGGCCGAACGGGACCGGGACCGCCGGTGGGACCAAGGGATCTTCGCCGAACTGTCGGGCGCACGGTCCGGGCCGGGCCTCGCCGGGCCGCTGGTGCCGCGCGCCCTGGGCGGCGGCGGCCTGTCCGCGACCCGGACCTGCGCCCTGCTGGAAGGGTTGGGCGACGGGGGCCGCGATCCGGGCCTCGCTCTCGCGGTCGGCGTGCACGCGGTGCTCGCGACCGTGCTGCTCCGTGCGTTCGGCAACCCACGGCAGCAGAGGCGCTATCTGCCTCGCATGGCCTCGGGCGAGTGGGTGGGTGCCGTGTCGCTGCGCCAGACGCAAGGCGCCGCCCACGCGTCCACCGTCACCGCCCGTCCCGCCGCGGCCGGTCTGGGCGGCTGGGTGCTCAGCGGTGAGCTGGATCTGGTCGCGGGCGCACCCGTGGCCCACCACTTCCTGGTCATCGCCGCGCACGACGACGGCAGTCGGACGGCGTTCGTCGTGGACCGCACCACCCCGGGGTTGCTGATCAACGACGTGGGCCCGGTCGCGATGCGCACCTGCCCGTGGGGTCAGGTGATGCTGGACGGCTGCGTCGTCCCGGAGGACGCGGTGCTGAGCACCGTCGGCGGTGCCGCGGACGAGGTGGAACCACTGCTGGCGGCGCTGGACTGGGTCTTCCTCAGCGCGCCGTGGCTCGGCGTCATGCGCGCGCTGACCCGGGACGCCATCGCCGACGCCCGCGAACACCACCTCTTCGGCCGGCCCGTCGTCCACGCCCAGTCCGCGCGGTTCACCCTGGCCGACCAGGCCGCGCAGTGCGAACTGGCCTCGGGGCTGCTGTACCGGGCCGCCGGGCAGTTCGACGGCGGCGGCCGGCCCTCGCGCGAGGACGCGGCCGCCGCCCGGCTCTTCGTGGCGGCAGCCGCGCGGGCGGTCACCGAAGGGGCGGCACGCCTGCCCGGTGCGCTCGGCACCACCGGTGACCACCTGATCGAACGGGCGCACCGCGACGCGCTGTTCTTCGCCGAGACCGGCGGCGGTACCGAGGTGCTGCGGCCCGTGATCGCGGCGTCCCTGCTCGGGATCGGCTGAACGTGAGGACCACAAAGGACATGAACGGCGACCATCGAGGCATCGACACCGCGCCGAGCTTCCCGGGCATCGCCGCTCGGGCGGCCGAGACCGACGCGACGGGACGGATCCCGCTCCAGAACTGGAAAGAACTCACCGACAGCGGGTACCTGCGGCTGTTCCACTCGCCGGACATCGGCGGAACGGGAGCCGACGGCCCCACCCAGGCAGCGGCCATGGAGGCGCTGGCCCGCGCCTGTGCGGGAACCTTCTGGGCGGCGACCGTGTCCGCGCTGCTGTGTGCCAAGCTGATCTCCACCTACGGCGACACCCGCGAGCACGCGCGGCTGCTGCGGCCCCTGCTCTCGGGTGAGCGGCTGGCGACTTTCGCCGTGGTGGAGAAGACCGCGGGCAGCGACTCGGGCACCTTCCGCACCACGGTGCGCCCCGCCGGGCCGGCCGGCAGCGACTTCGTCATCACCGGCGAGAAGTCCAGGATCGCCAACTCGCCGGCCGCCGACCTGGCCGTGGTGCTCGCCAGGCGGGAGAAGCTTCCGGGCGACGACGGCCCGGACTGGTGCCTCGCTTTCGTGGACCTGCGGCAGCCCCGCGTCCAGCGCTACGCGATTCCCCACATGGGGCTGCGCGGCATGTCCTGGGGCGGCATCGTCTTCGACGACGCCCACGTCGCCGCGGCCGACGTGGTGCCCGTGCCCATCGAGGAACTGGCCGAAGGCATGGCCTGGGGTTGGCTGTTCATCGCGTTCGCGGCCATCGGCATCGCCGAGTCCGCGCTGGCCGCCTCCGTGCGGCACGCCAGGCAACGGGTCTCGTTCGGCCGACCCTTGGCGCACATGGAGGGCGTGCAGGCACAGCTCGCCGAGTCGCACGCCCAGATCGATGCCGCGCGGCTGCTGGCCCACCGGGTGACGTGCGAACGCGCCGCGGGTCGGTCCGCCAGGGACCTGATCGGCATGCTCAAGATCTACGCCACCGAGATGGCCGTCGGCGTCGCGGCGCGTGCCGTGCAGATCCACGGGGCGGCCGGCGTGACTTCAGGGCACGAGGTGGAACGGCTCTACCGGGACGCGCAGATGAACGTCATCGGCGGGTTCGCCTCCAACCGGTTGCGCGAGCAGGTCGCCGAGGGCCTCGGCCTCGGACCGGCGGTCTACCGGGCCTTCGACTGGGTGACGCCCAGTGGCCTCGGCCGGGACCCGGTCGGGCTCGACGGCTTGGTGCACGCCGCGGGCGACGGCGCGTGACCGGACCGCCGGGGCGACACGTCCACGGCGTCCCTCGACCTTCCCGACGACCCTGACCAACCACGACGTCTGACCAACCACGACGGCCCAGGAGGCCTCAACATGTCCATCCTCTTCGAGTGCGAGTACAAGGGCGAGCGGTACGTCGGCTTCGGCAAGCCCGCGCCCGGCGACGCGGTGCGCCTGTACCGGGTGGCCGACGGGCAGTTGCACACGGCGATCACCGAGTCCGACGGCGGTCTCGCCGCGTCCGTCGTCGACGGTGCCGAGGAAGTGACGGTCACGACCGACGACCCCGAGCTGCGCTACCTCCCGCCGTTGCTGCCGACGGCCACCGGGAACGCGATGGTGAGCGGCTTCATGCGCACGCACCGGTCCAAGTTCGACGACGGCCCGGACCCCGACGCGGTGTTCATCCCGCCGAACTGGTTCTTCAAGGGCTTCGGCTCCTGGCTGCGGATGCCGGCCGAGCCGCTGGCCGTTCCGGCGTCGCCGATCGCGTTGATCGAGGAGCCCGAGATCGTGCTGGTCTACGTCAACGGCGCCGACGGCACGCCGCACTACGCCGGCTACACATTCGGCAACGACCTGTGCGACATCGGGCTGCACCGGGAGAACCCGGGCTGGAACCCGTACTGCAAGCTCTGCGACACCTCCATCGCGCCCTGGCTGTTCCTCGACGAGCCGCCTCGGACGGCGACCGGTCGGGTCACCATCGAGCGGGCCGGTGCGACGGCCTGGGAGGGTCCGTTCGCCTGTGGCGCGGACGACCTGTACTTCCGGGTGGAGGACATGGTCGACCACCTGTTCTCGTACCCGGCCGTGCGCCGGCCGGGGATGGTGAACTACGTGCTGCTCGGCGCCGACAAGGCCAGCTTCCACGACGGGTTCCGGATCGCCGACGGTGACCGGGTGACCATCGACGTGACCAGTCACGACGTGGTGCTGTCGAACGTCATCGAGTTCGGCGGCCGGGCCGGGGCGGTCTGACGGACGAGGCGGCCGGGTCCGGTTCCACCGCGGTGGAACCGGACCCGGCGCCCGCCGGACGGGGTCAGGTCGTGCCGGGGCGCTTGGCGGGGAAGCCGTGCGCGCGGGCGGCGACCACGACGAGGAACACCGGCACCAGCAGGATGAGAGCGGTCCACGGGAACGAGTCGGGGCCGAAGACGCCGAGCAGGACGCCGCCGACCGCGCCGCCCGCGGCCATGAACAGGTTCCACGTGGTGACCAGCAGGGCCTGTCCCACGTCGCCGCCCGCGTCGGTCACCGCCGTCTGGAAGAGGGTGGCGACGCTGCCCCAGCCGAGCCCCCACAGCACCGTGGCGACGAAGACCATGGCGGGCATGTCGGCCAGCAGCCCCAGCATGGTCGACCCCGCGGCGAACAGGAGGGTGCAGGCGATGGTCAGCACGCGCAGCCTCCGGTCGACCAGGATGCCGGTGACCCAGATGCTCACCACGGAGGCGATGCCGAAGACCAGCAGCACGGTGCCCCGCGCGTCCGACATGCCGTGCTCGTCGAGGAACGTGGCGATGTAGGTGTAGAACACGTTGTGCGCCAACACGTAGGCCGCGACGACGAACAGGATCGCCCCCACACCGGGGATGGCGAAACCCTTCAGGATCGGTTGCCGGTGCTCCGGCCGCTGTCCCGGGTAGTCCGGCACGGACGCGAAGATCCACCCCACCAGGACCAGGGAGACGACGGTCACCAGGGCGAACGTCAGCCGCCAGCCGAACAGCCCACCGAGGAACGTGCCCGCCGGGATGCCGAGGGACAGGGCGAGCGGGATGCCCGCCATGGTGATCGCGATGGCCCGGCCCTGCAGGTGCGCGGGCGCCAGCCGGCGGGCGTAGGCGACCAGCAGTCCCCACACGACGGCCGCGGCCACCCCGCCGATGAACCGGAACAGCATGGTCAGCAGGTAGTTGGACGAGAAGGCCGTGACCATGTTGGCGAGGGCGAACCCGCCCACCGCCATCAGCATGAGCGGCTTGCGCCGCCAGGTCGCCGTGATCGCGGACATGGGGATCGCCGCGAGGCCGGTGGCGACGGCGTAGATCGTCAGCGCCTGCCCCGCCGCGGACTCGCTGACCGACAGGCTGGCGGCCATCTCGGGCAGCACACCGGCGGGCAGCGCCTCGGTCAGGATCACCATGAAGGCCGCCGTGGCCAATGCCAGCAGCGGTGACAAGGGGAGTTTCCGGCCCTCCACGGCGGTGGAGCCGGGCGGTAACGCTGTGTGCGACGTTGACATGTCACGTATGCTCAAAGCCTCACATAAATGTGAAGGTCAAGCCCGCTCGATGTGACGTAGGTCACAGCCTGTGGTGACCGGTGCCCGAGCCCGCCACCGCGTTACGGAGACACGCACCACCGTACGCCGCGCGTCCGGTCGCCGTGCTCGCGACTCGGGTTGTTTCCCGTCCGCGAACGCGGCTGCCGCCATTCCGACAGGAACCCGGAGACCGATTGCGGAACGCCGCCACGAGTGCGGAGAGTTGGTCTGTTTGGCGGGACCGACCGGGTGCGGTTCACTGATTACCTTGGGGAGCACGTCGAGGGTCGAGTGATTCCGTGCGGTCTGCCGAACGAGGGGGATGGGGAATATGGGTTCGTGGTGCCCACGACAGGTGGACGTTGGCGGGAATTCGCCGGGAACGGGCGGCGGCCCGGCCCGGCCCGGCCGATTACCGCGACGGTCGGGTGACGATCCGACGTGGTCCGCCGGTGGCCGGGTCGCCGGACTCGCGCGTCGCGGCCGGCCCTCCCGATAAGTGGTCGCCATGCAGTTGCTCATCGTCGAGCAGAAGGGCCAGGGGAGCGGTGCGCTGGCGCGCGACCTCCGCAGGCAGGGCTACGACGTGACCACCGTGACCACCGGGACCGAGGCGCGCCGCGCGCACCGCGGCACCGACCTCGTGCTGCTCAACCTGGAGCTGCCGGACGTCGACGGCCTGGAGCTGTGCCGTGCGATCAGGGCCGACGGCGGCACGCCCGTCATCGCGATCACCAACCGCGACACGGAACTCGACCGGGTGCTCGCGCTCCGGGCCGGCGCGGACGACTGCGTGGTGCGGTCGTGCGGGTTCCGCGAGGTGATGGCCCGCATCGAGGCCGTGACGCGCCGGGCCAGGGCCCGCCCGCAGCACCCCGACCTCATCTCGCTCTGCCTGCTGCGCATCGACCGGCGGACCCGCGAGGTCAGGCTGGACGGCCGGCTGGTCGAGGTGACGGCCAAGGAGTTCGAGCTGCTGTGCGCGCTCGCCGCCAACCCCGAGGCGGTGATCTCCCGCAAGGAGCTGATGGCCAAGATCTGGAACGACATCTGGACCAGGTCCAGCAGGACGATCGACACCCACGTCAGCAGCCTGCGCGCCAAGCTCGGCTCCAGTTCGTGGATCAAGACCGTGCGGGGCGTCGGCTACCGCATCGGGCACGGCGGCTGACCCCGGCGCGCGTGGCGCCCGTCAGGCCGCCGCGCGCGCCAGCCGGGCCAGCAGCGGGTCGCCGTCCGCGGGCGCACCCGTGACGCGCAGGGCCCACCACGCGCTGGCCAGGTTCGACGTGAGCAGCACCCCGCGCCCGTCGCGGACCGACTCCTCCAGCGCCGCCGCGGTGGCCATGCCCGTCCCGGTGAACAGCAGCGGCACGGTGGGGTCGGGGTCCTCGGCGCGCAGGCGTGCCACGATCTCCGCGGTCGTGACCCGGTACGGGGCGTGGCGCCCGCCGGCCCGCACGGAGACCACCTGACCGACCTCCAGGCCGGCGTCGGTCCAGTACCGCCGTGACAGTTCGGTGAGCCACGGCTCGTAGGGCGACACCAGGTTCAGCTTCGTCACGCCCAGCGCCTCCAACGCCGCGAGGCTCGCCAGCGTCGAGGAGTGCACGGGGATGCCCATGCGCTCGCTCAGCCTCGCGCAGAGCTCCCGGTCGCCGTTCGGCGTGAGCAGGTAGTGCGAGCCGCTGCACGAGACGACCGCGGCGTCCAGCGGCAGGCCGCCGAAGTTCGCCAGCACCTGCGGCAGCACCTCGTCGTAGGTCTCCAGCATCTCGCGCAGCCCCTTGCCGGGGGTGAGCGGGAAGCGCATGACGTGCAGGTGCATCGCGGATCCCAGGAAACGGTGCAGCTCGGGTTCGGCGTTCGGGTTCTCCGGCGGGACGACCATCCCGAGTCGGAGCGGGGTGGAAACTGCCATGCGACTGCACCCATCCACCAGGTGGCACTCGGCCGCGGCCGCTGCGTCGGTATTCGACCCACGGTAATGCCGGGCCGGGTCGGCCGACAAGCGCCGAAAAGGCTATTCGACAGTCGCCCACGTCGATCTTGCACGACTTTTCGGCGTCCGACATCCGCATGACAAAGCTTCACAAAGGCCTGACGTTCCGGATCTTGACCGTGCCGACCGCGAACGACCAAGCTTTTGGTCAGCAGAGGACGCCGCGGACTCGATTCGCGAGTAACGGCAATCCACCCTTTTTCGGAACGCCCGCGCGGTCGGCACTGCGAAACCCAGGAGCACTTCCTCTAGGGAGGAGTGGACGGTCATGGCAGGAAGAGAACACGACGGGGAGGGTCTCCTCGCCGTCGGCGGGCGGACACCGCGGCCGCTACCGAGCGTCTCCGACGCCACGCTGCGCGACTCCGCGCACATGGCGGGCGTCGAGTTCGGCGCCGAGGCCACGGCCTACATCGCCCGGCTGCTGGTCAAGACCGGCGTCGAGCTGGTCGAGGTCGGCATGATCTCCGGCTCGAAGTCCGGCGACACCCACATGATCGAGGCCGCGCACGAGGCGGTCGGCCCGGACAAGTGCCTCACGCTGGTGGTGGTGCGCGACCGCCGGCAGGTGGCCAAGGCACTGGACGAGGCCAAGCACCTGGGCGTCCGGTCGGTCATGCTGTCGATCCCGACGTCGGCCGAGCACGCCGCCCTCAAACTCGCGTCGCCGAGCACCAAGTACCTCATCGCGGTGGCGAACGCCGCCATCGACATGGCCAAGGAACGGGGCTTCCACGTCACCTTCAGCGGCGAGGACGGTGCGCGCACCGAGAGGGAGCGGCTGGTCTCGTACGTGGCTGCGGGCTTCGGCGCGGGCGCGGACCGGTTCCGGCTGGCCGAGACGGTCGCCTACCTGGCGCCGTGGCAGATGTACGACGTGATCTCGGACCTCACCGCCATCGACGGCGCGGAGATCGAGATCCACTCGCACAACATGCTCGGCATGGCCACGGCCAATTCGCTGGCCGCCTACGAAGCGGGCGCCGAGTGGATCTCGGCCACCGCGGGCGGCATCGGCGAGCGCGGCGGCAACGCCCCGTTGGCCGAGGTGCTGACGTCGCTGCGGGTCGTCTACGGCGACGACCGGTTCGACCTGTCGCACCTGACGGCCCTCACGGACGCGGCGCTGAGCGGGTCCGGCCTCGGCGAGTCCTTCATGTCCGGCCCCACCACGCCGCACGCCTTCGCCTACGAGCTGCCCGGCCAGCTCTCCCACCCCGAGGCGTACGAGACGCTGCCGCCCGACCAGGTCGGCAACCGCCGCGAGCTCCGCGTCCGCACGCGGTTCACCAAGCCCCTGATCGCGTGGGCTCTGTCCGGTTCGGACCTCGACGTCGACCTCGACGCCTTCTGCACCTGGTTGGCGCGCAGGCAGGAGGAGGACGGCCGTCCGCTCCTGGACCGCGACGCCATCCGCAAGCACGCCACCGAGTTCCAGCACAGCTGACGAGACAGGAGGACCGGACATGACGCAGATGCTGGCAGGTGCCTGCCCCGAGTGCGAGACCCCGCTGTCCACCCCGCCCATGATCCAGGGCGAGACGATGTCCTGCCCCGAGTGCCTGTTGACACTGCGGGTCGACGAGGTCCAGGACGGCACGCTCGTCCTCCAGGTGGTCGAGGTGCAGTTGCGCGACTGGGGCCAGTGATCGACCGAGCAGCGCTTCCCGAGAAGGGGGAAAGCACATGGGTGGCAAGGTCGCCATCGTGGCGGACCGCGTCAGTTGGGAGGAGCGGCAACTCATCGACCGCGGCCCGGAGCACGGCTTGGAGGTCGAGTGGGTCAACGACGAGGCGCTGTGCCTCGGTGACGAGGACGCCGACGCGCTGAAGAGCTACGACGTGGTGCTGATCCGCAGCCGCAGCTACACCCGCGGCGGTCTGCTGGCCTCGCTCGCCGAGGCCGCGCGCATCCCCGTGTTGAACACCGCCGCGGTCATCCAGGCCTGTGAGAACAAACTGGCGCTGCGGGTCCTGCTGCGCCGGGCAGGTGTGCCGGTGCCCGACTTCCGCCTCGTCCTGTCGCGTCAGGACTTCCGCAAGGCGCTGGCGGAACTGCCCTTTCCGCTGGTGCTCAAGCCGATCTTCGGCGGCATGGGCAAGCGGGTGACCCTCCTCCGCGACCCGGACACCGCGAACTCCGTCTACGACTACGTCGAAGACCTGGGTCATGCGTTCGAACAGGCGTGCCTGGTCGAGCCGTTCCTCGGCGGTGGTTCGGTCCGCTGCCTGGTCGTCGGCCGCGAGATCGTGGCCACCGCGCGGTTCGAGAGCAACGGCACGGATTGGCGCAACAACGCGGCCATCGGCTCCCACCACAGCGTGGTGGAACGGGACGCCCCGATCACGCGGATCGTGGACGCGGTGGTCGAACAGCTCGGCGGCGGGATCTACGGCATCGACCTGTTCCGGACCGGGGACGGCTACGTGGTCAACGAGGTCAACCACGCGCCCGGCTTCCGGGCGGTGGCCACCACGAGCGGTGTGGACGTCGCCTCGGCGATCGGTCGGTACGTCAGGGAGGTGCTCGGATGAGCGGGGACGGGAAGATCCGCGTCGGCGTGGTCGGGGCATCCGGGCTGGCCGGTGGCGAGCTGATCCGGCTGGTGTGCCAGCACCCGGACCTGGAGCTGACGTTCCTGGGCGGGTCGCGGCACGCCGGCCGCAGGCCCTCGGAACTGCACCCCGGGTTGCGGCGGGACCTCGGCCTGGTGGTCGAGGAGGTGACCGAGGACGTCGCCGACCGGGTCGACGTGCTGCTGCTGTCCACGCCCGCGTCGGTGTCGGCCGAACTGGCCGCGCTGTTCGCCGACCGGGTGGCGTGCGTGATCGACCTGAGCGGCGCGTTCCGCATCCGTGACGACGAATCGCACCACAAGTGGTACCCGAAGGTGGCGCGGGCCGACGGCCTCGCCGACCGCTTCGTCTACGGCGTGCCGGAACTGGTCGGCGAACAGATGGTGGGAGCACCGCTCATCTCGCTCGCCGGCTGCTACGCCACCGCCATCACGCTGGGCCTCGCCCCGCTGGTCTTCGAGCTGGGCATGCACCTGGACCACGTGCTGGTGGACGGCAAGAGCGGGTCCAGCGGCGGCGGCGTGCACCTGCGCACGTCCGACCTGCACCCGTTCCGGGCGGGCGCCATCGCGCCCTACTCGCCCACCGGGCACCGGCACGCCGCCGAGGTGAGCGACTTCCTCGGCCGCGGCAAGCCGGGGACGGTCGGCACGGTGTCGATGTCCGCCTACGGCGTGTCGAACGTGCGCGGCCTGCTGGCCAGTTGCTACGTGCTCACCCGCGACGAGGTGGACGAGCGCACGCTGTCCCGGGCGTACCGGCGCTTCTACCGCTCGCACCCGTTCGTCCGAGTGCGGCGCAACGACGAGACGCTGATCCCGGTGCCCGACCCGCAGGCGACGCTGGGTTCGAACTTCTGCGACGTCGCGGTCATGCACGACCCGGATGGTGGTCGGATCGTCGTGCTGTCCGCTTTGGACAACCTCGTCAAGGGTGCGGCCGGGCAGGCGGTGCAGGCGATCAACAAGCGGTACTCGCTGCCCGAGGAGACGGGCCTGACCATGCAACCGGTGATGCCGGCATGAGCGCGGAACCGGGCGCCCACGTGAACGCCACCGTCGTCAAGCTCGGCGGCAGTTGCCTGGAGGACATGGACGACGCGTGGTGGGAGGACCTGGCCGGCCACGCGCGGGAGAACCCCCTGGTGCTGGTGCACGGCTGGTCCAAGCCGCTCAAGCGCCTGGCGTCCCGCTACCGCGAGCCGTCGGCCGTGCTGCGCGACCGGTACGGCAACCAGAGCAGGTGGACCACGCCCGAGGTGATCGAGGACATCCTGAAGGTCAGCGCGACGCTGGCGGACGAGGTGATCGCCAGGCTGGAGAAGCACGGCGTCACCGCCTCGCGGCTGCTGGGCAGCGACGGCACGCTGCACGCGGGCCCCGGCGAGCGGTGGTACTGGCGCGGCAAGGAACTCGTCGAGATCGACAACCTGGTCGGCCCGATCGCGAGGGTGGACCCGACCGCCCTGACCGGCCACGGGAAGGGGCATTGCGTCCTGGTCACCCCGCTGGCCCGGGACGCGGCGGGCCGGGTGGTCAACACCGACGCCGACCGGGCCGCGGCGGCCATCGCGGCGGCCACCGGCGCACCGGCGCTGACCCTCGTCACCGACGTGCCGTACCTGCTGGTCGACGGCAAGCCGGTGCGGCGGATCAGCGCCGCCGCCGCCCGGGAGTTCCGGGACAAGGGCGCCACCGGCGGTATGCGCAAGAAGCTGCGGGCCGCCGGCGAGGGTCTGGACGGCGGGGTCGAGCGGGTCGTCATCGGCAGTGCCCCCGTGTCGGAACTGCTCGGTGGGTCCACCGGGACGGTCATCACCAGAACCTGACCGCACAACGCACAGCAGTGAGAGGAGTACTGGACATGACGTCCCCGCGTGTGCTCGTGGTGGACAACGGGAGCCTGTCGATCCCCCAGGTCCGCAAGAGCTTCGAGGTACTGGGCGCCGAGACGGACCTGGTGCGGGCCGCCGAGGTGCCCGACCGCCTCGGCCCGCGCTACCAGGCGCTGGTGCTGAGCGGCACGAAGGTCCGCGCGTACGACAGCGACTTCTACCGCCGGCTGACCGACCTGGTCTTCACCTCGACCGTCCCGGTGTGGGGCATCTGCGGCGGCATGCAGATCATCGGCACCGCCGCGGGCGCTGAACTCGTGCCGGGCAGGTCCCGGGTCGGCCGGCACGAGGTGCACCTCGACAAGCAGGAGCCGGTGTTCTCGGAGGCCAAGCCGACGGTCTCGCTGTTCCAGCGCCACATGCTCTACCTGAAGGCGGCCCCGCTCGGGTTCAAGGCCATCGGCTGGTCCGACGACGCGCCGGTGGAGTTCATCCGCTCCGACGACGGCCGCGTCTACGGCTCGCAGGCACACCTGGAGTTCCGCGCCGACGGCCTGTCCGTGCTCCGGGGCTTCGTCCAACTGTTCAACTAACCGTGGGGGTCAGGAAAATGACTGTTCTCGACATCAACGCGGTGCAGGTCGAGGAACCGGCCTTCGTCGTCGCGCTCAACGGCGACAACCGCAGCATCAAGGGCTGGGTGGTCGTCGACTCGCTGGTCGACGGGTGGGCGATGGGCGGTGTCCGCATGACGTCCTCGGTCACCGAGGACGAGGTGCGCGGCCTGGCCAGGGGCATGACCGAGAAGCTGACGCTCGTCGGTCTGCCGGTCGGCGGCGCGAAGGCCGGGATCGTGGCCGGCCAGGACAGCCGGCGGACGCTGGAGACGTTCGGCCGCACCGTCGCGCCGCTGCTGCACGGCGGCATCCACCTGGGTGCCGACCTCGGGGTCGGGCCGGCCGAACGCGCGGTGTTCTTCGACGCCGCCGGGTACGACCCGCGCAAGCGACCGCGCGCCGCGCCCATGCCCTACGACTGGCGCACCTACTACGAACCGCTGGTCGACTGCACCGGCCACGGCGTCGGCGTCGCGGCGGTGACCGCGCTGGAGACATTGCGCCGCAACGAACCCGGCACGGTCGTCATCCAGGGCTTCGGCTCCGTGGGCCGCGCGGCGGCGCGGTTCCTCGAACGGCGTGGCCACCGGATCGTGGGCGTGGCCGACGAGTTCGGCACCATCAGCGGCTACCGCCTGCCCGTCGACGACCTGATCGCGATCACCGACCCGCTCGGCCGGATCGACCGCACCAAGCTCCCGCAGAACGTCAAGGCGACCGCCGAGCCCGACGCCTGGCTGGACGTGCCCGCCGACGTGCTCGTGCTGGCCGCGCAGAAGGACGCGATCAACGGCGACAACGTGCACCGGCTGACCGCCCAGCTGGTCGTCGAGGGCGGCAACATCACCACCACCCCGGAGGCCGGGGTCCGGATGGCCGCGGCGGGCGTGACGCTGGTGCCGGACGTGGTCGCGAACGTCGGTGGTGCCGCGGCGGCGGGTCTGGCGCTCACCGGCACCGTGCCGTTCGAGCTGCCGGGCGAGGCCCGCAAGCAGTGGGTGTTCGACTGGGTGGGCACGCGCGTCGAGCGCAACACGCGGGACCTGCTGGAGATCGCCGCCGGGCGGGCCGGCGACCCGCTGCCGGAACTGCTGGCGGCACGGCGCGAGGCGGGCCGGTGACCGCGGTGGACCAGGACCGCGCGGCCGACTACCTGCGGCGGGGGTGGTGGCGGTCCGAGACGTTCCTGGACGACCTGCGCCGCCAGGCCCGGGAACGCCCGCACAAGACGGCCGTCGCGGCCCGCCGGATCGCCGCGTCCCGCACGGAGACCTTCGACTATGCCGAGCTGTCCCGGCTGACCGACCGGTTCGCGGGCGCCCTGCTGGAGCTCGGCGTGCGGCGCGGCGACTTCGTTGCCGTGCAGCTGCCCAACCGGTGGGAGATGGTCCCGCTGATGTTCGCGTGCATGGCGGTCGGCGCGGTCATCTGCCCCATCTCGCCGATCTGCCCGGAGAGCGAGCTGCGGCACCGGCTCGGGATGACCGGGGCGCGGGTGTGCGTCACCGTCCCCGAGTGGGCGGGCGACCCGCTGGCGGAGGTCGTCGTCGGGCTGCGGGCGGAGCTGCCCGGCCTGGAGCACGTCCTCGTGGTCGGCGGTCCTCCGGTCGACGGGGCGCTGGACTTCCACGCGCACTTCGTGGACGTGCCGTGGGAGGAGCGCCACGACCTGCACGGCCTCGCGCTCGGCCCCGACGAGCCGTACGTGGTGCTGTTCACCTCCGGCACCACCGGCGAGTCCAAGGGCGTGCTGCACAGCCAGAACACGCTCTACGGCGCCTTGCAGGGCTACGTCACGACGCTGGGCCTCGACGAGGACCTGGTGGCGGCGGTGTCCACGCCGCTGGTGCACTACTCGGGGTTCGGCCAAGGCGTCCTGACCGGCGTCCTGGTGGGCGGCACGATCGCGTTCCAGGACGTGAAGGACAACCCGGCGCTGCTGGAACTGGTCGAGCGGCACCGCGCCACCCTGCTCTACGGGCCGCCCGCGACCCTGGTCGCGGTGCGGGACGCCCAGCGCGAGCGGCCGCGCGACGTCAGCACCCTGCGGCAGGCGGTCATCGGTTCCGCGCCGGTGCTGCCGGCGTTGGTCGACGACCTGCGGGAGGTGCTGGGCGCGCGCACGTACTCGCTGTGGGGCATGTCCGAGTTCGGCCCGGTGACGATCACCCGCACCGAGGACCCGGAAGCGACGCCGGGGTTCAGCAACGGGTGGGCGATACCGGGGATGGAAGTCCGCATCGATCCCACGGGCCTGCCCGGCGACGGCTCGATCGGCCGGCTGTGGGCGCGGGGCGCGGCGCGGAGCCTCGGCTACTACAAACGACAGGACGTGTTCGACGCCCACCTGGACGCACAGGGGTGGTTCGACACCGGTGACCTCGCCCGGCACGACGGCCTGGGCGGCATCCGGATCGTCTGCCGGGCCGGGGACGCCATCGTCCGGGACGGGCACGTCGTGCCGCTGGTCGAGGTCGAGGCGGTGCTGGAGAGCCACCCGCTGGTGTCGGAGGCGGCGTTGGTCGGCCTGCCGGCCGGTGACGTGCTCCTGGCGGTCGTCGTGCCGAGCGGCGGGCGGGCGCCGTCGTCGGACGAGCTGCGCGAGCACGTGCGGGCGGCCGGGCTGGACGACCGGTTCCGACCGGACCGGGTGGAACTGCTCGACGCCCTGCCCAAGACCCTCACCGGGAAGATCCGCAAGGCCGCGCTCCGGGAGCGCTACGCCGCGAGCTGACTCGAACCCCAGGAGCTGATCGTGCCCGAGACCGTGACCATGTCGGCGACCCTGGCCGTCGACGAGATCCTGGAGCGCAGGCGCCGCACGGGCCAGCGCGTGCTCGCGATGGGCAGCGGTGAGATCGGGTTGCCCGTCCACCCCCTGCCGGCGGCGGCGCTGGCCGGCGCGGTCGGCGAGAACTCGTACGGCCCGGTGGCCGGCAGCGCCGCGTTGCGGGCGGCGGTCGCGGGCTACTGGGCCCGGCGCGGCTTGGCGTGCGACCCGGACCTGGTGGTGGCCGGGCCGGGCAGCAAACCGCTGTTGTACGCGCTGCTGCTGGCCATCGGCGGCGACGTGGTGATCCCCGTGCCCGGCTGGGTGAGCTACTCCGCGCACGCCCACCTAGCCGGCGCACGCCCCATCCCCGTCCGGACCCGGCCGGGCGAGGGCGGGGTGCCCGACCCGGACCTGCTGCGGGAGGCCGTGCGCACCGCGCGCGCCGCCGGCAGGCAGGTGCGGTCGGTCGTGGTGACCGTGCCGGACAACCCCACCGGCACGGTCACCGCGTCAGCGACGGTGGCCCGGCTCGCGGAGGTCGCCCGAGAGCTGGACCTGGTGATCGTGTCCGACGAGATCTACTGCGACCTGGTGTTCGACACCGACGACCCGGCGCCCTCACCGGCCCGGTTCGCACCCGAGCGCACGGTCGTGACCACGGGGCTCACCAAGAGCCTCGCGCTGGGCGGGTGGCGCCTGGGCGTGGCCCGCCTGCCCGACGGCGACCACGCGCTGCGGGAGCGGCTGGTGGGCGTGGCCAGCCAGATCTGGTCCAGTCCGGTCGCACCGGTGCAGGTGGCCGCCACGCTCGCCTTCTCCGAGCCCGCCGAGCTGGTCGAGCACGTCGCGGCGTCCCGGCGGCTGCACGCCGCCGTCGCCCGGGCGGTGGCCGGGCGGCTCGGCGCGGCCGGGGCGCTCGTGTCCCCGGTTCGCGCGACCTGCTACCTGTACCCCGACTTCGAGCCGCTGCGCGAGCACCTGGCGCAGGCACACGGGGTGCGCACCGGGCCCGAGCTGACCGGGTGGTTGCTGGAGCGCCACGGTGTCGGAGTGCTGCCCGGCAGCGCGTTCGGCGAGCCCGTGCACGCGCTGCGGCTGCGCGCTTCCACCAGCCGGCTCTACGGCGACACCGACGAGGAGCGCACGGCCGCCCTGGCCGCCGCCGATCCGCTGGTGCTGCCGTGGATCCGGGCGTCGCTCGACCGGATCGACGAGGTGCTCGGCGACCTCGTCGGACCACCCGTCACCACCACCGCGCACCCCTGACCGCAGCCGAATCCACAATGGACGATCCGTCCGGACCGAGGGCCGTCCGCCACGCGGCGGACGGCCCTCGCGCGGTCTCACCGTGTGGGTGGCCGGTACCGCGGTCCGCCGGGGAACCCTATGCTGGAACCCGCGAACCGATGTGAAGGTCGACCGGGAACAGCGAGGTGGGTCATATGCGCATCGGCGAACTCTCCGAGCGCACCAGTACGTCCCGCAGACTGCTGCGCTACTACGAGGAGCAGGGCCTCCTGGTAGCGAGTCGCTGCGCCAACGGGTACCGCTACTACGACGAGAGCCTGGTCGACCGGGTCGCCCAGATCCGCGGGCTGCTCGACGCCGGGCTGCCCACGCGCATCATCAGGCAGATCCTGCCGTGCCTGAACAAGCCGCGCGTCATCCACTTCCCGGACGCCACCCCGGAGATGATCGAACTGCTGGAGACCGAGCGCGACCGGATGACCGAACGGGTGAACTTCCTGACCCGCAACCGGGACGCGATCTCCGAGTACCTGGACGCGGTGCGCGCCGGTGCGTCGGCCGAGGCGTCCTGAGCCTCCCGCGCCCTGATCCGTCGCGCGCCCGATGAATGCGTTCCGCCGGAATCACGTCCGTGCGCCCGGATGCGGTGGCGATCCGATTGTCCGCCGCATCGGATGTCAAGACTCGCCGCGTCAGGAGTTTGTCAAAAACTGTCAAGGGATCCTTTGATCCTGTCACGCGCGAGCAGGCGGAAAAGTTCCGGGTCCGCCCAGTCGTGCCGGGCACGGGAACGCCCCGACCGCCGTGCTTCGCGATGCCGAACCGGTTACGCAATGTCAACGCGGCGTGTCATCCGGTCGGGCGTTCGTCCGTCCGCCGGTGGTGAATGTCACGCGCGACACCCGTGAATACGCGAATCCGCTCGGCGGGAACGACGGCATGCGGCCGAACCGGGTATCCGGCGACGGTGTGGGTAATTGCCCGCCGTCGCCACCACTGTGGTGAGCCCGGCTTCCCGATCACCGTCGCGGCGCAGCAATATGACCGCCATGCGATGGGGTGTCACAATTGTTGACGTGCCGGGTGGCGCTTGGTACGAGTGGGGCTGGTCACCGCGGCAATCGATGGTGGTACCGGCGGCGGTGCGCGCCAGGCCGTTCCCACGGCCGGCGGAGACCGCGCGATAGCGGCGCGAGGCGCGGCATCGGTTCGACCGCGCCCCGGAACGCCGCCGACTCGTCCAGGGCGTCCGTCGTCATGGCCACGTGGTGTCAGAGAGTGGAAACTGGGGAGGTCGTCGAGACGATGCTGCGCGTACTCGTGGCAGGGGGACAATCGGTCGAGGCCGAGTTGCTCGTCAGCGCACTGCGCCGACTGGGCTACGACTCGAGCAGCGTGGCCGCCGGGTCCGAAGCGTTGAAGGTGCACCCGACCGTGGACATGGTGCTGCTCGACCTGGAGCTGCCGGACCTGGACGGGTTGGCCGTGTGCCGGGCGATCCGGGAGATCAGCGACACACCGATCATCGCCATCACCCGCCAGGACGACGAGCTGGAGCGCGTGCTGGCGCTCCAGGCTGGTGCCGACGACGTGGTGACGGGGTCCTGCGGGCTGCGCGAGGTGACCGCGCGGATCGAGGCGGTGGCGCGTCGCACGCACCCGCGGCGGCCCGACCACGACGTCATCTCCCTGTGCAAGCTCCGCATCGACCGCACGCTGCGCGAGGTGCGCCTGGGAGGTCGCGTCATCGACGTGACGATCAAGGAATTCGAACTGCTCTACACGCTGGCGTCCAACGCGGGGACGGTCGTGTCCCGCAAGGAGTTGATGTCGAAGGTGTGGGACAGCAGTTGGAGCGCGTCCAGCCGCACCATCGACACGCACGTGAGCAGCCTGCGCGGCAAGCTGGGCACCGACGCGTTCATCACCACGGTGCGCGGCGTCGGCTACCAGATTCCCCAGGTCTCGGGCGCGCACCACGACGAAGAGGAAGTGGCGTGACGGCGACCGTCGTGGTGACCGCGGTGCCGAATCGAGGAGCGGTCACCGGATTCGTGGTTTCGCCGGGTATCGCCACCAGGCCTTGCGTGATCCCGAAGATCGCCGTTGCGGACCCTACCCCTGTGCCACGTCGGTAACTGCCGCCCACGTACGGGTGTCTGCGAGGTAAAGCTCCTAGTGGGCTGGACCGAGGGGGCCGACCACGCGGTCGGTCCCTTAGCCCAGCCGGAGGCGCGCCCCGTTCGCGGCCCGGAACACCCGGTACTCGGGGTCGGGGCTAGGGGAGCGGTAGGGGTTGGCCGTGTTCATCGGCCGGTCGTAGCTTTTGGGCCATGGCTGGTGCGATGGAATTGAATTCCGTTGCTGCTTCGGAACCTCCCGCTGAATATCTCGCCGCGCACGTCGTCTCGGACGATGCGGAGATGTTCGGTGTCGCTCAGGACAAAGACGTCCGGAAGTCGCTCAGGGTCGGTCGGGTGCCCATGCCCGAAATCGCCCCTGACGAGGTGCTCGTCGCGGTGATGGCCAGTTCGATCAACTACAACACCGTGTGGTCGGCGACCTTCGAACCGGTCCCGACCTTCGAATTCCTGCGGCGGTTCGGCAAGCAGGGCGGGTACGCGGCGCGGCACGACGTGCCGTACCACGTGCTCGGGTCCGACGCCGCCGGCGTGGTCGTGCGCGTCGGCGACGGTGTCCGGCACTGGAAACCGGGCGACCACGTCGTGGTGAGCTGCGTGCAGGTCGACGACCAACAGCCCGCCACGCACGCGGACGGCATGCTGGGCGCCGACCAGCGCATCTGGGGCTTCGAGACCAACTTCGGCGGTCTCGCCCACTACGCGGTGGTGCGCGCCAGCCAACTGCTGGCCAAACCCGCCCACCTCACGTGGGAGGAGGCCGCGTCCGCGCCGCTGTGCGCGAGCACCTCGTACCGGATGCTGGTCAGCGACAAGGGGGCCCGCGTCAAGCAGGGCGACGTGGTGCTCATCTGGGGCGCCACCGGCGGTCTCGGCGCGTACGCCGTGCAACTGGTCAAGAACGGCGGGGGCATCCCCGTCGGCGTCGTCGGCTCCGAGGCCAAGGCCGAGGTGGCCCGCCGACTCGGCTGCGACGTCGTCATCAACCGGGCCGAGATCGGCCTGACCACACCCCGTGACGGGCAGCACGCCATCGAAATGGGCAAGGTCCTCGGCCGGGCCATTCGCCGCGAAGTCGGCGAGGACCCGCACATCGCGTTCGACTACATCGGCCGGGCCACGTTCGGCATCTCCGTCTTCGTCGTGCGCAAGGGCGGCATCGTGGTCACCTGCGGGTCGAGCACCGGGTACCAGCACGAGTTCGACAACCGCTACCTGTGGATGAACCTCAAGCGGATCATCGGCAGCCACGCGGCCAACCTCCAGGAGCAGTGGGAGTGCAACCGGCTGTTCCAGCTCGGCCACCTGGTGCCCGTGCTGTCGGCCGTGTACCCCCTCGAGGACGTCGGCGAAGCCGCCCGCTTGGTCCAGAACAACGAGCACGTCGGCAAGGTCGGCGTGCTGTGCCAGGCGCCCGAGCCCGGTCTCGGCGTGACCGACCCCGACCTGCGGGCCCGCATCGGGGAAGACCGCCTCAACCTCCTACGGGTGACGCCATGACGAGCATGCGCGAGCGGGTGGAGGAGCTCACCGCGCTGCGCGAGTCGGTGCTCCAGGGCCACGACCCCGCAGCCACCCGCCGCCAGCACGAGAAGGGCAAGCTCACCGCGCACGAGCGCATCGGGCTCCTGCTCGACGAAGGCTCCTTCCGCGAGATCGAACCGTTCCGCAGGCACCGCGCGGTCGGCTTCGGCATGGAGGACCGCAGACCGCACAGCGACGGCGTCATCACCGGCTGGGGCACCGTCGAAGGCCGCAAGGTCTTCGTCTACGCGCACGACTTCCGCGTCTTCGGCGGCGCCCTCGGCGAGGCACATGCCGAGAAGATCCACAAGGTCATGGACCTCGCGGTCGCCGCGGGCGCCCCACTGGTGGGCCTCAACGACGGCGCGGGTGCCCGCATCCAGGAAGGCGTCACCGCCCTCGCGGGGTACGGCGGCATCTTCCGACGCCACACCCGCAACTCCGGCGTCATCCCGCAGATCTCCGTCATGCTCGGACCCTGCGCCGGCGGCGCGGCCTACTCGCCTGCTCTCACGGACTTCGTCTTCATGGTCCGCGGCACCTCGCAGATGTTCATCACCGGACCGGACGTCGTCCAGGCCGTCACCGGCGAGAAGATCGACATGAACGGCCTCGGCGGCGCCGACGTGCACGCCGACGTCTCCGGCGTCGCCACCTTCGCCTACGACGACGAGGAGAGCTGCCTCGCCGACGTGCGCTACCTGCTCTGCATGCTGCCGGCCAACAACCGCGAACTGCCGCCCGCCGCACCCTCCGCCGACCCCGCCGACCGGCCGACCGACGCGCTGCTGCACCTCGTCCCCGCCGACCCGCAGCAGTCCTACGACATGCGCGCCGTCGTCGCCGAGATCGCGGACGACGGCGAGTGCTTCGAGATCAGCCCCACGTGGGCCGACAACGTCCTGTGCGCCCTGATCCGCATGGACGGCCACGTCGTCGGCGTCATCGCCAACCAACCCGCCTCGCTCGCCGGCGTCCTCGACATCCGCGCCAGCGAGAAAGCCGCGCGGTTCGTCCAGATGTGCGACGCGTTCAACATCCCGCTCGTCACGCTCGTCGACGTGCCCGGCTTCCTCCCCGGCGTCGCCCAGGAACACGGCGGCATCATCCGGCACGGCGCCAAGCTCCTCTACGCCTACTGCAACGCCACCGTGCCCCGCATCCAGCTCATCCTCCGCAAGGCCTACGGCGGCGCCTACATCGTCATGGACTCCCGCTCCATCGGCGCCGACCTCTCCCTCGCCTGGCCCACCAACGAGATCGCCGTCATGGGCGCCGAAGGCGCGGCCAACGTCATCTTCCGCCGCGAGATCGCCGCCGCGGACGACCCCGCCACCATGCGCGCCCAGAAGATCAAGGAATACCGCAGCGAGCTGCTCCACCCGTACTACGCGGCCGAACGCGGTCTGGTCGACGACGTGATCGACCCGAGGCACACCCGGCTCACCCTGATCAGGGCACTGGACATGCTGCGTGGCAAGCACGCGGACCTCCCGTCCCGCAAGCACGGAAACCCGCCGGTCTGATGGCCGCGCGACAGACATCCATCCAGGTGATCCGGGGCGGTGTCCCAGACGACACCGAACTCGCGGCGCTCACCGCGGCCGTGCTCGCCCTCGCGGCGGGCGCACGGCGACGCGTCGGCACCCCGGAACGCCCCCGAGCCGGGTGGAACCGCACCCCCCCAGTGCGGTTCCACCCTCCCGGGTCCTGGCGCTCATGAGGAGTGGACACGTGCACCGCACACAGCCCGTCGGCATCCTCGGGACCGGTTCGTACCTGCCCAAGGAGGAGATCGGCAACGCCGAGATCGCGGAGCGGGTCGGCGTCACACCGGAGTGGATCGAACGCAAGACGCACATCCGCACCCGCCGCTTCGCCGCGCCCGGCGAGGCCACCTCGGACCTCGCCGCGCACGCGGCCACCGCGGCGCTGGAGCAGGCCGGGCTCGACGTGGACCAGGTCGACTACCTGATCGTCTCCACCTCCACCGGCGACCACCCGCAGCCACCCACCGCGTACGTCGTCCAGCACGCCCTCGGCGCTTACCGTGCGGCCTGCCTCGACGTGAACGTGGTGTGCAGCGGGTTCGTCTACGCGCTCGCCCTGGCACACAGCCTGGTGGCGCAGAATCCCGGCACGTACGCCCTGGTCGTCGCCGCCGACGTGTACTCCCGCATCCTCGACCAGTCCGACCGGCGCACCGCCATCCTGTTCGCCGACGGCGCGGGCGCGGCCGTCGTCGGACCGGCCCCGGACGACGGCGGGATCATCGAGTTCGGCCTCGTCAGCCGCGGCGACGCGCACGGGCTGATCCGCGTCGAAGCGGGCGGCAGCAGGCTACCCGCCTCCGCCGAGACCGTCGCCGACGGCGGCCACTACTTCCGCATGGAGGGCCGCAAGGTCCGGGAGTTCGTCGAACGCGAAGTCCCGCCCGCTTTGGCGGGCCTCGCGCGCCGTGCGGGTGTCGACCTCGCCGACGTCGACCACTTCGTGCCGCACCAGGCCAACGGCGTGATGATCGACGACCTCGTGCGGATCTGCGGCCTCACCTCCGCCACCACGCACCGCACCGTCGAGAAGTACGGCAACACCGGCAGCGCGTCGGTCGCCGTCGCCCTGGACGAGGCCAACCGCGCCGGGCAGCTGGAACCCGGCCAGTTGGTGCTGCTCGCCGGGTTCGGCGGCGGTATGGCGATCGGGTCCTGCCTGCTGAGGTGGGCGGCCTGATGACCGAGATCAAGAAAGTGGGCGTCGTCGGCTGCGGCACGATGGGCGCCGGCATCGTCGAGGTCGCCGCCCGCGCCGGACTCGACGTCCTGGTCGCGGTGTCCCGGCCCGCGTCGGAAGCGGCCGGCCGCGCGCGGCTCACCGCGTCGTTGGACAAGGCGGTGCGCAAGGAGAAGATCAGCGAGGCGGAACGCGACGCGGCGCTGTCCGCCGTCGCGTTCACCACCGACCTCGCCGACCTCGCCGACCGGCAGCTCGTCGTGGAAGCCACCACCGAAGACGAGGACGCGAAGCTGTCGGTGTTGCGCCGCATCGACGCGGCGGTGGAGGCGCCCGACGTGATCCTCGCGTCGACCACCTCGTCCATCCCCATCTCGCGGCTCGCCAAGGCCAGCACGCGCCCCGAGCGCGTCATCGGCGTGCACTTCTTCAACCCCGTGCCCGCGATGCCGCTGGTCGAGCTGATCGGCTCGCTGCTCACCGACCCCGACGTGTACGCGCGCACCGAGACCTTCGTCGCCGACACCCTGCGCAAGCAGCCCGTGCGTTCCGGCGACCGGGCCGGGTTCATCGTCAACGCCCTGCTGATCCCGTACCTGCTCGCGGGGATCCGGATGGTGGAGAGCGGGTTCTCCTGCGCCGAGGACGTCGACAAGGCGATGACGCTCGGCTGCGCGCACCCGATGGGGCCGCTGGCGTTGGCCGACCTGATCGGCCTGGACACCGTGTCCGCCATCGCGGACGCGATGTACGACGAGTTCCACGAGCCCCACTACAGCCCGCCGCACCTGCTGCTGCGCATGGTCGACGCCGGCCTGCTCGGCCGCAAGACCGGCCGCGGTTTCCACATCTACCAGCCGTGACGGGTGGAGACATGATGAGCAACGCGGACTTTCCCGCGGACTTTCCCGATGACGCCGTCGCCGTCATCGGGATCGCCTGCCGGTTCCCCGGCGCGGCCGACCCGGACGAGTACTGGCGGCTGCTGCGCTCCGGCGGGGACGCGATCGGCGCCCCGCCTGCCGACCGGGGTCTGCCGCTGTCGGTGCGCGGTGGTTTCCTGGAGGCGGTCGACCGGTTCGACGCGGCCTTCTTCGGCATTTCGCCGCGCGAGGCCGCCGCGGTGGACCCGCAGCAGCGCTTGGCGCTCGAGCTGGCCTGGGAAGCCTTGGAGAACGCCGGCATCGTGCCCCCCGGCACCCGCCGCCCATCGCACAACCGGGCGACAGATGGGGGAAATGACAACCAAACAGGGGTCTCACAGCATTCCGTAAATGACGGAAGCGGAAACGGGGCGAACGAAGGACACACGGTCCCGGCCCGAGCGGAGGAAGGCTCGGGCGGCGGTCGGACGAACGAGGGCGCGGGTCATGGCCGGGCCGGAGAGGGCGCGGGCGACCGTCGGGCCGGAGAGGGCGCGGGTGCCGGCCGGACACCCACGGGCCCGAGTGGCGAAGGGACACCCACGGGCGTGGGTGTCGAAGGGAGGAGCGTCGAAGGGCGAGGTGTCCGAGGGCGAGGTGTCGAAGGGAGCACCGACGCAGGCTCCGGTGTGGGCGTGTACCTCGGCGCCATCTGGGACGACTACTCCCGCCTGAACGGCGAGATCACCCAGCACACCGCCACCGGCGGCAGCCGGGGCATGATCGCCAACCGGGTCTCCTACCTGCTGGGGCTCGACGGGCCGTCGCTGGTGGTCGACTCCGGCCAGTCGTCGTCGCTGGTCGCCGTGCATCTCGCGGCCGAGGCGCTGCGGCGCGGCGAGGCGACGACCGCGCTGGCAGGCGGCGTGAACCTCAACATCCACCCGGACACCTTCGAGGTGAACCGGAAGTTCGGCGCGCTGTCCGCCGACGGCCGCAGCTACACCTTCGACGCCCGCGCGAACGGCTACGTGCGCGGCGAGGGCGGCGGCCTCGTCGTGCTCAAGCTGCTGAAGGACGCGGTTCGCGACGGCGACCGCGTCCACGCCGTGCTGCTCGGCGGCGCGGTGAACAACGATGGTGGCGGTACCACGCTCACCGCGCCCTCGCGTGAGGGACAGGAGCGGGTGTTGCGCAGCGCGTACGCGCGGGCCGGGGTGGAGCCGGCGTCGGTGGCGTTCGTCGAGCTGCACGGCACCGGCACGCCGGTCGGCGACCCCGTCGAAGCGGCGGCGCTCGGGGCGGTGCTCGGGGTCGGGCGGGCCGAAGCGTTGCCGGTCGGGTCGGTGAAGACCAATATCGGTCACCTCGAAGGGGCCGCGGGGATCGGCGGGTTCATCAAGGCGGTGCTGTGCCTGCGCGAGCGGGAGTTGGTGCCGAGTCTGAACTTCGCCACGCCGAACCCCGACATTCCGCTGGAGCGGTTGCGGCTGCGGGTGAACGACCGGGTGCTGCCGCTGGCCGGTCGGGTCACGGCCGGGGTGAGTTCGTTCGGCATGGGTGGCACGAACGCGCACGTCGTGTTGTCGGCGTGGGAGGACGTGCCGGCCGCAGGGCAAGCGCCGGTTGCGACGCCCGAGCCGCCCGCGTGGCCAGTGCCCGTGCTGCTGTCCGGGCGGACCAGGGAAGCGCTGGCGGCACAAGCCGAACGGGTCGCCGGACTCGGCGCGCCGGTGGCGGACGTAGCGCACTCACTGGCCACCACGCGCACCCACTTCGAGTACCGCGCGGTCGAGTGGACCACCGACCTGAGGTCCCTGCGCGAGTTCGACGCCACGGGGCGCGGGCCGGTGGTCGACGGCGGGCTGGCCGTGCTGTTCACCGGGCAGGGCAGCCAGTGGGCCGGGATGGGGCGTGCCCTGCACGCGCGGTTCCCGGTGTTCGCCGGCGCGTTCGACGCCGTGTGCGCCGGGTTCGACCTCGGGCGGCCGCTGAAGGACGTCGTGTTCGGTGAGGACGACGAACTGCTGGCGCAGACGAAGTTCACCCAGGTCGCCCTGTTCGCGTTCGAGGTCGCCCTGTTCCGGTTCCTGGAGCACCACGGCGTCACCCCGGACTTCGTGATGGGCCACTCGATCGGCGAACTCGCCGCCGCGCACGTCGCCGGTGTGCTGAGCCTCGCCGACGCCACCGAACTCGTCTCCGCCCGCGCCAGGCTGATGCAGGCCCTGCCTGCCGGAGGCGCGATGGTGTCCATCCAGGCCACCGAGGACGAGGTGCGCGCCGCGCTGGAAGACGGCGTGACGATCGCCGCCGTCAACGGCCCCGCCTCCACCGTCGTCTCCGGCGACGAGTCCGCGGTGCTGGCGGTCGCCGCGAAGTTCGCCAAGGTCCGCAGGCTCAACGTCAGCCACGCCTTCCACTCGCACCTGATGGACCCGATGCTGGCGCGGTTCCGCCGCGTCGCCGAAGGCCTGACCTACCACCCGCCGCGCATCCCGGTCGTGTCCAACCTGACCGGCGGCGTGCCGGACGGGGAGATCGCCACCGCCGAGTACTGGGTCCGACACGCCCGCGAGGCCGTCCGGTTCCTCGACGGCATCCGCTGCCTGGAGGACCACGGCGTCCGCACGTTCCTGGAGATCGGCCCCAAGGCCGTCCTCGCGGTGATGGGCCGGGACGGCGTGCGGCAGACCGACTCGGCGTTCGTGGCGACCGCACGGGCCAACCGGTCCGAGACCGACGCCGTGCTCAACGCCCTGGGCGACCTCCACGTGCGCGGGACACCCGTGGACTGGACGGGGTTCACGCCCGGCCGCCGGATCGCCCTGCCCACCTACCCGTTCCAGCGGAGCAGGCACTGGATCCGTGGGACCGCCGAAGAGAGGACCGAAACGACACAGGCCGCCGCACGCGGGGACGTCGAGATTCTGGTGCGCAACGAGATCGCCAAGGTCCTCGGCGCCGACCCGGCGTCGGTCGAGTTCGGCCGCACGTTCCAGTCGCTGGGCTTCGACTCGGTGATGGGCGTGGAGCTGGGCGACCGGCTCACCGCGGTGACCGGCGTCCGGGTGCCCGCGACGCTGGTGTTCGACCACCCGACCGCCGACGCCGTGACGCGGTTCCTGCGCGCCGAGCAAGCCGAGCCGCAAGGCGCACCCGTCCACCGGCGACCCGCGAACGCCGACCAGGACGACCCGATCGCCATCGTCGGCATGAGCGTCCGTCTCCCCGGCGGCATCGACAGCCCCGAGGAGTTCTGGCGGCTGCTGGACGAGGGCGGCGACGCCATCGGCACGTTCCCGGCCGACCGCGGCTGGGACCTCGCCGCCCTGCACGACCCCGACCCGGAACGCCTCGGCACCTCCTACACCAGGTACGGCGGCTTCCTCGCCGACGCCGCGGGCTTCGACGCCGACTTCTTCGGCATCTCCCCGCGCGAGGCGCTGGCGATGGACCCGCAGCAGCGGCTGTTCCTGGAGACCTCCTGGGAGGTGTTCGAACGCGCGGGCATCGACCCGGAGTCGTTGCGCGGCAGCGACACCGGCGTCTTCGCGGGCGTGATGTACCACGACTACGGCACGGGCAACGCCGCCACCGGCCTGGAGGGCTTCCGGATGACCGGCAGCGCGGGCAGCGTGGTGTCCGGCCGGGTCGCCTACACCCTCGGCCTGGAGGGACCGGCCGTCAGCGTCGACACGGCGTGCTCGTCGTCGCTGGTCGCGCTGCACATGGCGGTCCGCGCGCTGCGCGCGGGCGAGTGCTCGCTCGCGGTCGCGGGCGGTGTCACGGTCCTGGCCTCGCCGTTCACCTTCGTGGACTTCTCCCGCCAGCGCGGGCTGTCCCCGGACGGCCGCTGCAAGTCCTTCGCCGCGGCGGCGGACGGCACCGGCTGGGCCGAGGGTGTCGGCACGGTCCTGCTGGAACGGCTGTCCGACGCCCGCCGCAACGGTCGGCGGGTCCTGGGCATCGTCCGCGGCACGGCCGTCAACCAGGACGGCGCCTCGAACGGCCTCACCGCGCCCAACGGTCCGGCGCAGCAACGCGTCATCCGCCAGGCGTTGGCGGACGCCGGCCTGCGATCGTCCGATGTGGACGCCGTCGAGGCGCACGGCACCGGCACCCGGCTGGGCGACCCGATCGAGGCGCAGGCACTGCTGGCCACCTACGGCCAGGACCGCGCGGAGCCGCTGTGGTTGGGCTCGATCAAGTCGAACATCGGCCACACGCAGGCCGCCGCGGGTGTCGCGGGCGTGATCAAGACCGTGTTGTCCATGCGCCACGGCGTCCTGCCGCGCACCCTGCACGTGGACGAGCCGTCGCCCAAGGTGGACTGGACCGCGGGCCGCGTCGAGCTGCTCACGAGTGCCCGGCCGTGGCCCGAGGTGGACCGGCCTCGCCGCGCGGCCGTGTCGTCGTTCGGCATCAGCGGGACCAACGCGCACGTCATCGTGGAGCAGGCACCGGACGACGAGGAGGAACACCGCGACCTCCCCGGCCTGCCGTACATCGTGTCCGCCCGCACGCCGCAGGCCGCCGCGGCACAGGCCGACCGGCTGACCGCGTTCCTGGCCGACCACCCCGGGCAACGCGAGATCGACGTCGCCCACACCCTGGCCTCCCGCGCCGCCATGGCGCACCGGCTGGTGCTGCGCGACGGCCGGGAGATCGCGAGCGGCACCCCCGGTGGCAAGCTCGCCCTGCTGTTCACCGGACAGGGCAGCCAGCGGCTCGGCATGGGCCGCGAGCTGCGCGAGCGCTTCCCGGTGTTCGCGCGGGCGTTCGAGGCGACGTGCGCGGCGCTGGACGCCGAGCTGGACCGGCCGCTCGAGGACGTGGTCGACGGCGACCCGGACGCCCTGGACACCACCGCCTACACCCAGACCGCGCTGTTCGCGTTCGAGGTGGCGCTGTTCCGGCTGCTGGCGAGCCTGGGCGTCGAGCCGGACTTCGTGGCGGGCCACTCCATCGGCGAACTGGCCGCCGCGCACGTGGCCGGTGTGCTGAGCCTGGACGACGCGGCCGCGCTCGTGGCGGCGCGCGGCCGGCTCATGCAGGCCCTGCCCGCCGGCGGCGCGATGGTCTCCGTCCTCGCCACCGAGGCCGACGTGCGGGCCGCGCTGGAGGACGGCGTGACGATCGCGGCGGTCAACGGACCCGCGTCCACGGTGGTCTCCGGCGAGGAGCAGGCCGTCCTGCGGGTCGCCGCGCGGTTCGCCAAGAGCAGGCGGCTGCGGGTGAGCCACGCGTTCCACTCGCCGCTGATGGACCCGATGTTGGAGGACTTCCGCCGGGTCGCGGAGAAGCTCACCTACCACGCGCCGACCGTGCCGGTCGTCTCCAACGTCACCGGCCTGCTCGCCGGCGACGAGATGCGCACGCCGGACTACTGGGTGCGGCACGTCAGCCGGGCGGTGCGGTTCGCCGACGGCGTCCAAGCCCTGCGCGAGGCGGGCGCGACCACGTTCCTGGAGATCGGGCCGGACGCCGTGCTCACCGGTATGGGGCAGGACTGCCTGCCGGACGACGAGGTCGTCTTCGTGCCCGTGCTGCGCCGCGACAAGCCGGAGACCGCCACCCTCGCCGACGCGCTGGCCAAGGTCTGGGCACGCGGTGTCCGGGTGGACTGGACGGCGTTGTTGGCGCCGATGCGGCCCAAGCCGGTCCAACTGCCCACCTACCCGTTCGAGCACCGCCGGTTCTGGCTCGCTCCGCGGAGCGGCGACCAGGCCACCGGACACCCGCTGTTCGGCACGGGCGTGCCGCTGGCCGCCACCGACGGGCTCGTGCACACGGCGAAGCTGTCCGTGCGGGACCACCCGTGGCTCGCCGACCACGCGATCATGGGCACGGTCGTGGTGCCCGCCGCCGCGATGGTGGACCTCGCGCTGCTCGCGGCCGACGAGCTCGGCTGCGCCGGGATCGAGGAGCTGACCCTCGAAGCGCCGTTGGTGCTGCCCGAACAGGACGCGGTGGACGTGCAGCTCACCGTGGACGCACCGGACGCGGCCGGGTCGCGCGCGTTCCAGGTGCACTTCCGCTCCGGTGGCCGGCCGTGGACCAGGCACGCCCAGGGCGTCCTCGGCGCGGTGGCGGACGCGCCGGTGGCGGACTGGCCATCGGACGCCGAGCCGGTCGACCTGGCCGGCTGGTACGGCGACCTGGCCGAAGGCGGCTTCGACTACGGCCCCGCGTTCCGGGCACTGCGGTCGGCACGCAGGCGCGGTCGCGAGGTGTTCGCCGAGGTCCGGCTGACCGAGGGCCTGGACGCCGCGCGCTTCGGTCTGCACCCGGTCGTGCTGGACGCCGCGCTGCACGCCATCGGACTCGGCGCCCTGCCGCCGGTGCCGGGCCGGACCCGGCTGCCGTTCGCGTGGAGCGGGGTGCGGCTGCACCGGACCGGCGTGGCCGCGGCGCGGGTGCGCGTCGCACCGGCCGGTGACGACGCCGTGTCGATCCTGCTGACCGACGAGCACGGCACGCCGGTGGCGTCGGTCGAGTCGCTGACCGTCCGGGAGGTGGCGCCGGACCGGCTCGTCCAGGCCGACGACGCACTCCTGGAGGTGGCCTGGACGCCGACCCCGGAGGGCGGTCGGACCGGCCCGGTCGCGGTGCGGCGGATCGCCACCACGACCGGCGACGTCCCGAGGGCCGTGCGGGCGGCCGTGGACGAGGCGCTGGCCGTCGTGCGGGAACGGCTCGCCGGCGAGGACGAGACACCGCTGGTGCTGGTGACCCGCGACGGCACCGGTGACGCGGTGGACCTGGCGCACGCCGCCGTGTGGGGCCTGGTGCGCTCGGCGCAGACGGAGCACCCGGGCCGGTTCGTGCTGCTGGACACCGACCGGGAGGTCACCGACGACGAAGTGGCCGCGTTCGCCTCCTCCGGCGAGCCGCAGTCGGCGCTGCGCGGGGACGTCGTGTTCCGGCCGCGCCTGGCCGCCGCCGCGCGCAAGCCGACCGAGCGGACCTGGGACCCGGACGGCACGGTCCTGGTGACCGGCGCGACCGGCGCCCTCGGCGCGCTCATCGCCCGGCACCTGGTGGGCGAGCACGGTGTGCGGCGCCTGCTGCTCGCCTCACGGCGACCGCAGGACCCCGTGCTGGTCGCCGAGCTGACCGCCAACGGCGCTGATGTGCGCACGGTCGCGTGCGACGTGTCCGACCGCGACGGCGTGCGGGCGCTGCTCGACGGCGTCCCCGCCGAGCACCCGCTCACCGCCGTCGTGCACGCGGCGGGCGTGCTGGACGACGCGCCGATCGGGGCGCTGACCCCGGCGCGCGTGGACACCGTGCTGCGGCCCAAGGTCGACGCCGCGTGGCACCTCCACGAGCTGACGCGCGAGCTGGACCTGAAGGCGTTCGTGCTGTTCTCCTCCGCGTCCGGCGTGGTCGGTGCGCCGGGGCAGGCGAACTACGCGGCGGCCAACTCGTTCCTGGACGCCCTGGCCCGGCAGCGCGCCGCCGCCGGCCTGCCCGCGACCTCCCTGGCGTGGGCGCCGTGGGCGGAGCTGGGCATGGCGGGCGCCCTCGACGAGGCGCAGCTGAACCGGCTGGCCAGGATCGGCATGTCGGCACTGTCCACAGCGGACGGTCTCGCGCTGTTCGACGCCGCGCTGGGGCTGGACAACTCGCAGGTCGTGCCGCTGCGGGTGGACCCGGCGGTGCTGCGGGCCCAAGGCGAGGACCTGCCGCCGCTGCTGCGCGGTCTGGTGCCGACCCGACCCCGCCGCGTCGAGCGGGCCGCCCCGGACGTCGGGTTCGGCGACCGGCTGGCGGGCAGGTCGGCCGCCGAGCAGGCCAAGGCCGTGCTGGACCTGGTGCGCGCCGAGGTGGCGAAGGTGCTCGACCACCCGGACCCGGCGAGCGTGGACGTGCGGCGCGGCTTCAAGGAGCTCGGCCTCGACTCGCTGACGTCGGTGGAGCTGCGCAACCGGCTCAACCGGGCGTCGGGCCTGCGGCTGTCGCCCACGGTCATCTTCAACTACCCGACACCGCGGGAACTCGCCGAGCACCTGCGCGCCGAACTGCTCCCCGAAGCCGAGGAGCACGACGAGGAGCAGACCACCCGGACCGTCGAGCAGGTCGACGCGCTGGACGTCGCCGACCTGATCCGACTGGCCCGCGCCAGCATCGAGGACTGAAGCCGTCGACAACCCGGCGGAGTAGTGGGGAGTGGGATGACGAACACCGAAGCCGTGGTCGCGGCACTGCGCGACTCGGTCAAGGAGATCGCCCGGCTGAAGGAGGTCAACGCCAGGCTGGCCGCTTCGACCGGTGAACCTGTCGCGATCATCGGGATGGCCTGCCGGCTGCCCGGTGGCATCGCCTCGCCGGAGGACCTGTGGCGGGTGGTCGAGGCCGGCGCCGACGGCATCGGGGGGTTCCCGACCGACCGGGGCTGGGACCTCGCGCACCTGTACGACCCCGACCCGGAGCGGACCGGGACGTCGACCTCGGACCAGGGCGGTTTCCTGTACGGGGCCGCCGAGTTCGACGCCGCGTTCTTCGGCATCTCGCCCCGCGAGGCGCTGGCGATGGACCCACAGCAGCGGCTGCTGCTGGAGGCGTCCTGGGAGGTCGTGGAGCGGGCCGGGATCGACCCGCTGTCGCTGCGGGGCAGCCGGACCGGCGTGTTCGCCGGGCTCATGTACCACGACTACGGCGTGGGCGTCACCGAACTGCCCGAGGGCATCGAGGGCCAGCGGCTCACCGGCGGCGCGGGCAGCGTGCTGTCCGGCCGGGTGTCGTTCACGCTCGGGCTGGAGGGTCCGTCGCTCACCGTCGACACGGCCTGCTCGTCGTCCTTGGTGGCGTTGCACCTGGCCGCGCAGTCGCTGCGCGCGGGGGAGTGCTCGCTCGCCCTGGCGGGCGGTGTCACGGTCATGTCCACGCCCGCGACGTTCGTCGAGTTCTCCCGCCAGCGGGGCCTGTCCGCGGACGGTCGGTGCAAGTCGTTCGCCGCGTCGGCCGATGGCACCGGCTGGGCCGAGGGCGTGGCCGTGCTGCTGGTCGAGCGGCTGTCCGACGCCGAACGGCTGGGCCACCACGTGCTCGCCGTGCTGCGCGGTTCCGCGGTCAACCAGGACGGCGCGTCCAACGGGCTCACCGCGCCCAACGGCCCGGCGCAGGAACGCGTCATCAAGGCCGTGCTCAAGGCCGCCGGTCTGTCCACAAAGGACGTCGACCTGGTCGAGGCGCACGGCACCGGCACCCGGCTCGGCGACCCGATCGAGGCGTCCGCGCTGCTGGCCACCTACGGCCGCGGGCGCACCGAACCGGTGTGGCTCGGCTCGGTCAAGTCGAACATCGGCCACACCCAGGCCGCGGCCGGGGCGGCGGGTGTCATCAAGGTGATCCAGGCGATGCGGCACGGCGTCATGCCGCGCACCCTGCACGTGGACGAGCCGTCGCCGTTCGTGGACTGGGAGTCCGGCGGCGTGGCGCTGCTGACCGAGTCCCGGCCCTGGCCCGCCGGCGACCGGCCGCGGCGTGGCGCGGTGTCGTCGTTCGGCATCAGCGGCACCAACTCGCACGTAGTGCTGGAGGAGTACCGGCCGGCGCCGCCGACGCGGGAGACGCCGGAACCGACGAGTGTCGTGCCGTTCGCACTGGCGGCCAAGAGCCCGGAGGCGCTGCGGGGGCAGGCGGCACGGCTGCGCGACCACCTCGACGCACAGCCCGGGGCGAACCTGGCCGACGTGGGCTTCTCGCTGGCCACCACCCGTGCGGGCCTGGACCACCGGGCCGTCGTGCTCGCGTCCTCGCGGGACGAGCTGCGCGCCGGACTGGCGGCCTTCCCGGCCGGCGCGGTGCTCGGCGAGGTGACCCGCGGCGGCGGCCTCGCGGTGCTGTTCACCGGGCAGGGCAGCCAACGCCTGGCCATGGGCCGCGAGCTGCACGCCCGGCACCCGGTGTTCGCCGCCGCGTTCGACGAGGCGTGCGCGCTGCTCGACCGCGACCTGGACCGGCCGCTGGCCGAGGTGGTGTTCGGCGACGGCGACCTGCTCGACCAGACCCGCTACACCCAGACCGGTCTGTTCGCCGTCGAGGTGGCGCTGTACCGGCTGGTGGCGAGCCTGGGCGTCGAGCCGGACTTCGTGGCGGGCCACTCCATCGGCGAGCTGGTCGCCGCGCACGTCGCGGGCGTGCTGTCGCTGGCGGACGCCTGCACGCTGGTCGCCGCGCGCGGTCGGCTGATGCAGGCGCTGCCGTCGGGTGGCGCGATGGTGTCCGTGCTGGCGTCGGAGGAGCAGACCGCCGACCTGTTGTCGGACCGGCTCGCGCTGGCCGCGGTGAACACGCCCGGTTCGGTCGTGTTGTCCGGTGACGCCGACGCGGTGGCCGAGGCGGAGGCGGAGCTGGCGGCGCGCGGCCACAAGACGCGGCGGCTGCGCGTCAGCCACGCGTTCCACTCGCACCTGATGGCTCCGATGCTGGAGGAGTTCAGGCGGGTCGCCGCGGGACTGGACTTCCGCGCGCCGGACATCCCGATCGCGTCGAACCTGACCGGCGGCGCGGTGTCGGCCGAGGAGATCGCCTCGCCGGACTACTGGGTGCGGCACGTCCGCGAGTCGGTGCGGTTCGCCGACGGCCTGCGGTGGCTGCGCGGCGAAGGCGTGACGACGTTCCTGGAGCTGGGCCCGGACGCGGTGCTGACCGCCATGGGCCGCGAGACGCTCGCCGACGACCCGGAGGTGGGGCTGAGCGCCGCGCTGCGCCGGGACAAGGACGAGGCCGAGACGTTGCTGACCGCGTTGGCCGAGGTGCACGTGCGCGGTGTGGACGTGCGGTGGGGCGAGCTGCTGCCCGGCGCGCGGCGCGTCGACCTGCCTACCTACCCGTTCCAGCGGGAGCGGTACTGGCTGGCGGCCGAGAGCGGCGGAGCTTCGCGGACGTGGCGCTACGAGGTCGCCTGGACCGCTCTGCCGGAGCTGTCCGTGCCGAGTGCGGCGAGCCGGTGGCTGGTGCTGCTGCCGTCCGGTGGCCACGGCGCCGAGGCGTGCGTGGAGGCCATGGCCGCCCGAGGGCTGCGGACCGTCGCGGTCGTGGTCGACGCGGGCACCGCCGAGGGCGGCGCGCTGGCCGAGCGGCTTGCGACCGTGGACGGCCAGCCGTTCGACGGTGTGCTGTCGCTGCTGGCGCTGGACCCCGGCGCCGGCGTGACCGGAACGCTGGCGGTGCTCCAGGCGGCGGCCGCACTGAACTGGGACTCCCCGCTGTGGGTGGCCACCCGTGGCGCGGTCGCGACCGCCGACACCGATCCCGCGGCCGACCCGGCACAGGCCCAGGTGTGGGCGCTGGGCCGGACGGCCGCGCTGGAGCTGCCCCGCCAGTGGGGCGGCTTGGTGGACGTGCTGGACGAGGCCGGGTTGGCGGCGCTGCCCGCGGTGCTGGAGTCCGCCGGGGAAGAGGACCAGGTCGCGATCCGCGGCAGGGACGTACTGGCCCGCCGCCTCGTCCGGGCCGAGACCGACCGGCCCACGGGCGCCCGCTGGACGCCGCGCGGAACGGTGCTGGTGACCGGGGCCGACGAGGCGATCGCCGCGCCGGTCGCCCGGTGGCTGGCCAGTGCGGGGGCCGAGCACCTGGTGCTGGTCACCGCCGACGGCTCGGTGCCCGCGTTCGTGGCCGAACTGGACGGTGTCGGGGAGACTGCGTCGGCGCAGGCCGATTCGCTCGTGGGGCCCGATGACCCGGTCGCGCCGGACGGTGGCACCCCGCCGCTCGCCGGTGTCGCGCCGGGCGAGGTCGTGCCGCCGCGGTACGTGCTCGATGGCGTTGGGGTGACCGTGACCGCGCGGGTCGACCCGCTCGCGCGGCCCGTCGACTCCGTTGTGCACCTCGCTCCGGTCGGCGGCACCACCCCGCTCGCCGACATCACACCGGCGGACCTGGCACCACCTCAGCACGTGCTGGACGGTTCGCTGGGCGCGTTCGTCGTCCTGACCTCCATCGCGGGCGTCTGGGGCAGTGGTGGCCAAGGTGCCGCCGGCGCGGCTAGCGCCTACCTGGACACCGTCGCCGACGGTGTGCGGCGCGGCGGCGGGAAGGGCATCTCCATCGCGTTCGGCCCCTGGGCGCTCGGCGCGGACACCGACGAGGAGGTCGAGCGGCGCGACCGGCTGACCAGGTCCGGCCTCGTCCCGATGGACGCCGACCGAGCGGTCGCGGCGCTGGCCGACGCGGTCGCGAGCGCCGGTGCGGGCCTGGTCGTGGCCGACGTCGACTGGGCGCGGTTCGCCCCCGCCTACACCTCGGCACGCCCCAGCCCGTTGTTCTCCGCGCTTCCCGAGGTCGGCAAGGCGCTGGCGGCGGGCGACGGCGACGGCGGCGAGAACCTGGCCGAGGCACTCGCCGGGATGACCGGTCCCGAGCGCGAACGGCACCTGCTCGGGATCGTGCTCACCGAGGTCGCCGCCATCCTCGGCCACGGTTCGGTCGACGCCGTCGAGCCGCGCAAAGCGCTGCGGGAGATGGGTTTCGACTCGCTGGCCGCGGTGTCGCTGCGCAACCGGATCACCGCCGTGTCGGGCGTGTCGCTGCCCGCGACGCTCGCGTTCGACCACCCGACGCCGCTCGCGGTCGCCGGGTTCCTCGCCACGCAGGTCACGCCACAGGCGCCGACCGTGTCCGTGGACGAGCACCTGGACAAGCTGCGCGCCGCCCTGGCCGCGGCGCCCGACGAGCACGCGCGGGCGAGCCTGGTCGGCCGGCTGCACGACTTCCTCACCGAGCTGACCTCGACGCCCGCGGTCGCCACCGCCGTCATCGGCGACGACACCAGCGACGAGGACCTGTTCGCCCTGCTCGACAACGAACTGGTCTGACCGCCCGCGACGCAAGGAGGAGTGAGTGCCATGTCGGACGAGCAGAAGCTGCGCGAGTACCTCAAACGCGCGACCGTGGAGCTGCAGGAGACGCGTCGACGGTTGCGGGACCTGCAGGACCGGCACAACGAGCCGATCGCCATCATCGGCATGGCGTGCCGGTTCCCCGGCGACGTGCGGTCGCCGGAGGACCTGTGGAAGCTGGTCGAGTCCGATGTGGACGCCGTGTCGGCGTTCCCGGAGGACCGCGGCTGGGACGTCGAGGGCCTGTACCACCCCGACCCCGACGAGCTGGGCAAGTCCTACGTCAAGGAGGGCGGCTTCCTCTACGACGCGGCCGACTTCGACGCGGAGTTCTTCGGCGTCTCGCCGCGCGAGGCGCTCGTGGTCGACCCGCAGCACCGCCTGCTGATGGAGGTCACCTGGGAGGCGCTGGAGCGGGCGGGCATCGACCCGACGACCCTGCGCGGCAGCCGGACCGGCGTGTACGCGGGCGCGGTGACCAACGACTACGCCACGCTGCTGGCCGGCTCCACCGACGACGTCGAGGCCTACCGGCTGACCGGCGCGGCACCGAGCGTGCTGTCCGGCCGCGTCGCCTACGCGCTGGGCTTGGAGGGGCCGGCCATCAGCATCGACAGCGCGTGCTCCACGTCGCTGGTGGCGCTGCACCTGGCGATGCAGGCGCTGCGCCGCGACGAGTGCTCCCTCGCCGTCGTCGGCGCGGCGACCGTGATGGCCACGCCGGTGTCCTACGTGGACTTCAGCCGCCAGCGGGGTCTCGCGCCGGACGCGCGGAACAAGGCGTTCGCCGACGCCGCAGACGGCACGGTCTTCTCGGAGGGCGTCGGCACGTTGGTGGTCGAGAGGCTGTCCGACGCGCGCCGCAACGGCCACCCGGTGCTCGCCGTGGTGCGCGGCAGCGCGGTCAACCAGGACGGCGCGTCCAACGGCCTCACCGCGCCGAACGGCCCGTCGCAGGTGCGCGTGATCGAACAGGCCCTGGCCGACGCCCGGCTCACCGCGGGCGACGTGGACGCGGTCGAGGCGCACGGCACCGGCACCATGCTCGGCGACCCGATCGAAGCACAGGCGCTGCTGGCCACCTACGGCCGCCGCACCGCGAGCGACCCGCTGTGGCTGGGATCGGTCAAGTCCAACCTCGGCCACACGCTGGCCGCCGCCGGGCTCGCCGGCGTCATGAAGATGGTCATGGCGATGAAGCACGGCAGGCTGCCCCGCACCCTGCACGTGGACGCGCCGACCTCGCACGTGGACTGGGGCAGCGGCGCGGTGCGCCTGCTGACCGAGCCGCGGGACTGGCCCGACACCGGACGGCCGCGGCGGGCGGGTGTCTCGGCGTTCGGCATGAGCGGCACCAACGCGCACGTGATCATCGAGCAGGTCGTCGAGGAGACCGAGGACCTGCCCGTGTCCGACGCGGTGCCGCCCCTGCTGGTGTCCGGCCGCAGCGCCGCGGCGCTCGCCGCGCAGGCGGGCAGGCTGCGCGACTACCTCGACGCCACCGACGTGCCGGTCGCCGACGTCGGCTTCTCGCTGGCCACCACCCGTGCCGCGCTGGAGCACCGGGCCGTCGTGCTCGGCTCCGACCGGGCCGCGCTGGTCGGTGCGCTGGACGCGCTGTCGCGCGGCGAGTCGGCCGACGACCTGGTGTCCGGCAGCGTCACCGACACCGGCCGCACGGTGTTCGTGTTCCCCGGCCAGGGCTCGCAGTGGGCCGGCATGGCGCTGGAGCTGCTGGACAGCAGCCCGGTCTACGCGGCGCGGCTGCGCGAGTGCGCCGACGCCGTCGAGCGGCACGTCACGTGGTCGGTCGAGGACGTGCTGCGGCAGAAGGACGGCGCACCCGCGCTGGACCGCATCGAGGTGCTCCAGCCGGTGCTGTTCGTGGTGATGGTGTCGTTGGCCGCGCTGTGGCGGTCCTACGGCGTCGAACCGGACGCCGTGGTCGGGCACTCGCAGGGTGAGGTCGCCGCCGCGTGCGTGTCCGGCGCGCTGTCCGTCGAGGACGGGGCGAAGCTGATCGTGCTGCGCTCGCAGTTGTTCGCCGACGAGCTGGTGGGCCGCGGCGCGGTGGCCTCGATCGCGGCCGGGCGCGCCGAGGTCGAGGCGCTGCTGGACGACCGGATGTCGATCGCCGGGGTGAACGGGCCCGGCGCGGTGACCGTCGCCGGTCCGGCGCAGGCGCTGGAGGAGCTGGTCGCCGAGCTGACCGGGCGCGGGATCCGGGCGCGGGTCATCGCCTCCACGGTCGCCTCGCACAGCCCGCAGGTCGACCGGCTGCGCGACCGGATCGCCGAGCTGCTGGCGTTCGTCAAGCCACGCAAGGGCTCCGTGCCGCTGTACTCGACGGTCTCCGGCGAGGTGCTGGACGGCTCGGAGCTGGACGCGGGCTACTGGTTCGAGAACTGCCGCCGCCCGGTGAACTTCGAGCCGGTCGTGCGGGCGCTGCTGGTCGACGGTTTCCGCACGTTCGTCGAGTCCAGCCCGCACCCCGTGCTCACCATGGGCGTGGACGAGACCGCAGCGGAGGCGGGCGTCGACGCGGTCGTCGTCGGTACGCTGCGGCGCGGCGCCGGTGACCTGCGACGGTTCCACGCGTCGCTGGGCGAGGCCTACACCCGCGGCGTCCCGGTCGACTGGTCCGCGCTGTTCGGCCGCATCCCGGCGCGGCGGGTGGACCTGCCGACCTACGCGTTCCAGCGTCGCCGCTACTGGGCCCGCGGTGGCACGAGCCCCGTGGTGGCCGACCGGTCCACCGCCTCCCGGGCCGGCGTGCTGGACGTGGCGGGCGTCGACCCGGTCGAACGGGCCCGGCTGGTGCTGGAGCGGGTGCGCGTGGAGATCGCGGCCGTGCTCAAACAACCCGACCTGGACGCCGTGGTGATGAACCGGCCGTTCCTGGAGCTGGGCCTGGACTCGCTGACCACGGTCGAGCTGCGCAACCGGCTCAACGCGGCGACCGGCCTGCGGTTCACCGCCCGCGAGATCCTGGCGCTGCGCACACCCGAGGCGCTGGTCGAGCACCTGCGATCCCGGTTGGACGGCACTGCGGTCGAAGAGCCGCGTTCGGCGACCAGCACGTTGTTCGAGCAGGCGCGTGCGGCGGGCGACGCGGCGGCGTTCACCGAGGCGCTCATCGCCGGCAGCACCCGGCGGCCCGCGTTCGACTCGCCCGTCGGCGCGACGGCCGCCGCCCCGCTGCGGCTGGCCACCGGCCCGCGCGGCCCGAGGCTCATCTGCCTGCCGACCGCCCTGGCCGACTCCGGGCCGCACCAGTACGCGGCGTTCGCCAAGCGGTTCGCCGGGCAGCGGGACGTGGTCGCGCTGACCATGCCGGGCTTCGTCCCGGGCGAACTGGTGCCGGCGAGCTTCCGGGTGCTGGCCGAGCACGTCGCCGAGGCCGTCGCCGAGGTCGCGGCCGGCGAGCCGTACGTGCTCGTCGGCTACTCCTCCGGCGGGCTGGTCGCGCACGCCGCCGCGAAGCTGCTCGAGGAGCGCGGCACACCGGCCGCCGGGCTGGCGCTGCTGGACACCTACCCGTGGGACGCGGCGATCATCACCGCGATCCGACCGCAGCTGTTCGCGGGCGTCGCGACGCGGTTGACCGAGGTCGACGACACCCAGCTCACCGCGATGGGCGCCTACCTGCGGCTGATGGACGAGTGGAAGCCCGCCGACATCAAGGCGCCGACGCTGTTGGTGCGGGCCGACCACCCGATGCGGGAGTGGCCGGACGAGGTCACCTCCGTCGACGGCTGGCAGTCGTGCTGGACGGAGCCGAGCACCGTGGTCGACGTCGAGGCCGACCACTTCAGTCTCATCGCGGCGCACGTCGACGGAGCCGTCCGCGCGGTCGACTCCTGGTTGGCCGACGAACTGATGGAGCGGTTGTGAAGTCGAAGGCGACGGTGGTCGTCATCGGCGCCGGTCCGTGCGGTCTCACCGCCGCCGTCGAGTTGCTCAGGCTCGGCGTGCAGGTGCGGCTGCTGGAGGCGTCGACCGAGCGGATGACCGGCACGCGGGCGTTGCAGCTGTGGCCGCCCGCCCTGGAGATCTACCGGGGTGTCGGCATCCGCGCGGAGGCCGAGCGCCTGGGCGTCACCGTGCGCACGAACGTCTACAACATGGCGGGCGGCAAGGTGCTGCGCGTGGCGCTGGGCGCGGAGAACGAGCCGCTGCTGCTGCCGCAAGAGCACACCGTGCGGCTGCTGGAGGAAGCGCTGGAGGCCGCCGGCGGCAAGGTGGAGCGCGGCGTGCGGTTCGAGGACCTCGCGGCCGGCGAGGACTCGGTGACCGTGCAGGTGACGGGCGCGTCGGGCACCGAGCTGATCGAGGCCGACTGGGTGATCGGCGCGGACGGCGTGCGCAGCGACGTGCGGGAGAGGCTGGGCATCGACTTCCCCGGCCGGCGGGTGCCGACGAACCTGATCCTCGCCGAGGGCCGCGTCGACGGCGACTTCGAGGAAGGCGCGGTGCACTACTTCCTCGGCCGCGGCGGTTCGCTGGTGTTCGCGCCGATGAGCGGCGGCCGGGTGCGGGTCTCCGCGCCCGTCCCGCCCGACCTGCCGATCGACCGGACCGGCGTGCAGCGCCTGCTCGACGAGCGTGGACCCGGTGACCTGAGAATCGTGTCGCTGGACCACATCGGCACCTTCTCCAGCTCCGAGCGCATCGCGTCGTCGCTGCGGCGCGGCCGGGTGTTCCTCGTCGGCGATGCCGCGCACACCCACTCGCCGCTGGGCGGTCAGGGCCTCAACCTCGGGCTGCAGGACGTGCACAACCTGACGTGGAAGCTCGCCGGTGTCGTGCACGGCAGGCTCGGGGCGCAGGTGCTGGCGGGCTACGAGGTCGAGCGGCGGCAGGCGGCCGAGCAGATCGTCGGCATGACCGGCCGGATGATGAGGATGTTCATGCTGGGGCCCGCCGCGGCGAAGGTCCGCAACGCGGTGTGGGGCGGCCTGGAGCGGACCGGTGCGCTGCGCCGTTGGTTCGTCCCGCTGCTCGCGGGCTGGGGCGTGCGCTACACCGACGAGCTGCTGCGCGTCGGCGCGAAGCGCGGTCGGGCCAAGCCCGGAACCCGCACGCCGCACTGGGTGCCGGCACGTGACACCGTCGGTCGGCTGCGGTTGCTGACCACGGGCGACGCCTCGGCGTTGCTGGTCGCCGAAGCACGGGCGCTGGCGGAGCGGAACCGGGCGCTGGTCACGCACGACCACTTCGCCGGTCGTGCCGAGGGCTTCCTGGTGCTGCGCCCGGACGGGTACGTGGCCGCGTCCGGCGCGTCCGCCGCGGACCTGGCCGAGGTGGAGGTCCGCATCCGGGCGCTGGCCGCCGTCGAGGAGAAGGAGAGGAGCGCCGATGGTCGTTGAGTCGCTGGAGACGGGGTTGTTGACGGGTCGGCTGGATACGGGTCTGCTGGGTGGTTTCCCCGAGCAGGATGCCGCGGATCGGGCGGTCGGCGATGTGTGGGTCGCGCGGGCCGAGGCGTTCGTGACCGAGCACGTGCCCGACCCGGATGCGCTGGACGCGACCCGAGAGCTGCCGGACGGGCTGATCGACGCGTTGCGGCGCGAGGGATTGCTCACCGTCGCGTTCGCCGGTGAGCTCGGCGGCGCGGCGCTGTCCCCCTACAACGTCCTGCGCGTGGTGGCTGCCGCGGCGGCGAAGTCCGTCCCGGTGGGCCAGATCATCGCCATCCAGGCCGGTGTCGGTGTCGGCGCGCTGCACCCCGCGCTGCCCGAAGGGCCGTTGCGGGACATGGTGCGCGACCGGATCAGGGGCGGGGCGCTGTCCGGTTTCGGCGACACCGACCAGGCCGGCCAGAACAACCGGCTGCCGACGATGACCGCCACGCTCGACGGCGACGACTACGTGCTGCGCGGCGACAAGCTCTACACCGGCAACGGTCCGGTGGCCGACCTGCTGGCCGTGTCGGCCACGCTCGACGGCGGCATCGGGGTGTGCTTCGTGGACACCGCGAGCGAGGGCTTCTCCGTCGACTCGGTCGTCGAGTTCATCGGCAGCAACGGTCTGCCCAACGGCGCGCTGAGCTTCGACGGCGTCCGGGTGCCCAAGGAGCACGTGCTCTCCGGCGGGGAAGGCCAGTTGCGGCTGCCCGCGATGATCAACTCCATCGCCTTCCTCGGCCGGATCTACTTCACGGGGGCGCCCGCGTTGGCGGTGGCGCGCAACTGCCTGGAGTGGTCGCGCTCCTTCGTGAACCGGCGGATGATCGACGGTCGGCCGCTGGGGGAGTACGACCGCATCCAGCGCATGGTGTCCCGCGCGATGGCCGACGTCTACGCGATGGACAGCCTGGCGCGGTGGAGCCTGATCGGCGGCGGTATCACCGACCGGTGGCTGGAGCGGTTCGTCGCCAAGAACGTCCTCACCCGCACGGCCTGGAAGCTCGCCGACCGCACGGTCGCGCTGATGGGCGCGGAAGGTCTGGAGACGGCGGCGAGCAAGCGGCGCCGCGGCGCTCCGGTCCTGCCCGCCGAACGCGCGCTGCGCGACGCCCGCGGGTTCCGCATGGCGGGCAACGTGGACTTCCAGCTCGACAGCCAGGTCGCGCAGCTGCTGCTCACGGCCTACTACCGCGGCGAACGTCCGGTGCCGGGCGAGTGCGCGACGGACACCGCCGGGCTCGACCTGGCGCCGCGCAACCAGGTCCACCTGGACGCCGTGGTCGAGCAGACCCGGTGGTTCGCGCAGACCTGCGCCGAGGCGACGAAGTCGCCGCAGGCCGAACTGTTCGCCGACGAGGAGTTCCTGGTGACCTCCGGCCGGATCGCGGCCGAGCTGGTCGCCGCGTCCGCCGTGTTGGCCCGCACCGCCGCGCTGGGCACGAGCGAGGCACAGGACCTGGCCGACGTGCACTGCACGGCCGCGCTCACCCGGCTCGCGGGCCTGTGGCGCCGGCTGAGCCCGGACGGGCGGCCCGAGCACCACAAGATGAGCCGGGGCTGGCTGACCGGATCGACCTTCGAGTTCCTCACCACCACGTGAAGGCGAGCATGACCACCGAACACCTCACCCGCGCAGACCCGCTGCCCGACGTGCTCGGCGGGATCGACCTGACCGACCACGCCAACTTCGCCGACGGCGTGCCGTACGAGCTTCTCGCCCGGCTGCGCGCCGAAGCGCCCGTGCTGTTCCACCCGCACGGGTCGTCGCGCGACGACGGTTTCTGGGTGCTGACCCGGCACGCGGACATCGAGGCCGCGGCGGCCGACCCGGCGTTCTCCGCGCAGGGCGGCGGCGGGCGCGAGGGCGGCGGCACGCACCTGGAGGACCTGCCCAACGGCATGCTCACCGGCGTCCTGCTGTTCATGATGGACGACCCGCGGCACGAGCTGATCAAGCGCGTGCTGCACCCGTTCGTCACCGGGCGGGCGATCGCCGCGCTGGAGCCCGTGTTGCGCGCCCGTGCCGAGGAACTGGTCGACGCGGCCGTGGCCGCGGGCCGGGCCGAGGTGGTCACCGCGGTCGCCGAACCCCTTGCCGTGGAGGCGATCGCCTCGCTGCTCGGCGTGCCGCCGGACGACTGGCCCCGGCTGCTCGACTGGGTGCGCGCCGCGCTCGGGTTCACCGACCGCCGCACCGGCCGGGCGACCGACGAGTCCCGCGCCGTGTTCGCCTCGGTGCGCGAGTACTTCCAGCGGTTCGTGATCGCCAAGCACGCCGACCCCGGACCGGACCTCGGTTCGGTCATCGCGATCGGCGAGATCCCCGGCGACGAGCCGCTGTCGGAGTTGGAGCGGGACACGCACGCGGCGGTGCTGTTCGTGTCCGGCTACGAGCAGCCGCGCAACACGATCGCCGCGGCGATCCGGGTGTTCGCCGAACACCCGGACCAGTGGGCGCTGCTCAAGGCGGACCGGTCGCTGCTGGCCGGCGCCGTGGAGGAGGTCCTGCGCTGGGCGCCCGCCAACCCGTACAACCGGCGCACCGCGACCAGGGACCTCATCGTGGGCGGACAGCGGATCCGGGCCGGTGAGAAGGTCACCTTCTGGTGGCCGTCGGCCAACCGCGATCCCGAGGTGTTCGCCGCGCCGGACGTGTTCGACATCCGCCGCGACCCCAACCCGCACATGGCGTTCGGCTCGGGCACGCACGCGTGCTCCGGGGACGAGTTCGGCCGGCTCCAACTCCGGCTCGTGCTGACCGCACTGCTCGACCGGGTCGCCGACATCAGCCCGGCCGGACCGGTGGTGCACGCGCCGAACAACAAGCACACGGTGCTGCTGGACGTACCCGTCCGACTCGTACCCACGGTGCAAGACGCGAGAGAGAAAGGCGTTCGATGACCCAGACCACGCCGCCACGCCCGGCGCCCGACGTCCTCACCTACGACCCGGAGACCGCGGCCCGGATGCTGCCGTTCGACGTCTTCGACGAACAGTTCCACCAGGACCCGTACCCGCACTACCGTCGGCTGCTGACCGAGCACGGCGGCCTGATGCGCACCTCGGCGGACTCGCTCGCGGTCTTCGGCTTCGACGAGGTCTCGGCGGTCATGAAGGACCTGCGGTTCGGGATCGGGCCCGGCAAGAAGTCGATGATCTCCGACCAGTTCGTGGAGAACCAGAAGGACGGCGAGTCCGGCCGCATCCTCATGTTCATGGACCCGCCGGACCACACCCGGATCCGCGGCCTGGTGAACAAGGCGTTCACCCCGCGCACGCTGGACGCCCTGCGCCCGCACGCGCTCGGGTTCGCGCAAAACCTGCTGCGCAAGGCCGCCGGGTCGGACGACCGCGAGGTCGACCTCATGGCCGCGTTCGCCCGGCCGCTGCCGGCCCTGGTGCTCAGCCACCTGCTCGACATCCCGGAGCGGTACCACCCGATCTTCTTCGCCAGCGCCAAGGAGTCCGGCCGCGGCCTCGACCCCGGCTTCACCCTGACCGAGGAGCAGAAGGCGGGTCGCGACTTCGCCCGCGACATGTTCATCAACGCGGGCATCGAGATGGCCGAGGCCCGCCGGTCGAACCTGGGCGACGACCTGATCAGCGACCTGGTGCGGGCCGAGCAGGAGGGCGAGCGGCTCACCGAGTGGGAACTGGCGATGCTGCTGATGAACCTGCTCGCGGCCGGCTTCGGCGCCACCACGGCGATGATCGGCAACGCCGTGCACAACCTCCTGGAGCACCCCGACCAGCTGGCCTGGCTGCGGGCGAACCCGGACCGGATCGCCGAGGCGGTCGAGGAACTGCTGCGCTTCGACACCACGCTCCAGATCACCACCCGGATGGCGTTGCAGGACGCGGACATCCTGGGCCGGCCGGTGGCCGAGGGCACGCACGTCATCGTGATGCTGGGCGCGGCCAACCGCGACCCGCGCACCTACGACCGCCCGGACGTGCTCGACCTGTCCCGCCCGATGGGCCGCAACCTCGGTTTCGGCCACGGCATCCACTTCTGCGTGGCGGCGCCGATCGCCAAGATGATCGCCCAGGTCGGCCTGACGGCGCTGCTGGAGTACTCGTTCGAGCGGGGTGACCAGGAGCTCGAACGCTGGCCCGGCACGTTCCTGCGGGTGATCGGCGCGTTGCCGGTCAAGCTCTGCTGAGAGTCGTCCGTCGCGCGGGATCCGCCGTATGGAGGGACGCGCCCGGCTTCGATCCGGGCGTTCCTGTGTCGCCTGTCGCGCACGACCAGCCCCATGGAAGGGACACGCCCCGGCCTCCTGCCGGGGCGTTCCTGTGTGCGCCCGGGTCGAACGCCGGTGGCCTTTGGCCTTGCGATGGGCGGGCAACGCGGTGGGAATCGTCTGCCGGACCCCGGTGCGCCGCGCGCGTCGGTCGGTCGGCCCGTCCCGCTGCCGCTACGCCGGCCACGAGGTCTCCGGTGTTCGGGTTTGCCTGGTCGCCAACCCACTCACCGGAGACCTCGTCACGTTCCGGCCACCGACCTAGCGCGACGTCGTCGGGTCCGCGCCGAGCATCCTGGTCAGGTCCAGCATCTCCGCCCGGAACAGCTTGGCCGGGTCGACCAGTTGCGCCCGCAGGTGGCCGTAGATCTCCAGGGCCACCTGCCCGTGCATCCGGCCCCACGTCCGCAGGGCCAGTGCGACCGCCGCCGGTGGCAGGTCGGGGAACAGCTCGCGCACGCGGCGGGTGTAGCCATCGCCGAAATCGGCCCATTCGTACGGCTCGGCGGCCGGGTGCTCGGGCACCGGCCAGCCCGTTTCGACCAGTCGTAGCAGCACCGCGCACGCGCGATCTTCGGCTTCCCGAACCGCGTCGTCCTCCGGCGCCTGGTACCCGGCGACGGGGTCGCCGTAGATCAGCCGGAACTCCTCGGGGTGCGAGATCGCCCACTGCCGGTACGCCGTCGCGACGGCCAGGATGCGGTCCGCCGCACCGGTGTCCGAACCGCCCGCGCCCGCCGCTTCCATGACGCCGGCCAGCGAGGCGTACGAGTCCGCGATCAGCGCGGTGATCAGGTCGTCGCGCGTGTCGAAGTAGCTGTAGATCGCGCTGGCCGTCATGCCCATCTCCCGGGCGATCGCGCGCAACGACACCGCTTCCGCGCCACCTGCCGTGAGGTGCTTCAGCGCGATGGTCTTGATCTCCGAGCTCGTCTCCGCCCGGATCCGGTCCCGCCGTCGTGGCGTCGTTCGTCCCATGCTTGACACCTTACCCTGTACGTATAGTATCCGGGGTACAAGAACTGAACGGCATTTAGTCAATGAACGGCATGTAGTCCGGTCCCGTCGAAGACGCCGTGATCAACCCCTTCCCGGCCCTGGGCGCACCCGCGCGGGGGCACCCCTTGTGACGAAGAGAGTTCCTAGCTGTGGTCGCTACCGATAACCCGACATCGAGCAGGTCCGGTCTCCGGCTCGCGCTCCTGGCGTTGGCGCAGTTCATCATCGCCATCGACTACAACAACGTGTATGTCGCGTTGCCTGAGATCGGCAGCGCGCTCGGCTTCTCGGACCAGTCGTTGCAGTGGGTGGTCAGCGCGTACGCGGTCGCGTTCGGCGGATTACTCCTGCTCGGCGGCCGTGCCGCCGACCGCCTCGGCGCCCGGCGGATGTTCATCGGCGCCTTGCTGGTCTTCGGGATCTCGTCCCTCGTGGGCGGCCTGGCCACCGAGCAGGCAGTCCTGGTCGCCGCCCGTGCGGTCCAGGGCATCGGCGGTGCGCTGCTGTTCCCGGCCGTCCTCACCCTCATCGTGACCCGCTTCCCCGAGGGCAAGGAGCGCAACCGCGCCCTGTCCGTGTGGGGTTCCACCGGCAGTGGCGGTCTGGCCGCCGGCGCCTTGCTCGGCGGTGTGATCACGCACGGCATGGGATGGGAGTGGGTCTTCTTCATCGTCGTGCCGGTCACCGTCATCGCCGCGATCGTCGCGCCGAAGCTCATCGCGCCCGACGCCGCCGTCCGGACGGGCGGCGGCTTCGACCTCCCCGGCGCGCTGGTGGCCACCGTCGGTGTGTCGCTGGTCGTGTTCGGGCTCGTCAGCGGTCCCGAGGTGGGCTGGGGCTCGATCCGCGCCTGGGGCGCCATCCTGCTCGGCGTCGTGCTGGTGATCGCGTTCTTCGTCATCGAGCGCACCACCAAGGACCCGCTGGCGCCGGTGACGCTGTTCCGCAACCGCAGCCTGGTGACCGCCATGGCGGTGGCCTTCCTGCACCACGCCGCGCTGAGCTCCGGCTACTTCATCTTCACCATCTACATGCAGAACACCCTGCAGTACAACGCGCTCGAGGCGGGTCTGGCGTTCCTCCCGCTCGGCGTGTTCGCCATGATCGCGGGCGGCAAGGTGGCCTCCACCGTGCTGACGAAGTTCGGCGTCGGCGCGGGCCTCGCGGTCGGCATGATCATCTACGCCGTCGGCCTCGGCGCGCTCGTGGCGGGCATGAGCACGGGCGGCAGTTACTGGGCCGTGCTGCCGGGCGTGGTCCTGTACGGCTTCGGCGGTGGTCTCGCCTTCACCGCGATCTTCGTGGCCGCGTCGTCCGGTGTCGACGCCTCCCAGCAGGGCGTCGCGTCGGCACTGGGCTCCACCGCGTTGCAGATCGGCGCGGCGGTCGGCCTGGCGATCATCCTGGTGATCGCGAACGCCGGCTCGTCCTTCCTGGACGGCCTGAAGGTCGCGGGCTACGTCGCCGCGGCGGGTGCGCTCCTGGGTGGCCTGCTCGCGCTGACGCTCAAGAAGCCCGCTCCGACGCCCGTCGCCGAGACACCCCCGGTCGCCACCCCGGAGGCCGCGGTCTGAGGAGCCTGCCGGCGAACGGGTGAACGCCACTTCGCGAGTTCGCGTCCGGGATGGCGGCCGAATGGTCGTCATACCCGGACGCTTTTCGCGGGAACGAGTGGCTACTCCGCGTCGGCGGATCGGGTGATTCTCGAACGGCGGGTTCGTTTGGCGGACCACGTGGCGGCAAGTCGCAATTGTGGTAGACATCCATGTGATGAGGGCGACGGTGGAGGTCGACCGGATAGGGTCGGGCTTAGGGCGCCCCGTCGGTCGGCTGCCCGCAGGGTGTATGGCCCGGCCCGGTGGTGTGCGGATTGGCCGTGGTCGCGCCCGGTGTGGTGGCGGTAAGTAAGTCGAGGCAGTATTCGACGCAGATGGACCATCCAGTGGTTTCGGGGAGGGGACCTCAATGCTGTTCGAACGGGAAACGCAATTATCCGACTTACGCGAGCTGTTCGCCGAATGCCGAGGCGGCAAGGGGCGGATGGCGGTCGTCAGCGGGCCGGTCGGTACCGGCAAGTCCGAACTGCTCGAACTATTCGCCGAGGAGGCGGTGGACGGCGGCGCGGTGTTCCTCTCTGCTTCGGGATGCCGAGCCGAACGCACCGTTCCCTTCGGTGTGCTGGGTCAGATCTTCCGTTGCGCACACCTGTCCGCGCAGGCGTCGGTGCACGTCTCGTGGCTGCTCGCGGAGGCCGCGCGGAGCACGACGGTCAGCCCGGTCGTCCACCACGAGCTGTGCATGGCGCTGCTGGACCTCGTCGAGGGCTCGGACGCGCCGCTGTTGATCGGGGTCGACGACGCGCACGACGCCGACGCCCAGTCGCTGGAGTGCCTGTCCACCGTGCTGCGCCGGGTGCGGTCCGGCGGCGTGATGATCGTGCTCAACGAGGGCCTCTTCGCGGGCGCGCGCCACCCGCTGCTCCGCGCCGGCCTGCCGCTGTGCCGCCGGATCCGGCTTGACCCGCTGTCCCAGGACGGTGTCGCGGCGCTGCTGGCCGAACACCTCGGCGTCGACCGCGCGCGTGCCCTGGCCGAACCCTGCCACGACACGACCGGTGGCAACCCGCTGCTGATCCGCGCGCTGGCGGAGGACAACGGGGAGACCGGACCGGCCGGCGAGTTGGAGATCGGCCCGACGTTCGCCCACGCCGTCCTGAGCTGTCTTGACGTGTGCGAGGTGATGCGCGAGGTGGCCCGCGGCCTGGCGGTGTTCGGCGAGCCGTGCCCGTCCCTGCTGCTGGGCAAACTGGCGGACGTGGAGCCGGAGTCGGTGGTCCGGGCGACCGTCGCGCTCAACGAGTGCGGCGTCCTCGACGGTGGCTGGTTCCGCCACCCGACGACCCGCGCGGCCGTGCTCGACGGCATCCCGTCCGCCCACCACACGGAATTGCACCGCCGTGCCGCGACGCTGCTGCGGACCGAAGGTTCGGGCGCGGCGAGCATCGCCCGCCAGCTCGTCCACGCCGGCGCGGCCGTCGAGCCGGACCTGATCCCCGTGCTGCACGAAGCGGCGGAGCAGGCGCTGACCGAGGACGACGTGGACCACGCGCGCGCCCTCCTGTGGCTCGCGAGGCAGTCCGGCGGCGGCGAGCGGCAGCGCGCCACGACCACCGCCATGATCGCCCGCGTCCAGTGGCGCGCCGACCCGTCCGCCGCGGCGGCGCACATCGACGAGCTGACCGAGGCGGCCCACGCGGGCCACCTCACCGAGCGGCACGTGGGCATGCTGATCCAGCTCCTGGCGTGGTTCGGCCACATCGACCGGGCGAGGGCACTCTTGAGGCCGGCCGCCGCTGAGACCGCCGGCCGGCCTCACCACGCCCGCACGCTCGCCCTGACCGACCTCCTGCCGACCGGTGACGAGGTCGGCCGACCCGACGCGAAGGGCCTGGCCACCGCCGAGCGCGTGCTCCAGACCGGCAGGCTGGATGAACACACCCTCATGCAGACCCTCGGCGCTCTCACCGCACTGATGGCGGGTGGTCGGCTGGCCGACGCCGAGTCGTCGTGCAAGCGCCTGATGGACGAGGTCTCCGGCCGTCACGTGCCGACGTGGTACGCCCTGCTGTCCGCGATGCGCGCCGAGATCGCCTTGCGGCGCGGCGAACTGGGGGAAGCCCAGCGCCACGGCAAGGTCGCGTTGGAAACCCTGCCGACCGAGGGCTGGGGTGTGGTCATCGGCCTGCCGGTAGGCACCCTGGTCCGGACGCACCTGGCCGCAGGCCGGGTCGAGGACGCCTTGGACCAACTGCGCACCCGGGTGCCCGATGCCATGTTCCAGACCGTGATCGGCTTGCACTACATGCGGGCGCGGGGCCTGTACTACCACGCCACCGGCCGCTACAAGGCGGCGCTGGACGACTTCCAGTCGTTGGGCGAACTCATGGGCAAGTGGGGCATCGACTCGCCGAAGCTGGTGCCCTGGCGCACGGACGCCGCCCAGACGTGGCTGAGGCTCGGCAACCTCGACTACGCCCGCAAGCTGGCCGAGGAGCAGAGCGAGCTCTGCGACCCGGAGGACGCCCGGCTGCGCGCCGTGTCGATCCGGATCGTCGCGGCGACGACCGACCCCAACCGCCGGGTGGTGATGCTCGGGACGGCCGTGGAGGCCCTGCAAAGCACCGGTGATCGGCTGGAACTGGCCTACACCCTGTCGGACCTGGGGTGGGCGTACCACGAGCTGGGCAGCTTCAGCCAGTCCCGGTTGGCGTTGCGCAGCGCCGCGCTGATCGCGAAGCAGTGCGACGCGCCGGCACCCGGTCGGACCTCGCGACCGGCGGCCGCGGTCGACCAGCCACCGGCGGAGAGCGCCCGGAACCGGTCGTTGAGCGACGCGGAGACAAGGGTCGCGGTGCTGGCCTCGTGGGGGTACAGCAACCGGCAGATCGCCGACAAGCTGTTCATCACGGTGAGCACGGTGGAGCAACACCTGACGCGGACGTACCGGAAGCTGAAGGTGAACCGGCGGTCCGAACTGGCCAGGTGGCTGTACTCCACCGCCGTCGAGTCGATCTGATGGACGTCCGAACGGAGCACCGTTCCTTTCCACACCGCTCCACGTGGGCTCGCACCCCGCCGCTCTGCTCGCGGCGGGGTGCCGAACCCAAGTCGTCACCGGTTTCACCGTTGTCGAATCGCGCGGCGACGAATTCGAGGTAGTCACGTCTCCGGACGGGTCGGTGCTCTTGGCAGAGTACTGGCGCGGCAACCAATTCGTCCTGGCCGCGGCCCGACGCACGGGTTCGGATCCGATGTTGGACGCCCTGCTCTTGCGGTTCCCTCTCGAGACCGCGGCCCGCACCGGTGGCGCGCTCGCGCTGCGGGCACGCGACCTGGATCCCGATCAGTCACTCGTCCGGCTGCGGGAGAAGGGCTCGACGCAGCGGTGGCAGCCCATGTCGCCCACGTTGATGGAGCATCTGCTTCATCATGCCCGTGATCGGGGCGTCCGGGACGAGAACGACAAGGTGCTGCGGTATGCCAACGGCGCTCCGCTGACTCTTCCCCATTACGAGTGGCTGTGGCACTGCTGGCTGTGACAGCCGGTAATCGGGAGAACCGTCGGTGCGTCGGCCTCTTCTCCTGGCGGTGCGCTGCCAGGGGAACCGGCGCTGCGAATGGTCGTCGGGGCCGGCGGCCGCGGGTCCGTGTGCATCGGCACGACGTAGCCGACGGGGATGCCGTGTGCCCGCGAGGTCACCGCGGCGTTCCGCGGATCGCGTGCGACGGCTGGTTCCAGCACACCGCGCAGCGGCGCGTGGTTCTGTGAACCGCGGCAGTGAGCGGTGACGACGTCGACCCGGTCCGGTGAACTGTTCGACGGGCAGGGCCGCCCCGAATCCGGCTCGATAGTTCGGCCATGGTGGTTACGGGTCCACGATCCCTGAGGCGGCGGCGGACAGTGGTCGTCAGCTGCGTAGGTCGACCGGCCGGGGTATGAGCTGGGTCATGTCGGACTTCCGCGGGTGTGCGGGTCCGGGTGAATGATGATGTGAACAGGTTTCTCCATGGACGCCGGCTGGATCGGAGAGCCGCGAACGGGGTAGTTTCGCGTCGTCCGCGCACCGGCCCACGGGGAGCACATGCGATTCCTCTTCCGCCCACCCGCCAGCGAGGCCGGTGGTCTGCTCTCGCTGCCGTGGGCACAGCCCCTGGAGGAGTGGGACGAGAAGCTGCTGCTGACCGTCCCCCAACGAGGCATCTCGCGGCACGTCGTGAGGTTCGTCGCCAGCGAGGGCCGGGTGTACGCGCTCAAGGAGATCGCCGAGTCGCTGGCGAGGCACGAGTACGCCGTGCTGGGCGACCTGGAGCGGGAGGGCATGCCGTCGGTGTCGGTGCTCGGGCTGTGCGTCGACCGGCCGGACGACCAGCAGGCCATCCTGGTCACCCGCTACCTCGAGCACTCCATGTCCTACCGGTACCTGTTCTCCAGCCCGCGCGGCGAGCACTCGGCCGACCGGCTGGTGGACGTGTTAGTGGAGTTGTTGGTCCGGTTGCACCTGTCGGGCACGTTCTGGGGTGACTGCTCGTTGTCGAATACGCTGTTCCGGCTCGACGCGGGCGGCCTGGCCGCCTACCTGGTCGACGCCGAGACCGTCGAACGCCACCCGCAGCTGTCCGACGGCCAGCGCACCTACGACGTGGACCTGGCCCGGGAGCGCATCGGCGGCGAGCTGATGGACCTCGAAGCCGGTGGCCTGCTGCCCTCCGACATCGACCCGGTCGAGGTCGCCGACAGCGTGCCCCGGCGCTACGCCGCCCTGTGGGACGAGGTGACGCGCGAGGAGTTCTTCCGGCTCGACGAGCAGCGCTACCGCGTCGCCGAACGCCTCCGCCGGCTCAACGACCTCGGCTTCGACGTCGGCGAGGTCGAACTCGTCACCTCCGACAGCGGCGCCCGCCTGCGCGTCGACATCAGGGTCGCCGAGATCGGCCAGAGCCGCCGCGAGCTGTTCAAGCTCACCGGCCTGGAAGTGCAGGAAGGCCAGGCCAGGCGCCTGCTCAACGACCTGCGCTCCTTCCGCGCCTACCTCGAACAGCGCGACGGCGGACCCGTCCCCGAGACCACCGCCGGCCACCTCTGGCGCAACGAGGTCTACGACCCCGTCGTTGCCGCCGTGCCGCCCGACCTCCTCGGCGTGCTGGCGCCGGCCGAGCTGTTCCACGAGGTGCTGGTCCACCGCTGGTTCCTCTCCGAGAACGCGGGCCGCGACGTCGGCACCACGGCCGCGCTGCGCTCCTACCTGGCGACCGTGCTGCCGGACCGGGAAGCGTCCGAACGCGACAGCGGACTCGGGGACGACGACTTCGAGTGACCACCGGCCGTCTACATTGGCCCGCATGATCTTCGGGATCGCGGCGCTCGTGCCCGCCCTGTTCTTCGTGGTCGGCGTGATCCGCGACCGGCGGCGGCTCGGCAACGCCGTCTGGCTCGGCGTCACGCTGGTGTTCCTCGTGCTGTGGCTGGTGTTCCGGGCCTCGGCGCAGGGTGGGTGGTCCGCCGTCGTCGTCGGGTACGTGATCGTCGCCGTGCTGCTGGGGCTGGGTTTCGTGCTGCCGAGCGCGTTGATCGCCAACGGCGTGCTGATGCTGCGCCGGGAAGGCCTCGGCCTGGCGAACCTGCTCTCGCTGCTCGCCGGGCTCGCGATCTTCGGCGTGGTGTTCGCGTTCGGCTTCGCCACCGCGCACACCGGGCCGGTGGTGGACGCCGTGATCGGGTCGCTGCTGATCGTCGCGGCCTACGTCGCGTTCCTGTTCGTCAGCCTGCTGCTGTACTCGATCGTGTACGGCAGCATCGGCCGCCGCACGGGCTTCGACGCGATCGTCGTGCTCGGCGCGGGCCTGATCGGCGACCGCGTGCCGCCGCTGCTGGCCTCCCGCCTGGACCGGGGCCTGCACCTGTACCACCGCGAGGTGGACGCGGGCCGGACGCCGCTGCTCGTCGTCTCGGGCGGGCAGGGGCCGGACGAGCAGGTGTCCGAGGCGGCGGCGATGAGGGCCTACCTGCTGCGCCGCGACGTGCCCGACGAGCTGATCGTGCTGGAGGACCGCGCCACCACGACCGAGGAGAACCTGAAGTACAGCGCACGACTGCTCGCCGAGCGGGGCTGGACCGGCCGTGCGGTCGCGGTGACCAACAACTTCCACGTCTTCCGCGCCGCCGTCCTGGCTCGACGGCTGCGGCTGCGCATGCAGATCATCGGCGCGCCCACGGCCTGGTACTTCCTGCCCAGCGCGTTCCTGCGCGAGTTCGCCGCGCTGCTCGCCCACAACCCCGTCGTGCACACCGTCACGTGCGGCCTGCTGGTCGGCCTGCACCTGCTGCTGTCCCTCTCCTGACCCGTCGCGACGGGATCATCCACCACCCCCTCACCCCGCCAGTGCTGTTCGACAAGTGCTCCGACCAGCGCAAACGGAGAACCAACAAGTCAACCGGTGCCGTTCACACCCGTTCGAAGTCGTCGCACGCTGTTCAACTCCACCACCTGCTCCAAATGTTCTCCACACACGGCAGCGTGAATGACGGCAAGAACGCCGAACTCAACCGCCGAGCGCGCGGTCGCCGTATGCGGTGTGACACCCGCACCTGCGACGCTCACAGGGCCGTAGACGTCCTGAACTCACCACCTGACGCGTCGATGGATGCAGCGAGATCGTCAGGAACTCCGTAGTCCCTCGCCAGTCGCTCAGCCGAGTAGTGTGTCGAAATCGAATCACCGTGCTTGCACCCCCACAGTGGGTAGGTGACCCACTCCGGCGCTCGTCGAATCGAGATCAAGCCGTTCATCGTTCTCGCCTGCCTGAGGCGGCGGTCCGTGCTCGCGAACCATTTTGCGCACTCTCGGATGTCATCAACATCCACTTCGAGCATAGTCGAGCTTTCTACCAGTCAACCGTGCGAGTAAGTGGTCGCTGCGGGAGCGACGAGCAGTCCTTACGGCAACCGCACTGCCCTCTTAAGTTTGATGTCATCTGCATCAGCGAACAGGAAGTACCAATTCAGGTTCCTACGGTATGCCGCTTCGAGGCTGCCGATGTCCGGAACAGAAGCATCTACACCGTTCTACGAGGCGCTACGTTTAAGTAACAGCACGTGAACGCTGCGTCACGTCCGACTACGCGCAGCGCACGCGACGATTCATCTTGTTACCGAAGCTGGCCGCGACTTCCTCGATCGGGTGATAACTCCCTGCTGGCCGCAACGCGTCATCGCGACAGACGATGATAACTTTGACCAGCACAGAACTATCGCGACCAGTCCAGATCGTTGCAATACGCGTGAACTTCGAGTTTGCCAATCGATCGATCACTGTGATAGTTGAACTACATAGAAGGCAGGTGTCGATAGCGGAAAATTTCACTGCCTGAAAAGTATTGCCGATTGAATTCCGCATTGGAGAGTGCAGGTGCGCGCAACATACTATCTTGAATCTTGTCTAAACACCAGATTCGTCGCTGAGCAAATCGCTAGAGAACAAAGCGGCGGTCATAGCCGTTCATGGGGCGGAATATCCAATCGATCCAGAGAGGCCAATAAGGCCTTCGTCGTATCAGTCGATACCGTTGAAGCGCGCGGAAATTCGCTTCCGCTATATCACGCTCGACCGGTCAATCAAACCTTCGTTGGGCGATCGGCGGCAAGAGTCGTTATAGATTACGAAAACTTGACTCCTGATTCCGGAATAGTAGAGATCCTGAACGTTGCACTTGGCGAGTGCCAACATCTAGCGGTGGTGTCCGCGCTGCGCTTGGAAGACATTTCACTGCCAGTTGAGCCTAACCCGAAGTTCCAGGGGCCACCGAATTTTGTAGACAGGCTGGTTGCCGATTTCGGTCGACGATCTTTCGTTTGCGCTCCCATCAAGCCTTCTGGCCCGCTTGAGCCTTCTGAAGCCGCATATTTGGCATACGAAGCCGCGCTAGGCGGTGCAGACATAATTAAGGATGACGAGCTATCGGCTACGCATCCTGAGTTTGACTATGCGAAGCGCTACCGAATGGTTTCCGCAGCTATAAGTCGTACTAAAAACGAGACAGGTGAGTCCAAACGGTATGTCGCTAACGTGATATGCCCAATGGTCGACCTAGAAAAAAGGATCGAAGCTGCCATGGAATGCGGCGCTGATATGCTTCTAGTAGCTCCAGCGTTGCAGGGCCAAGACGTCGTTTCATTCCTGCGGACGAGGGTACCTGAAACTCCTATTATCGTGCACGGCACCTATCAAACGGTTGCGTCCCGACTGGAAAGCTATGGACTGTCGCTCGCTCTTTGGCTAAAAATTCAACGGTATGCGGGCGCGTCAGCAGCGGTTTTGCCTTCCACTTTTGGATCCTTTGGCTACTCGCCTACGGAAACGTCATCTTTCTTGGAAGCATGTGCAAATCCAATCGAACGGTTCAACCAGTGCCTTCCTCTTCATTCCGGATCTGTTTCCCCAGCCACCATTCCTTACTTGCATAAACTGTCGCCCGGTCTGCCGGCAGGGTATACAGCTGGATCGGCTATTTTTGATCATCCCGAAGGGCCGCGTACAGGAGCGCGTGCAATGCGAACGGCTGTAGATCATATAAAGGTACCGACAGATGGACCCAACATATGGGTCCCTATTGTCGAAGATGGGTATGCCATATGAACTTAGTATCACTGATACTACGACACGCTCCAACTCAGATGAACATGGATAGGATTTGGCAGGGCGGCGAGATTGATTCTCCCCTGTGCGCAGAAGGGGTCGCTGCTTCGAAATTGACAGCACCAGAGTTGCATCCTATTTTCAACGAAGAGCGCGTGAAGTTCCAAGCTTCTTCTATGCTTAGAGCGGTCCAGACGGCCGAAATCCTCGCCGAAGGTATCCAGCGGGGTTCCCAGATCACGACCTCAGCACTTCTGTCAGAAGCGCGCATTGGCGAACTGAGCGGGCTAGAGGAATCGGAGATAAAGCGGCGGTTTCCTACACATTATGCCGAGTGGCGCATAGGAAGTCTACTAAGCTATCCAGGTGGAGAGTCCGCTGAAGCGATTATTTCCCGGGTCGCCATGGCTCTGCCGTCGGTCTTTAACAACCGAGCGACCGTGACGGTGACTCATGAGGCGATTCTTCGCGCCATACGGCGTATAGTCGGTCTACCCCCGCTTGCGTCGCAGTCGCACTTGAGCGGGATAATTTGTCGCGTTTCAGGAGAAACTAGTGGACTGTCGAGTGTTTGGCAAAATTTTGGCCTGCCATGTGCTTCGAACAGACCACAACCCGGACGGTGAAGCAGTATGAGAGGTCATCGGGAGTATACAGCGGAACGACGTGTGCGGATCGCTGTCGCATATGCTGTATTAGCCTCAGGACTCCTTTTGATTACTAGTCCGGCTTGGTTGTTTACCGACCCTTCCCAGCGTGGCATTCAAAATGCGCTATCCGGCCTCGCTGGCGCCTTAATCGGATTCGCGGTTACCTCTTTAGTGTCGGAAAAACTCAACCCAACATTAGATGCGGTGTACGAGGTCTTTGATCTCCATACTGACTCTGAGCGCGAAGGAAGTTTTCGCTCAGCGATTCATGAGGAAGTAGTCCGTGCAGTCGGCCAGGTGACCGCGAGCGCGGTCGACTTTGGTCCGAGAGGAAAACTGTTCTCTAAACTAGATATTACATCAGTACACGAAGAGCTGAGGGTTCAATCCATCTCATTGTCACAAAAATGGCAGTTTACGCAACTTCTCGAAGAGCTCTTCAAGAAAAATGTCGACGTTAAAGCCAGGATTCTTCTGATCCATCCATATTCGCCACACGTATCGCTTCGCGAGGCAGACATCGGTTTCACGCCGAATACGATCCGTAACCTGGTCGAAGAAACTATCCTGCCTTTGGCTAGCCTACGAGGTGAGCAGAACGTGGGAGACCGATTGCAGGTACGAGGTTACTACAGCACACCTCACTATGGACTGATAGTATGCGATACAACTCGGTGTCTTGTCACCTTGTCACGTGAAGGTCGGGGTGGTGATCAAAATTTCGCGATCTTTTTCGACGGATCTACACAGTCCAGCGCTGCCATGATCGGTGATCTGGAACAAGGGTTCGACAATCGGTGGGAACATTCCTTCAACCTGATGGAGCCGCTTATCTTGACCCTGGAAGTTCTCGTATCGACCGAGAAAGATGAGCTCGTAATTAAGCTTGTTAGCGAAGTGTCCCTAGATGTTCCTTCAATTGAGTTCAAGTGTCGGGATGCAGTTGTTAGAGCCATCGAGAACAAGGGTGATTTTGTTGAAGTCGAGCTTCGGCACCTTGGCCGAAGTGAAAATATTGGTGTAGACGTTGTGCGAGCACTCTCGCATGACGGTCATTCTTGGCTGGTCAAGCCCGTGGGAGTTGTAGTAAATGTTCATCAATAATGCGGCGACAAAAAAGCCGGAGAACCTTTTGGTCGGCTCGGATATTGTGGGAACTGAACTAGCGGATGTGCTTTGTGAAAGTCTAAGAGCATCTTTCCTTGTGACACGCCTGCCCACTCCTGCTGATGGCAACTACGCCGTCATTGCTCGTCGGCTGGGAAAATCTGTTGCCGAGGCCTCGGGTATCCGTGGTTTGCTAGTTTGCGGGACCGGGATTGGTGTTTGTATCGCAGTGAACCGGCTGTCAGGAGTCCGAGCGGCAGTATGTCATGATATTATTTCAGTGCGACTATCCGTTCTTTCAAATGACTGCCAGGTGCTATGCTTTGGATCTCGTATAATTGCTCCCTATAGCGCGATAGAGTTGGCGAGGGAGTGGCTTAGTCTGCGGTTCAATCCGGCGGGTTCGAACAAGTCGGCGTGGAAAGTCCGACAAATCGACGAAACAGGTGTTTAAAGTCATGTCGGTGAGAAATGCTTCTATCGCTGTCAAATGGGTGCTTGGCCGTGGTTAAGTGGCAGGAGCGTTCTAACCTTCACACCGCCAGCGTGAGCGCGGCCGTGTAGCCGGCGTCGACGTCACCGGTGACGGTGGCCAGCTGCTCGTCGTGGCCGTCGCGGAACACGGTGTCGTCCTCGATCGACGTCCGCGCCATGGTGCGCACGCTCTGCACGTACCCAGGGGTGCCGTAGACGGTCTTGCAGACCTGTTCCGGCAGGGCGAGCTGGGACGTGGTGATCTTCGTGCCGGCCTTGGTCGCCTCGGCCAGGCTGGGGTAGACCTCGAAGTGGACGTGCGGCCACCGGCCGGGGTAGGCGGCGGGGAAGACGCTGGTGAACGCGAGCCGGCCGGACGCGTCCGCCTCCTGCACGCCGCGCAGGTAGTTCTCGTTCGTCAGGCCTTCCGAGTACAGCGAGTACTTGCCGTCGATGTCGCAGTGCCACAAGTACACCGCCGCGCCCGCGTACGGGGCACAGCCCGACCCGTTGTCCAGCACGGTCAGCTCGATGCGCAGCGGCACGCCCTCGGCGGTGCGCGAGCCCGTGCCGAAGCTGGTCCGGATGTCGCCGCGGACGATGCCGGACTGCGTGAGCACGTTCGGGCCGTTCGACCCGTCGCCGGGGTACGGGCCGGCCGTCTCCTGCGGGATCACGTCCCGGCACTCGTCCGCGGCGGTGGTCGGGGCGGTGGTTGGCGCGGTGCCGCCGGTGGAGCACGCGGTCAGCGAGGCGAGCCCCACACCGCCGAGCAGCGTGAGCGCCCGCCTGCGGGTCAACGTGGCCAGGTCGAAGGCGAGCCCGCGGTCGTGGATCGGCGTCATGCCGTCCACCCTGAACCCGGTTCCTGTGCGTCGCCTGTGGGATTCCTGTCGAGTCGTTAGCGGCAGCGGTGTGCCCCTGTTTCCGACGCTGGGTCGGTCACCCGATCTGCTCGGCCAGCGCCACGATGATGCCGCCGGGGCCGCGGAGGTAGCAGAGCCGGTAGCTGTTCTCGTACTGCACCAGCTCGCCGACGAGTTCGGCTCCGTGCGGCCGCAGGCGGTCGAGGACGGCGGCGATGTCGTCGACGGCGAACATGACGCGGTGTGCGCCCAGCGTGTTCGGCGGGGCGAGCGGGTCGCCGGCCGGGCCCGACGGCGAGTGGTACTTGGTCAGCTCGAGCCGTCCGTGGCCGTCCGGGGTGCGCATCATCGCGATGTCCGAGCGGACTCCCTCGAGCCCGACGAGGCGATCCACCGCGCTGCCCTCGACGGTCGCTTCGCCTTCCAGCTCCAGTCCGAGTTCGGTGAAAAACGCCTTCGCGGCCGCGAGGTCGTCCACGACGATGGCGACGTTGTCCATCCGCTGGATCGTCCCGCGCCCGGGGCCCCGCTGGTCGGTGTCGTCCATGATGATCTCCATTCGGCGGCGCGTGTGCGTGTTTCCGGAAGGGTTGACGGTCTTTCTACCAAGTGCCGTGTCATGAGGATGCCGGTGACGACACTCGCACGGTTCACCCACCCGCGGTGTGGTGAACCTCCGTCGGGGAACGGCCGTCGGACACGCAGCGCACCGACGAACTCCGGCGGATGACACGTCCTGTTGAACCTCCCGTTGCGGATTGCGGCCCCCGCACGGCTGGGACTCAATGGATCGGGCCGCGTTTCGGCGGCGGGACGCCACGAGAGCCTCGGGAGATCACCGTGCGGGCACTGCGAACCGGGTTGGCCGGGCTGTCGGTCGTGGCCGTCGGGCTGCTGGCGTCGAGCCTGCTCGTCGGTGTGGCGCCCGCGGTGGCGGGGGAGTCCGGGGTGGAGCGGTACCTGGACACCGTCCGGGACGACCCGGCGCGGTTGGACGCGTTCCTGCGGGAGCTGCCCAAGGGTGGCGACCTGCACACGCACCTGTCCGGGGCGGTCACCACCGAGACGCTGATCGCACTGGCCGCGGCGGACGGCATGTGCGTGAACCTGGCCGACTTCAAGGCCGTGGCGGGACCGTGTGGTGCGGGACAGCGCCCGGCGGCCGACGCCGAGACCGACCCCGCGTTCCGCGCCGAAGTGATCAGCCAGTGGTCGATGGAGGGCTTCCGGCCGTCCGCCGGGCAGAGCGGGCACGACCACTTCTTCGCCGCGTTCGGCAAGACCGGCGCCATCACGAGCGGGCACCGGCCGGAGATGCTGGCCGACGTGCTGGACAAGGCGGGCCGGCAGCACGAGTCGTACATGGAGACCATGACCACCCGCCAGGGCGGCGCGGTGTTCGAGCTGGCCCAGGGTGTGGAGTTCAACGAGGACTTCGCCGCCATGCACCGGCAGGTCCTGGCCGAGGGCAGGCTGGCGGGCATCGTCGCCGCAGCCCGTGCCGAGACCGATCGCGACGAGGCCCGCTACCGCGAACTGCTGGGCTGCGGCACCGAGCAGGCGTCACCGGGCTGCGGGATGACCGTGCGCTACATCCACCAGGTCAGTCGCAACAGCGAGCCGAACGCGGTGTTCACCTCGATGGTCTACGGCTTCGAGCTGGCCGAGGCCGACGGCCGCAACGTCGCGCTGAACCTCGTGCAGCCGGAGGACGGGGAGGTGTCGCTGCGCGACTACCGGCTGCACATGCGGATGTTGGCCTACCTGCGCGGCGCCTACGGCAAGGCGCACATCACGCTGCACGCCGGTGAGCTGGTGCCCGGCCTGGTCAAGCCCGAGGAGCTGACCTACCACATCCGCGAGGCCGTGGAGGTGGGCCGGGCCGAGCGCGTCGGTCACGCCGTCGACGTGCTCCACGAGGACGACTGGCCCGAGCTGATGCGCCTGATGCGCGCGCGGCACGTCATGGTGGAGAGCCCGTTGACCAGCAACGCCCAGATCCTGGAGGTCTCCGGCTGGGAGCACCCGTTCCCGACCTACCGGTCCTTCGACGTGCCGATCGCCCTGGCCACCGACGACGAGGGCATCTCCCGCACCGACCTGACCCGCGAGTACGCCCGCGCCACCACCGACTACCGGCTGCGCTACGGGGATTTGAAGACGTTGGCCCGCACGTCGTTGGACCACGCCTTCCTCGACGGCGAGCGGCTGTGGCGAGGTCCGGACGACTACACGCCGGCCACGCCGTGCGCCCGGGACCAGCTCGGCGCGCCCGAGCCGAGCGCGACGTGCCGGGCGTTCCTGGACGCGAACGCGAAGGCAGCCTTGCAGTGGGCGCAGGAAGCGGCGTTCAACAACTTCGAACGCCGCTACAGCTGAAGCGGCGCGAGGCCTGATCGCCGCTGTCGGCCGCACCTGTGTGTCGGGTCACAGCCCGTGATGTCACGTTCGGGTGTGCCCACGGTGTCTTGAGAGGCATGTCTGAGCACAGCGCACTGACCCGGGACGACCACCCGGTGAACCTCCACGTCGGCGGCCGCGCCGGTGCGGCGATCAAGGAGTTCGCCGGCAGGTTGTGGGTGGGCAGGATCCGCCGCGAGGTGCGCAAGCCCGGCTCCACGATCTGGCCCAAGGGCGGCCCTCGGCCCGGTCGGCAGCGGGGCGTCACGTCGCCATGACCACCGACGACCACGCCGAGCGGTTCACCCTGTTGCGGCCGCTGCTGTTCACGATCGCGTACGAGGTGCTCGGTTCGGCGACCGAAGCCGACGACGTGCTGCAGGACAGCTACCTGCGGTGGGCCGAGGTGGACCTCGCGACGGTGCGGGACACCAAGTCGTACCTGGCGCGGCTGGTGACCCGTCAGGCGCTCAACGCGTTGCGGGCGAGCGCACGACGGCGCGAGGACTACGTCGGCCCGTGGCTGCCGGAACCCGTGCTGATCGAGCAGGACCACGCGTCGGCCGACGTCGTGCTCGCCGAGTCCGTGTCCATGGCGATGCTCGTCGTGCTCGAAACGCTCACACCGGACGAGCGCGTGGTGTTCGTGCTGCGCGAGGTGTTCGGCTTCCACTACGACGAGATCGCCGCCGCGGTGGGCAAGTCCGTGGCGACGGCACGGCAGGCGGCGCACCGCGCCCGCGAGCACGTGCAGGCACGGCGCAAGCGGTTCGGGCCCGCCGACGCCGCGACGACCGCGCGGATTCAGTTCGGCGCGGCCGTCGCCATCGCCGTCCCCGCGTTCGTGGTGCTCAAGGAATGGGCCTACGCGGGCGTCCTGTTCCGGTGGTGGGGCGCCGTGGTGTCGCACCTGGCCGTCGGTGACGGGCCCGTGTCGTGGGGGCCGCCGCTGATGTTCTCCGCGTTCGCCGTCGCGTCGTGGGTGCTGAGGCCGGCCGACCGCCGACTGCCGCAGACGCGGCTTCGTCCTGCCGACGCGGTCCAGGACCACGCCGGACGGTCGGGAACCCGTTCTCGCGCTTGGGCCGTGTCGATCGGGCTCGTCGTCGCCCTGTCCGCCGTCTCGCTCCTCACCCTGCCCGCCGCCGACGAGTTCACGGGTGACTGGGCGGTTGAACGGGGCTGGGCCGAGCGGCAGCCGTGACCGTCGACGGCCTGCGCGGTCAGAAGCTGATCTCCCGGATCAGTGCCCCACCCGACGCCGCCGTCTCCTGGAAGAACTCGACGAGGTCCACGTAGTTGTCCCGCAGGTCGTCGATGCCGTCGTCGTCCCAGAGGTGCCTCCAGGGGTAGACCACCTCGCTGGCACCGCCTCGGAGCCCGGAACCGGACCCACATCTCCCGGATGCTCACCAAGCTCGACTTCAACAACCGGACCCAGATCGCCCTGCTCGCCCACGACGCCGCACCGGAACGCGTGGGTAGGCCGATGGTCCTCTCAATAGGTGGCGCGGCCACCGCTGATGTCGTAGACCGCGCCGGTGGAGAAGGTGAGGCGGTCGGAGCAGAGGAAGGCGATCAGTTCGGCGACCTCCTCCGGTCGGCCGACGCGTTTCATCGGGATCAGGCTGGTGATGTGGGCGAGGACCTCGGGTGCGGTGGCGTCGTTCATCGGGGTGGCGATCACGGCCGGGGCGATGACGTTGACCAGCACGCCGGTGGTGGCCAGTTCCTTGCCGGCGGACTTGGTCAGGGCGATGACGGCGGCCTTGGACGCGGAGTAGGCGGACAGGTTCGGGTTGCCGTCCTTGCCCGCCATGCTGGCGATGTTGACCACGCGGCCCCAGCCGCGCTCGCGCATGCCGGGGACGAAGGCGCGCATGGTGTTGACGGTGCCGAGCACGTTCACGTCGAGGACCCGGCGCCACTCCTCGGCGGTCGTCTCCACCAGGGGCTTGTTGGGGCCGACGACGCCCGCGGAGTTCACCAGCACGTCGACCGGTCCGATCCGCGAGGCGAGCCGGAGCAGCGCGGCCTCGTCGGTGACGTCCGCGGTGACGTCGGCTCCGGTCAGGTCGAGCGTGGTCACCTGGAGGCCGTCGGTGCGCAGCCGTGCGGCGGTGGCGGCGCCGAGGCCGCTGCCGCCACCGGTGATCAGGGCGGTCCGGGCGGTGGTCGTCTCGGCCGGGTCAGTGCGATTCACGGCTGACTTCCGAGCCGCTGGAGCCGAGGAGGAAGTCGAGGTCGGCGCCGGTGTCGGCTTGGAGCACGTGGTCGACGTAGAGGCGTTCCCAGCCGCGGCGGGGGTTGGCGTAGCCGGCGACCGTGGCGTCGTCGGGCGTGCGGGCGGCCAGTTCCTCGTCGGGCACCTCGATGTCGATGCGGCGGGCTTCGACGTCGAGGTTGATCACGTCGCCGGTGCGCACCAAAGCGAGCGGACCGCCCGCGGCTGCCTCGGGAGCGACGTGCAGGACGACGGTGCCGTAGGCGGTGCCGGACATGCGGCCGTCGCAGACCCGGACCATGTCGCGCACGCCTTGCCCCAGCAACTTCTTCGGCAACGGCATGTTGGAGACCTCGGGCATGCCGGGGTAGCCCTTGGGGCCGCAGCCGCGCAGCACGAGGACGGAGTCGGCGTCCACGTCCAGGTCGGGGTCGTCCACGCGGGCGTGGAAGTCCTCGATGGAGTCGAACACGACGGCCCGGCCCCGGTGCTTGAGCAGGTGGGGTGAGGCGGCGGCCGGTTTGATCAGCGCGCCGCGCGGTGCGAGGTTGCCGCGCAGCACGGCGATGCCGCCGTGTTCGACCAGCGGTGTCGCGCGGGTGCGGATGACCTCGGGGTCCCAGATCGGCGCGTCGCCCAGGTGCTCCACGAGCGGCCGTCCGGTGACGGTGAGCGCGTCGGGGTCGAGCAGGTCGCGGACCTCGCGCAGCACGGCGAGCAGGCCGCCCGCGCGGTGGAAGTCGTCCATCAGGAACCGGCCCGCGGGCTGCAGGTCCACCAGCACGGGCACGTCCGAGCCGATGCGGTCGAAGTCGTCCAGCGTCAGGTCGATGCCGAGGCGGCCCGCGATGGCCAGCAGGTGGACGACGGCGTTGGTCGAGCCGCCGATCGCGGCCAGGGCGACGATGGCGTTGTGGAAGGACGCCTTGGTCAGGAACGTGCTGGGCCTGCGGTCGGCGGTGATCATGTCGACGGCCAGGCGGCCGGTGCCGTGCGCGGCCTCCAGCAGGCGGCTGTCCGGGGCCGGGGTGCCGGCGACACCGGGGACGACGGTGCCGAGGGCCTCGGCGACCAGGGCCATCGTGGAGGCGGTGCCCATGGTGTTGCAGTGGCCCCGGCTGCGGATCATGGACGATTCCGACCGGGTGAACTGCTCGTTCGACAGCGTGCCCGCGCGGACTTCCTCGGACAGCCGCCACACGTCGGTGCCGCACCCGAGCGGAACGCCGCGGAACGTGCCGGTCAGCATCGGGCCGCCGGGCACGACCACGGCGGGCAGGTCGACCGAGGCGGCGGCCATGAGCAGGGACGGGATGGTCTTGTCGCAGCCGCCGAGCAGCACCACGCCGTCGATCGGGTTGGCCCGGAGCATCTCCTCGGTGGCCATCGCGGCCATGTTCCGCCAGAGCATCGCGGTGGGGCGGACCTGCGTCTCGCCCAACGACACCACGGGCAGTTCCAGCGGGATCCCGCCGGCCTCGTAGATGCCGTTGCGCACCGACGCGGCGACCTCGGTCAGGTGGGCGTTGCACGGGGTCAGGTCCGAGGCGGTGTTGGCGATGGCGATCTGGGGTCGGTCGAACGCGTCGTCGGGCACGCCTCGCCGCATCCACGCGCGGTGGATGTAGGCGTTGCGGTCGTCTCCCGCGTACCACTGGGCGCTCCGGAGTGTCACGTGCGACCACCTTCCAACTATCGACACGATGGTCTAACTTGTGGAATGCAATGAACGATAACCACCTGTCGGCGAAAGCGACAGCACCCCGAACCGAGGACGTGGCTCCGCTAGACGAGAGCCGGCTCGTCGGTTCCGACCGCGTGCTGGCCGTCCTCAAGGAGCTGGCCCGGTATCCCGAGGGCGTCGGGCTGGAGGAGCTGACCAGGGTGATCGGCAGCCCCAAGCCGACCGTCCACCGGGCGCTGGGGTCGTTGCGCCGCGCCGGTCTGGCCGACCAGGACGCGCGTGGCCGCTACCTGCTCGGCGACGAGTTCCTGCGGATGGCGTTCGCCCACCACGAGGCGCGCCCGGACCACGTCCGCGTGCGTCCGGTGCTGGAGTCGCTGGCCCACCGGTTCGGGGAGACGACGCACTACGCGGTCCTCGACGGCCGCGAGGTCGTCTACCGCGAGAAGGTCGACCCGCCCACCGGCGCGGTCCGGCTGACCTCGACCATCGGCGGGCGCAACCCGGCGCACGCGACCGGCGTCGGCAAGCTCCTGCTGGCCCAGCACCTGCCGACCCGGGACGACGTCGCGGCGTGGGTCGGTGCCGCGGACCTCGAACGCCGCACCCCGCGGACCCGCTGCACGGTCGACGAGCTGCACCGCGACCTGGTCGAGGTCCGCGAGCACGGCTACGCGACCGACGACCAGGAGAACGAGCCCGGCGTCAACTGCGTCGCGCTGCCCGTGTACGCGACCTCGCCCACGACACCCTCGGGTGCGCTGAGCGTCAGCGCGCTGACCTACCGCACGCCGTTGCGGGCCTTGATCGACGCCGTGGACGAGATCCGCGACCTGCTCGGGAACCTCGGCGGTGCCCGGTGAACGCCGCCGCGTCCTGAACCCCTCACCACCGACCCTGGAGCGAACCCCTTGTACCTCATGCGCATCGGCGCGCCCGGCGCCGAGAAGCCCGTCGCCCGCCTGGACGACGAGACCTACGTCGACCTGTCCGACGTCGTCCGGGACTTCGACGAGGAGTTCTTCGGCGGCGGTGGCCTGGACCGCGTCCGTCCCGTGGTCGCCGACCGCGCCGCGGCGGGCCGGGTGTCCCGCTTCGCGGGCGAGCGGATCGGCGCGCCCATCGCCCGCCCGCACCAGATCCTGTGCATCGGCCTGAACTACCGCGACCACGCCGCCGAGACCGGCCAGGCGGTGCCGGACGAGCCGATCCTGTTCACCAAGTCGCCGAACACGCTCGTCGGCCCGAACGACGACGTCCGCATCCCGCGCGGCTCCACCAAGACCGACTGGGAGGTCGAACTCGGGATCGTGATCGGCAGGCGCACCGGCTACCTGGACTCGGTGGAGGAGGCGCGCGACGCGATCGCCGGCTACGTCGTGGTCAACGACGTGAGCGAGCGGACGTTCCAGCTGGAGCGCGGCGGGCAGTGGAGCAAGGGCAAGTCCGCCGAGACGTTCAACCCGGCCGGCCCGTGGCTGGTCACCCCGGACGAGGTCGGCGACGTCCTGGCGCTGGACCTGTGGCTGGACGTCAACGGGATCCGCCGGCAGACCGGCACCACCGCGACGATGGTCTTCGACCCGTACTTCATCGTGCACCACCTGAGCCAGTTCATGGTGCTGGAGCCCGGCGACCTGATCAACACCGGCACCCCGCCCGGCGTCGGCATGGGCCACACCCCGCAGCTCTGGCTGCGGCCCGGTGACGTGGTGGAGCTGGGCATCGAAGGGCTGGGCAGGCAGCGGCAGCACGTGATCGGCCCCCGGTGAGACCTCGCACCATGCGCGCCTTCGTGCTCACCGCACCCCGGGAGGCGGAGGTGCGGGAGGTCCCGGCGCCGGAGGCCGTCCCGGGTGAAGCGGTCGTGGACGTCGAGCGGGTCGGCGTCTGCGGCACGGACGTCGAGTTCTTCACCGGGGAGATGGCCTACCTGCACGAGGGCCACAGCTCCTACCCGCTGCGGCTGGGCCACGAGTGGGCGGGCACCGTCTCCGCGATCGGCGAGGGCGTCGACCCGTCCTGGCTCGGCCGCCGCGTCATGGGCGACACCATGCTCGGCGACGGTACGTGCCGCCGCTGCCTGCGCGGGCGGCGGCACGTCTGCGAGCGCCGGCAGGAAGTCGGCATCCGCGACGGCCGGCCCGGTGCCCTGGCCGAGCGGATCGCCGTCCCCGCCTGGTCGCTGCACGGCCTGCCGGACCCGGTCGACGCGGTGCTCGGCGCGCTGGTCGAGCCCGGTGGCAACGCGCTGCGCGCCGCACGGGCCGCCGACGTCGGCGCCGGCGACCGGGCGCTGGTGCTGGGACCCGGCACGATCGGGCTGCTGACCGCGATGTTCCTGCGTGCCGCCGGCGCCGAGGTGCACCTGATGGGCCGTACCGCCGAGTCGCTCGCCTTCGCGCGCGACCTCGGCTTCGAGCACACCTGGGATGAAGGCGCGCTGCCGGACCTGCCGTTCGACGCCGTCGTGGACGCGTCGAACGCCGCCCACCTCCCGGCGTTGGCGCTCGACCTGGTCGAACCGGCCGGCCGGATCGTCTACATCGGACTGGCGGGCAGCCCCAGCAGGGTCGACACCCGGACGTTGGCGCTCAAGGACGTGACCGCCGTCGGCGTCCTGTCCGCCTCACCGGGCCTGGACGACACCATCGCCGCCTACGCGGCCGGCACGGTCGATCCCCGCCCGCTGGTGGCCGCGACCGTCGGCCTGGACCAGGTCGCGGACGTGCTGGCCGGGCAGCCCGTCGCGGGCGCCTGCCCCGGACCGAAGGTCCACGTCGACCCGCGGCTGCTGTGATCGCGAAGTCCCGTCGCCCAACGGGAACGGGCGAAAAGGCGTTTCCGGCCGTTCGAGGTGGGCTGACAGTATTCGGGGCATGTTCTCCGGTGATTTCGAGGTGCACCTGACCGGTTCCGCGCAGGAGGCGGACGCGCTGGCCGCGTTCGCCTCGCGGCGGGGCGGGAAGTTCACCCACATCCTGCTCGACGGCGGCGACACGCCGTCCCAGCCGATGCTGACGGTGCAGGGCAGCGGCACGCTGGACGACCTGCACCGCCTCGTCGACGGGTGGCGGGCCGACCTGGCCGCGGAAGGGCTGGGGGTGCTGCGGGTCAAGATCGAGGCCGCGCCGTGGAACGAGGGCGTGCCCGCGTCCGACCTGGACGCCTCCGACGAGCTGTACTTCGAGCACCACGTGAAGGTGCTGCTGCCCTCCGGGGACCGCGACGCGGTCGACCGGTTGAGGTGGGCGATCGCCGAGAACGGGGCGAACGTGTCGCGCAACGCCCGGCGGCGACACGGCCGGCACGAGGAGCGGTTCGTCACGCAGCGGTGCCGCGGGGTCGGCCTCGCCACCGCCCGGACCCGGCTCGACGCGCTGCTGGCCGTGCTGCGCGACCGCGGGTACGAGGTGCTGGAGGTCGAGGAGGAGTACGTCGTCCACGACGACGCGCTGCACGTCGACCGCGGGTGGCTCGAACCCACCCGGTGGGGCGATCGGCAGACCGTGCGCGACGACCTGCTCGGGAGCGCGGTGTCCCACGGCAGCGGCACGCCGTCGACCTTCCGCCCGCTGGCGGCCGAGGGCCGGGACGTCCGGCAGCAGCAGGTGTTCGACCCGGCGCTCAAGCACTTCGACCACGCCTTCCGGGCGGGCGAGCCGGTGTTCGGCGACCCGGCCGAAGGCGCCCGCTGGTCGGCCGCACGGCGGGCCGCGATGGCGCACGTGCTCGCGGTCCTGGCCGCCTCGCCGTGGGCGGGGAACCTGGTGCTGCGCGGCAGCGTCGCCCTGCGCGCCTGGCTCGGCGAGGTCGCCCGCGAACCCGGTGACCTGGACTTCGTGGTGGTGCCGAAGACCTTCGCCCCGGACGGCCCGGAGGCGCGGGCGATGCTGGAAGGGCTGGTGGCCGCCGTCGGCGCCGAGCCCGGTCCGGGCCTGCGCGCCGACCAGGTGGTGGCCGAGCACATCTGGACCTACGAGCGGGTGCCGGGTCGGCGGCTGGTGTTCCCGTTCGACGTCGACGGCCTCCCGCAGGGCGCGGTGCAGGTGGACCTGGTGTTCAACGAGGACCTGCCCGACGCGCCGGTCGACGTCGAGGTCCCGCCTCTCGGCACGCGGGTGCTCGCCGCGTCGCCCGCCCTGTCGCTGGCCTGGAAGCTCCAGTGGCTGGCGACCGACAACTACCCGCAGGGCAAGGACCTGTACGACGCCGTGCTGCTCGCCGAGCGGACTGCGGTGTCACTGGACCTGGTCCGCGACCTGATCCGCCCCGAATTGGGCGCCGAGGCCGACAGCTTCACCTGGGCGTCCGTGCTCGACCTCCGTCTCCACGTCGACTGGGAGAACTTCCGCGCCGAGCGGCCCGGCGTCGAGGGCGACGCCGCAACGTGGCTGCGCAGGCTCGTGGACGCGCTCGCCCGCTGGTGAACAGCGGGCGGTGCGCCTACGACAGGACGTCAGCGGGGCCCGTCCGCCGGCGGCAGCGCACCGGCCAGCCGGGGGAGGAAGTACTCCCAGCCTTCCCGGTGCGACGCCGCCGCCGCACGGCCTGCCTCGGAATCCTCGTAGGTCCCGTGGGTGAGGGTGATCCGGCCGCCGTCGGCTGTCTCCTCGGCCATGACCGTGACGGCATAAGCGGGCTCGTCCGGCTCGTGGTCCCACGCCCAGGTGAACGCCAGGGTCCGCTCGGGGTCGTACTCGGTGATCGAGCCGCGCAGGGTCTGGTCGAGCGCGTCGAACCGCACCACGTACTCGCCGCCGGGTTCGAGCCGGGCGGTGAGCGCGCCGCCCGCCCACCACCGCCGCACGAGGTCCGGGTCGGTGAACGCGCGCAGCGCCTGACGCGGCGCGACGCCGGTGAGGTCGACGGTCGCGCGGATGGCCGGGCCTTCGTCCACCACGTCGACAGTGCCGTGATCCGTCATGCTCCTCGCTCCGTCAGCAGGCGGTGGACCACACCGGCGACGCCGGCCTGGTCCCGTGGGATGAAGTAGTAGCAGCCGGTCAACGGCTCCACCAGTCCGGACTCGGGCGCCAGCAGCGGGTCGGGCGCGCCGTTGAAGTCGGACATCAGCCACTCGTTGTGGATGAACTCGAAGCCTCTGCCCTGGATGTCGGCCTGGAACGCCAGGAACAGCATCCCGGCTTCCGCGCGCCCGTCGACCGTCCTGGTGTACGGGTAGCTGCGGCGCAGGATGCGGGCGTCCCGGACCCGGACGTCGGCGCCGAACGGCGTCGTGCCGTGCCCGCGCGGGTTGGCCTTGCGCAGGTGGGCCACCGGGAACGCCCGGCTGCCCTGTGCCTCGTCCGGCTCGGGGTGCAGGAGGCGTCCGGTGTCGGCTTCCACGACGAGACCCGACGCGCGGCACCGGCCCATGACCTGCTCGGCGGACAACGAGCGCGCGGGCAGCCCGCGGCCCGCGGGCAGGTGCAGCGGACCGTCCGCGGGCAGGCGCTCGGGGCGGGCCCGGTACTGGCGGAACGCCAGGTACGAGCCGTCGACCTCGCCGGACGGGTCGGTGGTGAACACGTGCCCGCGGTAGCGGGTCGGGTCGTGCTCGCGGAGGTGCTGGAGGTTGCTGATCTCGTCGCGGAAGCCGAACGGGTCACGGCCGTCGGCGTCGCGCGTGCCGCGGTGGGACCGGCGCAGGCGCAGACCGGCTTCCAAGCGGGCCACGACGTCGTGCACGGCGTCGAGCACGGCGCGGTCGTGCGACTCGACCACCACGCAGAGGTCGGTCTCGTGCCCGACCCGATCGGGTTCCGTCGCGAACGCCGGGAACTCGTCGTCCCGCTTCGCCTGCATCGTGCGCAGCGACGGCGGGCACGCCACGTCGTGCCCCCAACGGGGCGAGTGGTCGGAGTCGTCGCGCCACGCGGTCCACTCGCCCTTGAACAGCCGGACGGACGCGCCGATCAGCGAGGTGCCGTCCACAATGGACTCGTCACCCGGCAGGCGTTCGAACCCCGGCCGGACACCGATCTCCCGCAACCCGTCGGCGAGGTCCCCGATGACGGCGAGGCAGGCGTCGAGCGCTCCCGCCACGACGTCGAGCTGGAGGACGAGCGCCTCCGGGCCGGGTGCGCTGTCCACCCCCGACCACACCTCCGACCGGCCGGTCGGCCCGGGGCGGGTCGTGCGCCCGCCCCGGGCCGAGCCGGTCATGCTCGGATCTTCACGCATTCGGGAACTTGAAGGTGGTCTGGTCGACCCCCACGACCATGGGGTCGGTCAACGACATCACGCCGAACGCGACCGTCTGGCTCAGCTCCGACTTGCGGACGGGAGCCTGGATCTCGACGACCTTCGAGCTGTTGGCCGAGCCGGCCGGGCCGAGGTCGATCGCGGCGTCGGTGTGGGCGAAGCTGGTGTCCGTGTGGTCGCCGATGAGCACCCAGCGGCCCGACATCACCGAGTCGGTCTGGTTGGTGACCTCGTAGGCGAGGTCGATCCTGCCGCTCGCGTGCACCCGGCTGCCGATCTTCTTGATCGTCAGGCCGTTGTAGTCGTAGAGCGACATCGTGTTCTCGTTCACGGTCAGCAGGGGGCGCTGCGAGTCGTGCTCGTCGTAGAACGTCACGGGCTGCGAGAGGTGCATGGGGGTCGAGTAGGGCGGCCAGGTGAGGCTCTCGCTCGGCAGCAGCATCGGGCCCGAGGTGAGCCCGGTCAGACCGAGGTCGAGCATCTCGATCCGGCAGTGGATCGAGTTGAGCCCCTGGGAGGGGAAGAAGTCCGCGCCGTTCGCCGCCTTCATCGACAGCACCGAGGGCGCTTGCGCGTCGTACGTGAACCTGAGCAGGCCGAGGATGTCCTCGACGCCGTAGTAGCGGGCGTGCCGCCACTGGATCTGCCGCTCGGTCGGCGACACCGGGATCACGTTGCCGAGCACGGTGGCGCGCACCCGCAGGTTCACCGGGTAGTCGTCCTTCAGGGAGTCGAAGACGGCCTTCCGGCGGTCCTCGCTCAGGTGGGCGGTCATCGGTTCCAGGGCGGCCTTCAGGCTCGACGCGCTCGACAGCATGGACGCGCAGGCGCCGCCGCCGGCGGCGACGACCGAGAGCTGGTACGCCGGGATCGCCCCGGCGTCGTACCCGACGGCCGTCGGCTCGCCGGCGACGGCGCGACTGCCGGTGGAACCCGCCAGCCGGGCCGCGGTGGTGCCCGCCTCGGCGACCGCGCGGGCCTCGACCACCTCACCCGAACCGGGCTTGAGCAGGATCGCCCCGGTGTACTTGTCCTGGCGGACCTCCGCGCGGCCCTTGGTCAGCTCGATGCGCAGCCCGTCGCTGAGCCGCAACGGGTTCCGACCGTCCCACATGCCGGGCCGCACGCCCGCGGGCACGGCGGCGAGCACGTAGTGCCGGTCCACGTAGTCCACGACCCGGAGGGCGATGTGCGGGTCACCCGACGACGCCTCGGCGGACGGCGCGGCGCTCGCGGTCGCCTGGCCGGCCAACTGGCCGACGCCGACGGCGGCGGCTCCGGCGCCGACCATCCTGAGGAAGCCGCGGCGGTCCGCCCGGTCCCCGGAACCGTCGGTCTGGTCGTCCTGGGCAGGGTTGTCGTTCACGTGGTTCTCCGTTCGGTGGGAGGTACGTGCTCCGGTCGACCAGTGCGACCGGTGGTTCACCCCGCGGCGCGGCTCGCGAGCAGGATCGGCAGCGCCTCGGCCTGGAAGTCGACGTCCGAGGCCAGGCTCTTGATCATTCCCTCGACGACGAGCAGGGACAGCAGTGGGAAGACGAACTCGGGTGCCGCGTACAGGCCGTGCCTGCGCTGGAGGTCGAACAGCCGGGTGGCGAACACCGCGAGCTCGAAGTCGCCGGACCGCGCGCCGGTCTCCCGTTCGACCAGCTCGGCCATCTCCCGGCGGAAGCCGTCCAGGCTGCCGTCGCCGGTCCACGAGGACGCGCTCTCGATGACGATGTCCGCGCACCGCCTGCCACGCCCGAGCACCATGTTGGCGAAGAACGCCGAGAACAGCCGGCGGACCCGGTCCGGCAGTTCGACCACGAACCCGGCGTCGAGGATGACGACGTCGAGGTCCCGGTCGAGGTAGAGGTTGCCCGGGTGCAGGTCGCAGTGCACGACGCCGTCGGTGAACAGCATCCGGTAGACGACTTGCAGCGTGCGGGTCGCGATCTCCCGACGGCGGTCCGGGCTGAGCGAGTCCGGCCGGAACGGCGCCAGACCGGGCAGGTACTCCATCACCAGCACGCCGTCCGCGCACAGGTCGTCGACGGGCTCGGGCACCCGGACGAACGGCAGCCCGCCCAGGTTGCGGCGCAGCGTCTTCAGTGCCTGGTGCTCGGCGGTGAAGTCGAGCTGGCGGACCATCGCGTCGGCGACCTGGCCGACGAGGTCGTCCAGCGGGACGCGCTTGAGCGCGGGCACCCGGCGCAGCGCGCGGGCCAGGCCGCGCAGGAGCTCGGAGTCGAGCCCCATGGTCCGCTCGATGTCCATCCGGCGGACCTTGACCGCCACCACGCGGCCGTCCGCGAGCACCGCCCGGTGCACGGAGGCGATGCTGCCGCAGGCGGTCGGACGCGGGTCGAACTCCGTGAAGGGCCAGGACTCCCGCTCGCCGTAGGCCCGGCGCAGGGCGTGCCCGATCGAGCGCCTGCTCGGCGGCGGCACGTCGTCGTACAGCCGCCGTAACTCCGCCCGCCAGTGCTCGGGCAGCAGGTCCTGCCGGGTGCTCAGGATCTGGCCGCCCTTGACGAACGACGGCCCCAGCACGCCCAGCAGCCCGGTGACCCGTTCGGCCAACGACCGCCCGGTGGTTCGCCCGCCCGCGGTGGCCCGGCGGCGGACCGCCTCCACTCCGGCGGCACCCGAGCACGCCAGGCTCAGCGCCATCACCTGCACACCCCTGGCGACGACCCTCACCCTGCGCGCGGTTCCGGACCCCATGGCTTCCCCCGTTCGCACAGGGGGAATCATCGAAGGTTCGACGCGACCCCCAGATCGCTACGAATTCGATAGTGAGTCTATCCACGTGTCAAGAGCCGGTAGCCGCTGGTCAGCGCGCTACGATGAGAGTCGAAATGGTGCGGAGTGGCTCGGGTCGCTTCAGGATGTGAACCGAAGCCGACGGTCCCAGCGGAAGGCGCGACGCGATGAAGTCCCGACGGAACTACGGCCAGTTCTGCGGGTTGGCCGCCGGGCTCGGCATCATCGGGGAGCGGTGGACGTTGCTCATCGTGCGCGAGCTGATGATCTCACCGCAGCGGTTCAACGGCCTGGCCGACAACCTGCCGGGCATCGGGCCCAACCTGCTTGCCGAGCGGCTCAGGGCGCTGGTCGAAGCGGGCGTGGTCGAGCACCGGCCGGTGGCCGAGGACGGGCGGGGCAAGTCGTACCGGCTCACCGAGGTGGGCGAGGGCCTGCGGCCCGCCGTGCTGGCGATCGCCAAGTGGGGCATGGGTTTCCTGCGCGAGAGCGACGCGAAGGACGTCGTCCGCGCCGAGTGGGGCTTCCTCGCGCTGCAGTCGATGATCGACCGCGACCGGATCCCCGACGTGGACGAGACCTACGAGTTCCGAGTGGACGACGACAGCTTCGCCATCGAGGTGCGGGGCGGGGCCGTCTCCTTCGTCCACGCCTCCGCGGCCGAGCCGGACCTGACGATCACGTGTGCGGCGGACACCTTCGTCAAGATCGGCGCCCGCCTGCTGACCCCGTTCGACGCGATCGTCACGGGTGAGCTGAAGGTGGACGGTGACGCCGACGTCGTCCACCGGTGCACCCGGATGCTCGGCCTCGCCTGACGCCTGGGTGCACCGGTGGGCCGGCAGCGGTGCGGGTCACTGCTGGGGGTGGGGCGGGCAGCCCGGCTTCGTGCGCGACGATCGCCGCCTGCACCGGGTTCGCGCAGCCCAGCCGGCTCAGGTGCGCCTTCACCGTGCCGGTGCCGAGGAACGGCTCGGCGGCGATCTCCGCGTTCGACGCGCGGACTCCGCGCCTCGTTGGGGCGATGACGGTCACCGCACGGCGGTCAGGAACTGGTCGGGGCGCAGGCCCTTCGCGGTGATCCGCGTGTCGCCGATCCAGCCGTGGAAGCCTTGGCCGTAGCGCAGCGCGAACTGGGTGCCGCCCAGCGCGAACGGCCTGCCCAGCGTGGAGATCCCGCGCGACTCCTCGGCCGCGTTGCGGGCGATCTTCGCGCCGTCGACGTACATCGTGGTGCGGCGGCCGTCGTTGACCACGGCGACGTGCGTCCACCGCCCGACCGGCACGGCGTGGCTCCAGGAGGTGGGGTCGGCGTCGACGGGCACCGGGTAGACCACGAACTGCAGGAACCGCTCGCCGGACAGGTTGAGGCTGCACGTCGGCTCGTCGTCGGACCAGCCGCTGCTCTTGCCGGCGTCGCCGGCGCGGCCTTCCCAGCTGAGCAGGCCCATCCACGCGTGGTCGCCGACGAGCGGGTCGGGCAGCTTGAAGAACGTCTCGATGGTGTAGCCGGCCTCGAACTTCAGGGCGTTGAGCGGCGCGGTGTCGGACGTGCGCAGCACCGCGCCGCGGTCGGGGCGCTGGCCGCCGTCGAAGCGCAGGCTCGCGTGCGCGGGCTGGCCGTCGTGGTGCTCGGCCGACCAGGTCAGCACGTCCGGGCCGCTCCCGTGCAGGCGCGTGACGGTGAGGTCGTTGCCCCGGCCGGTGAGGTCCCGCGCCACCGCGCCCGCCGGCACGGGACCGTCCGCCACCGGGAACCCGGCCGCGTCGAACCGCCAGTACGCCACCGTGTCACGGGTGACGACGGCGCTCGCCGGACGCGCCGGCGGCACGACGGGCGGCGCGAAGCCCGCGAACCGCTCCCGGAAGTCGATCTCCACCGTGAACCGGTCGGCAGCGCCGGTCAGCCGCGCGGTCTCGTTCTCCGGCAGCGTGTCGCCGTCCCGGTGCAGCAGCCACGGCGAGAACGTCTCCACGTCGATGACGTCGCGCGCCAGGTCGAACGTGTAGAAGCGGACCATGCCGGCGCCGCCGTAGTAGCGGTCCTGGTAGTTGGTCAGGTGCAGGTGCACGGCGTGGCCGTGGTCGTTGACCAGGGTGGTGCGGCCCGACGGCCAGTAGTGCCCGTTGAGGGTGAGGAAGATCTGGTCGTTGCGGCGGATCAGGTTGTCCCACAGGTGCCTGCCGTGCGCGGAGAGCTCGGCGTCCGGGCTGCCTGCGACGAGGTCGTGCGTGGTGAGGACGGCGGGCAGTGACCGGTGCTGGTCCAGCACGCCCTGCGCCCACCGGATCCCCTGGTCCGACACCCGCCAGTCCAGCGCGAGCACCAGCCACCGCCGCCCGCCGGCGCGGACCACGTGGTAGCTGTTGTAGCCGTCCGGGGCGAACCCGCCGAAGGTCGGCATGCGGCGGAACCGCTCCGGCCCGAACACCCTGGAGAACGGCGTCGGCCCGCGCCGGTCGTCGGTGTTGCCCGGCACGTCGTGGTTGCCCGCCAGCACGCTGTAGGGGACGCCGTCGGTGAACACCGAGTCGGCCAGCCGCACCTCGGTCTCCGTGCCGTGCTCGGTCACGTCGCCCAGGTGGGTCAGGAACACCACGTTGGCGTCACGGCGGCGCGCCACCTCGCGCAACGCCACCCGCACCGGCTCGGGGTCCGAGCCGCCCTCGTCGAGCAGGTACTGGGTGTCGGGCAGCACCGCGATGGTGAAGCGGGGGTCGGCGGTGTCCGGTCGGCCGGCCCTGCCCTCGTCACCGTGGGCGACGGGGGCGAGCACCGCCGGCGCTATCGCGGTCGCGGGCACCGCGACCGCGGCCTGGAGCAGTGCGCGCCGTCCGACTCGGTTCTCCGCCATGAAGGTGCCTCTCTGCCGGTGGGGTGGCGAGAAGCCTCGTCAGGCCGCGTGCCACGGCGCCGACGTGCGCGGGAACAACTCGCGCACAGTGGTTGAACCATTGGGGGACCCGTCGCCGGTCGGCTCGGCCGACCGGCGACGGGAAGGCGCGGGTGCCGTTACAGGGAGGTGCGGAACGGGCCGGTGACCTCGTAGGTGATGCCGCCGCTGCTGGAGCCGCTGGTGCCGCGCTGGGAGGAGAAGTAGAGGCGGTTGCCGGCGGGGTTGAACGCGACGCCGCACAGCTCGGAGGAGCTCTGGTTGGTGACGCGGAGGAACGGGGCGACGACGTCGTCGGGCGTGATGACGCAGATCTCCATGTTGCCGCCGTCCTCGGCGACGTAGAGGTCGCCGACCGTCGCGCCGGTGATGTTGTCGACGCCGGTCAGCGGCGGGTTGCCGGTGAGGTTGTCGTCGTAGGCGATGGCGATGGTGTTGTTCACGGCGTTGTAGGCCCAGACGCGGTTGTCGCCCTTGGTGGTGAAGAAGCACGTGCCGTTGCGGTAGTAGGCGCCTTCGCCGCCGTTGAACACCTTGGCGCCGGAGACCTGCCTGCGGGTGCGGGTGGGGCTGCCGTCGGGGTCGGGCACGGCGGCCCAGGAGAGCGCGCCGCCGACCTCCTTGAGCACCTGGAGGGTGCCCGACGAGAGGTCACCCCAGGTGGTGGGGACGAAGCGGTAGAAGCAGCCGTCCGTCTCGTCCTCGGTCAGGTAGATCACCTTGCGGTCCGGGTCGCACGCCGCCGCCTCGTGCTTGAACCGGCCCATCGCCGACCGCCGGACCGCCGCCCGGCCGCCGAACGGGAACGTCTCGTAGACGTAGCCGAGGTCGACCTCCTCGCAGGACAGCCAGGTGTTCCACGGGGTGTCGCCGCCGGCGCAGTTGCGGGTCGTCCCGGACAACACGCTGTAGGCGCCGGTCACGGCGCCGCTGGAGTCGAACCGCACCGCGCTCGCGCCGCCCGCGCCGCTGCCCATCTCGGCGTTGGACACGTAGACCCACCCCGTGCCGTCGGCGAAGCAGGCGCCGCCGTCCGGGGCGCTGTGCCAGGTGTAGCCCGTGCCGGGCACGGTCTGGGTGGAGCGGGCGATCACCCGGCTGGTGAACCCGGACGGCAGCTGGATGCCGTTGGCGTCGGCGGCCTGGAGGCTGCCGTAGGGGCTGGTCCCGGTCTTCGCCGGGTAGGCCAGCGCCTCGCTCCAGAGCGTGAAACCGAAGGCCATCGACCCGCCGCCGGCGACGGCGGCGCGCAGGAAGGTACGACGTTCCACCACTGCTCCTTCCCGTCGAGGGAGGTGGGCAGCGCCCCGGTGGCGGCACCTGTCGCCCCGCTCGACGTGTCCGGTCAGGGAAGCGGGCGGACGTGAACTCCGGGCGGTGTCGTTCGTGAACCACTCCGCAACAGCTGCCGAACCGTGGTGGCCGGCGACGTGAATTTCCTTCAATGGCAGGAATTTTCCGGCCCACGCGTGCATTCGCCGTCAACGGTCCACTGTGGACCCGCTTGGTCACCGCGTCCTAGGCGGGCAAGTTCGCGCCGGGTGATTCCTGGGCGACCGAGTAGGGCGGCCGGGTGCCGTTGACGTTGAACAGCAGCGTGTAGACCGAGGTGGTGGCGGTGATGAACAGGCGGTTCCGCTTGGGGCCGCCGAAGCACACGTTCGACACCACCTCGGGCACGCCGATCCGGCCCAGCAGCGTGCCGTCGGGGTGGAGGCAGTGGACGCCGTCCCCGGCGGCGGCCCAGATCCGGCCCTCCTCGTCCAGGCGGATGCCGTCGAACTGGCCGTTCGTGCAGCGGGCCACCTCGTCGCCGCCGTGCAGCCGCGCGCCGTCCACGTCGAAGCCCCGGATGTGGTTGCGGCGCGTGTCCACGACGTAGAGCCGGGTGCCGTCGGGGGAGAACGCGAGGCCGTTCGGGCGCACGAAGTCGTCCGCGACGACCTCGACCGCGCCCGTCACGGGGTCGGCGCGGTAGACGTGGCAGGCCCCGATCTCGGACTCCGCGCGCACGCCCTCGTAGTCGCTGAGGATGCCGTAGGGCGGATCGGTGAACCACACGCCGCCGTCGGCCGCGACCACGACGTCGTTGGGACTGTTGAACCGCTTGCCGTCGAAGCGGTCGGCGATGACCGTCGTCGAGCCGTCGTGCTCGGTGCGCACGACCCGGCGCTCGCCCTGCTCGCAGGTGACCACGCGGCCCTGCGCGTCGAGGGTGCGGCCGTTGGCGTAGCCGGCGGGTGAGCGGAACACCCCGACGTGGCCGGTGGTCTCGTCCCAGCGCAGGACGCGGTCGTTGGGGATGTCGCTGAACAGCAGGTACCGGCCGGCGGGGACGTAGGCAGGGCCCTCGGTCCACTTGCACCCGGTCGCCAGGCGTTCCAGCAGGTCGTCGCCGAACAGCAGCAGCCGGTCGTCGAACGATTCCACCGTGGTCGGGATGACGTCCATGGTTTCCCCTTGCGCTCCGAATCTCATCTGGTTTGCAGCCTATACTGCTTGATGACGTCAGGTGGAGGTGGGAGATGGACGACACCGATCGGGCCGTGCTGGCGGCCCTGCGGGACGATGCCGCGCAGTCGTACGCCGTGCTGGGCGCGCGAGTCGGGCTGTCGGCGGCGGCGGCGCACGAGCGGGTGCGCAAGCTGCGCGAGCGGGGGGTGATCAGACGGACGACCGTGGAGATCGACCCGGTCGCGCTCGGGTTGGCCGTGCTGGCGTTCGTGCTGGTCGACTCCTCGGCGTGGGTCGGCTCGCCGGAGACGGCCGACGCGCTGCGCGCCCTGCCCGCGGTGGAGGAGGCGCACATCGTGGCGGGGACGGCGTCGCTGCTGCTCAAGGTGCGCACGGCCGATACGCGCGCGTTGCAGGCGGTGCTGAAGGACGTGCACGACATCGCCGGCGTGTCCGGCACGAATGCCATCGTGGTGCTGGAGACGTGCTTCGAACGGACGCCCGACCCGCGGTGACGTTGGATTCACGATTGCTCGAAAGTGGTGTGTGCGCACCGTAGTCGGAGACATTTCCGGTCCGGCGATCGGTGCCGTCCGGGCGGTCAGGGCTGACCGATTGTCGACCTCGCGGAGTTCGGCGTTGACGCTGGGTCTGCGGGGTTGACCTTCTTCACTCGTATTGATGGCAGAGCATTCGCTCAAGCGGGTGTTTCCCGTTGGTTGATTGTGCGTCGGCCGGTGTGGTTGGTCGCTGCTAGCGTCTCGACGCGATGTCGTGCCCGTGTGATTCGGAGGCGCTCGTGTGGATGGCCGTCGGGAATGTCAGCCGGGGCGCGGTGATCCTTCGGTTCGCACGGGTTCTGGCGGTTCTTGGTAGGCGCTCGGTGTTGTTGGCCTGCTTGGCGGCGACCGGCCGGCTGCGCGGGGGCCGGGCCGGGCCCGTGCTGGAGTCGTGGCTGGCGGGCACGGTGGTCGAGCTCGGCGCCGCGTTCGTGAAGGCGGCGCAGTTGCTGAGCACGCGGGCGGACCTGCTGCCGCCGAACGTCTGCCGTGCGCTGGCCCGGCTCCACGACCAGGTGCGCCCGGAACCGGCGTCCTCGTTCGCGGCACTGCGGGGGTTGGCCGGAACGCCTGCGACGCTGGTCGGGTCGGGCAGCATCGCCTGCGTCTACCGCGTTCGGGTCGCCGGCGGCCGGGACATCGCCGTCAAGGTCCGTCGGCCGGAGGTAGTGCGGTCGTTGCCGCTGGACCTGGCCGTGCTGGAGAGCGTCGCCGGGGTGCTGGCCCGGCTGCGCGTGCTGCGCGGCGCACCGGTCGTCGAGATCGCCCGGCAGCTCACCGAAGGCATCCGGGCGCAGCTCGACCTCACCCGCGAGGCCGAGCTGCTGGACGGCTTCCGGAGGACCATGGCCGACGTGCCCGGGGTGACCGTGCCGGCGGTCGACCGCGAGCTGTCCACACCGGACAGGCTGGTGATGGACTTCGTCGGCGACCTGGTCCGCTTCCGGCCTGATCAGCTCTCGGTGGCGGACCGGCAACGTGCTGTGGTGACCGCGCTGCGTGCGGTGTACCGGATGTTGTTCCTCGACGGCGTGGTCCACTGCGACCTGCACCCCGGGAACCTGTACTTCCGGGAGGACGGCTCGATCGTGATCCTGGACGCCGGGTTCACCGTGCGGCTGTCGGACTCGGCGCGGGAGAAGTTCGCGGCGTTCTTCTACTGCATGGGTCGCGGTGACGGGCCGGCGTGCGCGGACATCGTGGCCTCGACGGCCACGACGGTGCCAGGTGCGGACCCGGACGGCTTCCGCGCCGAGTTGGCGGCCCTGGTGGCGGCGAGCGCCGGCCGGCGGGCGGAGGAGTTCGACCTCATCTCGTTCGCCACCACGCTCTTCGACGTGCAGCGGCGGCACGGTTTCTACGCCGACCCGCAGTTCGTGTTCCCGATCCTGTCGCTGCTGGTCCTGGAAGGCACCGTGCGCGAGTTCCACCCGGAGGTCGACTTCCAACGGGAGGCGAAGCCGCTGCTGGTCGCCGCGTTGTTCGAGCGCGCGCTGGTGCGCGGCGGAGCATCGCGATGAGGCAGGAGACGTGAGGGCGTTCCTGCGCCGGCACGCCGCCCGGGTGGTCGCGTTGCTCGGCTGTGCCGCGGTGTTCGCCGCGACCGCCGGGCCCCAGCCGTCGGCCGCGGAACGCGACGCGCTCGCCCAGCGGTTCTCGTTCACCGGCCACCCGGTCAGCCCCGCCGACCAACCCGGTGCCCGGCGCGTGCGTCCCGTCGCGCCCGACTACGAGCGCATCAGGTCCTGGATCTCCTCCCTCGGCGCGGGAGCCGGCCTGTTCGCCGTGGACGGCGGCGCCGTCTCGCACGACCTGTGCCTGGTCGATCCGCGGACGGACACGGTGAGCGTCGCGCCGGCGCCCACGACCGGCGCGCGCTACCGGCCGTTCCCGCTCGTACCCGGCGGCCTCGAGCTGCCGCCGCACGCGGCGCCGATGGGCTGCCTGCCGACCGATCTCGACGAGGACGGCTGGCAGGACGTGGTCGTCCACTACTGGGGCCGCTCGCCCGTGCTGTTCCGGCGCACCCCCGGCGTGGCGCCGTCGGCCGCCGCGTTCACCGCGCGTGAGCTGGTGAGCCCTTGGCAGGTGTGGAACACCAACGCCGCCACCACGGGCGACTTCGACGGTGACGGCCGGCTCGACCTGGTGTTCGGCAACTACTTCCCGGACGGCGTCCGGGTGCTCGACCCGACCGCCGGTTCCCCGGAGCCCGTCATGAGCGACTCGCTCTCGCACGCGGCCAACGGGGGCACGCTGCGCCTGTTCCGGTCCGCCGGCGAAGGGCGCTTCACCGAGGCACCCGACGCGTTCGCGCCGGCGGACCGGACCGGGTGGGCGCTCGCGCTCGCCGCCCAGGACCTCGACGGGGATGGGCTGCCGGAGCTGTACGTGGCCAACGACTTCGGGCCGGACCGGTTGCTGGTCAACGGGTCCGCGCCGGGGCACCTCGCGTTCACCCCGGCCGTCGGCGTCCGGCACGCCACCACGCCGAAGTCGAAGGTGCTGGGCCACGACTCGTTCAAGGGCATGGGGGTGGCGTTCGCCGACCTGCTCGGCACGGGGGTGCCGGCCATCCTGGTCAGCAACATCACCGAGCCGTACGCCCTGCACGAGAGCAACTTCGCCTTCGCCGCCACCGCCGGCCGGACCGCCATGGCCGAACGGCTGCGGCACGGGGTGGCGCCCTACGACGACGTCAGCGAGGATCTGGGCCTGTCCCGGTCGGGCTGGTCGTGGGACGTCAAGGCCGCCGACTTCGACAACGCCGGGGCGGACGAGGTCATGCACGCGACCGGGTTCGTGGCGGGCGCCGAGAACGGCTGGGCGCAGCTGCAGGAGCTCGCCATGTCCAACGACCTGGTGGTCGGCCACCCCGAGCTGTGGCCGACGTTCACCGAGGGCGTCGACCTGTCCGGGCACGATCGCAACACGTTCTTCGTGCGCGGACAGGACGGCCGGTTCGTGGACGTGGCCGATCGGGTCGGCGTGGACAGCGCCGCGGTCAGCCGGGCGTTCGCGGTCGGGGACGTCGACTCGGACGGCCGGCTGGACTTCGTGGTCGCCAACCAGTGGGCGCCGTCGACCCTGTACCGGAACACGTCCCCGGCGGGGAGCTTCCTCGGCCTGCGGCTGCGCCTGCCGACCGGTGACGGCCGGTGCGTCGCGGGCGCGGGCGGGCCGACGAGGCCGGCGATCGGCGCGGAGGCCGAGGTGGTCACCGCGGACGGCGGCGCCAGGGTGGCGCAGCTCTACCCGGCCAACGGCCACAACGGGGTGAACGCCGCGGACCTGCACTTCGGTCTCGGTGCGAACCCGGCCGCCACGGTGCCGGTCCGGCTGGCGTGGCGGGACGGGTGCGGGCGCCGGCACACCGGTGCGGTCTCCCTGTCGCCCGGCTGGCACGTGCTCCGGTTGGAACCCGACGGCAGTGTGCGGGAGGACAAGTGACCAAGACCGGCCGTGATCGCCGTTCCGCGGCCCTGCGCCGGTTCGGGCTGTCCATCACCGCGCTGACGGTGCTCGGGCACACCGTGCTCGGCTTCGAGCAGGCGTACCTGACCCCGGTGATCGCGGTCCTCGCCGGGCTCGTCACGGAAGTCGTGCTGGACTCGGTGGAGGCGACGGCGGAGCGCCGCCGCCCGCGATGGCTCGGTCGGCCGGGCGCGGTGGTGGACTTCCTGCTGCCGGCCTACATCACGGGCATGGCGTGCGCGATGTTGTTGTACGCCAACGACAATTTGCTGCCCACGGTGCTCGCCACGGTGGTCGGGGTCGCGAGCAAGTACGTGATCCGGGTGCCTGTCGGTGGACGCTCACGGCACGTGCTCAACCCGAGCAACTTCGGCATCGTCGTGGTGCTGCTCGCCTTCCCGTGGGTCGGGATCGCGCCACCGTACGAGTTCACCGAAGGGGTCACCGGGTGGTGGGGCGCGGTCGTCCCGGCCCTGCTGCTGGTGGCCGGGACCACGGTGAACGCGCGGCTGACCGGCAAGCTGCCGCTGATCCTCGGCTGGGTGGGCGGGTTCGTCGCCCAGGCGGTGCTGCGTTGGGGCGTCACGGACATCTCGCTGGTCAGCGCTTTGCTGCCGCTGAGCGGAACGGCGTTCATCCTGTTCACCAACTACATGATCACCGATCCCGGCACGACGCCCGTCCGGCCGCGCAACCAGGTCCTGTTCGGACTGGCGACGGCCGCGGTGTACGGCGTGCTGGTGCAGTTCCACGTGGTGTTCGGCTTGTTCTTCGCCTTGGTGATCGTGTGCGTGCTGCGCGGGGCCGTGCTCGCGGCCACCGCCGTCCGCCCACCGCGGACGGTTCCGGCGGCGCCGCGACAACGGATCACCGTCGAACGTCCGGCCGCGCTGCCCGAGTCCGTGTGACACGGACCTCCGCTCGGCAGGACAGCGCCGCCGGACAGGTCAGAGCTTGCCGACGTTCACCGGGAACTGGTCGATCCGCACGATCGTGGTGTCCGGGTTGTCCGGCAGCACCAGCTCGATCGGATCCGTCAGCTTGTAGAGGTCGCCCTTCGGCGGGAACTTCGTGAGCTTGCTGGTCAACTGCACCGGGTTCTTGGTGGACAGCACCAGCGGCTCGTCGGGAACGGTCGCCTGGATCCCCGCGTTCTGCAGCACGGCTCCGGGGTTGTCGATGGTCATCGTGAAGCTCAGCACCATGAGCTGCTCGAACTTCGGCGGGAACTTCGAGATCAGTCGCAGCACGCTCTTAGCGTCGATGTCCATGTCGTTCTGCTCGATCGTGATCGTGGTGGGCTTCGAGCCGCCGAGGCTGTCGTCCGCGGGCAGTTCCGCGCTGACCTTGTGCCCGACCACGCGCAGCCGCACCGAGTTGAGCGGTTCATTGGGGTTGATCTCGACCCGGATCTTGATGCCGCCCTTGAAGTCGAGGGTGAACAGGCTGGTGCCGATGGTCATCGGGGTGTTGACGGCCAGGCAACTGCACGGGATCTCGACACCGATCTTGGGCAACAGGTTCAACATCAGGTCCTCCATGGTCTCGTGTCCGGACGACGTGCGGCACAGACTCCGCGGTGCCGGGCTTGGACTGCTCAGCGGTTGCAGCGGGAAGGTTCGTCCTTGTCCATCACCTTGGCGTGCAGGGCCAGCTCGCGGGCGGTGCCGATCTTGGCCTTGCCGTTGCCGTGCAGTCCCGGCGTGGCGTTCTCGTTCGCGGTGAGGCCGAGGACGTAGGTCAGGTACAACCCCTTGGACGCCTTGAGCGGCGGTATGCCGGTGATCTTCAGGACGGCGCCGTTCCTGGTGATCTTGTGCTGGAGGTCGCCCTGGCTGCCTTGGGTGTTCCGGCCGCCGGTGTAGTAGGAGTACGAGACGAAGCCGCTCCAGCGGAACCCGGACGGCGCGGTGAACTGCTGGGCGAGGCTGTCCAGGGCTTGACCGGTGTCCTGCTCGAAGCCGACGGTGACGGCCATGAACCCGGTTTCGCCCTGCTTGACCTCCAGCAGGGCGGGTTGGACGACGGGCAGCGCGGTGTCGTTGTTGGTGAAGGTCTGCGGCTCCGCGGTGTCCGGCACGGTGGCAGTCAGGCGCAGCGGTCGTGAGTCGGCGACGACGGCCTTGCCGTCGGTGTACCGGCCGGGCTCGGTGTCCGCCTTCGCCCTGATGCCCAGGGTGTAGGTGAGCACGTAGCCCTGGTCGGCCCGGAACTCCTGGAGCCCGGTCAGCCGCAGCCGCCGGTCGCCGTTCTCCAGGGACGGCGTCAGCGTCGTCTCGCCGCTGCCCTGGCTCTGCCCGCCGACGTTGTAGTAGGTGAACATGATCGTGCCGGTCCACTCGAACCCGGTGGGCGCGTCGAAGACCAGGTCGGCCTTCGCCAGGTCGATCGGGTGGTCGTCCGGGTTCTCGACGCTGATCGCGATGTGCCCCTCGGCGCCGGGCGCGACCGAGACCGCCGCGTGCTGGCAGACCTTCAGGTCGTCCTTCGGGACGTGCTCGGTCAGCCGGGTGCGGTGCGAGTCGGAGGCGTTCGGCGAGGTGTTGCTGTACGTCTCCGACTCGACCTTGGCCGAGCAGGTGACCTCGCCGGTGGCCGCGCGGTCGACGACGCCGGTGACGGTGATCGTCGCGGCGCCGCCGACCGGCAGGTCGAGCGGTTGCCGGAATGTGCCGTCGTCGGCGCTGCCCGCACCCGTGGCCGACGCGCCGCCGGCGGTACCGGAGACCGCGATGCCCACGTCGGACAGCGCCGGGTCGATCGTGCCGGTCACCACGGCGTCGGGGACGTCGTTCGGGCCGTCGTTGCGGACGGTGGCGGTGAAGCTGATCTCGCTGCCGGCCGGGGCCTCGACGGCGCCGTCGACGGTCAGCGGCAGGGCGGCGGGCAGGGCGACGACGAGGTTGCGCAGGCAGTGCCGGGAGATCTCCCCGCCGGTGCTCGCGGACAGGCCGAGCTTGAACGTCTCCGGCATCGGGGCCTGCCCCGGGGCGAGCTTGAGGTCGACACCGTCGATCACGGTCGTGGTCACGTCGCCACGGGTGACGTGCACGGTCACCACGGCGTCGACGATCAGCACCTGGACGTGCGCCCGGTCCGCCCAGACCGCGTCCAACCCGCCGGGGGCGGGGGCGCCGGTGATGTAGGCGAACCCGTCGGCGCGGTCACCGGAGCCGCGCAGCACGATGTGGTTCGGCTTGCCGACGTCCTCGGTGCACGGCCCGGCCGAGCTGCCGGAGAAGTTGCCGCACTTGTCGAAGCCCAGGCCGAGCCATCCCTTGGTGACGCCGTCGCCCTTGCCGTCGGGACCGCGGCTGTACCCGAGACCGGCGCCGTAGCCGCCGACGTCGGTGTCGTGTGCGCCGTCGATGAGGAAGACCGCGAAACCGTCGCCGTTCCCGCCCGCGCAAAAGAAGTCGAAGTCGACCGCGACACCGGCCGTGGAGGGGAACGGGACGTTGAGCAACGCCGTTCCCGCCTTCTGCGGCGCGGCAGGGGTCAGTTGCAGGCCGTCGTCACCCGCCAGGGTGGCGTCGCCACGCAACGTCCAGTCGTGCTCCAGCTCGTCGGCCTGGGCGACCCGGAACGTCTCCTCGATCGGGAAAACCGCGATCGAGGGCGCGCCCCCTGCTCCCGCAGTGGGATCCACGGGTTCGACCACGCGGGGCAGGCGTCCGCCGACGAGGTCGAACAGGCCGAGCACGACGTCCCCGTAGAGGTAGAAGCCGCTTTCCAAGGGCGGCAGCGCGTCGTCGTCGGTGTCGGGTGCGCTCGGCGGGGCGAGCAGCCCGGTCAGGCCGCGCACCACTCCGTGCAGGGTCGACTGCGCGGTGTCGGTCATCCACCGGACCTGCGGGAGGGCGATGATCTGCCGGAGCGGGCGCGGCGCGTGGGTGTCGATCGCGGCGACGGTGGCGTCCACCCAGCGCACCGGCGCGTCCAGCAGCACGCCGAAGGTGCCGCGGGACACGATCGGCGGCGGCTCGCCGTCGAGCATGAAGTCCTCCCATTCGAGCAGGTCGAACAGGAACTGGCCGCCCTTGTAGAACGGCCAGGGCGCCAGGGCGTCGAGGATCTGCTGGGCACGGCGCGGGTCGTCCTGCCGGATCGCGACGCCGCGGCGGGCCAGGGTGCACAACACCTCGCGCAGCCGAGCGTTGATCGCGCCGGCGAAGCCCAACGCGGCCCGGTCGCCGTCGCGCAGGGCGGAGTCCTCGGAGCGGGCCGTCACAGCGGTCGGGTGGTGGGGTAGTGGGCGTTCGGTCGTAGCACGGCTCTTCCTTCGTTCTCGGGGATGGGTGGTCAGTTCGCGCACGGGCCGGGCCGCCGCCCCAGCAGGCAACAGGTACCGCAGCGAGTCGAGTCCCCGCGAGCGGTTACCACCTATCGGGTGTCATGCCCCTGAAAGGGGTGCACTGTGTCAAGGGCCTGTGCGGAGTTCTCAGGGGAGGTTCTTCTCCAGGGCGGCCACGTACGCCTTCATGAGGTGGTCGCGCATCCCGTCGGCGGCCGGGGCGAGCAGGTCGGCGGTCAGACCCCTGGCGCGGTCGAGCAGCTTGGACACCCGGGGCATGGAGTCGCGGACCTTGCCGGCGGAGTCGATGTAGCGCAGCGCCGCGACGTGCCGGAACACGGGCCCGGGCGGGACCTGCGCGACGATGTCGTTGTTGTTGACCACCCGGAACGTGCGCCCGGCCAGCGCCCGGTCGTAGGCCTTGACCAGGACGTTGTTGCACGTGCGGGGCTGCCCGAAGGTGTAGACGCCGTGCGCCGAGAGCGCCGGCTCCTCGAAGTGCAGCCACGCCGCGGCCAGCATCGCCAGCGCCCCGCCGAGGCTGTGCCCGGTGAACCACACCGTCTGCTCACCGTCGCGCAACTCCTCGACGGACGCGACCACGGACGGGATCACCGCCCGCAACGCCGCGGCGAATCCATAGTGGACCAGGCCGGTTTTCGCCGGTCCGGGCCACGGTGGGATGGTCGTGTCGGAGAACCAGTCCCGCAGCTGCAGCGGCTCGGTGCCGCGGAACGCGGTCACGATCATCGTCGGGCTCGCCATCGTGTACGCCTGGGTGTCGCTGATCGCGAACGGCGGCTTGAACGTCGAGTGGTGGTGACGTACGCGGTCGAACCCCCACTCACCGGCCGTGGCCTCGATCTCGGCCCGGCCCCCGTAGGCCAGTTCGGCGGCCTTCGCGAGGCAGTACGCCTGACGGGCGTCGTAGCCGGTAGCCAGGTGGTTCAGCGTCGGTGCGGACATCGTCCATCCTCGTGTAGGCGACACGTCAACGGTGGCCACGGTTCCCCGCCACACCACCTGTGCCTACCTCCGCCGCAGCCCACCGCGCCACCGGCCGGGCCACGGTTCACCCCGCCGGGCAGCCACATCACCCGGTGCGGCTCGGAACGCGGGGTTGACCAGCGCCGCTTTTTCCCTACTCGAGGAGACGCACCAGCGTGTCGGCGCTCGCTACGACCGGTGTTCGCTCAACGGCAGGGCGGTGTCAGCGGCCGGTGCCGGAGGTCAGCGGTGGCTCGGTGAGAGCGGACCCGTGGAGCACGTAGCGGCGTGGCGTCAGGGCCGCGGGGTAGCGGGGGAGCGCGGCCATGCAACGGGTGTGGGCGTCTTCCGGTGTGCGGATCTCGGGGGTGGCGGTCAGGTGGGCCACCAGGGGTGTGCCGTTCTCGGCGGGCAGGATTCGGCTGGTGGACGGTGCCAGTGCGTCGTCCAGCAGTGCCTGTACCTCGGTCAGGTCCACCCAGCAGTTGTCCACGAAGTGCCAGTTGTCGGGGCGGGTGATGGGCGGCAGGGCTATCGCTTCCCGCTGCCGCGCGGGGGTCAGGTCCCCGTGGGCCGCGGCGAGGAGCAGGCGCTCGACCGCCGCGAGCAGGGACTCGACCTCCTCCCGAGGAACCAGGCCGGTGTCGGCGGTCCAGACGTCCAGGACCAGGTGGGGCTCGACGCTGGTCAGGCCGAAGCGCAGCGGGGTGCCGTTGCGAGGGGTCGGGCGCCAGCGGATCGTCGTCTCGTCGAGGGTGGGAGGTGCGGGGGCTTGGCGGGTGAAGGGGGTGTTGGGGCCGAACCACGACTCCGGCACCGTGCTGTTGAACAGCGGGTCGTAGTCGAACACCAGGCCGCGTTCGTGCTCGATCCGCCCGTCCGACGCCGCCCGGGCCGCGGCGTCGTAACGGCCGTGCCTGCTGGACTCCAGGACGGCCGTCCAGGTGTGCTTGACCAAGGCGTCGAAGTCGTGGTCCGCCACGTCCACGGCGGCCAGGCAGCCCTGGGCCAGGGTGCCCACGTACCCGGTCAGGGCGCGGTCGAAGCGGTTGCCCGACAGCAGGGGCAGGATCAGCTCCCGGTGGCCGGTGCGGTGGGACAGGATGGCGCTGATCGCCGCCAGGACGACGCTGGAGCGGCTCGTCCTGGTGCGGGCGGCGATCCGGCGCAGCGCCCGCCCCACCGCCGGGGACGACATCTCCACCGCCAGCGACTCGCCGGTGGCGCGGGCGCCGGGGAGCAGGTAGAGCGTGCGGGGGGTGCGGCGGGACATCGAGTCGAGGTAGGCGAGCGCCGCCCGTGCCCGGCGTTGTTCCAGCGGGGTGGCCTCGATCTCCGCCTGGTCCAGCGGTTGGCGACGCGGTGGGCCGACCTCGCGGAGGGACGGGGTGGCGATGAGTTCCCGGAACTCGTGCTTGAGCACCTCGATCGCCGCCCGGTCCACGGCCAGGTGGGAGAACTCGGCGGCGCAGGCCACCACCAGGTCGTCCCGCTCCGGGGCCACCGCCACCACCAGGCGCACCGCGGGCCGCGTGCCGTCCGGGGTGTCCTGGAGCCAGCGAAGGAGCGCCGACGACGCCGCGGGCTGGTCGGATTCGTCCCACGTGCCTTCGCCCAGGGAGCAGACGACCACCGGGACCGCCCCGGACGCCGCCACGGTCTGACGGGGGTCCTCACGGCCCGAGTACGAGGTGCGCAGGCCCTCGTGGCGGGCCACCAGGACGGCCAGGGCGGCGGTCACGTCCGGCACGTGAGCACCCGGGGGCACCGGCATGTCCACGGCCAGGGTGGCGTGGAAGTGGTCCGGGGTCCGGATCAGCCAGCGCACGATGTTCAGCTGCCCGAGGGTCAGCGGTCCTTCGCGGTGGCTCAGGCCGGCGAACCCGACCGCCTCCGTGCGCACGGCGGTCAGGCGCACCCGTCGTTTCCGGGGCTGGGTGGGCGCGTTCACCGCAGTGCCGTTCGCAGCGCCGCCGTCAGGTCGGCCGCCCGGTGTCGGCGGACGGTGACGTCGTCGGGCCAGGTGTTCGCCGTCTCGCCGAAGACGTCGACCGGAGCGGTCGACGGCGACGGCCGCCAAGCGGCGACGGCCACGACCAACGCCTCGCGCACTCGCGTCACCCGCGCCACGAACTCCGGTGTCGTGTCGGACGGGACCAGGTCGCGTGCCTTCCAGCCCGCCAGCGCCTGCTCCGGGTCGGCGATGTCGGGGGTTCCCGCCTCGACCAGGCCGGGGTCGAGGTCGGCGATCAGGCGCACGTCCGGAAGCAGGGCGGCGACTTCGAAGGCGATCACCGCGCCCGCGCCCGCGCCGCCCAAGACGTAGGGGCCGGACGGGTGAGCGGCCCGGATCTCGTCGGCGTAGGCACGGGCCAGCGCCGGCACCGAGTCGACGGGCGCCGTGTCGCCGTACAGGCCGGGCGCCTGAAGGCCGTGCACCGCGTGGTCCTCGCCGATGTCCTGCGCGAGTCGGGCGTAGCGGGCCACCTGGCCGTCGTCGGGGTGGATCAGGAACAACGGGATGCCGCCGCCGTTCTGGACGGGCACCAGAGGGCCTGCCAGGCGACCGTTGTGCTCGCGCAGGGTCGCGGCGAGCGATTCGACCGTGGGGTGTTCGGTCATGACGTTCAGGGGCAGGCGGACGTCCAGTTCGGTCAGCACCGCGTTGATCACGCGGGCCGCGTCCAGGGAGTTGCCGCCTATGCCGAAGAAGTTCTCCCTGATGCCCACGCCGAAGCCGAGGACGTCCTGCCAGACGCGGGACAGCCACAGCTCGACCGGGTCGCGAGGGCGGTGGTAGTCGGTGTCGACGGGTGTGGTCATCGGGGTGGTGCACCGCCCTCGGAGTCGGGGTACAGGCGCCGGCGCTGGACCTTTCCGGCCGCCGTGCGCGGGAGTCGGTCGACGAAGGTGAAGTGCTTGGGGATCTTGTAGCCCGCGAGCAGGCGCCCGCAGTGCGCGGCCAACTCGGCTCGGCGGACCGTCGTGTCCGGGCGCAGGACCACGTGCACGCCCACCACCGAGCCGAGGGTGTCGTGGGGGACGGCCAGCGCCACCGCGTCGAGCACCGCGTGGTGGTGGCGCAGTGCCGCCTCCACCTCGTCGGGGTCCACCTTCTCGCCGCCCACGTTGATCGTGTCGTGCGCGCGCGGTTCCAGGTAGAGGTAGCCGTCGTCGTCGAGCCTGCCGCGGTCGCCCACGGTGGCGAAGCCGTCCGGGGTGGTGCGGACGGTCCTGTGGTCCAGGTAGTCGGCGCGGGTGATCGCGTCCGGGGTGCGCAGGTAGACGGTGCCGGGGGTGCCCGGCGGGGTCGGGCGTCCGGTGTCGTCCTGGATGCGGATCCGGGTGAGGACCCCGCGGCCGACCGTGCCGGGGTGGGACAGCCATTCGTCGCCGCGGGCCAGGGTCACGCCGATGCCCTCGGTCGCGCCGTACAGCTCGAAGACCCGCTGGGGGCCCAGTAGGTCGAGCCAGCCGCGTTTGGTGGCGTCGTCGCACTTGGCGGCGGTGTGGAGGACGGCGCGCAGGCTGTCGAAGTGGGCCGGGTCCGGGGCGGTCGAGAGGATCTCGCGCATGTGCGTGGGTGTCAGTTGCGCCCACTCGACGCCGTGCTCGCGGATCAGGTCGACAGTCCACTGCGGCGCGAAGAACCGTTGCAGCACAACGGTGTTGGCGTCGAGGATCGCGTCCACGAACGACGTGAACGGCGCGGCGTGGTAGAGGGGGCCGACGATCAGGTGCCGTTGGCCGGTGCGCCACCCCGTCTGCCGGATGACCAACGACGGTGTTCTGCGCGAGTCGTAGCGCAGCGGGCCCGGGCGGGCGGCGATCTTGGGGATGCCCGTGCTCGCTCCGGTCGCCAGGAGGTAGGCGACGCCGTGGTCCTCCTGGCCGAAACGGGACTTCAGCTGTGACAGCAGGACGTCTCGTTCGGGAGGTGGTGTCGCCGGGTCGAGCGGGAACACCGGCACCTCGGCCGCCAGGGCCGCGGCGATGGCGACGGCCGCGTCCACGGTGTTGGCGGCCTCCACGACGGCGTACGGGCCGGTGGTCCGGCTCGCGGCCTCCGCCACGCGGTCGGCGAACTCCCGCCACGACAGCGCCACCTCCGCCAGGTCGGCGTCGAAGCCGATCAGGGCGGGGCGGTCGGGCGCGTCGTGGGCGATGTCGGCGATCCGCCGGCGCACGGGGAGGTTCATCGTTGTCGGAGGACTTCCGCCAGGCCGCGCACGCTGGACGCGGTCATGAACTCGTAGACGTCGACGGGGTGGTCGAACTCGGCCTCGACGGCGGAGATGATGCCCAGGGCGGAGAGCGAGTCGCCGCCCAGCTCCAGGAAGTCGTCGGTGGCGCCCACGGCGCGCACGTCGAGCTGCTCCGCCCAGATGGCGGCGACGCGGCGCTCGACGTCGTCCCGCGGGTCCTCGAACAGGGTGCAGCGGCCGTCCACCAGGGCGGCGGCGAGGTCGTCGGGGGTCACCGGCAGGGAGTCCACGACCAGCACGCCGACCCGGCCGTCCACCTGCTGCCGGACGTGGTTGCGCAGCACCGTGCCGCTCAGGTACTCGGTGGGCTGCACGGCGGCCACGACGACGTCACGTCCGTCGTGGCGCACGACCGCCACCTCGACCCGGTCGACGCCGGGGTACGACTGCAGCAGCTCGGTCACCCGGGACGGGGTCATGCCCGCACTCCTTTCAGGTGGGCGGTGACGTGGGCGCGGACCTGGTCATCGCGCAGCAGCTCCTCGTGCTCCACGTCGAACACGGTCAGGTGGACGTCGCCGTCCACCGGCAGCGGGTAGTCCCGGGAGTGCACGAACAGGGGCTCGCCCGCCTTCAGCTCGAAGCGGCCCGCGGCGGCCAGGAGCAGGTAGTCCAGGTAGGTGCGGAAGCCCTTGACCAGTTCGCCGCGGAAGTAGTCGTCGAGCGACAGGCGGGTGGCGACCGACCGCATCAGGTCGTCGTAGCGCGCGGCCAGGGCGTCGGCCACGCGGGGTAGGTCGTCGGGGTGCTCCTCGACCAGGGTGTCGGCGAGGGTTCGGGCGTCCTCCCGCTCCTGCTCGGTCAGGTGCTCGGCGGAGGCGTCGACGATGCCGCTGAACTCGCCCGCCAGGGAGCCCGCGCCGGGCCGCGCGGCGTCGAACAGCAGGACCCTCGGCGCCGGTTGCCGTTCGGCCACCGCGTCGGCCACGCAGGTGGCCAGCGACGCGCCGGCGCAGTAGCCCAGGACGGCGCGGACGGTGCCGCCACCCGCCAGGGCCTCGTCCGTCCAGCGGGCGACCGCCTCGTCCAGCGGGCCCGCGCCGATCCGTCCCACCTGGAGGAAAGAGGCGTCGACGGTCGACGAGGCCGCCAGGTCGGGGAAGCCCGCCGACGCCCTCCCGCCGGGGAAGTCGAGGCACAGCACCAGTTCAGGTCCCCGGTCGGACAGTCGACGCCAACTGCTCAGCTCCACCGTCGGACCTCCCGATGACTTCGGCCAGTGCCCGGTAGTCGACCTTCCCGCCAGGGGTGCGCGGTAGTCGGTCGACCTGCCGGAGGACAACGTGCCGGCTCGGCACGCCGAGCGAATCGGCCAATTGCCGTCGCTGCTGCTCGTGAACGGCGGCGTCGCCGGCGCCGACGAGGTAGACCACGTCGTCGGCGCCGGCGAGCACCGCGGTGGGGTGCCCCGGTCGTTCCACCGAACGCTCCAGGTCGTCCAGGCTCGTGCGGACGCCGAGCACCTTGGCGATGCGCTTGGTGCGGCCGGTCAGGTACAGGTAGCCGTCACGCAGGTAGCCGAGGTCGCCGGTGTCGAGCACGTCCACTTCGGCGCCCCGGGCCAGGTCCTCCCGGCAGGACGCGTAGCCCAGCATCACGCCGGGCCCCCGGTAGCGCACCGCGCCCTCGCCCGGGACGGCCCGGGCGTGCGGCGGGCCGGGGGCGATGGTGAAGACGCCGCCGGGCACGGCCCGGCCGACCGAACCGAGGCGCTCGGGCAGGTCGGCCGGGTCGAGCACGGCCATCCGGGACGTCGCCTCGGTCTGCCCGTACATCGTGAAGAACCGGCCGCCGCGCCGTTGCATCATCCGCGCCAGCCGGGTGGTCAGGTCGTCGGCCAGCCGTGCGCCCGCCTGGGTCATCGTGCGGATCGCCGTGCGCCCCAGGAGGTTCACGTGCGACGGCCCGAACGCCGCGTAGGTGGTCGGCACGGCCGCCAACGACGTCACGCCGGTACGGGCCAGCCGGTCCCACGTCGCGAGCGCCAACGGCGGGCTGTCGGACAGCACGACGCTCGCCCCGGCGATCAGGTGGCTGTTGAGCACGGAGAGCCCGTAGGCGTGGGTGATCGGCAACGTGGTGGCGGCGCGCTCGGCCGCGGTGATGCCCAGGGCGTCCACGATGGCCCGGGAGTTGTCGGCGATCGCCGAGTAGGAGAGCCGGACCGCCTTCGGGCTGCCCGTAGTCCCCGAAGTCATGAGCAGGAGGGCCGTCTCGTCGGAGATCGGGGCGTGCGGGCCGGCGGAGGCGCGGCGGAAGATCGTGGCGCCGACCGGGGATCCGCCGGTCGGCCGGTAGCCGGCGGCGGTCAGGTCGTCGTGCGCGCCGGGCGCCGGGACGACGAAATCCGGCCGGTAGGCGGACAGCACCTCGGTGGTCGCGGGAAGGAATGCGACCGTGTGGCCCAACCGCAGTGCGGCGAGATAGGCCAGCACCGTGGGCAGGTCGCGGTCGCCCGCGCACAGCACGAGGGCCTTGTCGTTGTGCCGCATCGCTGTTCCGACCTGATCCACCAGGTCGGACAGCTCGCCGTAGCTCAACGCGCCACCGCCGGGCGGCACGACGGCGGCCGAGACCGGCGGCGCGCCGACGCCGGTCACCAGGTCCAGCGCGGTCGTCGCCATGCCGCACATTCTGCGGTCCCGAAGCGAGCGCGGTCCATAGCGCCGGTTCGGGCGAACGGTTGCTTGACGGCCAGGACCCGATGGGCAAAAAATCTCCCATCACCGGCCGGGAAAGGGCGCGTGGACCATGACCGCTGAGATCCGCGACTTCCTGCTGGAGTCGCTCGCCGAGATGAAGTACAGCACCGACGAGATCGGCGAGGACACCGTGCTCGGCCCCGCGGGCGCCGACCTGGAGTCGCTGGCCCTGGCCGAACTCGCCCTGCGGGTGGAGGACGAGTACGGGGTGCGCTTCGAGGCCGACGAGGCCGAGGCCTTCGCCGGCCTGACCGTCGGCGAGTTCTGCGCCGTTGTCGCCCAGCGGATCAGCACCTCGGCCGCGACGTGACCGCGCGGGCCGCCGTCACCGGCATCGGGCTCGTCACGCCGGTCGGCACGGCGGTGGGCGAGGTGTTCGACGCCGTCTGCGCGGGCCGTTCCGGGCTGTCCGCGCCGCCGGAGGACCACGTGCTGCACGGCGTCGTGGACGTCGCGGCGTTCGCACCGCCGATCGCCGCGGACAGCGTGATCCCGGCCAAGGACGCCCGGTTCGTGGACCGCTCGATCGTGATGGCGCTGCGGGCTGCCGAAGACGCGTTGGCGGACGCGGGCCTCGAAGTGGGCCGTGACGTGGACCCCTACCGGGTCGCGGTCGTGGTGTCGGGCGTCGGCGGGCTGGAAACCCTGGCCGACCAGGCGGTGCGGCGGTCGCAGCGGGGACGGCTGGGCGTCAGCCCGTTCATGCTGCCCGGCGTGCTGCCGAACATGGCCGCCGCGCGCACCGCGATCAAGTTCGGCGTCCGCGGCTACACCTCGTCGGTCGGCACGGCCTGCGCGGCCGGCGGCCAGTCCATCGGGGAGGCGCTGCGCATCCTGCGCGCCGGCGAGGCGGACGTGGTGGTGTGCGGCTGCTCGGAGGCGCCGCTGTTCCCGACCCTCGTGGACGCCTTCGGCAACGCCCTGGCCCTGGCCAGGGGCTGGCCCGACCCGACGACCGCGAGCCGCCCGTTCGACCGCCGCCGCAACGGCCTGGTGCTCGGCGAGGGCGCGGGCGTGCTGGTGCTGGAACGGCCGGGGTTCGCGCGGGCCCGCGGCGCGTCCGTCCACGCCGACGTGCTGGGCTGGGGCGCGACGACCGACGCCTACCACCCCACCACGCCACGCCCGGACGGCTCCAGCGCCGCGGCCGGCATGGAGATCGCGCTGCGCGACGCGGGCCTGACCACCGCGGACGTCGACTACCTCAACGCGCACGGCACCGCCACCAAAGCCGGTGACGCCGCGGAGGCCAAGGCCATCACGACGGTGTTCGGCGCCGCCATGCCGCCGGTGAGCTCGACCAAGGGGGTCACCGGGCACATGCTCGGCGCGTCCGGCGTGGTGGAGGCGGCCATCGGCATCGCCGCGCTGCGGCACGGGCTGCTGCCCCCGACGCACAACCTGGACGACCCGGACCCGTCGCTCGACCTGAACCACATCCGGGACAAGGCCCTCGCCGTGCCCGCGCGCACCGTCATGACCAACTCGTTCGGCTTCGGCGGCCACAACGTCAGCGTGATCCTGGGGCGCGCCGATGCGTGAGCGCCGCGTCACCGTCACGTTCTCCGGACCCGGCGCGGGCACCGCGCCCCTGACGTGGGGCCAGAAGGCGATCATGCGCGACATGCGCGCGACCGGCTGGCCGCACAACAACAGCGGCGCGCACCCGCTGCCCGAGGGCGTGACCGTCGACGGGTTGGCGGCCCGGCTGGGCGACATGATGTGCCGCCACCCCGCGCTGCGGATGAGGCTCGGCGTCGGCGACGACGGGGAGCCGTGCCAGGTGGTCGTGGAGTCCGGCGAGATCGACGTCGAGGTGACCGCCTTCGAGGACGACGTGGACCCCGCCGAGGTACTGGGGCACAGCCACAAGATCTGGTTCGAGTGGATGATGACCCCGTTCGACGGCCACACCCCGTGGCTGGTCCGGCTGGCGGTGCTGGAGCACCGCGGCCGGGCGGCGCACCTGGTGTTCGCGGTCAACCACCTCGTCGCGGACGGCACGGGCACGCTGCTGCTGATGACCGGCCTGGGCGTCGGCGAGCTGGCCGACCGCCGGTTGGACCCCGACGCCGTCACCGCGCTGGACCTCGCGCGCCGCGAGCAGACGCCCGAGGCGCGGCGCACCAGCGACGGCGCGATGCGCTACTGGGAGGAACGGCTCCGGCACCTGCCGCGCGCGACGTTCGGGGAGCCGAAGTACCCGGAAGGACGGCTCGGGCACCGCTACTGGCACGGCCGGTTCCGCTCCTCCGCCGCCCACCTGGCGGTGCTGGCCATCGCCCGCCGCACCCGCACCGACACCGCGCGCGTGCTGCTGGCCGTGCTGGCCATCGCGATCGGCCGCGCCACCGGCGTCGACCCGCTCACCACCAACGTCATCGTCAGCAACCGGTTCCGGCCCGGCTTCGCCGACGTGATCGGCACGCTGAGCCAGAACTCGGTGGTGTCGCTGGACTTGGGCGGCACGGTGGACGAGGTGGTGGCGCGGACCCGGCAGGCGGCGACGGCCGCGTGGATGCGCGCCTACTACGACCCCGACCAGCTCGACCGCCTGGTCGCCCGCCTCGACGCCGAACGCGGCCACCCGGCCGCGGTCACCTGCCGCATCAGCGACCTGCGGTTCAGCACCCGTCCGGACGCCGAGGAGCTGCTGGCCGACGGCGACCCGATCACCGAGGAGCGGGTGCGGGCCGAGCTGCCCCGGACGTTCCTGTCCTGGGACGGCCACCTCGACGCGATGCCCGACCAGCTGTTCATCAGCGTCGAGGACCGCCCCGGCACGATCCACCTCCAGATGGTGTTCGACATGGCCGTGCTCACCACCGACCAGGTGGAGACGATGCTCCACGCGGTCGAGGAGGTGGCGTTGGCGGCCGCGTTCGACCCGACGGCGCCCGCTATCGGTCCCACGTCACCGGCAGCTCCTGGAAGCTCCTGACCACCAGGCCGGGCTTGAGGCGCAGCTCCGACTCCGGCACCGCCAGCCTGAGGGTGGGCAGCCGGCGCAGCAGGCCGCCCAACGCCTCCTGAAGCTCCATGCGGGCCAGGGAAGCGCCGATGCAGTGGTGCGGGCCGGCGCCGTACGCGATGTGCGGGTTGGGGGAGCGGGTCAGGTCGAGCCGGTCGGCGTCCGGGAACACCGACTCGTCGCGGTTGGCCGACACCACGGCGGGCAGCACGACCGAGCCGGCCGGCACCGGGACGCCGCCCAGGTCGACGTCCTCGATGGTGACCCTGGGCATCAGGATGCCGCTCTCGCCGAGCTGGATGTAGCGGGTCAGCTCCTCCACGGCCACCGCGACGGCACGCGGGTCGTCACCGCGCAGGGCGGCGAGCTGGTCGAGGTGGCTGGACAGCACGGCGACGAACAGGTTGATCTGGTTGGTGGTCGACTCGTGGCCGCCGGCGAGCAGCCCGGCGGTGACCGAGACGAGTTCCCGCTCGGACAGCGAGTCCTCCCGGTCCCACGCGGCGACCAGGGCGCTCATCAGGTCGTCGCCGGGGTTCGCCCGCCGCTTCTCGATCAGCTCCCCGAACGCGGCCAGCGCGGCGCGCGGCGGGCCGGGGTCGGCCTGCCAATCGCCGACCAGCGCGTCCGACCACTCCTTGACCCGGTCCTGGTCCTCGTCGGCCACGCCGAACAACCCGCTGATCACGGCGATGGGCAGCGGCGCGGACACGTGCGCGCTCAGGTCCGCCCCGGGACCGGCCTCCTCGAGGCGGTCGATCAGGCCGTCCACGAGCCCGGCCACCGTCGCGCGCATGTCCTCCACGCGGCGTGCGGTGAACGCGCTGCCGACCACGCGGCGGACCTTGGTGTGCAGGGGCGGGTCCATGCCCAGCAGCGAGTCGTCGGCCAGCGACCCCAGCTCCCACTCCGGCCCCTTCGGCCCGGTGGCCGCGGCGCGGCTGAACCTGGCGTCGCTGAAGACCGTGCGGACGTCGGCGTGCCGGGTCGCGAGGTAGGCGAGGGTGCCGTCGGGCAGTTCCACCCGCGGCACCGGGTCCTCGGCGCGCAGGCGCGCGTACTCCGGCGACGGGTGGTGCAGCGACGGCGCGGGCGGGAGCGGGAAGCGGATCACGGGCGGCCTCCTTCGGCGTAGGCGACGAGCTGGTCGACCACCTGGGCGGGCGTGGGCATGGCGTGGATGCGGTCGCGCAGCAGCTCGGCGGCCTCACGCCACGGCCCACCGTCCATCAGCGCGGCGACGCTGTCGCGCACCGACGCGACGTCGGGCTCCTCCAGCACCTGGCCCGCGCCGGACAGCAGCAGGCGTTCGGCGTTGAAGTGCTCGTCGCCGACCTGCGGCAGGACCAGCTGCGGCACGCCGTGGACGAGGGCGGTCATCATCGTGCCCGCACCGCCGTGCTGGACGAACGCCGCGCTGCCGGGCAGCGCCAGGCGCAGCGCGAGCGGCGCGTCGGCCACCCGCACGATGTCGGGCAACGGCGGCAGCGCGTCGCGGTGGGCCTTGGCCACGGCGACGACCACGTCCGCGCCGAGGTCCGCCACGGCGCGGATGACGTCCGCGAGATCGGCCCGCTCGGACAGTCCCGGCCCGGCGACCGTGCCACCGGTGACGCACACGCGCGGCCGGCTCGGCGGTTCGTGCAGCCACGGCGGGAGGACGTGGGTGCCGTTGTAGGGCAGGTAGCGCATCGGCAGGCTCGGCACGGGCAGCGGCACCTGGAGCGGCGCGGGCACCGGGTCGATCATCAGGCCGCCCGCCAGGCGCACGTCCGACGGCGTGATCCCGAAGCGCCGTGCCATCGGACCGAAGACGCCGTCGTGGTCCCACGCCAGCGTGGAGCCGTGGTCGGGCCCCCACAGGACCTGCGCGCCGGGCACGTCCAGCACCGCCGCCGCCACGGCCGCGGCGAGGTTGAACGGCTCCCACAGGACCAGGTCCGGCCGGAAGGACCGTCCGAACGCGACCAGTTCGTCCACCCAGGCGTCGGCCATGTGGACCACACCGCCGTCCGGGGTGATCGCCGGACCGTCCGGATCGGGCGTGCCGTCGCCGGTGCTGCCACCGACTTTGCCGATCCGGTCGGTGAACACGGCCTCGAAGTCCAGGTGCGGTCCCAGCGGCACGGCGACCAGGCCGGCCTCGTCCACCACCGGCGCCAGCCCCGGCTGGGTGGCCACCAGCACCTCGTGCCCGGCGGCCTGCAACGCCCACGCCAGCGGCACCAGGCAGTAGAAGTGCGAACGCCAGCCCCACGTCGAGATGAGAATGCGCACCCGGCATGGTAACCCCGGGCTGAGGTCGTGCGGAATCCGTTGACGCAAAGGGGATTCGGGCGCAGTGTTATCCGCCGTGGCCGTCGCACCCGAACTGCGCCAGTACCCCTTCGAGCCGTTCACCGGTGAGCTGTCGCCGGAACTGGTCGGCATGATCGAGACCGACCCGGTGAGCCGGGTGCTGCTGCCCGACGGGGAGCCCGCCTGGCTCGTGCTGGACTACGCCGGGTGCGTCCAGGTGCTGGCCGACCCCCGGTTCAGCCGGGTGCTGCACCAGCCGCCGCCGGACCACCCGCCGCTGCGCGACCTCAACCAGGACGGCGCGGCGCACGCGGCGGTGCGCCGGGTGGGCAGCCGCGCGTTCGGCGGTCGCCGCATGGCGCACTACCGCCCGCGCGTGCAGGCACTGGTGGACGAGCTGGTGGACGAGATGATCGCCGGACCGCGGCCCGCCGACCTGGTCAGCGGCCTCGTCGCGCCCTTGCCGCTGCTGGTGATCTGCGAGGTGATCGGTGTACCGGCCGCCGACCGCGAGCAGTTCTACGGCTGGCTCGCGGGCCTGAACTCGGTGGTGGACTACAACTCGATGGAGGCCGCGAAGTCGCTGTGGGTCTACCTGGCGGGGCAGATGGCCGCCAAGCGGGCCGAGCCCGGCGACGACCTGTTGTCGGTGTGGCTGGAGGGCGACGACCACGGCCTGTCCGACGAGGAGATCATCGTGCTGGCCATGGGGTTGCTGCGCGGCGGCCTGGAGGTCGGCTCGACGGCCGCGGGCGTGCGGGTGCTGTTCCAGCACCCGGAGCAGCTGGCGGACCTGGTGCGGTCACCGGGGAAGATCCCCGCCGCGGTGGAGGAGATCCTGCGGTACACCGCAGTCAGCAGCATGTTCCGCGTGCAGGTCGTCACCGAGGACGTGACCGTCGGCGACGTCGCGATGAGCGCCGGGGACCGCGTCATGGCCGTCCCGTGGGTGGCCAACCGCGATCCCCGGGTCTTCCACGACCCCAACGTGTTCGACATCGACAGGGTGCCCCGCACGGCGCACCTGGCCTTCGGTTACGGGCCGCACTTCTGCCTGGGCACGGCCCTGGCCCGGATGGAGGTCGAGCTGTCCATCGCGACGCTGCTGCGCCGCCTTCCGGGCCTCGCGCCCGCGGTCCCGGTCGAGGAGCTGCCGTGGCGCCACGACCGGATCAACGGGGGCATCGAGGAGTTCCCGGTGGTGTGGCGGGAGGATCAGTAGCTCTCCACCGCGTTGACCCGGTCGGGCCAGTACCGCTCACCCGGCGCGGGCTCGTAGTGCTCCCAGCGCGGCGGGTTGCCCGTCGGCACGTCGCCCAGCACCGTGATGCGCTGGCCCCGGCGGCGTTCGCGGTAGTCGTTGACGGCGTAGTGCTGCGTCACCCGGTTGTCCCACATGGCCACGTCGCCGGGCTGCCAGCGGAAGCGGCAGGTGAACTGCGGACCTTCGGAGAACCGGAACAGGTACTCCAGCAGGGCGTCGCTCTCGTTGCGCGACAACTGGGGGATGTGCGAGGTGAAGAGGCGGTTGACGTAGAGCGAGCGGCGGCCGGTCTCCGGGTGCACGCGCACCACCGGGTGCTCGGCCCGGCTGGAGAACTCGTCGCCCACCCGGATGGTGTGGATCGCGGTCAGGCCGTCCACCAGGTCGCGCAGCGGGGCCGACAGGGACTCGTACACCAGGCACTGGTTGGTCCACATGGTGTCGCCGCCGGTGGGCGGCAGGTCGATCAGGTGCAGCACCGACGCGATCGGCGGGCTCTCGTGGAAGGTCATGTCCGTGTGCCACACGTCGACCTTCGCGCCGGCCTCCGAGTCGATGACGACGATCTCCGGGTGGCTCTCCAGCCGCGGCAGGTACGGGTGCAGCTCCACCTCGCCGAAGCGCCGCCCGAAGTCGATGTGCGCCCGAGGCGTCAGGTTCTGCTGACCGCGCAGGAACACCACCTGGTGACGCAGCAGCCGATCGCGGATCAGGTCGAACTGGTCGTCGGTCAACGTGTTCAGGTCGATGCCGCTGATCTCCGCGCCGAGGGCGCCGGACACCAGGCGGATTTCCGGGGCGGTCACACTCGTCATCGGGCCATTCTGTGCCACGGAGGGGAATTGGTCCACGGTTGACTGCGGTCGTGTGGTTCGGGACGCTGCGCCGATGGCGCCCGAGAACGCAGGGGAGCGCTTGGACGCGCTCACCGACCTGATCACCCCGATGGCCGTGCGCACGGCGGTCACCCTCCGCGTGCCCGACCTGATCGCCGCCGGCACCACCGACCTGACCGCGCTGGCGGAGCGCTGTGGCGCCGACCGCGACGCGCTCGGCCGGTTGTTGCGCCACTTGGTCCACCGCGACGTGGTCGCGGAGGTCTCCCCGGACGTGTTCGCGTTGACCGGACTGGGTGAACTGCTCCGCGACCGCGGCGACACCGGCTACGGCACGAGGCTCGACCTGGACGGCTTCCCGGCGCGGATGGACCTGGCCGCGCTGGGCCTGCCGCACGCGGTGCGCACGGGCCAACCGGGCTACGCGTCGGTGCACGGCCTCGACTTCTGGTCCGACCTGGACACGATTCCGGCGTACCGCGCGCACTTCGACCGGCTGATGGCCGGCCTCCAGGCGTTCACCGCGCCGCAGGTGGCCAAGCTCTACCCGTGGCCGGAGGTGGGGCTGGTGGCCGACGTGGGCGGCGGGTCGGGCGCGCTGCTGGCCGAGCTGCTGGCAGCGCACGGGCACCTGCGCGGGATGCTGGTGGACCGGGCGGAGCCGGTGGCCACGGCGGCGGCGCGGTTCGCCGAGAACGGATTGGGCGACCGGGTCGAGACGGTCGAGGGCGACTTCTTCCAGCCGCTGCCCGCGGGCGCGGACGTCTACCTCGTCTCGCGCGTGCTGACCGACTGGGACGACGCCTCCGCCGCGACGATCCTGCGCCGTTGCGCGGAAGCGGCAGGACCGGACGGACGAGTGCTCGTGGTCGAGGTGCTGCCCACCGAGCCGCACGTGCCGCACCTGTCGCCGTTCGACCTCCGGATGCTGGTGGAGGTGGGCGGCCGGGAGCGCGACCGCGCGGCGCACGACGCGCTCGCCGCGTCGGTCGGACTGGCGCCGGCGCGGACGTTCGCGGGCTCGGATGGCTTGGCGCTCATGGAGTTCCGCGCGGTGTTGCGCTGATCGCCCTCTTGCCGGGCGAATCTCCGCGCCTTACCGTCACGCTGAGCGTCAAACCTGTCGCCTGTCGAAGGGCGGACGCGCATGACCGTTTCCGACTCACCGCAGTATCGGACTTTCCTCGACGGTCTGGCCCGCAGCGAGTCGGGACGGCTCCTCCAGGAGGAGCTGCGCCGCCGTTGGCCGGAGACGACCGACGAACTGGCTTCCATGGCGCGGTTCGCCCTGGTGCCTGCGGGGAAGCTGCTGCGCCCGCTGATGGCGCTGCACGCCGCGCAGGCCGTCGGCGGCGACCCGCTGCGCGTCACCGCGGCCGTGCTCTCGCTGGAGTACGTCCACACCGCGACCCTGGTGCACGACGACATCATCGACGGTGACGACGTGCGCCGCGGCCGGCCGTCGGTGCACGCCGCCTACGGAGTCCCGAACGCGATCGTCGCGGGTGACGGCCTGATCTTCAGCGCCTTCGAGTCCCTTGTGGACGAACCGTGGTCGGCCTCGCCCGCGCGCGTGGTGGCGGCGGTCGGCGAGCTGGCCGAGGTCGGCCGCGACCTGTGCCGCGGCCAGGTGCTGGAGTCGCGCCTCGTCGGCGACCCGGAGGAGGGCGCGCGCTGGTACGAGGAGATGGTGCGCCTCAAGACCGGCGCGCTGTTCCGGGCCGCCTGCTACATCGGGGCGACGCTGGGCGGCGCGGGCGCGGACACCGGCACGATGCTGGCCTCCTACGGCGAGAACGTCGGCATCGCGTTCCAGATCCGCGACGACCTGCTGGCCTTCGTCGCCACGCCCGAGCAGACCGGCAAGCCCGCTGACAGCGACCTGCTCAACGGGCGGCCCACGCTGCCGGTGCTGCTGGCCTACGAGGCGGCCGACGAGGCCGATCGGCGGGAGTTGCGGGACGTCCTGGGCCGCCGTGCCGCACAGGAGGGCGACGTGCGGTGGGTCCGGGACCTGGTGACGGCCTCCGGCGCGGTGCAGAGCGCACACCGGCGGATGGCGTCCCACGTGGAGCGGGCGCTGGCCGGGCTGGCGGGGCTGTCGCCGTCGCCGCACGCGACCGCGCTGGCCGACATCGCGCGCTGGACCACGAGCGGGGCGCGGTGAGCGCACCGCCGGCCGGCCAGGGTCGGGACGTGGGCTTCGGCGCGGCGGTCCGGGCGCACGTGGAGACGTGGCGCCCGTACACGCTCTGGTACGTCGGGCTGGTTGGGCTCGGTGGCGCGGTCCTGGCCGGCGCGGCCGGGCACCCGTGGCGGCTGCTCGCGGCGTGGGCCGCGCCCACCGCGGGCTGGCTGGGCGGGCACTACCTGGGCGACTACTTCGACCGGCACCTGGACGCCATCGGCAAACCGCACCGACCGATCCCGTCGGGGAGGTTGAGCCCGCGCGTCGCCCGGGCGTGCGGTGTGCTGTGCATGCTGGTGGTGGCGGCGATCGCCGTGCTGGGCGGGTGGCCGACGCTGCTGGCCGCCGCGCTCGGCGTGTTCGGGATCGTCGCCTACAGCCGGTGGGCCAAGGCGCGCGGCATCGCGGGCAACCTGGTGCGCGGCGCGCTCGGCGCGATCGCCCTGGTGTACGGGGTGTGCGTGGCCGGGACGTGGCCGTCGTCGGGGATCGCCGCGGTGGTGGCGCTGGCGGCGGTGTTCTGGCTGCACGACACGACGTCCAACCTGGTCGGCACGCTGCGCGACGTGGACGGCGACCGCGCGGGCGGCTACGACACGCTGCCGGTGCGCCGCGGCATGCCCTTCGCGGTGTGGACGGTCCTCGCGCTGTACCTGGCGGTGCTCGGCGCGGCGGTGGCGGGCGGGCTGCTGGCCGAGGTCGGCGACCGGACGGCGTACCTGGTGACGCTGGCCGTCGTGGCCGCGCTGGGCGTGCTCGCGCTGGCGCCCCTGGTCCGGCGGCGCGCGGACGTGCCGGTGGTCGTCGCGCTGCGGAGCCACGAAGTGCTGGTGGTCGAACGGCTCGTGCTCGCCTCGGCGGTCGTCGGCCTCGGCCTGGGCGTCGGCTGGCAACTGGGGCTGGTCCTGCCGCTGGCCGCGCTGACATGGTGGACGCAGTCGGCGATGCGCGGCAGGCACGAGCTGGGCACCTCCCGGCCGTCCGAGGTCCGCCCGCGCCGCCTGATCCCGTTGGAGGACAAGACATGACAGCCGTGTCGCAGGTCGACGTCGCGAGGGCCGTGGAGCGCGGGGCGGAGGCGCTGCTGGCCCGGCAGCGCCCGGACGGCGCGTTCACCGACGACCCGCCCGCCTCGGTGCTGGGCACCGCGGGCACGATCACGGCGCTGCACGCCGCCGACCCGGTCGCCCACGCCGACCTGGTCGAGGGCGGCGCGGCGTGGCTGCGCGACCGGCAGCACGGCGACGGCACCTGGGGCGGGGTGGACGGCGCGCCCGGCGAGGTCGTGCCCACCGCCATCGCCACCGCCGCCCTGCACATCGTCTCCCCGGAGCGCGGCGCGACGGCCGTGACCGCCGGGCGTGCCGCGCTGGCCGCGCTGGGCGGCGTGGACGCGGTGACCGACCGCGCGGTCGCGCTGATGTGCCGCCAGTTCCTGACCCTGGCCGGGCTGACCGCCGAGGCGGGTGCGCTGCGGCGGCTGCCGCTGGAGATCGTGCTGGCCGACAAGGTGCGGCGGCGGCTGATCTCGTTCCGCACCGCGCCGTTCGTCGGCCTGGCGCTCATGCAGGACGGCCTGCTGCCCACGGGGCCGGTGCGCCGGTTCACCCTGCGCCTGGCCCGTCCGGCGGCGCTGCGACTGGTCCGCGCGGTGTACGAGCACGAGGGCCGCACCGGGGCGCTCAGCGAGGACCCGTGGCCGGCCGCCCTGGTGCTGCTCGGCCTGGCCCGCTCCGGCGAGGCACCCGACATCGCCGCCGCCATCGCGGGCTGGCTGCGCGCCGCGGTCCGGCCCGAGGGCGCGTGGGACGCGGTGGCCAACCTCGACCTGACCCGCACCGGCTACGCCACCACCGGCCTGGTCGCCGCCGGGTACGCAGGGGACCCCCGGCTGCGCGCGGCCCGCGACTTCCTGCACGCCGCCCGCACCACCGAGCCGTTCACCGTCCTCGACGTCCCGGCGGGCGGCTGGAGCTTCTCCACCCGGCGCGGCTGGCCGGTGACGCTGGAGTCGGCCGAGATCCTCAGCGCGCTGGCCGGGCTGCCCGGCGCCGCCGAGGACGCCGAGCTGCGCGGTGGGCTGGAGTGGCTGACCGGGCGGCAGGACACGCGCGGCTCGTGGAGCCTGTGGGTCCGCGACACCAAGCTCGCCAACGACGGGCCGTGCCCGGCGATCACCAGCCAGGCCGTCCACGCCCTGCTGGACGCGGGCCGCCCCGCCGACGACCCGGCCGTGGCCTCCGCCGTCGCGTGGCTGCTCACCGCGCAGAACCCGGACGGCACGTTCGAGAACCTGTGGTACCGCGACCACACGTCCGGGACCGCCGTCGTGGTCGGCGCGCTGGCGCGGGCCGGGCACGGCGGGCACGAGGTCGTGCGCAAGGCGGTGGAGTGGCTGTTGCGCACCCAGCTGCCCGACGGCTCGTGGGGCCCGGGCGACGGGACCGAGGGCTCGGTCGAGGAGACCTCCTGGGCGGTCCAGGCGCTGCTGGCGGCGGGAACGGGCGCGGACGCGGTGGACCGGGGCGTGGCCTGGCTGGTGGCCGTCGCCACACCCGACGGCGGGTGGGAGCCCACGCGGGTGTGCAACTACATCCGCCACCACGTGCGCTACGCCAACGGCGTGGTCACGCAGGCCGTGGCGCTCAAGGCGCTGGGCGAGTACCGGGCGGCCGTCCGATGACGCTGCCGGAGACCGTCGACGTCGTGGTGTCCGGCGCGGGCGCGGGCGGGCTGGCCGCCGCACGGGCGCTGGGCGCGACCGGCCTGCGGGTGCTGGTGCTGGACCGCAGGCGCACCCCCGCGCCGACCGCCAAGGGCGAGATCCTCCAGCCCGGCGCGGTGCGCGTGCTGGACGACTGGGGCGCCCTGGACGACCTGAGGGCCGCCGACGCGCGCCCGGTGGACCGGCTGGCCATCCGCGACGGCGACGGCACCGCGCTGCTGGCCGTCGAGTACGGTGCCCTGCCCGGCCCGTACCGGCAGGTGCTGTGCGCGTCCTACGAGGACCTGTGCGCGGCGATCACCCGCTCGCTGCCCGACACCGTGGAGATCGTCCGCGGCGTGCGCGTGGGCGGGGTGCTGCGCGATGGCGGACGGGTCGCGGGCGTGGCGGCCGACGGCGGCGAGGTCCGCGCGCGGTTGGTCGTGGCGGCCGACGGCATGTCCTCGGCGCTGCGCAAGGACGCCGGGATCACCGTCGACCGGGACGAGTACCCGCACCGGCTGCTGGCCTTCGACGTGGCCGACGTGGACGTGCCCGGCGAGGTGACGGCCTACCGCACCGCGCGCGGCCTGCGCCTGGTCTACCCGCTGCCCGGCCGCCGCTGCCGGCTCTACGTCCAGGTCGCGCCGGACGAGTTCCGCGCCACCGGGTTGGCCGAGCTGGGCCGCTGGGTCGACGGCGTGCTCGCCGAGGTGCCCGCGCTCGCGCCGCTGGCGCCCGCGCTGGAGGCGAGCCTGCACCGCCGGCAGCTGTTCGGCGTGTCCCGGCTGCGGGCGGGACGGCTGGCCGTGCCCGGCCTGGCGCTGGTCGGCGAGGCCGCGCACGCCGTGCACCCGATGGCGGCGCAGGGCGTCAACAGCTCGCTGGCCGACGCCGAGGCGCTGGCCGAGGCACTGGGAGAAGCGCTGGGAGACGGGGATCCGGCGGTGGACGAGGCGCTGGCGGCGTACGAGGCGGCCCGGCGGCCGAGCCTGGACCACATCGCGCAGGTCAGCCACAACGCCGCCCGCATGATCACCGCGCTGTCCGGCGCACCCCGGCTGCTCGGCGCGCGGATGATGCGCCGCACCGCGGCCAACCCCCGGCTGCTGCGGCGCACCGCGGGCAACATGTCCGGCACGGACGTCCGGCCGCTGACGTTCGTCGACCGGCTCTACCAACTGGGCGTGCTCGCCGACCGGCGTGCCCACGACCCGCACGCGGTCGACCCGAGGGGAAGCGAGGTCCGATGACCGCCGTCGACGCCGACCGGCTGCACGACCTGTCCATGAACGAGACGCCCCACCCGCCGCTGCCCGCGCTGCGGCAGGTGGTCGCCGAGGGCGCGGCGCTGCTCAACCGCTACCCCGACCGGCTGGCCGGGGCGCTCACCGCCGGGCTGGCCCGGCACCTGGGCGTCACCCCGGAGACGGTCCTCGTCGGACCGGGCTCGGCGGGGCTGCTGCAGCACCTGGTGCAGTCGTTCGGGCCGAAACCGGAGGTCGTGCACGCGGCGCTGTCGTTCGAGGGCTACCCCCTGATCATCGCCAACGCGGGCGCCAAGAGCGTGCCCGTGCCGATGGACGGCTACCGGCACGACCTGCGCGCGATGGCCGACGCCGTCACCGATGCCACCCGGTGCGTGCTGATCTGCAACCCCAACAACCCCACCGGGTCCGCGCTGGGCCGCGCCGAGCTGGCCGAGTTCCTCGGCCGCGTGCCCGCCGACGTGCCAGTGGTGATCGACGAGGCCTACCGGCACTTCGCCACCGACCCGGACTTCCCCGACGCGCTGGACCTGTACCGCGACCACCCGAACGTGTGCGTGGTGCGCACCTTCTCCAAGGCCTACGGCCTGGCCGCGCTGCGCGTCGGCTACGCGGTGCTGCCCGCGGACCGGGTGATGGCCGCGCGGATGACCGGCATGGTGTTCCTGACCAACTCCCTGGGCCAGGCCGCCGCGCTGCGCGCCCTCGACCCGGACGTCACCGAGGAGCTGTCGCGGCGGTGCGCCGACGTGGCCGCGCAGCGCGCCCGGCTGGTCGCCGGGCTGCGCGACGCCGGGTACACCGCGCCCGACAGCGAGGCCAACTTCGTGTGGCTGCCGCTGGGGGAGGACAGCGCCGCGTTCACCGCCGACGCCAAGGCCGCGGGCATCCTGGTGGCGTGCCTGGACGGGCGGGGCGTGCGGGTCACCGTCGGCACGGCCGAGGCCAACGACCGGTTCGTCGCCTTCGCGCGCTCCCGGAGGTAGGCGCCGCGCCGGGTCCCGGCGCGGCGCGCGTCCCTACCAGCCCGCCTTGATGGTGGACACGATGTGCCCGCGGTCCTCCTCGGTCAGCCACCAGCCGACCGGGATGGACACCATCCGCGTGCCCACGCTGTCCAGGCCGGGCAGCAGCGCGGCGTACTCGCGCACCGTCGTGTAGACGTCGTTGCGCTCGTGCACCTGGCTGGCCATGATGCCCGCCTCCTCCATGCGGCGCATGAACCCGTCGCGGTCGTCGACCTTGATCGTGTAGATCCAGAACGACGACTCGCGGTCGGGCGCGCGTTCGGTCAGCTCCAGGCCCGGCACGTCGGCCAACTCCGCGTCGAAGTACGCGGCGTTGCGCCGGTGCTTGGCCAGGTTCTCGTCCACGTGGTCCAGGTTGCCCAGGCCGATGGTGGCGTTGATGTCGTTCATGTGGAACTTGAAGCCGAACTCGGGGATGTCGTTGAGGAACGAGAACCGCGCGTTGGTCTCGCGGTCGATGCCGTACCACCGCAGCAGCCGGGCCCGGCGGGCCAGCTCCTTGTCCGGCAGCACGACGAGGCCGCCGTCACCGGCGGTCAGGTGCTTGATGGCCTGGAAGCTGAACACCGAGATGTTGCCGTGGTTGCCCAGTTGCTTGCCGTCGAACGTGGCGCCCCAGGCGTGCGCGCAGTCCTCGATCACCATGGGACGCGCGCCGTGCACCTTCTCCGCCTGGTCCAGCACCTCGGCCAGCCGCCGCAGGTCCACCGGGTAGCCGGCCCAGTGCACCACGATGATCGCCTTGGTCTGCGGGGTGATCTTGCGGGCCAGGTCGTCCAGGTCCATGTTGAGGTTGGCGGGGTCGACGTCCACCCAGCGCAGGCGCAGGCCGTTGGCCAGCACCGGCCAGTTGGTGGCGCTGCACGTCATCGGCGTGGTCAGCACTTCGCCACCCTCACCGCCCACGCCGCCGGTCACCAGGTGCAGGGCCAGGTGCAGGCCCGAGGTGGCGCTGTTGACGGTGGCGAGCTTCGGGTTGCCGATCCGGGTGGCCAGGGCGGCCTCGAACTCGTCGACTTTGGCGCCCTGCCCGATGAAGCCGCTGGTCAGGACCTTCTCGACGAGGGCCGGCACGGTACCGGACATCGCGACCTTGAACAGGGGGATCATTCTGGGCTCCTGTCGGTGGATACCGCGGCGTTCACGCCGAGGTGGAAACCGATGCTCTCGACCGCATCGGCAAGGCTCACCCACTGGGGTGTTATGTGAGGCATGTCATCCATGCAGGTGGTGAAGCGGGCGTTCCGGTACCGCTTCCATCCGTCTGCGGCGCAGGAAATGGAGTTGTTGCGCACATTCGGGTGTGTGCGGGTGGTCTACAACCGGGCGTTGGAGGCCCGCACGCAAGCGTGGTACGGCGAGCACCGCCGGGTGAATTACGCGCAGACCTCGGCCCTGCTGACCGAGTGGAAGCGCACGGAGGGGCTGGGGTTCCTCAACGAGGTGTCGTCGGTGCCGTTGCAGCAGTCGCTGCGGCACCTCCAGTCGGCGTTCACCGCGTTCTGGGAGAAGCGGTCCCGCTACCCGCGGTTCAAGTCCCGCAAGCGCGGCAGGGCGTCGGCGGAGTACACCCGGTCGGCGTTCCGTTGGCGCGACGGCCGGCTCACCTTGGCGAAGATGACCGAACCGCTGGACATCGTGTGGTCCCGGCCGCTGCCCCGGGGTGCCGAGCCGTCCACGGTGACGGTCTCGCGCGACCCGGCCGGCCGGTGGCACGTGTCGATCCTGGTGGAGACGACCGTCGCCCACGCACCGACCGTCGACCGCGTCGTGGGCGTCGACGCCGGGATCACCTCCCTGGTCACCCTCTCGACCGGGGAGAAGATCGTCAACCCGAGGCACGAGCGACGCGACCGGGAACGCCTGGCCCGCGCGCAGCGGGTACTGGCCCGCAAACAGAAGGGCTCCGCCAATCGGGCCAAGGCCCGGCTGCGGGTGGCCCGTGTCCACGCCCGCATCGCCGACCGCCGGCGTGATCTGCTGCACAAGCTGACCACCCGACTCGTCCAGGAGAACCAACTGGTCGTGATCGAGGACCTGGCGGTCCGCAACATGGTCAAGAACCGGACCCTGGCCCGCGCCATATCCGACGCGGCCTGGTCGGACCTGCGGTCGATGCTGGAGTACAAGTGCGACTGGTACGGCCGCGACCTGGTCGTGGTCGACCGCTGGCTGCCCTCCAGCAAGATCTGCTCGCACTGCGGGCACCTGCTCGACACGCTGCCGCTGCGGGTGCGGGAGTGGACGTGCCCCGGTTGCGGGGTTTCGCATGATCGCGACGTCAACGCCGCGCGTAACGTCCTGGCCGCCGGGCAGGCGGTCACAGCCTGTGGAGCCGGAGTGAGACCGACCCGACGCTAGTCGGCGAGGCATCCGGCGAAACCTCCCTTCCGGGGAGAAGAAGCAGGAACTGCCGGGCGCGAGCCCGGCGGGGAACCCCTCCCTTCAGGGAGGGGAGGCTGTCAAGCGTGCTCCTTCGTCGTGCGGCCGGTTTCCGGTCAGCGCACCTCGATCCCGACCAGGCAGAGGTAGCGCAGTTCGCGGTCGTACTCGCCGACCACCACCAACCCACCCGGCTCGGCGAGCGCGTCGGCCAGCCGCCACCACACCCCGGTGAGCGGCTGACCGCCGGGCACGCGGTCGGGGTCTTCGGGCCACACCGCGGACAGCGCCTCGCCCAGCACGAGGCGCACCCGGTCGTGACCGGCGGACAGGTCGGCGATCGTCCGGGCCGCCAGCTCCGCCGCGGCCTCCGGGGCCACGTCCGGGAACTGGCGGAGGTCGGTGACGCGGTGGCCCGCGTCGGCACCGCAGAGCAGGGCGACGCCGCGGTGCTCGCGCGGCGGCGGCACCGTCGAGTCGTAGGGCAGCCAGCCCTGCTCGACGGCCACCACCAGCGCCCGCCGCGGCGCGCGGTCGCGGACCAGGCGCAGCGCGGTGAACGGCGCGGCGCTGCCCTGGTCGCACACCGCGAACGCCAGCGGCGTGCCGGGGCAGACGTGGCTGAGGTAGGTGGCCGTGGCGCGGCCCGGCCACATGTCGTGGATGGAGAACGCCAGCACCAGCAGGTCCACCGGCCCGTCCGCGGCGGCGGCCACCAGCGCGGCGGCCATCTCGCCGTAGGACTGGCCGGACAGCTCCGGCGCCGGCGCCGACCCGGTCAGGTCGGCCAGGTACTCCGCCACACCCGCCCGGTGCGCGTCGTCGGCCAGGAAGACCGCCGGGCCGGGGAAGACCCGGCGCTCGGCGCGCAGCACGCGCACTACCAGGGCCTGCAGTGCGAGGCGATGAACGTGGCCAGCTGGCCCACCGTCCGCAGCTCGTCGGTGCGCATGTTCTCCACGTCGATCTGCACGCCCAGCCGCTCCTCGACCTCCAGCAGCAGTTCCAGGCCCAGCGACGAGCTCAGGCCGAGCTCGTCGGCCATGTCCATGTCCTCGGTGACCGGCCCGTCCCGCTCGGACAGCCGTGCGATCACCTCGGTCATCGCCTCGACCACGCGGGGCCGCAACTCGGTGTCGACCTGGGCTTCGGGTGCGGTCATGGCGGCCTCCTGGCGGAACGGGACTCAGTGCTGGAACACCATCGCGGAGAACGTCGCCCCGGCGCCCGCGCCGACCGCGGCCACGAGGTAGCGGTCGCCCTCGCGCAGCAGCCCGCGCTCGCGCGCCGTGGTGTAGTTGGCGAACGCGTCGGAGCAGAACAGGTGGCCGTTGACCGGCACGTTGGACAGCAGCACGCGCTCCACCGGGAAGTCCATCAGCAGGCAGAGCCGTTGCCAGGTCACGACGTTGACGTTGTGGGGCAGCACCAAGGCGATGTCGTCCAGCGCCAGGCCTGCCTCGTCCACCGCCTCGCGGATCACCCCGGCCAGGGACGGCCGGTACTCGCGCTGGAAGCGCTCGGCGCTCTCCCCGAACTCGGTGTCGAACTCGCCGCGCTGGGCGCAGGCGAACGACAGCATCCGGTCGCGCGGGCCGTGCGCGCTGACCAGGCCGGCCGACGCGCCCTCGCCGAAGATCGACGTGCCCGGCAGCAGGCGCGCGTCACGGGTGAACGCCTTCTCGCCGGTGAGGACGAGCGCGAGCGCGTCGGGGTCCGGGTCGGCCTCCAGCAGCCGCCCCGCCGTCTCCAGGGCGAGCAGCCCGCTGGCGCAGCTCTGGTGGGTGACGGTGAACGCCAGCGCGTGGCCCAGCCCGGCCTCCCGGCACACCTCGTGCAGCGGGTTGTCCGGGTACGGGACCACGACGGGCATGGCCCGCCCGTAGACCACGTACCGCACCAGGTGCTCACGCCCGCGCAGCGCGCCGATGCCGTCGATCGCCGCGCGCAACAGGTCGGCCAACGACCGCTCCGGGTCGAGGCTGATCTCGCCGAGCCCGTGGAACCGCCGGAAGAGCCGGACCTGCATGTCGGTCAACCCCAGCGGTTCGGCGAGGCTTTCGATGGGAACGCGGACAGCCGGCGTGTACACCGACACCGCGTCGAGCGCGGTCACAATCGGGATCACACCACGCGTCCTGGCGGACGTCAATGTGTGCCATCATCGTTCGATGTCGCGGTTCCTGCTCGTCGTGCTGCCGCTGCAAGGCCACCTGTTCCCGATGCTCGCCATCGGCCAAGAACTCGTCCACAGTGGACACGAGGTGGTGTGGTGCGGTCCGGAGGACACGCTGCGCCCACTGGTCGGTCCGGACGCGGTGGTGCACCCCACCGGGGTACGCGCCTACCGCCGTTACGCCGAGACCGGCATGGCCGGCGTCCGGGCGCTGTGGGACGGCTACCTGCTGCCGTTCACCCGGTTCATCCTCGACGCGGTGGACGACGCGGTGGTCCGCCACCGGCCCGACGTCGTGGTCGCCGAGCAGTACGCGCTGGCAGGAGGCCTGGTGGCGCACCGCCGGGGCGTGCGGTGGGCCAGCCTGTGCACCGGCCTGCTGGAACTCGCGCCACCGCCCGAGCTGGTCGGGTTCGACGATTTCGTGGCCGACCGGGTCGCGCGGGCCGTTGAGCTGGCCGGACTGCCCGCCGACGAGCCGCTGGACCCCCGGTTCTCACCGCACCTGGTGATCGCCCTGTCCAGTCCCGGCCTCACCCCGCCCGACGCGCTGCCGCCCCGGACGGTGCTGGCCGGCGCGGCGCTGGGCAGGCGGCCCAACGCCCCGGGATTCCCCTGGCACGACTGGGACGACGACCGCCGGCACGTGCTGGTCACGGTCGGCACCATCGTCGGCCACATGATCGGCGACTTCTACGAGCGCGCCGCCGCGGTGCTCGCGCCGCTGGCCGACGACGTGCAGGCGGTGTTCGTCACCTCCGGGGTGGACGCGAAGTCGTTCCCCGGCAACGCCATCGCCGTCGACCTGGTGCCGATGCTGGACCTGATGCCCCGTTTGGACGCCGTGGTCTGCCACGCGGGTGGTGCGGTCAACGAGGCGTTGAGCTACGGGGTCCCGATGGTCCTCGCCCCGGTCCGGGCCGAGCAGGTGGCGCTGTCGCACCGGGTCGCGGCGGCGGGCGCGGGCATCGAGGTGCCCATCCTGGACGTGACGGTGGCCGAGCTGGACGCGGCCGTGCGCGCCGTCCTGGACCAACCGGCCTACCGGGACGGCGCCCGCCGGATCGGCGACGAGTTCGCCGCCGCGGGTGGCGCGCCCGCCGCCGCCGCGCACCTCGTCGCGCTGGCGGCTGGCGGCTGACCGCCTCCAGCCGCGAGGATGGGCGCGTGGAAGGGCTGAGAGCGAAGGCGTTGCCCACCGCGGACGAGTTCGCGTGGGCGCGGCAGCGGCGGGCCGACATCAGGGCCGCGGGCGGCATCCTGGACCTGGTGCTGCCGCTGCGCGAGGGCGGCGACGGCGCGCCGCTGTTCTGCCTGCCGCCGTTGGTCGGCGCGAGCTGGTGCTACCTGGCCCTGCTGCCGCACCTGGACGCGGCGCACCCGGTGTACGGGCTCCAGTCCCGCGGGCTGCGGAGACCCGAACCGCTGCCGGTGGACCTGGCCGAGACGGCCCGCGACTGGGCCGACCTGATCCGCGCCACCCGCCCCGGCCCTTACCACCTGTTCGGCTGGTCCCTCGGCGCGAACACCGCGCACGCGGTGGCCGAGGAGTTGCAGCGGCGAGGGGACGAGGTGGCGCTGCTGGTCATCGGCGACGCCACGCCCGACCTGCCGCACGGCCTGGGCGTCGGCGACGACAACCTGTGGCTGCTGTGCGACTTCGTGCTGCGCGAGTTCGGCTACCAGCCGGTGGTCGAGCCGGACGACCCCGACCCGGTGGGCCGGCTGGTCCAAGTGGTGCGCGGACGCCCGGGGCTGGGCCTGTCGGAGTGGCCCGACCGGCGGTTGCGGGCGCTGCCCCGCGTCATCCGCCACACCATCGCGGTGGCGCAACGGCACCGGCCCGGCCTGGTGCGCTGCCCGGTGCTGTTCCTGTCGGCGACCCGGACGCGGCGGAGCACCGAAGCGAAGGTCGCGTCGTGGGACGGCCACCTCGACGGTCCGGTGGAGGTGGTCGAAGTGGACTGCGAGCACGAGCACATGCTGCTGCCGCGCCCGGTGGCGGCGATCGGCGCGGCCGTCGGCGCGCGGATGACTCCCCGCGGCGGTGCGCCGGCGCGTCCGAAAGCGTGATTGTCGTTGCGCCGCAGCTAACCTAGCCTCAGCGGATGAGCACCCGCCCCACGCTGTCGGCGCGCGACCCCGTCGTGCCGGACCGAGCCGCCGTCGGCGAGCGGCGGGACCTGGTCATCGAGGCGTCCGGTTTGCGCAAGACCTATCGCAAACGGGGACGCAAGGCCAAGGCCGTGGAAGCGGTGCGGGACGTGGGCTTCGCGGTGCGCGCGGGCGAGATCTTCGGGTTCCTCGGGCCCAACGGCGCGGGCAAGTCGACCACGCTGCGGATGCTGGCCACCCTGGTCCGCCCGGACGGCGGCAGCGCTCGCATCGGCGGCGTGGACCTGGTGCGCTCGCCCGCGCGCGTCCGCGACGTGATCGGGTTCGTCGCGCAGTCCAGCGGCACCTACGACGACGCCTCGGCGCGGCAGGAACTCGTCGCCCAGGCGCGGATGCACGGCCGGGGCAAGGCCGAGGCCGAGCAGCTGGCGGCCGCCGCGATCACCACCTTCGACCTGGCGGAGTTCGCCGACCGCCGCGTCCGCACCTACTCCGGCGGGCAGCGCCGGCGGCTGGACTTCGCGTTGGGCGTGATCCACCGGCCGTCGGTGATGTTCCTGGACGAGCCCACCGCAGGCCTGGACCCGCCCAGCCGGGCGCGCATGTGGCGCGAGGTGCGGCGGTTGCGCGACAACGGCATGACCGTCTTCCTCACCACGCACTACCTCGACGAGGCGGACTCGTTGTGCGACCGCATCTCCATCATCGACCGGGGCCTGATCGTCGCCGAGGGCACGCCCTCTGACCTCAAGCGGGAGATCTCCGGCGACGTCGTCACGGTCGGCCTGGCGGCCCTCGACGAGGCGGGCCAGGTCGACGCCGAGAAGCTGCGCCGCGCCGCCGACGTGCTGACTCCGCAGCCGTACGTGCGCGGCGTGGAGGCGGTCGACGCGACCCTGCGCCTGTACGTGGACGGCGCGGCCACCGCCATCCCGCTGATCATGGCCGCGCTGCTGCGCGCCGGGGTCGAGCCGAGCGCCATCGAGTCCCGCAGGCCCAGCCTGGACGACGTGTTCCTGGCCAAGACCGGCCGCACCCTGGACGACTGAAGGTGGCCGGCGTGAAAGTGCTCCGCGACACCTGGCTGATCTTCAGCTTCGAGACCAGGATCATGGCGCGCAACCCCACCGTGGTCGCGCTGACGCTGGCCCAGCCGATCACGTTCCTGGTGCTGTTCGCGCCCTTCCTCAAGGTCGCGATGGCGGGTCGGGGCGTGGAGAGCTACGGCGACGCCTACGCCGTCTACGTGCCCGGCCTGTTCGTCGCGATGGGCCTGCTCGGCGGCCTGTACGCGGGCTACGGCCTGCTCAGCTCGTTGCGCGCGGGCATCATCGACCGCTGCCGGGTCACCCCGGTCAGCCGCACCGGCCTGCTGCTGGGCCGGGCGCTGATGCACGTGGCGCTGCTGGAGTTCCAGGCGACGGTGATCACCATCGCGGCACTGCCGTTCGGGCTGCGGGTGAACCTGCTGGACCTGGTGGTGTCCTACGCCCTGCTGTCGCTGGTCATCCTGCTCAGCATCTCGATCTCCTACGCCATCGCCCTGCTGGTCCGCAACGAGAACAGCCTGGGCGTGCTGATCAACACCGTCGGCCAGCCCGTGTCGCTGCTCGCCGGCGTGCTCATCCCGCTGACCCTGGCGCCGCTGTGGGTGCAGAACGTGGCGCTGTGGAACCCGTTCGCCTGGGCCACCGACGCCCTGCGCGCCCTGTTCACCGGGCACTTCACCGCGCCCGCGGTCTGGCAGGGCGGCATCGTCATGCTCGTCGCCTGCGGCCTGGCCGTCGGCTGGTCCATCCGCCTGTTCAACCGGGAGGTCTCGTGAGTTCTGCCCAGCTGCGGACGACTCTCGCGCGGGACATGCGCGTGGGTGCGGGCAACGTGCCGCTGATGCTCGTCGAGCACGGCGCGGACCTCGACGCGCCGCGCGTGAGCTTCGACGTGGACGTGGACGGCATCCCGGCGTGGACGCCGCTGTCGCTGCGCCGGTTGACCGAACGGGTCGCCGCGCGGGCCGAGTGGTTCGCCCGCCGGGGGATCGGGCGGCGCGACCCGGTGGCGCTGTTCGTCACCGCCGCGTCGGACGTGTTCCTCAACTTCTTCGCCCTCAACCGGCTCGGCGCGATCCCGGCGCTGATGAACCCGAACATGCCGATCGACGTGGCGGCGGAGTTCATCCGCAAGCTGCGCGGCGTCGGCGTCGTCGTGGACGACGACCACGCGGCGCTGCGCGAGCACGACCTGGGCGTGCCGATCCTCGGCGACGCGGCGGAGATCGGCACGGGCGACCCGCGGGGTGCGCCCGAGCACTACCGCCACCACGGCGACGACCCGGTGGCCATCACGCACTCCTCGGGCACCACCCGCACGCCCACGGCGGTCGTCCACTCGCACCACAGCCTGTTCGCCGCCGTCCGCGCGGTGCGGCTCACCGAAGCCCGGCCGCACGGCCCGGTGCGCGAGCTGACCGCGCTGCCCGCCGCCCACGCCGCCGGCATCATCGTGCTCAACCAGGCGCTGTGCAACGGCTACGAGATCCTGTGCCTGTCCAACCAGGGCGGGCCGTTCGAGCGCAGTGGTGAGGTGATCCTCGACGCCATCGAGCGCTGGCGGCCCACGGGCGTCTACGGCTTCGCCGTGACGTGGTCGGAACTGGCCCGCTTCGACCTGTCCACCCGCGACCTGTCCTCGGTGCGCAACTGGTCGAGCACCGGCGACTGCGCGCACGAGGCGCACGTGCGGCGGCTGGTCGCGGCGGGCAGCCACCCGACGTGGACGCGCGAGGGCGTGGTCCAGGTGCCCGGGTCGAAGTTCGTCGACACGCTGGGCTCCACCGAGATGGGGCACGGCGCGTTCGCCATCGCCCACCGCCTCGGCAGCGACCGCTACGACCGCTGTGTGGGAAAGCCGTACCCGTTCGCCGAAGTGGCGCTGCTGGACGTGACGACGGGGGAAGAGGTGCCGGTCGGGCAGGTCGGGCAGTGCGGCCTCAAGTCGCCGACGCTGGCCCCGGGCTACTGGAACGACTCCGCGGCCACCTACCGGACCCGCCTCAACGGCTACTACCTCACCGGCGACCTCATGTACCGCGACGAGGACGGCTACTACTACCACGTCGACCGAGTGAACGACGCGGTCGACCTGGGCGACGGGAACTGGATCTACACCGCGCTCACCGAGGAGCGCATCCTGGCCCGCAGCCCCGAGGTCCGCGACTGCACGGTCCTGGCGGCCAAGCAGCCGGACGGCACGGTGGTGACCGACGTGCTGCTGATCCTGCGCGACGACGCCGACCCGGAGGCCGACCACGAGGACGTCGTGCGCGGCGCGCTCGGGGAGGCGGCGGCCCGCACGCTGCGGCGCGTCGAGGCCGTCGCCGACGACGGCGTCACCGTCGGCCCGACCGGCAAGGTGCGCAAGTTCCTGATGCGGCAGCGGATCCTGGCGGACGCGACCGGCGGGAGGTAGCGCGTGCGGTACCCGCTCTCGTTCGCGCAGCTCCGCTACTGGTCGCTCGACGGGCCGGCGGCGGTGCTGCGGCGCGCCCGGCGGCTCGACGGCCCGGTGGACCCCGATGCCCTGCGCCGGGCGGTGGACGCCGCGGTCGTCCGGCACGCCGCCCTCCGCACGTCGGTCGTCACGGTCGACGGCGAGCCGGAGCAGGTCGTGGCGGACACCGCCGAACTGCCCGTCGCGCACGAGGAGTCGGCCGAGCCGTTCGACCTGGCCACGCCGCCGCTGGCGCGCGTCGCGCTGGTCGGGCCGCCGGAACAGCCGTCGCTCGTCGTGTCCGCGCACCGGGTCGTCGCCGACGGTCCGGCGCTGGACCTCCTGCTGGACGAGTTGTGCACCGCGTATGGAGGCGGAGAGCTGCCCGAACTCTGGATGGACTACGGCGACTACGCCGTGTGGCATCGCGAACGCCTGGCGGGGGAGGAGTTGGAGCGGCAACTGGCGCCGTGGCGCGAAACGCTGCGCGACGCCCCCGCCGGTCTTCCCCTGCCCGCCGACCCGCCGTCCACGCCGTCCTGGGGTGAGGTCACGGCCGAGGCACCCGGCGACCAGGCCGCCGCGCTCGCCGCGTACGCGGTCGTGCTGTCCCGCTACGCCAGGCAGCGCGACCTGGTGATCGCCTTGCCCGTCAGCGGGCGCGTCCGGGCGGAGTTGGAGCGGATCGTGGGGCCGTTCGCCGACGTCGTGCCCCTGCGGGTGTCCGTCACCGGCACGTTCGCGGAGTTGCACGCGCGAGTGCGTGGTTCGGCCGCGGAAGCGCTGTCGCACGACGAGCTGCCGTTCGACAAGCTCGCCGCCGAACTCGGTGTGGCCCGTCCCGTCGTCGGCTTCTCCACCACCGGTCAGGCATGGGCCGACTTCCCGTTGGCTGATTTCCAATTGGACGCGGGGGAGAACGGCACCCTCAGGCTGGCCTACCGCGCGGACGTGTACGCAACGCCGTTCGCGGAACGGTTCCTGCGATCGGTCGTGGCGGTGCTCGAACACGCCGGGCAGCACCCGGACACTCCGGTCGCGGACCTTCCGCTGCAGCCGGGACAAGAGGCCGTCGCCCCGACGGTGCCGGACCTCGATGTGGTGCGGGCCCTCCGCGAGTCGGCAGCCTCTGTCACCGACAGCACCGGCACCGTGCCCATGCCCGAGGTGTGTCGACGTGCCGCTGTGCTGGCCCGGGTGATCGCCGAGCAGGGCACGGATCACCACGTCGGTGTGTGCGTCCGGCGCGGTGTGGGACTGCTCGTGGCCGTGCTGGGCACGTGGTGGGCGGGCCGGACGGCCGTGCTGCTGGACCCGGACCTCCCGTTGCCCGGCCTGGAGAAGAGCGTCCGGAAGTCCGGGCTCAAGCTGGTCGTGACCGAGGAGGAGCACGTCCCGATCGGTGACGCGACCGTGATCACTTCGGCGGAGGGCGAGCCGATCGACGCCGCGGAGCCGAACCCGGTCGCCTACGTCGTCGACGGTCGTGACGTCACGCATCGTGCGGTGGCCGACGTGCTCGCGGTGCTCCGCCGTGATCTCCCGCTGGGCCCGGGAGATCGTTTCGCCGCGGTCGGCGCCGCTGTCGACGTCGCCCTGATGGAACTGCTGCTGCCCCTGGTGTGCGGTGCGGACGTGGTGGTCACCGATGGCAGGAACCTGGACGGGATCACCGCCCTGCACGCGTCGGCGTACACCTGGCGGCACCTCCCGACCGTGCCGGACAGCGTGCGACTGCGGCTGTGCACCGGCCTCACACCGGAGCTCGCCGAAGCACTCGACACTCCGGGCACGGAGCTGTGGCACCTCCACGGCGACGCCGAGTCGGCGCTCTGGCCGGTGGCCGGGCGCTGGCCCGCGACGAACCGCTCCGGAGCCGGAATCCTGGACGAGCGCGGTGTGCCCGTGCCGATCGGCGCCATCGGCGAGGTGCACGTCGGCGAGCACGCGACCGGCGACCTGGCGCGGTGGCGGGAGGACGGACGCCTCGACCTCGTCGGGCGCACCGATGCCAAGGTGGAGGTCCGCGGCAGGTGGGTGGACCCCGGTGGGATCGCGGCGGAACTCCGAACGCACCGGGCCGTGCGGGACGCCGTCGTGATCGGTGCGCCGAAGGACGGCGAGACGGCGTTGGTCGCGTACGTGGTGTCCGACGAGAGCGGCGAAGGCCTCCGGCGGCACCTGCGCGCCACGCTGCCGGAGCGGATGGTCCCCGAGCTGTTCGTGGCACTGGACGAGCTGTCCGACACCCTGCCCGAGCCCGACTGGGGGCAGCCCCGGGACGACGTCGAGCGGACGATGGCGCGGATCTGGGCCGACCTGCTGCGCACCACCGACCGGATCGCCGTGCACGACAACCTGTTCGGGCGCGGCGCCGGGTCGTTGACGGTCATGCGGTTCGCCGCGAAAGTCGCCGAGGCCTACGGCGTGAACCTGCCGCTGCACCGGATCTTCGCCACGCCCACCATCGCCGCGCTCGCGGCCATCGTCACCGCGGAGCGGCAACCCGAACCCGACGACGGGCTGGCCGAGCTGTCCGACACCGAGCTGGACGACCTGCTGCGCTCGGTGCTCGCCGCGCGCGACCGCCGCCGCACCGCGCGCGGGGAGGCGACGTGAGCACCGCGGAGACCGCCGACCTGGCCACCGCGGACCTGTTCGGCGGTCTGGAAGATCCCGCGGCGCACTCGATGAATTTCCTCAACGAGATTGCCGGGCGCTATCCCGAAGCCATTTCCCTGGCCGCCGGGAGGCCCACCGAGGAGTTCTTCGACCTGGCCGACGTGCCGCGATATCTGCGATTGTTCGGCGACCACCTGGAACGCAAACGGGGACTGACACCGGCCGAGGTGCGGCGCACCGTATTGCAGTACGGGCGCACCAAGGGCATCATCCACGAACTGGTCGCCGAGAACCTGCGGCGCGACGAGGGAACCGTTGTCGACCCCGAGTCGGTCGTCGTCACGGCGGGGTGCCAGGAGGCGATGTTCCTCGTCGCGCGCGCATTCCGCGCCGACACCCGGGACGTCCTGCTCGCGGTGTCCCCGACGTACGTCGGGCTGACCGGCGCGGCGCGGCTGGCCGACCTGCCGGTGCGGCCGGTGGCTACCTCGGCGGGCGGGGTCGACCTGGCCGACCTGGTGGCCGTGATCCGCCGCGAGCGCGCCGCCGGACGCCGTCCGCGCGCCTGCTACGTGATGCCGGACTTCGCCAACCCGTCCGGCCTGAGCATGGACCTGGAGACCCGGCGGGCGCTGCTGGAGGTGGCGCGAGAGGAGGACGTCCTGCTGGTCGAGGACAACCCGTACGGGCTGTTCCACGGCGGTGCGCGGGTGCCGACGCTCAAGGCGCTGGACGAGCACCGCAGGGTGATCTACCTGGGGTCGTTCGCCAAGACGGTGCTGCCCGGGGCGCGCGTCGGGTACGTGGTGGCCGACCAGCGGGTGGCCTCGGCGTCCGGCGGGGTGGGACTGCTCGCCGACGAGCTGTCCAAGATCAAGAGCATGGTCACGGTGAACACCTCGCCCATCGCGCAGGCCGTGATCGGTGGTGCGCTGGTCGAGCACGGCGGCAGCCTGGCCGACGCCACCGCCCGTCAGCGCGAGCTGTACGCGGGCAACCTGCGCCGCGTCCTGGACGGTCTCGCGGCGCGGTTCCCGCAAGGCGGCGACGTCACCTGGACCGCGCCCAACGGAGGGTTCTTCGTCGTGGTGGGCGTTCCCTTCCCGGTGGACGACGCGCTGCTGGAACGGTCCGCCCGCGACTACCGGGTGTTGTGGACGCCTATGGGTCATTTCTACGCCGGCGCGCCGCCCGTGCACGCGCTGCGGCTTTCGTTCAGCGCGGTTTCCCCGGAGTTGATCGACACCGGGCTGGACCGGCTGGCGGCATTGATCGACGACACCCGCGACCGATTGGCCGATAGTGCCTCGGCCGAGCGGTGACGTAGGCTTCACCACGTTCATTTCCTTGCCGTATCGCTTCGGCACGCGTATCAGTTCGGCATTCGTTCACCGCAGGCGCGCGATCGGGCGGGGGTGTTCGTGACACGTCATCTCGCGGAGACCGGGTCCGCTCCGGTGGCAGGCCCCGAGTGGGTGGACGAGATCCTGCTGCGCGGCCCGGACGCCCAGGTGTGCCTGCACGTCGACGGCCCGGTGGACCGAGCCGCGCTGCGCCGCATGGTCGCCGAGCGCCGTGTCCGGCTGGAAGCGGCGGGACTGCGCGCGGGCGGCTCGCTCGTGCTGCGCCTGCCGCCGTCCCTGGCGTACGTGGCGAACCTGTTGGCGGGCTGGCGGATCGGCGCGCAGGTCGCGCTGCTGGACCACCGGCTCACGCCGTTCGAGGTCGACGCCGCGCTGGCAAGGCTGGCGCCGCAGGTCGTGGTCGCGCCCGGTGTGGTGCGCGGCAACCCGTTGCGCGCCTTCGCCGACGTCGAGGAGACCGTCACCCCGCACCCCGGCCGCCCCGCCGCGACACCGCACGCGGTGATCCAGCTCAGCTCCGGCTCCACCGGACCGTCCAAGGTGATCGGACGCACCGCGGCGGACCTGATCGCCGAGGTCGACCGCTACACGCGCATCGACGGCGTGCCGCTGCCCGGCGAGCGGATCGTCGTGCTCGCCTCGATGGTGCACGTGCTGGGGTTGGTCGGCGCGCTGCTCTACGGGCTGCACGCGGGCGTCCGGATCCGGCCGCCGGAACGGCTCACCGGGGACGGCGTGCTGGCCGCCGTGGCCGCCGAGACCAGCCCGGCGACGGTGCTCGGCGTCCCGTTCCACATCGGACTGCTCGCCTCGGTCGCCGAACCGCCGCGCCTGCCCCAGTTGAAGCGGATGACCACCGGCGGCGAGCTGGTGCCCGCCGCGACGGCCACCGCGTTCCTGGACAAGTACGGCGTGCCGCTGGGCAACATGTGGGGCATGACCGAGGTCGGCGTCATCGCCACCGACCTGTTCGGCGCGCACCGCCCCGCGCTGACCCCGGCACCCGGCCTCGCCGTTGTCGAACGTGCCGGCGAACTGCTGGTGAGCAGGCCGGAATCGCCCTACGTCGGCCTGTCCGACCCGACCCGCTGGTCCGACGGGTGGCTGCGCACCCGGGACGCGGGCGTCGTCGACCCGGCCACCGGCCTGGTCACCGTCAAGGGCCGGCTGGACTCGCAGGTCTCGGTGGGCGGGCTCAAGGTCGACCTGACCGAGGTCGAGGCGACGCTGACCGCGCTGCCGGGCGTCGAGGCCGCCGTCGTGCTGCACGACGACGTGATCACCGGCTACGTGCAGCTCGCGACGGGCGCGTCAGTCGACGCCGTCCGCGCCGGTCTCGCCGAGCGGCTGGCCGGCTACAAGCGGCCGAGACAGCTGCACGTGCTGGCGGCGATGCCGCGCACCACCACGGGAAAACTCGTGCGCGACCGGTCGGTGCTCCGCCAGGCCCAGCGAGAAGGAAGGTGATCCGATGAGGACGCCAGACCGCCCCGTCGCGGACGGGGGAGCCGGGGTGGGTGGGCCGGCGCCGGGCCGGGACGAGGTCGTGGCGATGCTCGCCGGCCTCGACGGCAGGTCGGCGCGGGACGTGCCCGAGGGCATCGAGTCGATGGAGCTGGCCTGGCTGCTGCACCAGGTCGAGCAGCGCTACGGGGCGCGCCTGGAGTTGGACGAGGACCAGTACGGTCGGATGACCACCATCGACGGCGCGGTCGACGTGCTGCGGGAAGCGATCGGGGCGGCTTGATGCGGATCTCCGGCATCGACCACATCGAACTGTACGTAGGCGACGCCAAGCAGGCGGCGTTCTACCTGTGCACCGCGTTCGGGTTCCAGGTGCGCGGCCAGGGCGGCCCCGAGACGGGCTTGGGCGAGCAGCGCTCGCTGCTGCTGCGCCAGGGCGAGATCCAGGTGGTGCTGACCTCCGGGCTGAACGCCGAGCACCCGGCCACCGAGTACGTGCGCCGCCACGGGGACGGCGTGGCCGTCGTCGGCATCGGCGTGGACGACGCGGCGGCGGCGTACCGGCTGCTGGTCGAGCGCGGCGCGCAACCCCTGTCGCCGCCGAAGGTCTACGGCGATGGCGAGCAGCGGGTCGTCGTCGCGGAGGTCTCCGGCTTCTCCGACGTGACCCACCGGCTGGTGGAGCGGCACGGCGCGCGGCGCGAGTTCCTGCCCGGCGCGCTGGTCGTCGACGAGCCCGACCCGTACAGCGACGGCAAGCTGCTGCGCGCCATCGACCACCTCGCGATCTGCGTGCCCGCCGGGCGGCTGGGCCCGACCACGCGCTACTACGTCGACGTGTTCGGCTTCGAGCAGATCTTCGAGGAGTACGTGGAGGTCGGCGGGCAGGGCATGGACTCCAAGGTGGTGCAGAGCCCGTCCGGGCAGGTGACGTTCACGCTGATCGAACCCGACCCGGACCGCACCCCCGGCCAGATCGACGACTTCCTGACCTGGCACGAGGGCGCGGGCGTCCAGCACGTCGCGTTCGGCACGGACGACATCGTGCGCGCGGTCGGCACGCTGTCCGGGCACGGCGTCCGCTTCCTGGGCACGCCCGGCGCCTACTACGACTCGCTGGAGGACCGCGTCGGCCACCTGGACGCGCCGCTGGACGAGCTGCGCCGCCTCGGGGTGCTGGTCGACCGCGACCACTGGGGCCAGCTGCTGCAGATCTTCACCGAGTCCGTGCACGTCCGCCGCACGCTGTTCCTGGAGATCATCGAACGCCGCGGCGCGCTGACCTTCGGCAGCGGCAACATCCGCGCCCTGTACGAGGCCAAGCGCGGTGAACTGTCCGGCACCACCGCTGGGGAGGACAAGTGACCGAGGTGAACGCGCTCGCGCTGACCGAGCGGGAACGGGAGCTGCTCCCGACCGACGACGAGGTCCGCTTCTTCGCCGAGCACGGCTGGTACCTGTCGAAGAAGCTGCTGTCCGACGACGAGGTGGACGAGCTGGCCGCCGCGGTGGACCGCTACTACGAGGGCGAGCGCAGCCGCCGCCTGCCCTCCCGTCCACCGCGCCTGGCCTACTGGGAGCCCGCGCACGGCGACGTGCAGCGGCACAACGACTACGTGCACTACGAGAGCGACGGCATCGCCAAGGCACTGCTCAAGCCGATCATCGGCGCGGTGGCGGCGCGCCTGGCCGAGGCGTCGGAGATCCGGGTGTTCCAGTCGACCCTGATCTACAAGCCGCCGATCGCCGACGAGCCGTCCAACGTCGTGCCGTGGCACTTCGACAAGCACTACTGGTCGTCGTCGTCCTCCGACCGGATGCTGACCGCGTTCATCCCGTTCCACGACTGCGACGAGGAGCTGGGCACCATCACGATGGTGGACGGCAGCCACCGCTGGGAGGAGGTCGGGTTCGACGACAGCACCACGCGCCACTTCGCCGACCGCGACCACGACCACCTGGAGGACCTGCTGTCCGCCAACGCCGCCCACAACGGCGTGAGTGTGTCCAAGATCCCGATGATCATCCCCAAGGGGCACATGAGCTTCCACCACTGCCGCACCTACCACGGCAGTGCCGCCAACCGGTCGACCCGGCCGCGCCAGGCGATCTCGCTGCACCTCCAGGACGGCGACAACGCCTTCCGCGACTTCCGGCTCGCCGACGGCACCTCGGCGTTCTACAACCACGACTCGCTGGTGCGCCGCACGCACGACGGCAGGCCGGACTACGCGGACCCGGAGTTCTGCCCGCCGCTGTGGCGCTCCTGAGCGCGGCGGCGCACGCCGACCTGTACCGGACCGTCCGGTTGATCCGCCGGTTCGAGGAACGGGCGGTCGAGCTGGTCCGCGCGGGCGACATCGTCGGCGGCATCCACCCCTGCACCGGGCAGGAGGCCGTCGCCGCCGGGGTGTGCGCAGCGCTGCGGGCCGACGACATGATCACCAGCACCCACCGCGGGCACGGGCACGTGCTGGCCAAGGGCGCCGACCCGAAGCGGGTGCTGGCCGAGCTGGCCGGCCGCACCACCGGGCTCAACCGGGGGCGCGGCGGGTCCATGCACGCCGCGGACTTCCGGCTGGGCATCCTCGGCGCGAACGCCATCGTCGGCGCGAACGCGCCGATCACGGCGGGCGCGGCGTGGGCGGCCAAGCGGGCGGGTGACGGTCGGGTGGCGGTGAGCTTCTTCGGCGACGGCGCGGTCAACCAGGGCGTGCTGCTGGAGTCGCTGAACCTGGCCGCGCTGTGGCGGCTGCCGGTGCTGTTCGTCTGCGAGAACAACGGCTACGCCACGACGCTGACCGTGGCGGACGCGGTCGCGGGCACGATCACCGGGCGGGGCGAGGCGTTCGGCATCCCGTCGACGACGGTCGACGGCATGGACCCCGTGGCCGTGCTGGACGCCGCGCGCACCGCCGTCGACCGCGCCCGGGCGGGCGGCGGGCCGTCGTTGATCGAGTGCGTGACCTACCGGTTCGACGTGCACCACACGTGGGAGCACCGTGCGCGGGTTCGGTATCGCCCGGACGACGAGATCGTCAAAGGACGGTCGCGAGACCCGTTGGAAATCCAGGGTTCCCGCTTGTCCGATGTGGACCGTGAGCGTGTCGACGCCGAAGTGGAGTCTCTTGTGGACGACGCGGTGGCGTTCGCGTTGAGCAGCCCCCACCCGGACCCGGAGGACGCCTTGGACCACCTGTACGCCACCGGGTTGCGCGGTCGACCGGGGGACGGTCGCTGATGCCGTGGCTGTCCTACCGCAAGGCCCTCAACCGGGCGCTGGGCGACGAGCTGGCCCGTGACCCGGCGGTGTTCGTGCTGGGCGAGGACGTCCGGGTCGCGGTGTCGAACGTGACCGCCGGGCTGCTCGGCCGGTTCGGGCCCGAGCGCGTCCTCGACACGCCCCTGTCCGAGCAGGCGTTCACCGGGTTCGCCACCGGGGCGGCGCTGGCCGGGATGCGGCCGGTCATCGAGTTCCAGATCCCGGCCCTGCTGTTCCTGGCGTTCGAGCAGATCGTCAACCAGGCGCACAAGTTCTCGCTGATGACCGGCGGTCAGACCGCCGTGCCGGTGACCTACCTGGTGCCCGGCTCGGGGTCGCGCGCCGGCTGGGCCGGGCAGCACTCCGACCACCCCTACGCCCTGTTCGCGCACGCGGGCGTGAAGACCGTCGTGCCCGCGACGCCCGAGGACGCCTACGGGCTGGTGGTGTCCGCGATCCGCGACGACGACCCGGTGGTGGTGTTCGCACCGGCCGGGGCGTTGGACGTGCGGGTGGACGTCGACTTCGCCACGCTGGCCCCGGTGCCCCTGGGCGTCGGGCGGGTGCACCGCGAAGGCTCGGACGTCACCGTCGTCGCCATCGGCCACCTGGTGCACGATGCGCTGGCCGTCGCCGACGAACTGGCGGGGGAGGCGTCCGTGGAGGTGTTCGACCCGCGCACCGTCTACCCGTTCGACTGGGACGGATTGGCCGGCTCCGTGCGGCGCACCGGGCGGCTGGTCGTGGTGGACGACGCCAACCGCACGTGCGGCATCGCCGCCGAGGTGCTGGCCACCGCCGCCGAGCGGTTCGACCTCAGCGCCCCGCCCGCGCGGGTGACCAGGCCGGACGGCGCGGTGGTGCCATTCGCGCCCGCGCTCGACCGGGCCGTGCAGCCCGACCGCGACCAACTCGCGACCGCGATCCGCAAGGTGCTCAAGGACTGACCGAAGGAGGCCTCCGTGCCGCTGGACCCCCAGGTGGCGCAGCTGCGCGCCCGCCGCGTCGCGGACGGCGTGCCGCCGCTCTACACGCTGACCGTCGAGCAGGCCCGCGCCGCCGACCTGGCCGCCGTCCGGGCGGGTGCGGGCGCGGGCGAGCCGGTGCGGCACGTGGTGGACCGCCACGTCCCCGGACCGGGCGGCGACCTGCCGGTGCGCGTCTACCGGCCGACCGACGACACCGGTCCGCTGCCGACGCTGGTGTACCTGTTCGGCGGTGGGTGGGCGTTGGGCAGCGTGGAGACGTCCGACGGGATCTGCCGGTCGCTGGCCAACGCGGTGCCGTGCCAGGTGATCACCGTGGGCTACCGGCTCGCGCCCGAACACCGGTTCCCGGCGGCCGTGCACGACAGCTACGCGGCCGTGGCGTGGATCGCCGAGCACGCCGACGAGTTCGGGGTCGACCCCGGTCGGTTGGCCGTGGCCGGTGACAGCGCGGGCGGAAACCTCACGGCGGCCGTGACGCTGCTGGCCCGCGAGCGGGGCGGCCCGTCGCTGGCCGCACAGGTGCTCGTGTACCCCAACACCGACTACCGCGCGGACACGGAGTCGTTGCGCGACAGCGACGACCCGGGGTTGTTCAACCGGCACTCGGTGGCGTGGTACTGGTCGCACTACCTGGCCGACCCGGCGGACGGGCTCGACCCGCTGGCGTCGCCGTTGCGCGCCGACGACCTGTCGGGGCTGCCGCCTGCGCTGGTCGTGACCGCCGAGCACGACCCGTTGCGCGACGAGGGCGAGGAGTACGCGCGGAGGTTGGCGTCGTCGGGCGTGGACGTCGTCTCGACGCGCTATCCCGGCATGGCGCACGGGTTCTTCGCGATGACCGAAGTCCTCGGCGCGGCCCGCGAGGCGCACGCCGAGGTCGCCGCCTACCTGCGGGCGCGGTTCACACCCTGACCGTGCGCAGCCGGCGCGCGTCCTCGACGTCCCGGCAGCCGGCGAGCCGGAGCGCGGTCTCGAACTCCTGCCGGATGACGTCGAGCACCGCGGTGACGCCCGGCCGCCCGGCCGCCGCGAGGCCCCACAGCACCGGGCGGCCGAGCAGGACCGCGTCCGCGCCCAGCGCCAGCGCCCGCAGGACGTCGACCCCGGTGCGCACTCCGCTGTCCAGCAGCACCCGGCACCGGCCGCCCACCGCGTCCACCACGTCGGGAAGGATGTCGAGGGAGGGCACCGCGCCGTCGAGCTGGCGCCCGCCGTGGTTGGAGACCACGAGACCGTCCACACCGGACTCGACGGCCTGACGGGCGTCCTCGGGGCTCAGGATTCCCTTCAGCACCAGCGGCAGCCGCGTGTGCTCCTTGATCCAGTCGAGGTCGCTCCACTTCAGGGAGGGGTCGAAGACGGCGCTGGTGTGCCGGGCCACCGCTGAATCGCCGGCCCGGCGTTCGCCGACGTCACCGCCGATGTTGACCGGCCGCATGCCGGGCGGCAGCGCGAACCCGTTGCGCAGGTCCCGGACGCGCCGCCCCATCACCGGCACGTCGACGCTGAGGACGACCGCGCGACAGCCGACGCCCTCGGCCCGCCGGAGCAGGTCCGCGACGACCTGCCGGTCCTTGAGCCAGTACAGCTGGAGCCAGTGCGCGCCACCGGCCGCCGCCACGTCCTCGATCGGCTCGGCGCCGAGCATGCCCAGCACGTTCGGCACCCCCGCCGCCGCGGCCGCCCGCGCGACACCGCTCTCCCCGTCCGGGTGGACCAGGCGCTGGTACGCCATCGGCGCGATCGCCAGCGGCAGCGACGACCACGCGCCGAACAGGTCGCGGCCGGTGTCGCACCGGGACACGTCGACCAGTGACCTGGGCACCACGGACACCCGGTCGAACGCGGCGCGGTTGGCGGCGAGCGTGACCTCGTCGCCCGCTCCGCCGGAGACGAAGTCCCGGACCTCGGGGGCCAGGTGCTCGGCCGCCAGGCGTTCGGCGTCGGCCACCGAGTGGATTACCGGTGCGGTCATGAGGTCGCGCGGCGGCGGACGAGGGCGCGGTCCCCGAGACCAGACACAGGCGGCTCCCAAAGCACCGGGTGCGAACCACCATAAAGCCACCAGCCCCGCACCCGCACCACACAGGTTCGGCCCGAACCCGGACTGCACCAACCAGCCGAACATCCACGGCCGACCCCTCGGCGATCGCCGATTGCGCCAAGTGGCCGAGGCGGCACGGTGTCAGCGGTTGCCTTCGGTGTCCTCGGTGATCTCTTCGACCACGGCGTCGATGATCTTGTCCAGGTCTGCCGGGCTCGGGTCGTCGGTGCTCAGGCCGGCCCGGACTCGTTCGGTGATGGCCTCGCGCGAGGGCTTGGGGGATTTGTCGCGCACGTCGTTGTAGACGGTCCACGCCAGCGTGGCGACGCTGACGATCAGGGAGCCGAGGGCGATCGGGTCGAGGTACTGGTTGGCGCTTCGGGCGTAGAGCGCGGCTTCGACCTGGGCCTCCAGTTCCGGGCCGTGGTCGGGGGCGAGTCGCCGGGCCGCGGCACGCGCCGTGCGGCCGATCGGGTCGCGGGTCACCGGTTTCTGCTGGCTCAACTGTCCTCCTTGGACTTGGCTTCGAGGAACTCCCGGACCCCGGCGGGCAGCGGGCTGCCGGTGATGTCCGTCCAGCGTCGTTCCAGCGCTTGCGCGCCGATCGCGCGGTGCAACCGCGCCAGTTGGTGGTGCGCCGGGGCGGTCGTCCGGTGCGGGAACCGCTCGAAGAGCGCGACGCTGCGAATGGTCCACTCCAGCGCGCCGTCGGCGTCACCCCGGTCCCCGGCGAGTCGGCCCAGCTGCCCGTAGGCGACGGCCATCGGCACGTGGTCCTTCAGCGCCTCCTGGATCGCGATGGCTTCGCGGTAGTTCCGCTCGGCTTCGTCCCAGTGCCCGTGGTCGTGCAACGCCTCGCCGAGCAGGAGGTGTGAACCGGCTACGTTGCGCCGATCGTCGAGGTCCTTCCAGATGGCGATCGCCCGGTCCACGTGTCGCGTGACGTCGGCGAGCTGCTTGCGCTGCATGGCCAGGGCTCCGAGCGCCTGGTAGGACGCGGCCATGCCGGATCGGTCGCGCAGCCGTTCCTTGATGCCCAGGGCTTGGCGGTACCACTCGTCGGCCTCGTCGAACTGCCCGCGCACCTGCGCCACCATGCCGAGCTGGTGGTAGGAGGCCGCCTTCGCGCGCGGGTCGTTCAGCCTTTCGGCGATGTCGAGGGCCTGGTGGAACCACAGTGCGGCGGCGTCGAACCGATATCGCCGGATCGAGACCATGCCGAGCTCGTGGTACGCGCGGCCCCTGCCGTCCAGGTCGCCCAGCTCCGCCATGAGGTCGAGGGACTCGCGATACCGCTCTTCCGCGTCGTCCCACCGCCCGCGGGCCTGTGCCACGTCGCCGAGCTGGTCGAGGGTGATGGCCGTGCCGCGCCGATCGCCCAGCTCCCTCCGCAAGGCGAGGGACCTGTCGAGGTGGCGCTCGGCCTCGTCCCACCGGGCCCACTTCCTGGCCACGCTGCCGAGTTCGGTGAGCGCGGTGGCGATGCCGTGCCGGTTGTCCAGCTCTTCGTGGATGGTGAGGGCTTCGCGGTGCCACCGCTCCGCGTCCTCGCGCTGCCCGCGCTGCTGTGCCACCTGACCGAGCCGGTAGCAGAGGCCGGCACGGGTGTCCCGTTCCAGCGCGCCCCCGGGCTGGTCGGCGAGCTGGACGAGCGCCTCCTCGCAGACGGTGGTGGCGGCGTCGAGTTGGCCGGTGCGGGTCAGGTCGTCGGCCAGGGCGTCGACCAGGAACAGCCAGAGCTTGCCGGAGAGTTCGCCGAACGGCGGCGGGCCGTCGTCCGGCGAACTCAGCGCCGCCATCATGCGACCGATCCAGGTACGGGTCTCCGCGGTCAGACCACGGCGGTTCCAGAACTCCCTGAGCGTGGAGAAGAGGGTCCCCGCCTGCGCCCACAAGCGGTGCTCCACGGCGTGGCCGAGCAGGTGGCTCAGCATCCTGCGGTGCAGGCCGATGACCCGGTAGGTGTCGCCGGTCGCACCAGCCATGACCTCCTTGCCCATCAGCGCGCAGAACGCGGTGTAGGCGACGAGCAACGCGTGCTCCGCGGCAGCGCGTTGTGCCGGGAAGTCATCGGGGTCCTCGGCACGCCATCGGCCGGCGAGATGGGCGGGCAACGCCGGGTGGACGCCGTATGCGCCGACACCGAGCGTGGTGAGCAACCCCACGTGGGCCGCCCGGTCCAGCACCGCTTTCCACCGATCGGCGTCGACGTCCCGGAACCGCCGCGGGGTCGTCTTGATCTTGGAGAACGCGGCGAGCATGCTCGCGACGACCAGCCCGTCGAACAGCCCGACCGCGACCAGCAGACGGCGGTCGGCGGCGTCGAGGTGGCCGAGCGAGTAGGCGAGGCCGGCCGGCAACCGGTCGTCGGGATCGCCGCCGGGCGTTTCGGGGAGGGGGACGGCGCCGCGCAGGCCGGACAGCAGCGTCGCGGCGTCGGTGGTCTCCAGGTGGGGCAGGATCACCCGCATGCTCAGCGGGTGGCCGTGCAGCCACTCCAGCAGGTCGCCGAACGCGCGGTCGGCGCGCCGGGGCGTGGCGGCGGGCAACGGCGCCAGCAGGTGGTCGGCGTAGTCGATGGCCTCGTCACCGGTCAGGCCGCCGACGGCGACCCGGTGCACGTCGCCGAGCCAGCGTTCCCCGGTCCGGCTGGTGATCAGGACCGTGCTCCGGCCGTCGGCGACCTGGTCCAGGAAGTTCTTCAGCTCGGCGCGCCCGGCGTCGTCCACGGGCGTGGCGGGGTCGGGCATGGACGCGACGGACTCGAAGTTGTCCCAGATCAGCAGGCACCGGTGGGTGCGCAGCTCGTCCTGGACCAGCTCGCGGCGGCGGTCCGGGTCGTTCCTGGCGAAGTCCGCACCGAAGACGCGCAGCCCGATCGCCGAGATCACGCCGGGCAGGCCGAACGACGCGAGACCGGGTTCGAACGCGTGCCAGAGCACCCGTTCCGGCTGGTCGACGCCACCGGTGTCACGCCACCAGCGCCCGAACGCCTTGGCCAGCTCGGTCTTCCCGGTGCCCGCCGGGCCGTGCAGCAGGATCACCCGGCTCGTGCCGGCGGCGGTCTCCAAGGTATGCACCAGGCCGTCGCGGCCGACGAACTCCTCGGTCGGCTCCAGCGGGTCGTCCTGCGGTTCGGGGTGCTCCGTGCCGGGGCGGTCGACGGCGTCCGGCACGGTGGCGCCGGGCGCCGCGTGGAGTTGCGGGAAGCGGACCTCGCAGCGCGCGTAGTGCACCGGGACGGCCCAGTCCTCCAGCGGCAGCTCGCCCTTCGGGCTGGGTCGTCCCGGTCGTTGGGCCAGGCGCGCCCGCCCCGCGCGCACGGCGCCGCCGACCGTGTCACCGGCGAACAGCCGCTCGTAGAAGGCCGTCATGAACTCGGCCGCGGCCACCGCGTACACGTTGTAGGCCATGGCGACCACGGCCAGCGCGCCGCCGGCGAGCAGCTGGGTGGCCACGGCCGCCTCCAGGTGCTTGCCGAGCGCCCCCGACTGGCAGGCGTTGAGCACCACGACCGGCACCTGCGCCCTGTTCAGCACTTCGGCGACGCGGTGGGCCGGCTCGCCGCGCCGTTCGAAGTGCAGCACCCCCGTCCCGCCCGTCAGCGCGCCGTGCCCGTCGAAGTGCACGATCTGGAACGGTCTGCCCGCCTGACGTGCGGCCTGTAACGCCGAGTCCAACGCCTCCAGCGTGGGCGGGCGCAGCACCTCCAACTCCACCGGGCCGCGCACCGCCTCCAGCCGGCGCAGCAACGGGCGCGCGATCACCTGGTAGCCCACGTCCGACGCGCCGCGCGGACGGGCGATCACCATCAGCACCCGCAGCTTCTGCCCCTGCACCGCGACCGGGTCGTCACGGTGCCGACCCGGCAACGTGCGGCTGAACCCGACCCCGTCCAGCGCCAGTGGCTTGGGCAGGTGCGGGTCGCGCAGCAACTCCCACGGCATCCCCAACCGCTCCGGCAGCGCCGAGGACAGCACGATCTCCAGGTCGGTCGTGGCCCGGGTCCGGAACCCGACGTACGCCTCCCGCGCCGGACCGGACCCGAGCAGGGCGGCGAACATGGCCCGTCCCCACGTGGGGAGCAGCTCGGCGATCCGCGGACCCCTGGTCTCGTAGACGCCGTACGGCGCCCGCAGGTAGTCCTCCAGGTACCAGCGCAGGTCCTCCAGCTCGGCGCCGCCCAACGGCAGATTCAGCGCAGTGGCGTCAAGATCAACCACAACCCGATCCGCCACCCGGGACCACCCAGCCCTTCGCGACTCCGAGCCTTCGACTCACCACACTATCGGAAGGAGGAGTCACCGTCGGTCAAATCGAATTCGACAAAGACGCGCCGGCAACGGCACCTGCTCGCGTCCTCGCTTCGTCGTGCGGAGCGGAAGTCACCGGTCGAGACTGGGGGCATGAGCGAACAACCGGAGAACCCGCCAGAACCCCCACCGCCGGAGCACGGGCACGTGCGCACCCAGGGCGAGACCGACGTCGACGACGCCGTCGGTGCCGCCGACGACCCGGACTGACAGGTCGCCACCCGGATGAATTGCCAGTACGCCTTACCTCTATTGGTGACCACCGGCCCGTGACCGCGTCGTCGCGGCACGGCCACGGGCCGGTTCACGCACCACGAGGAATCCACTATTTAGCGGACGGCAAAGGTTCGTCACACGAAAGGTCTGCGGACACCGCAATTCACGGGTTATCCGCCGTCGGGTTGGTCGAGGGCGTCGAGTTGCCGCAGTGCGCGTTCAGCGTCGTCGTCGCGCCCTTGTCGCCGGTACAGCTCAAGGGCTTCCTGCCAGGCCGAGCGGGCTTGGTCATGGTGGCCGAGGGCGGAGTGTGGGTGGCCGAGGTTGTCGAGGGTGTCGGCGGCCGCGGTGGTGTTGCCGAGAGCGCGGCGCAGGGTGAGGGCCCGCTGGTAGTGGTGGAGGGCTTGGTCGTGGTGACCGGTGTGGTGGGCGATGAAGCCCAGGCTGTCCAGGGCGTTCGTCTCGCCTTCGGGGTCGTGGTGCTGTCGGTACAGGGTGAGGGCGGCCTGGCAGTGGGTGCGGGCGGTGTCGTAGTCGCCCAGGCGCGCGGCCAACCAGCCCACCGAGTTGAGCGCGTCGGCTTCCCGCACCGGTTGGTCGAGGGTGCGGTCGAGGTGCAGGGCGTGGCGGGCGTGCTCCATGGCCTGCCGGTCGTCCCCCTGCCGCACCCACGCCTGTGCGAGGGCGCGGTGGGTGTGGGCCTGCTGGGTTGGGTTGTGGTGGTGTTCGGCCAGGGCGAGGGCTTGGTGCAGGTGCCTGATGGCCTGCTCGTGCCGTTTCAACTCGGCGTGGGCGTGGCCGAGGAACCGGTGGGCACGGATGCGGGTGGCGGGGTCGGGCAGGTGGGTGGCGGCGTCGGCGGCGGCCTGCCACACGGCGAGCTCGTCGTGACGGTGCCCGCGCCGCCGGTGGAAGGTGTGCAGGGTCCAGGCCAGGTGCCACACGGCCTGGTGGCTGTGGTGGGCGGTGGCGGCGTGTTGGGCAGCGAGTAGGTGGGGGTGGTGGATGTCCAGCCAGGCCAGCGCGGACGGGTGGTCGGGCAGCGGCTGGGGGTGGGCACCGGGGTCGAGCCGGATCGGATCGCGGCTGGGGTCCAGTAGGTGGTCGGCGGCCTGGGCGGTGCGGAGATAGAAGTCCACCACCCGCTCCAGCGCCGCCTTTCGCATGTCGTCCGACAGGTCGCTGTGAGCAGTGGTGGTGGCGTAGGCGCGAACGAGGTCGTGCATGCGGTAGCGGCCGTCGGCGTCTTGGATGATCAGTGACGCCTGTTCCAGCGCGCGCAGCACGGTCCTGGTCCGGGCCGACGTGAGACCGGTGAGGTTGGCGGCGGCGGGCAGGCCGATGTCGGGTCCGGGTGCGATGGCGAGCAGTCCGAACGCTTGGGCCTGTTCCCCGGTCAGCGCGCGGTGGGAGGAGGAGAGCACGGCGGGCAGGCTCGCGGTCGGGTCGGTGTCGTCGAGCGTGTCGATCGCGCTGTCGCGCAGCTCGGCGGCGAGGGCGGCGAGGGTCAAGTGCGGGTGGGTGTGGGCGCGGCCGGCCATGATGCTCAACGCCAGCGGGAAGCCGCCGCACAGCCTGATCAGCTCCTCCACCGCCGCCGGCTCCGCGCCGACCCGTGCCGTGCCGAGTCGGTCGGTCAACAGGGCGCGGGCTTCGGTGTCGGTGAGGGTGTCGACGGACAGGTTGCGGGCTCCGTGTCCGGTGATCAGGCCCGACAGCCGGTTGCGGCTGGTCACCACGACGGTGCACGACCGGTCGCCGGGCAGTAGTGGGGCGACCTGGGTGGTGTCGGCGGCGTTGTCCAGGACCAGCAGCATCCGCCTGTCCGCCAGGAGGCTGCGGAACAGGGCGGCCCGCGCGTGGAGGTCGGCGGGGATGCGGCCGGGTTCGACGCCGAGGGCGTCGAGGAGTCCGCGCAGCGCCACCGCCGGGTCCATCGGCTCGCCGTCGGGGCTGAACCCGCGCAGGTTCACGAACAGCTGCCCGTCGGGGAACCGGTCGGCGTGCCGGTGGGCCCAATGCAGCGCCAGCGAGGTCTTGCCGATCCCGCCCGCGCCGGCGATCGCGGAGATGACGACCGTGGTCGACGCGTCCGAGGCGGTCCGCAGGGCTGCGTCGAGCCGGTCCAGCTCGCCGCCGCGGCCGACGAACGGTGTGGGAGCCGCAGGCAGTTGCCTGGGCACCACCGACTCGGATGCCACGGTGACGGGCGTGGTGTCCGCCGGCGCGGCGGTGAGGGCGGGGTCGGCGGTGAGGATCCGCCGGTGCAGCTCCTGCAGTGCTCTGCCGGGGTCGGTGCCCAGCTCCTCCACCAGCCGTTCCCGGACCCGCCGGTAGTGCTCCAACGCGTCGGCCGCACGGCCGGCGCGGTACAGGGCGAGCAGGTACTGGCCGGCCACCCGCTCGTCCAACGGGTGGTCGGCGACGCTCGCGGACAACCCGGCCAGGAGATCCTCGCCGTGCCCCAGCCGCAGCAGGGCGTCGGCGAGGTCGTGCTCGGCGTTCAGGCGCAGCTGGTGCAGCCGGTCGCGTTCGGTCGCGGACCAGTCGCCGTCGAGCCCGGACAACGCCTCCCCGCGCCACAACCCCAGTGCTTCCTCCAGCAGCGCCACCCTCTGCCGGTCGTCGCCGGCACGGGCACGCGCACACAGGTCGTGGAACACGTGGAGGTCCACCGCGGACCGCCCGGCCTCCAGCGAGTAACCGCCCGCCGCACGAACGACGTGCGCCGCACCCACCGCGGCCAGCACCTGGCGGAGCCGGGACAGGTAGCTCACCAGCGTCGCCCGCGCCCGCCGCGGCGGGCGCTCACCCCAGACCCGTTCGGTCAGGACGTCCACCGAGACCACCCGGCCCACGTCCACTGCCAACGCGGCCAGCACGCACCGCTGCCGTGCCGGACCCAGGTCGAGCCCGCGGCCGTCCACGAGCACGGCCACCTCGCCCAGCAGTCGGACCTCCACCACCTCGCCGCCACCCCCGCACTCGCGACAGCTCGCGCGAAGGCATGGATACCGGCGCTGACCAGCGGCTGCGGGATTTCGAGGCGGATTCACACGATTGGCGGCACACGGCGTGCGCTCGTCCTCAACGGGTGACCGGGCGTCGAAAATGGGGTGAGCGGCGGACGGCCGCGGGCGTAGCGTCGGTGACCGTGATCGGTGAGGCGGATGCGGGAGACGACCCGGCGGACGGCTGGTTCCCCGAGAGCGTGGCCGCGCGTTACGACACCCCGGGCGGCGCGAACGCGCCCGAGGCGGTGACGGCCGCGGTGGACGTGCTCGAGGACTTGGCCGACGGCCCGGTGCTGGAGTTCGCGGTCGGGACCGGTCGGGTCGCCGCGCCGCTGGCCGCTCGCGGCGTGCCGGTGAGCGGCATCGAGCTGAGTCGGGCGATGGCGGCCCGGATCGCGGACAAGCCGGGTGGCGACGCGGTCGACGTCACGATCGGCGACATGACGACCACGCGGGTGGCCGGTCGGTTCTCGCTGGTCTACCTGGTGTTCAACACGATCGACAACGTGACCACCCAGGACGGGCAGGTCGACGTGTTCCGCAACGCGGCCGCGCACCTGCGACCGGGCGGGCTGTTCCTCGTCGAGGTGGGCTTGCCGGACCTGCGTCGCCTGCCGCCCGGGCAGGACACCGTCCCGTTCACGGTGGCGCCAGGCGTCGACGGTGGCGGCTACGTCGGGTTCGACCAGTACGACGTCGTCACGCAGGAGTTCACGTCGAACCACGTCACCGTGTCACCGGACGGGACGGGCCGGTTCCGCCGCATTCCCTTCCGCTACGCCTGGCCTGCCGAGCTGGACCTCATGGCGCGCATCGCCGGGATGAGCCTGAAGCACCGCTGGGCCGACTGGGACCGCTCGGAGTTCACGGCCGAGAGCACCAAGCACGTGTCGGTCTGGGAAGCGGGCTCGAGCACATGACGGTGTGACAGGAGGCGAAGGGACGACTACCGGGTCAACCGCCCCCGCAGGTGACCCACGCGTAGAGCAGGTCACGATCTCCGGCCGCCGCACCGTCCACCTCGGACTGCGGAACCGATCGCAGCGCTTCGCGTGGCAGCGCGTCACGGCGAACCCTCGCGACCTGAGCGAGGCAATCGCTGCCGGCCCGCCCCGACACCACGACGTCCAACCCGCGCTGCAGCTCCTCCGGCAGGTCCACCGTCGTCCCACCCTCCCGCCAGGGAGCACCGGGACCGGAGACAGTCACGGTAGTCACGGCAGTCCCGGCCGGACCGGCGAAGACGTCCGCGTCCGGCAGCATCGCCACCCGGTCGAACCCCTCGACCGACAGCTCGGCGCGGAGACTGGCCGCGTCACCCGGACCCTCGAGGCGACCGACCTCGGCGATCCACAAACCCGCCGCCACCATGACCGCGACGACCGGGACAACCGGGACGAGCACCAACGCCACACGCCGCGCGGTCACCACGGCGCACAGCCGACAACGCGGCCGGCGCGGATCGCCGTCGTCAAGATCCCCATGAGACCGGAGTCTATTGGGCGCGGTCGCCTGTCCGACCTCCCCCTGCTCAGCCCGCGCCCAGGCCCGCGAGCAGGCGCAGCCCGTCCTCGGAAGGGCTGCCCGGGGCCGCGGACAGCACCAGCAGCTCCATGCCCGGCTCGTCCGGCAGCGCGAAGTTCTCCTGGTGCAGGTCGAGCAGCCCGACCAGTGGGTGCCGGTACGCCTTGCGCCCATGTGCGCGAGCGCGCACGTCCGCGCGGGCCCAGAGCCGGCGGAAGCGTTCGCCGCTCATCGCCAGCTCGCCGATGAGCGAGGCCAGGCGCGGGTCGTCCGGGTACTTGCCGGCGGCCAGGCGCAGGTGCCCGACCACGTCGCGGGTGCACTTCTCCCAGTCCGCGTAGAGGCCGTGCTCGGTCTCCTCGAGGAAGAGGTGCCGGGCGGCGTTCAGGCCCGGTATCGGCCTGCCGTAGAGGAGCCCGGCGAGGCGGTTCCCGGCGAGCACGTCCAAGCGGTGGTCCATGATCAGCGCCGGTGCGTCGGTGACCAGGCCGAGGACGCGCAGCAGCTCCGGCCGGACCCGCCCGCCCGGCGCCTTCGCGCGGCGGCGGCGCTGCCGGGCGAGCCGGTAGAGGTGCCCGCGTTCGGTCTCGTCGAGGCCGAGGACGCCGGTGAGCGCGTCGAGGACCTGCTCGGAGGGCTGGGTCGCGCGGCCCTGCTCCAGGCGCACGTAGTAGTCGACGCTGACGCCGGACAAGTGCGCGACCTCTTCACGGCGCAGCCCTTCGACCCGACGGCGGCTGTCGGTCGGGATGCCGACGGCCGCCGGGTCGACCCGGGCACGCCGGGTCCGCAGGAAGCCCGCGAGATCGTCCACGTCCCCAGTATGGCCTCGGTGGCGCCGGTGAAGGTGGTCCTGCCATTACCAGGAAGTCCGGACCGATGGAAGAAGCACCCCTGAACGCCGGGCGCCGCGGCTCCCAGAATCGGAGGCACCTCATCCGAAGGAGTTCCATGAAGACGCTGATCGTCTACGCCCACCCGGAGCCGAAGTCGCTGAACGCCTCGCTGAAGGACCTCGCGGTGTCGACCTTGGAGGCCGCCGGGCACGAGGTGCGGGTGAGCGATCTGTACGCGATGAACTGGAAGGCGGTCGTGGACTCCGCGGACTACGGTCCCGACGTCTCCAGCCCGTTGAAAGTCGCCTGGGAATCGGGTCGTGCCTTCGACGCCGGGACGCTCACCCCGGACGTCCTCGCCGAGCAGGAGAAGCTGCTGTGGGCCGACACGATCATCTTCCAGTTCCCGCTGTGGTGGTACGCCATGCCCGCGATCCTCAAAGGCTGGGTGGACCGGGTGTTCACCTACCACTTCGCGTACGGCGTCGGCGAGCACAGCGACACCAAGTACGGCGAGCGCTTCGGCGAAGGCACCCTCGCGGGCAGGAAGGCGGTGCTGTCGGTGACCGCCGGCGGTCCGGAGTCGCACTACGCCGCTCGTGGCATCAACGGCCCCATGGACGACCTGCTGTTCCCGATCCAGCACGGCATCCTCTACTACCCGGGCATCGAGGTGCTGCCGCCGTTCGTGCTGTACGGCACCGACCGGATGACCGTCGAGGACTACCCCGACGTCGCCAAGGCGTGGGAGCACCGCCTGCTCACCCTGGAGTCGACCGAGCCGATCGCGTACCGGCGGCAGAACTTCGGTGACTACGAGATCCCGTCGCTCCAGCTGAAGGAGGGACTGGAGCCCGCCGGCCGGACGGGGTTCGGGCTGCACGTGCGCGGCTGACCGCCGGCGGGCGGAATTCGCTGGCGCAGGCTTGATCGTTCACCCAGAATCGGCCGTGTGCTCGTCGCCCCGGACGCCGTCGTGGCCGACCACGGTCTGCCGACCGGGCCGGTGACCCTCCACGTCGATCGGCCCGGCCGGCTGGTCGCGCGGGTCGGCGGCTTCGTGGTGAAGGCCGACGAGCGGCCGGGGGCGTTCGTGCGGGAACGGGCGGCGACCGCCCGGCTCGGCTCGGCGGGCCTGCCGGTGTCGGAGGTCCACGGCAGTCGCGATGACACCCCGTCCCACCTGGTGCTGCGGTGGATCGAGGGTGAGCCGCTGACGGCGGCCGGCCCGCCGTCGGCGCTGCGCGAGGCGGGCCGGCTGCTGCGCCGGGTGCACGCCGTGCCCGAGAGCAGACCGGACACGATCGGCGAGTGGATGACGGACTGGACCACCTGGGTCCTGGACTGGCTGGCCGACTTCGCCGGGGTGCCGGCGCAGCGGTGCGCCGAGATCCAGGACTGGTGCCGGCGCCTCCAGCCGCTGATGACCGGCCGCGGCACGCTGACGCTGTTGGACGGCCGCCCCGACCACTTCGTCGTGCGTGACGGCCGGATCGCCGGCCTGATCGACCTGGAGGACGTCAGCGCCGGCGACCCCGCGATGGACCTGGCGGTGTTCGCGGTCGCCGACGAAGACCTGCTGCCCGCGGTGCTGGAGGGCTACGCGCCGACGAGGGCGGAAGCGGCCGCTTTCGACGAGCTGATTCCGTTCTACGTGCTGCTGCGCCGGCTCGCGGCAGCCAACTGGGAACACCAGCACGGCGACCCCGCCCGCACCGCCCGCCTGTTGGCGCAGGTGGCCAGGACGCGGATCTCTTCTTGACCTGGCCTGGAGTACACAGTGGACTGACCTGGTGCGACCGATTGCGGCGTCCTGTTGTCAGGCGCGGTCGTGGATGGTGACGGCGTACCCGTCCGGGTCGGCGAACGTGAAGGTCCGCCCGAACGGGCCGTCGGCGGGCGGGGTCAGGATCGGCACTCCGGCGTCGGCCAGGTGGTCGTGCAGTTGTTGGGCGTCGTCGGCGTGCAACCACAACGCCACGCCCGCTCCTGGTCGCGGCGCGACGGCGTCCAGATCGACACCCGGCAGTGGTGTCCGTACCGCGAAAGGTACCGGGGCAGTGGTGAACACGACCGCGCCCGGCGGGCTCGCCGGGGCACGGCGCAGCCCGAGATGCCTTTCGTAGAACGTGGCTGCCGCGTCCACGTCGCGCACCTGCAGTGCGATGAAGTCGGGTCCGGTCACCGTGGCCATGGGGTTGCCCTCTCTTCGATGTCAGGTTCCTGACATCCCGAACGCTATGTCAGACTCCTGACATGACGCAAGAGCGAGTGAACTTGGACTCGTCGGTCGGCTACGTCCTCAAACAAGCCGCTGCCGCCCTGCGCAACGCGATGGACGCGGCCCTGCGACCGCTGGAGCTGAGCGTGCCGCAGTACGCCTGCCTCGAACTGCTCGGCCAACGTCAAGGCCTCTCCGCCGCCGAACTGGCCCGCGGCGCCTTCGTCACCCGCCAGTCCATGCACACCGTCCTCCAAGGCCTCCAAGACCGCGGCCTGCTCACCCGCCCGTCCACCGCACCCCAAGGACGGGCACTTCCCACCCAACTGACCGATCGCGGCGCCCACCTGCTCGCCCAAGCCAGCCACGCCGTGGCCGACGTCGAACGCCGAATGCTCGCCGCCCTGCCGACCGGCCATCCCGACCGCCTGCGCCAAGACCTCGCCGCCTGCGCGAACGCCCTCACCCCAGCCGAGCACTGACGGCGCTGCCGACCGCCAACGAGCACGATCCCACCGGGCGATCGAGCGCTAGCTCGACCTGCGCTCACGCTGCAGTGGGTAACCGATACGACCGGCGAGTAGTGGACACGATGACCGAACAGCGACCCGCGGTGCGACGCACGTGGCGGGCACGCCTGCCCGTGGAGTTCGGGCACTTCGTGCTGTTCGACGTCTCCGGACACTCCTCGGCGGCGGGTCTCGGTACGACGGACTCGCGCTGGATCGCGGTCAGCGGTGCCGGCGGAGCCATGTTCCACGCCACGGACCGCAACCTCGAAGCCGACGTGGTCGTGAACCTCCACGACACCGACCCCGGACCGGACAACGCCGAGGACCACTCTTACACCGGCGGATTCCGCACTGATTCCGGTAATCTTCTCCTGGCCGCCTCGACCGGAAGCCCGGCCGACATCACCGTCGACCTGCCCGCGCCCGGCGATTACCGACTGAGCGCCCGTCGCCTGCCCGACCTGGTCGACACCAGCCTCGGTGACCAAGCACGATGCGAACAATGGATCCTCCGCATCTAGCCCGCACCGTCCTAGAGTCGCCGACCAACCTCACCGGTTCGCCCGACCCGCCTCTCTCCGCGAGAGGGTCCCGCCGGAGTCCGGTCGCGTAGTGGTCGGACGGCGGGTGCGGCTACCGTGGGCGGCCTTCGGTGAGCAGACGGAGGTCGTGGTGGTCGGTGGGGACGATGTGACCGGGCACTCGAACTCGGTCTCCGGTCCCAGCGGGAACGTCGTGCAGGCACGGGACATCCCGGGCGGTGTGCACATCACCACCGCCGTGCCCGTGCGGCAGCCGCGGCAGCTGCCGTTGGCGACCGGCAACTTCACCGGGCGCGAGCCCGAGTTGGGGGAGCTGGACGCGCGGTTGCGCGGCGGTACCTCCGGGGTGGTGATCTCCGCCGTGTCCGGCACCGCCGGGGTCGGCAAGACGGCGTTGGCCGTGCACTGGGCGCACCGGGTGGAAGACCAGTTCCCCGACGGGCAGCTCTACGTCGACTTGCGCGGCTACGACCGCGAGCCGCCGTTGTCCCCGCACGACGTGCTGGCCGGTTTCCTGCGGGCGCTGGGTGTCACGGACATCCCCAGTGACGGCGACGAGCGCGCCGCACGCTACCGCACGCTGGTGGCCGACCGGCGGATCCTGGTGGTGCTGGACAACGCGGGCCGGGTCGACCAGGTGTTGCCGCTCCTGCCCGGCAGCGCGTCGTGCTTCGTCGTCGTCACGAGCCGTGACCGCATGTCGACCCTGCGGGTCCGTTACGGCGCGCACGGCGTGGACCTGGACCTGCTGCCGCTCGAGGACGCGTTGCGGCTGCTGCGGGTGACGATCGGGCCCAGGGTGGACGAGGACGGGGCCGCGGCCAAGGCGTTGGTGCGCAGCTGCTCGAACCTGCCCCTCGCGCTGGGGATCACGGCCGAGATCGCGGCGGTGCGGTCGCGGACGCCGTTGGCCGACATCGCGGAGGAGTTGGCCGACGAACGCCGCCTGCTCGGCATGGCGGACGACGACCACAGCATCCGCACGGTGTTCTCGTGGTCGCTCAAGGCGCTGGACGAGCGGTGCGGCCTGGTGTTCCGGTTCCTGGGCCTGCACCCGGGGCGCGAGTACGACGTGCCCGCGATCGCCGCGCTGGCCGACCTGCCCGTGGACGAGGTCCAGCGGACGGTCGACGACCTGGTGCGGGTGCACCTGGTGGAGGTGGTCGCCGACGGGCGGCTGCGCACCCACGACCTGCTCGCCGCGTACGCGCACGACCTGGCCGCCGAGCACTTCACCGCCGCCGCGGCGGAGCGGTCGTTCTCCCGGCTGTTCGGCCACTACCGCCGGCTGACCGCCCACGCCGTGAAGCAGGTGACCGGTGGCAGGCAGAGCCATCGGCGTGCGACAGCCGCGCCGACCGGCGGCGTCACGCCGCACCGGGGCTGGTTCGCCACCGAGCGCCTCAACCTGGAGGCCGTCCTCGATCACGCGCGCCGCCACGGGATCGCGCCGGACGAGGTCGGCTACCTCGCCCACGACCTGGGTGTGCTGACCCGTGCCGCCGGGGACCTGCCCGTGGCGCTGCGGCACTTCGTGGCCGCGGCGCCGGTGTTCAAGGAGGGCCGGCGGCGCTACTGGTACCGGATCAGGCTGGACGAGGAGGAGGCGAAGGTCGCGGCCGGGCTGCACGCGAGGGCGTTGCAGTCGCTGTCGCTGCTCGGGGACCAGTTGCGGCTCGCCGGCATGACCTGGGAGCTGGCCGAGGTGCACCGGCTCACCGCGGTCGCCGCGATGGCGTGCGGCGACCCGTCACGGGCGATCCGGCTGGCGCGTTCGGCGCAGGCGGCGTTCGACAAGCTCAAGGACGCCAAGGCCGCGGCTGTCTGCTCGTTGACCTCCCTGGCCGCGCTGTGCACCAGTGCGCTCGACACCTCGAACACCTCGCCCAACTGGACGATCGACAAGGCGCTGTCGACGGCGTCGGACCTGGACGAGCTGGAGATGCTCGAAGAGGCCGACTACGCACGGCTGCTCGGGGTCCGGGTGGCGGTGGCGGCCGGGAAGCTTGCCCGCGCCGAAGAGCTGTTCAACGAAGTCGCGGCGCCGAGCGTGGGCACGCCGGCCGACCAGCGGCTGCTGCACGTGCTGTGCGAGGCCGAGTTGCTGGAGCGGTTCGGCGAACCCGAGGTGGCGGTCGCGCTCGCCGCGGAGGGGTACGTGGCGGTCGGCCAGTCCGACGGCCGCACGGCCGGCATCGGCGCCGCGCCCGCGAGCACCATGTACGGACGCGCCCTGCGGGCGTTGGCGCTGCGCATCGCCCTGCGCGACGACGACCCCCGCAGGGTGTTCGAGCTTTCCGAGCAGTTCCGGCCGCAACGGCAGGGGTTCCTCGGCAGCGAGCAAGTCACGGGACTCGACGCGGTCGTGGAGCAGCTCGGTGAGCGTGCCCTGATCGGGTTCGCGGCGACCGAGCGCCAACTGATCGCGACCGTGGTCGCGGGAGGCCGCGCACACGTCGTGGACCTGGTCCTGGGCGACGTGGTCGAGCACGTCAGGCTGTTACGGGCGGACCTGCGTTTCGCCGCGCCGGAGGACGGCCGGTCCGGCCGGGTGGCGGGGCTGACCTCCGCGCAGGCCGGACGGTCCGCGGGAAACCTGGACCGGCACGTCGTCATGCCGTTGCTGGAGCTGATCGGGGACCGCGAGCTGGTGGTCGTCCCCGCCGAGCCGTTGGCGGGTGTCGCGTGGTCGGCGCTGCCGTCGTTGCGCGGCCGGCCGCTGGTCGTGGCGCCGTCGGTCACCGCGTGGTCGGCCGCCCGACGTCGGGTCGAGCCGCCGCGGTCGGACCGGGGCCTGTTCGTGATCGGGCCGGGTGCGCGGACGGACCGTGCCGACATCGTCGAGCTGGCGGGGCTGCACGCGCGCGCCGAAATCGTCGCCCCGGAGGTTCGCACGGTGCTGGAACGCGCCGACGGAGCGCGTTTCGTGCACGTGGTGGCGCAGCGGGAGCACGAACCGGAGAACTTCGCCTTCTCCAAGGTCGTGCTCGCCGACGGCGCGCTGCTCGCGCACGAGTTCGGCGAGCTGGAGGAACCGCCCGCCCTGGTCGTGCTCCAGGGCACGGGCGAACGCGTGTCGGCGGAGGACGCGCTCGGGTTCGCCAACGGACTGCTCGTCGCCGGGGTGCGGACCGTCGTCGTCGCGGTGACGAAGGTGACCGAGCGGACCACGTTCACCGTCATGACCGAGCTGCACACAGCCCTGGCCGCGGGTGAGGCGCCCAGCAGGGCACTCGCCCGGATCGTGGCAGCCGATCCACTGCACCGGCCGTTCCTGTGCATCGGTTCGGGCGACTGACGTCGCGGTCATGGCTCAGCACCTCGGTGCGGATGCGGCACAATCGACCGATGCATGACGGTGTCCCGCCCACAGACGACGGCGAGCCCCCACTCGCCGACAACGGCGGCGTCGGGCAGCGCGCTCAGGCGTCATCCCCGGCCATCATCGTGCAAGCCGCTCGTGACGCGACCATCAGCCTCACCCACGACCTCGTGCTCCCTGACGGGCAGGTCCGGCTGGTGCAGGCGCAGGCGGAGACCATTCAGGCGCAACGTCAGCTCATCGCCGTGATGGAGGAACTCAACGACGCGCGCAGAATGATGCTGGAGAGTGCCCAGGTGGAGCACCGCGCTTCCCAAGTGATCCTGGTCCTGCGCGTGGTGCTGATCCGGTTGTCCGCCCTGATCTCGCAGCTCACCGGAGAACGCGACCGCTACCTGGCGGAGATCGCCGACCACCGCACCGAGTTGACGGCCACCCGCAGGCGGCTGTCGACGGCCGAACAGGAACGTGGGCGGGCAGAGGGACAACTCGGCCAGGCGCAGGAGGAACGGCGTCGCGCGACCGCCCTGGCCGAAGGCGCCCAAGCGAAGATCCTCGAGTTGGAGAACTCGCTGCGTCGGGTCGGCCTGCACGATCCAGGCCTGCCCACAGTTGGGGCGGAACCGGACAGCGCGATCCCCTCCCACGACGACGTCCTCGGTGACACGGCGGCCGGCCTGGACCGCGTGCAGCGGTTCTTGGACGAACAGGAACGCGAACTCGCCGATCTGGAGGCCGGCGGAGCCGGCGTCGTGCTGTCGAGTCGCGTGCTCGATCTCGACTGGTTCCTCGACCGGTTGGCGGGGGTCCTGACCGGCTCCGTGACCCGCGTCGGGTTGTGCCACCTGGAACTCGACGGACCAGTCGCCTTCAACGACACCCTCGGCGAGAGGGAATACCAGGTGTTGGCGGTCGCGCGTGCCCGCCTCGCGCGTGTGCTACCCGACTCAGGCTTCCTCACCGTCCTGGGCACCGGTTTCGTCATCGCGGTTGCGGAGCCGCGCGACGACGTCGAGTTGATCGAGCTGACGCGCCGGCTGCTGGCGGAGGTGGCTGCACCGATCCCGGTCGACGAGGTCGTGCTGACGCTGCCCGCCGCAGCGGGCATCGTCATGCGTGAGACCGCGCGGAGCATTGTCAGCGAGCTGCTGCGTGACGCCAGAGCGGCTTTGGACGCGGCGAAGCGCAGGGGGCCGAACCAGTGGGTGGTCTTCACCCCTCACCGCATGGACGACCCGGCCCGTCTCATGACCGACGTGCTCTCCCTTTCCCCGGTGGGCATGGGCCTGTTCGACGAGGCGGACCGGTTGGTGGACGCCAACGACGCGCTGTGCGATCTGCTCGGCCTGGAACTGGAGCAGTTGCGAGGCATGACCGCTGAGCAGTTGACCCATCCCGACGACGACGGCCGGTGGTTGAGGGCGGCCCGCGAGACCGGGGATCCCGCGCACGAGGTCCCGCAACGGATCCTGGTGCGGTCGGATGGCGGGATCGTGTACTGCGAGTTGCGAATCACGCTCTCCCGGGAACGCGACGGCGGGCCGACCTGGTTGGTCGCCTTCCAGGACGTCACCGAGCGTCGCCGCACCGCCGAGGCGCTGCGCCACCAGGCCACGCACGACGAGCTGACCGGGCTGCCGAACCGTGCGCTGGTCAAGGAGATGTTGACGACCCTGCTGGATTCCGAGGACCGCTCGCGAGTGGCGGTGCTGTTCTGCGACGTCGACAACTTCAAGCGCGTCAACGACTCCCTGGGGCACGACGCCGGTGACGAGCTGCTGGTCGCGCTGGCCCGGCGGCTGGAGGCCGCTCTGCCGGAGGGCTGCACCGCGGCTCGGTTGTCGGGTGACGAGTACGTGATCATCTGCTCGGACATCGACGAGGTCGGCGGCGTCGACGCGCTCGCCGCCCGGGTCGCGGGCGTGCTGCGGACGGCCGTTCCCGTGCACGGGCAACTGGTCCGGGTGTCGGCGTCGATCGGCGCCGCGGTACCTCACGACTCGCAGGTGACGGGCAACGACCTGCTGCGCTTCGCGGACGCGGCGATGTTCGAGGCGAAGCGGTTCGGCGCGGGACGGGTCTCGCTGGCGTCGGCGGGACTGATCGCCTCCGCCGACCGGCAGGTGCACCTGGAAGGCCAGCTGCGCGAGGCGCTGGCCCACGACGGCCTGGCGCTGCACTTCCAGCCCGTGGTCGGCGTGGACGGCTCCGTGCAGGCCGCCGAAGCCTTCGTGCGTTGGCCTCACCCGGACCGCGGCCTGCTGTCGCCGGACGTCTTCCTGCCCGTCGCGGAGCAGGGCGACCTGCTGCGCGAGCTGGACCGGTGGGTGCTCCGCCGGGCGTTGAAGGAAGCCGTCACGTGGCCCGCGCCGAACGACCAGCCGGTGTCGGTGGCGGTGAACCTCGCCGGGCTGGTGCCCGGCGACCCGGAGTTCGTGGACATCGTGGCGGACGCCATCGACGAGGCCGGCATCCCGTGGGACAGGGTCGTGCTCGAACTGGTGGAGACGGCGCTGGTCGGCTTGCCCTCGCGGGTGCGGCAGTCGATGGGCGAGTTGGTCGACCGGGGCATCCGTTTCGCGGTGGACGACTTCGGCACGGGCTACTCGTCGCTGGCGCGACTGCGGGACCTGCCGGCGCAGATCATCAAGGTGGACCGGTGGTTCGTCTCCGACGTGGGCAACGACTCCTCGGACTTCGCGGTGGCACGGGCGGTCGTGGCAATGACTCGGGCGATGGGCCGCAAGTGCGTGGCTGAAGCGGTCGAGACCGTGGCCCAGTTCACCGCGCTGCGAGACCTGGGCGTGGACGCCTACCAGGGCTGGCTGTTCTCGCCCCCGGTGCCGGCCGAGGAGATCCGGGCTGTGCTGGCCACGAGCCCGTTACCCGTCCCTGCCCTCGACTGACCGCGGCGGGGACTGTTCCGGGATCGACCGGTAGGGACTTCTGCGTTACGTGGCGTCGGTCACGGGAAGTTGGCGAAGGCGGACCCATCCGTCGAAGTCCAGAGGCCGTGGCACAGCCCCCAGGGAGACCCGAGCGGCATCGGGCGCACGTAGCTCCAGCCGGAATCGGGTGCACAGCAGGTACGTCAACAGCACCAGTTGGATGCTCCCCAGTCCGGCGCCGATGCACGTGGTGGGCGCCCAGCCGAACGGCACGTAGTAGTGCCCGCCGGGTGGGCGGTGGGCGGCTTCGGCCGACCACCGGTGCGGGTCGAACGTGTCGGGGTCGGACCAGTGCCGCTCATCGTGGTTGACCAGGTACGGGCTCACCAGGTAGTGCCGGCCCACCTCGAGCCGGTTGGCGCGAACCGTCAGGGGAACGCGGGCGCTGCGGGTCATCAGCAGCGGCGCCGACCACATCCGCAGGACCTCTTTCACGAACTGGTGCGCGGTCGGCGCGGACCTGGTGCCGGTGCGGTAGAGCTGCTCGGCGGAACCGGCCGCGAACTCCGCGGTCAGGGTGGCCGCCCATTCGGGGCGTTTCGCCAGTTCGTACATCAGACAGCCGGCGACCGCGCCCGGTGGCCCGGCGATCGCGGTCAGGACCGTGGTCACCGCCTCCAACGCCCGGTCCGGGCCCAGCGAGGGCAGCAACCGGTCCACGATGGGCTGCGTGAGGTCGACGCGGCTGTGCCGGCCACGTGCGCGGCGGCGGATCTCCTTGCGCACGACCCGACCGGTGTGCAGCTGGGCGACGATGGCCTGCCACTGCTGCCGGCGGGTCTGACCGCCGGGGCCCGCGTCCAGTCGGGTCAGCTTCGCGATCGCGTCGCGAGCGAGCCAAGCCTGATCCGAAGTGGACAGTCCGTCGAGCACTACGGGTACCAGCGCGCGGAACATCACCTCGTGTGACAGCCACGCGAAGTCCACGTGCTGGTCGCGGCGACTGTCCAGTGCCGCGGCCATGCGGTCGGTCAATGCGCGCAGCCGGTCCTCCCCGCTGAGCACCCGCAGCTGGGACAGCCACAGCGAACGCACCTGCCGCCACGACACGGCCGGGCTGCGGCGGCCGCGGATCCGGTCGACGAACCGGTCGGGCAGCGTCAGGTCGGCGAAGTTCTCGGCGTTGGCCTGGTTGGCCGCGTCGGCGTCGAACACCATCAGCCGCCGGTCGCCGTGCCAGAACACCCCGTCGTGCTCGGCGTTGGGGGCACGCAGGTTCGCCAGCAGGTCCGGGTCGTCGCGACCGGTCATCAGGTGCCTCCCCCAAAGGTGGGGAGCGCGTCGCCACGCTCCCCGCCCGCGTCGATCAGATGTGGTGGTAGACGTACCAGCGGTATTCGGCATCACTCTTGCGGATGTTGAGTGCCACCAGTGCGGCGTGGATGATCTTGGCCATGTTCACCTCCCTCAACGCGTGCGCGCGCCGTTCGTGCGCAGGGTGAAGTCCGGTGGGGCGAGCGCCGCCGCGACGTGTGGCCGGTGCCGGTGTGCCTCGACCCGCCACCGCTCGGCCGGCGGCAGCACTCGCAGGATGTCCTCGACCACGTGCACGGCGAAGCCCGCCGCCACGCAGGCGTGGGCGCCCCAGCCGAACGGGATGAACGCCTCCGCCCCGCCCCGCGGCACGCCGGACGACCACCGCTCCGGCCGGAACTCGTCGGGGTCGGGCCAGAAGCGGCTGTCCCGGTGCACGAGGTAGCTGCACACCACCACCTCGTCGGACGTCGTGACCTCGGTGCCGGCCAGCCGATGGGGTTCGGCGGGGAAGCGGCCGAAGTTCCAGGCCACCGGCCAGAGCCGCAACGCCTCGCGCACCACACCGGCCAGGTCGCCCCCCGCTTCGGGTTCGGTGCCCATCAGGTACACCGACCAGCCCAGCAGGAACCCCGTCGAGCCCGTGACCGCGAACAGGAAGGACAGGAACACCTCCGCCAACTGCGCCGGCGCCGTGCGTGAGGAGCCCTCCGGTACTGCGGCGGCGAGGACGTCCAGCAGGTCGCGCGGCGCCCGCACGCCCCGGGCGCGCCGGAGGGACAGCTCGGCGACCAGCGCGCGGCGGATGCTGCGCCGCAGCACGGCCCGCGACAGCACCGACCGCCGGTCTCGCGCGCCGGCCAGCACCGCGTGCCGGACCACTTGGTCGACGAGCCGGCGCAACTCGCCCTCCGGCGCCAGCACGTCGCGGAAGCACTTGTACAGCAACAGGTTTCCCGCGTCCGGCCACCGGCTGACCAGCCCGATCTCCCGCTCGACGGTCGCTGCCAGCCGGTCCGACCGGGCAGTCCAGTGATCGCGCAGCAGGTTCCGCGCCACCCGGCCGATCTCCTGCTGCGCCGAACGCGGCCCGAGGACTCCCTTGCTGGTCTGGAAGAAGTCCGAATGCTCCCGGTAACGCGACCCGGTGTTGGCGAGAACGGCCTTCGCCTCGACCGGTTCGCCCACGTAGAGCACGCCAGGCCGGCGTCGGAAGATCGGCCCGTGACGGGCGCGAAGATCGTCGAGCTGCTCGAGTTCGTCCACTCGTTCGCCCCGCCCGGCCGGTTTTTCGCGGACCACAGCAGCTTCGCGCTGCACGTGCTGTCAGGGCAAGCCGCCGAATGGCCGGGCCGACATTACGGCCACGAGGTCGAGCCCGTCGGGTTGCCACCTGCCGGCCCGTACGGCGGTCAGCCGGTCGCGTTCGGCGCTTTCGAGGCCCGCCGACGCAAGGTGGACATCGCACGCCATGGCGACGATCACCTCGGCGAACAGCGGGACGTCCACGCCGGCCGAATCCCCGGTGGCGGTGTCCAGGACAGCCAGGGGTTCGAGTTCGACGACGGTCACCGGGAACGACAGGGCACTCAGCCGCACCGCTTGTTCCTTGACCCCGCCCAGGAGCTTCTTCTTGCGACGGCGTTCGACGCTGTTGACGGCTTCGAAGGGGAAGTCGGCCACCAGCACATGTCCCCGGTTGGCGTCGACCGGGCCGTGGCAGGTCGTGCCGACCATGACCTCGACCACCACTCGCCGGTCGGTGACCAGCACCTCGCCGCCACCCTCGCACACCTCGCGGAGATCGCCGGAGGTGGCGTCGCCGGCAACCGGACGGCCCTGCGCATCACAGGTGGACAGGATGCGCAGGTATCCGATGACGAATCGCCCGACCTCGACCTCGTCGTCAACCGCCATCGGGGCCAGGTGTGCGCCGCGCGGCCGCGGCAGGTCGTCCAGCGCGACAGCCAGACCTGGGACCCTGTGAGGTCCGGCCCCTGGAGGTCGATCGAACAGGGCGAAGCGCGGGACGGGTTTGGAAAGGTTCACGGCAACCTCCACGGGATGAGTGCGGCGCCGCTCCTGGGAACGAGAGCCGCGGATGGCGTCAGTCAGGCGGGACGCCGACTCGGCGCGGTCCGGCAATGCGGTAGCGGGTTCCGCCAGGTCCTCGACCAGCCCGATCAACGGACCGGCACGTCAGAAGACGCAGTACCAGCTGTACGGATCGCTGTAATTCCGGTAGGCGCTGTAGGCGGACGGGTTGCGGTACTGCGTGCGGCATTGCCTCGACACGTCGATGGGGCCATCCGCGACCGGGACGACGCCTGTCACGCATTTCCAGCCGAAGGCGTTCCAGGTCCTGATCCTCGCCACCCGGCCCTGGCCGGGGTATTGGTTGTCGCAAGCTGCCTGCATGCTCACGGAACCCGTGGCCGCAGACGCCGGTGATGTCGACGCAACGGCGCCGGTGATGCCGAGCAACGCGCCTGCCGCCATTACGGCGGCTCGTCGTGCTTGCATGGCGAACTCCTTCGTGGAATGGAGTCGGAAAGGACTCCTGTAGTCGTCTGGCAGGTGGAGATGTCCGATGCCTGGACGCTATCGGGCGCCGTACTCCGGGCAGAACGCGGTGACCGAGATGGTCAGGAACGCTCGTTTGGCGTTGATGTTGTTGCCGAAGTCGCCGTACATGGCCATGAGGTCCCCGAGTCCGTACCCCTGGTCGAGCTTGGCGCACAGGGACTTGGCCAGGGTTTCCGCTTCGGCCATGTCGTGGGGTGCGATGTTCTTCTGGGTGAGCAAGTCGTGGAACTTCGACGTTGCGCTGTTCGCGGGGGCGCAGGCCGCGGCGAGCACGAGCGCCACGACGGCCAATGTCGTCTTCATCGTGCGCCTCCCTTGTCGTTCCTCGATGGTGCGGAAGGCGTCGTGGGTGGCGCGTGGGTCGTTCACCCGACACGTTCGGCTCGTCCGGATCGACACACTGGGTGTGGTGGCCTCATGGGAGGACTACGTGATGGACACGAGACGCGTGACGGTGGTCGTGTTGGACGACCACCCCGCCGTGGTGGTGGGTGTGACGGTGTGGTGCGGAGCCGCCGACCCGCCGATCGACGTCGTGGACGCGAGCGACCACCTGCCGCTGGTGTGGACCGGGCACGGCGCCGAGGCCGATGTGGTGGTGTTCGACCTGCAGCTGGGTGGCAAGCCCCCGGCGTTCGCCGAGTTGGAGGCGCTGGTGAAGGCGGGGCGGCACGTGGTCGTCTACTCGCAGCACTTGGCGCCGACCACCGTGATGCGCTGCCTCGACCTCGGCGCCCTGGCCTATCTGACGAAGGCCGAAGGACCGGAGCACCTCGTTCCCGCTCTCCGAGCGGCGGCGGAGGGCGTCCACTACCTCTCGCCATCACTGAGCGGCGCCTTGTGCGCGGTGCCGGACGGTCGCGCACGGCTCACACCGAGGGAGGTCGAAGTCCTCACCGCGTGGTTCGAGTGCGCCTCCAAGGACCTCGTCGCGGCCAGGCTGCACATCACACGCAAGACGGTGGAGACCTACGTCGAGCGGGTGCGGGCCAAGTACGCCGAGCTGGGTCGTCCCGCGGCGACCAAGCAGGCCCTGGTGAAGCGGGCGCTGGAGGACGGGCTGGTCAGCTTCGACGACCTGCCGTGACGAGTTTGTGCTCCGCGCGCACCCAGCGCAGTCCTGCCGTCGTCAGCTGCGTCACGACGACGCGTGGATCGCCGATCTCCTGAGGTGCGATGGGAGGGCAGTCGCCCACAGCGCTGACGGACACGGCGTCCGGCGTCCCCAGCACCACCAGGCGGACGCTGGAGCGTGCCGTGGTGACGACGACGAGCGGCGCCTCGGTCAACAGGTGGCGCACGGGACGCGGCAACGGCGGTATCGGTCCGTTGACCTCCAGGTGGACCTCGATGCCCCGTCGTTCCGCCACGTCGATGCACGCGTCCAGCTCGTGCAGCAACGGGTCTTCGGCGTCGTCGGCCTCCGCGAACAGCCGCCGCATCCGGGCTGCCTCGATCCCGCACCGTCGTCGCACGTCGGGGTCGGCGGGATCGAGGGCGCCGCTCAGCAGCCCTTCGAGCAGGGGCAGCGCTGAAGTGGACAACTCCGCGTACCGGGCCTTCCGCGCCTCGTGGAGGCCGATGGCCACGCGGTGGGTGGTGGTCGTCTCCTCAACCGCCCTGTGGGCGGCGTCGGCGGCCGCGGCGAGGCGGACCAGGGCTGCGGCCGTCCCGCCGACGCAGACCTGGAAGGCGAGGATCGCCGTGAGCGCGACCAAACCGCCGAAGAGCCTTTCCTCGTCGGCGTGAGCCACGGCGACCAGGCTCGCGGCGCTGATGCCGAGTTCGAGGAGCAGGACCGGGAGCAGCGTGGACAGGGGGTGGCCGAACAGCACGCACAGCGTGACCCAACCGACCACCCCGGTGCTCCAGTCGGCTTGTTCGAGCACCTGTCCCGGTGCGAGGCTCGCGGTCGCGGCGACGTGCGCGATGACGATGGTGACGGCGGCCGGCCGGCCGGCCTTGCCCCACGAACGCCCCCACCGCATCAGCAGCCATTCGACGACGACGAGAAGGCACAAGTACAGGTAGGCCGTGATCTGGACGGCAGGGGCGGCGAAGTCCCGCAGGGCGAGGAGCAGCGACGGCCCGTCGAGCAGCAGCAGGACGGCGCCGGCGATCGCCGCGGTCGACAGCCGCAGCTTGCGGAGGAACTCGTCCTGGACCTCGTGTGCCGCCGCGGGGGAGCGGAGGTCAACCACGGTCGTGGACCAACCGCACGACCGACCCGTGGCCGGGGTGCGAGGTGACTGACGCCTGGCCGTCCGCGTCCCGCATCCGACCGATGATCGAGCTCGTGATGCCCCGGCGCGACGCCGGGACCGCCGCCGGGTCGAAACCACGCCCGTGGTCGATCACCTCGACGGTCACCGCCGTTCCCCGCCGGTGTGCCAGCACGGTGGCGGAAGGCGCCCCGGAGTGCCGGGACACGTTGGTCAACGCCTCGCGGACGCAGTGGGCGAACGTCACCCCCAACGCCGCGGACACCGCCAGGCCGGGGTCGACGTGGAACTCGACGTGGAGCCTGGACGCCGATCCGGCCTGGCACAGGACGTCGCCCAGTTCCACGACCCCGTCCGCGTCCGGAGGTTGTTCGCCGATGGCATCGAGGTCGGCGCGCAGCTGAGGTCGCAGCCACTCGTCGTCCCGGCCGACCTGGTTGAGTGCGACCATCAGCAACGTAGTGGCAGCCGTGTCATGGAGCAGCGCGGCCTCCTGGCGTTCGTCGGCACGGACAGCCTGGGCGACCACGGACTCCGTTCGCTCCTGCTCGGCCCGTGCCGCGGCGTGGTCGGCCTGGGCGGCACTCCGGTTCACGAGCGACCAGAGCAGTCGGGACAACGCGGCCTCGACGCAGATCCAGACGGCGAGGGGAAGCGCGGAGGTGACGGCCGCTGGCCCGAGGACCGCGGCTCCGATGACGTGCGCCGCCGACAAGACCACCGCGACCGCCATTCCGGCGACGGGACGTGACGTCCACTGGAACGCGACCGCGACGAACGAGGCGAACACCAGCGCCCAGCTGTGACCGTTCGTCAACGCCTCGACCGGCACCGTCCACTGCTGGGTCAGGCAAGCCAGAGCCGCTACCAGGACCTCGACGGCCGACGGCCATCGCGCCCGCGGCCATCGGAGCAGGATCGCGTTCAGCAGCACGATGCCCGCGACGCCGGCCAGCAGCGCGCCGGGAACAGGCGCCACCGGCAGACCGAACCCCGCGGCGACGAGGACGAAGGCTGCCTTCCCGAGCACGGCGTACCGGTGCCCGAGGCGCGAGAGCCTCCGCTGGAACTCGCCGTCAAGCATGCCGACCGCCCATCAACGTCACTGTCCATTTCGACACCGAGGCGGGGGCGTTACTCCCTGGCGCGGCACTACACCTGAACGGGTGAAATTAGGGCGGAGCGATCAACAGGAATCTCCGGAGGCGGGTGCCCGTGTGACAGGCACGACGTCCGCCTCTTCGACTCCCTTCTCGAGCAAAGCCGCTTTCGAGTGCGATCGGTGGTCGGCGTTGGCCCGGTCGAAGAAAGCCGCCTGATCCCTGGGGAGCACGTAGAGAACGACTTCGAACTCGAAGCAGTAGTCGTCGGCCTCGCCGGCGATCACGGAGTCCACGACCGTCCAGCCATTCGTCTGCCCGGTGTCGGGCTGGACCGCTCGACCCAGGAAGTTCCGATCAGTCCCCTTGGGGCGGGCTCCGACGCGGAGCACCTTGCCGTCCGGGGCTCCGTTGACCCCGCTCACCCGGACTGATCGCCCCAGGACGACACCGTCCCGCGACGGCGACACGATGCGCGGGCCGGAATGGGCGGGCGTCGACGGGACTTCACGCGGGGAACTGATCGACGTGGCGTCCGGGGTTCGACTTGCCGTGCCGCCTGCCACCGCGGCGTCCGGACCTTCTTTGTAAAAGGTCAGTGCCGATATGGCGACGACCACCACTGCCGCGGCGGCGATGACGGCGCCAGTCGGCATCCAGTGGGGTCGCGGAATCCAATTGCCGAGCACTCCTCCTATTAGGCCCAGGACTGCTAACAGGACCACAACGGTGACTAACGGCATAGCGCAAGATACCATCGGCGCGCATCCGGGTGACGAGCAGTGGAAGGTGCTGGAGCCGGTTGGAATGCGATCCCCAAATGCTGGTCCGCGCAAGGGCGAGAGTGGTTCCGGCGATTCATGGTAGCTCTCGGTAGAAGTGCCTGGCCGCATCGGCGGCGACGGCGTCGTTGAGGGGCCAGAGACTGGCGATCACGTGCTTGAACCCGGCCAAGTGGAACGCCGAGGCGAGGTTGATGGACTTCTCGGCCATGGCAGGGCGAAGTGGCACCAGGCGCTCACCTCCAGTTGGGTGAGCACTTCGTCGGCGGTAGCCTCGGCGTTGCGCAACAGGGGCAGATCCGGCTGGGCCGAGTGCAGCGCCGCGGACTCGACCGCGGTACCCGGCAGGTCGCCGAACCACGTATCGAGACCAGGTTCAAGCGCGGCTGACACCGTACGGGCGTTGGTAGGCATGAGCAGCGGCGATCGCGGACGGTGGGTGGGATGATCGTCGCCGTGGAACCACGACCGTTGACCGAGAGGGAGCGCGCGGTGCTCGATGTGCTGCTGGGCGTCGACTTCCAGGGTGTCGAGAAGTTGCGTCGCGAGGCGCGTGACGTGGTCGTCGTCGGGATGTGCGGTTGCGGGTGCCCGTCCGTCGACTTCCGGCGTGGTGGCGGTCTCGGGATGGCCATTCGGGTCAACGCTGCCGTCTCGGGCTCCGATGACGGCTTGTTCCTCTACACGGTCGAGGACGCGGAGCGGGGCGAGGTTCTCGGCGGCATCGAGTGGATGGGCGTGGGGGAGACGGATCCCAGCGAGTTCCCGGTGGCCGACCTGCTCGACGACATCCAGCCCGCGTGACGGGCCGGGCAGAGACGACGGAGCGGTCGCTGAGCCAGGGGATGGGATGAGGCAACCGACGCTCTTCCTGATGGTCGGGCTGCCGGCCACCGGAAAGACCAGCGCTGCGCGGCGCATAGAGGTCGAGCGCAACGCGCTTCGCCTGACGAAGGACGAATGGGTCAAGGCCCTCTACGGGCATGAGAACCCGCCGTCGGCCTCCGACGTGATCGAAGGACGGCTCAACGAGATCGGGCTGCGCGCCCTCGAACTCGGCAACGACGTGGTGATCGACTACGGACTCTGGAGTCGGGACGAGCGCTCCGCGCTGAGGCAGGCAGCGGCGGACCGCCGCGCACGTGTCGAGATGCACTACTTCGAGGTGTCCCCGGCCGAGCAGCGGAGACGACTCGACCAGCGCCAAGCCGCCGAACCGGACACCACGTGGCCCGTGTCCGACCAGGAAGTCGCCGAGTGGGCCGACCTCATCCAGATCCCGACGCCAGGCGAACTCGACGGCAGCGAACCGATCGACGACCCACCGACTGGATTCGCCTCCTGGGACGAGTGGCGCGGACATCGCTGGCCGCCGACGGTCTCCTGACCGCTACCGCTCATCGGCAGAAGCGGACGTTCCAAAGTGCGCGTCAGTGCTGGCTGCACTGGTGTGGGTTGTGGTGCGGCAACCAGATCTCCTCGGCGCGGATGCTTGCCTGCGCGGTGAAGTAGTCGCCGGTCCTGAGGTTCTCCAGCAGCGTTGCGTACTCCGGTGCCCAGCCCAGCAGCGCCTGGGTGTGCCGGCTGGAGACGGGCACGTCGAGGGAGAAGAATCCGGCCAGGAACGGGTTGCCGAGATGTTCGGCGGCCTGGTCGAGGGTCAGCGAGATGGTGGGGATGTCGAGCACCTGCGCGATCTGCTCGGCGATGCTCTTGATCGTGACGGCGCTTTCGCCGACACCGTGCAGCACGCTGCCGGAAGGAGCTCCCTCCAGTGCCAATCGGAAGAGGCGGGCGGCGTCGGCGCGGTGGATGGCCGGCCACCGGTTGACGCCGTCACCGATGTAGGCGGAGACGCCCGCCCTGCGCGCCGCGGCGATGAGAGCCGGGATGAACCCGTAGTCGCCCGGGCCGTGCACGGTCGGCGCGAGTCGCACGACGGCGGCCCGGACCTCCCGATCGGCGAAGCGCAGGCAGGCCTGCTCGCCCGGGATGCGGAAGGCGGCGACCGAATCGGGATCCGGCGCGTCCTGCTCGGTGCAGACCCGGCCGGTCGGCATCACCAACGTGCCCGACGTGCTGACGAACGGTTTGCCGGACCCGACCAGCGCCTGACCGAGCGCCTCGATCGCGGCGCAGTCGCGGCGGATGAGGTCGTCCGGATCGGCGAAGTCGCCGCCGTAGGCCATGTGCAGGACGCCGTCGGCGTTCTCGGCGCCGCGGCGCAGGCTGTCGAGGTCGTCCAGGGAGCCGCGATGCGGCGTGGCGCCCAGCGACTCCAGCCGGGCGGCGGCGGTGTCCGAGCGCGCCAGGCCCGTGACGGTGTGACCGGCCGCGACGAGTTCGGCGACGACGGTGGGACCGGTCTGTCCGGAACCACCGGTGACGAAGACGCGCATGAAACACCCTCCTCGTTAACGCCAGTGACTGGCGCTAGATAACGCCAGTCACTGACACTACACGTTGTGCCAGTGACTGGCGCAACGTGGTGTCAGTCGCTGACGCGACGCGGTACGCTCGGCGGGTGCCACGAAGCGGAGCAGAGGCGCGCCGCCGCCTTCAGCAGGCGGCCTTGGAGCTGTACCGGGAACGGGGATTCGACCAGACCACCGCGGCGGAGATCGCCGCCCGGGCCGGGGTCAACGAGCGCACGTTCTTCCGGCACTTCCCGGACAAGCGAGAGGTGCTCTTCGACGGCGAAGGCGACCTGCGCGCCGCTCTGACGCAGGCGGTGATCGACGCCCCTGACGGGCTGGAGCCGTTCGAGGTGCTGCTGTGCGCCTTCCGGGAGTCCGGGCGGAACCTGGAGGACAACCGTGCGTTCTCCCAACCGCGGTGGGAAGTGATCGCGGTGACGCCAGCGCTGCGCGAACGAGAGTTGGCCAAGCACGCGTGGCTCACGGACGCGGTGGCGGTGGCGCTGCGGAGGCGGGGTCTCGGTCACGGGTTGGCCGGCCTGGCCGCCAGGACCGGCTGGGCCGCCTTCCAGCACGCGGTCCAAGCCTGGATCGACGACCCCTCGCAGAGCCTGGACGCGCACCTGCTGCGAGCCTTCGGCGACCTACGCGCCCTCGCCACGACCGCCCTGCCGGCGAAATGAGCGGACGTCAGGTAGAAACCCGGACGGGCACCCGACGGAGCGTCACCGGCATTACGGAATGCTCAGGGCTGTAGCGACTGGGTGCCCAGGACGACGGCGAGCTCCAGGCGGTCGGCGTCTTCGGTGTGGGGCTCGGCGGTGTAGACGCTGATGCGCAGGTCGTCCAGGGTGACGAGCAGCGTGTCGCAGTCAAGGGTGATCGGGCCGACCGCCGGGTGGTCGATGGTCTTGCGTCGGGACGGGTCGGCCAGGGGCGGCGGTGCCTCCGCGTCCCAGAGCTCGGCGAAGCGCGGGCTGCCGGAGGTCAGGTCGGCGATCAAGCGCCGCAGCGCACGGTCGGCCGGGTAGCGCGAGGCGGTCAGGCGCAGGTCGGCCACGAGCCGGGCCTCGTGCTCGGCTTGCTCCTGTGGGGTGTGCACGACCCGTGAGGGCAGGCGGGTGACGTTGCGCCACACGGCGTTGCGGTCCAGGCCGCGCCAGGTGGTCGTGTCGCCCATGAGCGCGTCGTAGGGCGTGTTGGCCAGCAGGAGTGTCCAGCCGGCGTCGTAGACGACCACCGGGGTGTGGGAGAGCCGGTCGAGCAGCCGTTGCACGCTCGGGGTGATGCGGGACGGCACCAGGTCCGGGCCGGGGGCGGCGTGCCCGGCCAGCCGGTAGAGCAGGTCGCGTTCGGTGTCGGCCACGCGCAGTGCCCGGGTCAGTGACTCCACGACCTGCGCGGACGGCGCGGTCGCGCGTCCCTGCTCCAGGCGGGTCAGGTAGTCGGCCGAGATGCCGGCGAGTGCGGCCAGCTCCTCGCGACGCAACCCGCCGGCCCGGCGTCGACGGCCCACCGGCACGCCGACGGCCTCGGGTGCCACCCGGTCGCGCCAGCGGCGTAGCGTCCGGCCGAATTCCCACGCTTCCACGGGCTCCAGTGTGCGCGGGCCCGCACCGGTTGTCCTGGCCCTGGCGGTCCCACGAAAACCGGACGACTGGTTGCGGCCCGGCGGTTCTCGCAGGCTGCGGTCATGACCGAACCCGGAACCGTGCTGATCACCGGCCCGACCCGCAACCTGGGCCGCCACGCCGCGCTGGCCATGGCCGCCCGCCCGCACGGGCAGCGACCCACCCTGCTGCTGGTCGGCCGCGCCGGGCGAGACTTGACGGCGGTCGGCGACCAGGCCCGTGCCCGCGGGGCGCGCGTCCACGAGATCGGCTGCGACCTGGCGAGCCTGACCGACGTCCGTGCCGCCGCGGCCACGGTGCGCGGTCTGCTCGCCGCGGGCGCCGTCCGGCCGCTGCGCGCGCTGGTCGCCAACGCCGGCACCATGTCGCCCGACACCCGGCGGGCCTCGCACGACGGCTACGAGCTGACCTTCGCCGTCAACTACCTCGCCCACGCCCGGCTCATCGGCGATCTGCTCGGCTCGTTCACCGCCCCGGCACGGGTCGTGCTGCTCGGCTCGAACACCTATCACGCCAACTTCTGGCGCAAGCTGCTGGGCGTGGCCGAGGCCAGGTGGGCCGACCCCGTCGAGCTTGCCCGCCCGGCCACCGGTGAGCAGGCCCCGGGCATGACCGCCTCCGGCGTCGCCTACTCCAACGCCAAGCTGGCGATCCTGTACTACGCCCACGAATTGCAGCGCCGAGCCGACGCCGGGATCAACGTGTCGGTGTTCGAACCGGGCTGGATGCCCGGCACCGCACTCGGCCGTGGCGCTCCCGTGGCGTTCCAGGCGATCGGCCGCGTCCTGGGCCGGATCCCGGGCGTGTCGACACCGCAACGCTCGGGACCGCTGCTGGCCGCGATGGCCCTCGACGAGAAGTGGGCACACCTGCGCGACGGCGCCTTCGTGCTGAAGACCAAGCCGACCGAGGTCCAGCCGCTCGCCCACGACCTCGACCGCGAGCGACGCCTGTGGGACGCGACCGCTGAACTGATGGAACGCGCGGACGCGTCGCACTAGTGCGCACCGCCTCGGTCAACCCCGAGTACCGCTGCTGCACCGACTGCAAGGCGTGCATCGTGCGGCTATCGGTCTGCGTGCGGGCTGTGTAGCCCGTCCAGTACGAGGGTGATGACGGCGTCGGCCTCGGCCCGCCAGTTGGGGCGGTCGTGGGCCGCGCCGATGCCGTGCAGGGCCATCATCACGGCACCGGCGTCCACGTCGTCGCGCACGGTGCCGTCCTGCACGGCGGCGGCCACCAGGTCGGTGACAGCTTGCTCCAGCGCCCGGCTGCCCTCGGCGAGGGCACCCGAGCGGGTGGCCATGAGCGTGGCCAGCGTCCGGGCCAGGCCCTGGTGGGCGGCTATGTGGTCGACCATGTCGCGTAGGAAGGTCGCCAAGGCCTCCGCTGCTGGCAGCGTGGCCTGGAGTTGGCGGGCGCGGTCGCACAGCGTGGCGACTTCTCCGTGGTAGACCGCCTCGGCCAAGGCCTCCCGGGTGGGGAAGTGGCGGTACAGCGTGCCGGTGCCCACCCCGGCCAGGCGGGCGAAGTCATCGAAGCGCAGGTCGAAGAAGTCGCCGGCGTCGAAGACTTCCCTGGCGGTGGCGAGCAGGGCCTCGCGCTTGCGCCGGGCGTCGGCACGCAATGGCTTGTCGGCGGTCATGCGCTCCCTCGCGTTGACAAATGGAGATGGTCTCCATATTTTGAAAGTGGAGATGATCTCCACATCGATCCTATCCCACGAGGTGCCACGTGAAGATCCTGATGTTCGGCCGGGGCGTGATCGCCACCATCTACGGCTGGGCCCTGGAACGGGCCGGGCACGACGTCGAGTTCTACGTCCGGCCCGGCCGCGCGGCGACGTACGGGGACGCGGTGGACCTCGACCTGTTCGACACGCGGCGGCGGGTGTGGGGGCAGCACGTCGTCGAGAAGTGGCCGGTGCGTTATCGCGAGGCGCTGGAGCCGGGCCACGACTTCGACCTGATCGTGCTCAGCGTGTCGCACCACCGCCTCGCGGAGGCGACGGCCTTCCTGACCTCGCGGGTCGGCCAGGCCACGGTGCTGGTCTTCGGCAACGTCTGGGCCGAGCCGCAGGCCGCGATCGGCGACCTCCCGCTCGACCGGATCGCCTGGGGCTTTCCCCAGGCCGGTGGCGGTTTCGGCGCGGACGGCGTGCTCCACGGGGCGCTGCTGCCGTCGGTCATCTTCGGCACCCTCGGCCGGCCCCCAACCGACCGGGAGCGGGCCGTGCGCGAGGCGTTTCGCGAGGCCGGGCTCCGGATCAAGGAGAGGCCTGACTTCCGCGGCTGGCTGTGGGTCCATTTCGTGTCGGACGCCGGCGTGCTCTCCCAGGGCCTGCGGCTGGGTTCCCTGTCCAAGCTGGTCGGGGCGCGGGGCGACCTGCGCGAAGGGCTGCTGACCGGCCGGGAGCTGCTGCCGCTCCTCCAGGCACGCGGCATCGACCTGCGACGTCACCGGGGCGGTGTGCTGCCGTTCCGGGCGCCCACCTGGCTGACGGCCCCCGCGCTCGCCTGGCTGACCGCTCATGTCCCGGTCGCGCGTGTGAGTCTCGCGGCGCACGACGACCCCGACGCCGAAGAGCCGCGCGAGGTCTGCAGGGACGTCCTGGCCGAAGCACGACGGCTGGGCATATCGGTACCACGCCTGGAAGCGGCGGAACCGCACTTCGCCCGTGAGGGGACTGGTCGAGTCTGAATTCACCGATGTCGTCGGTCCCGATGGTCCGTCGCGGCCACCCCCGCTCCGCCTGTCGCGGACCGGGGGTGGCCGTTGTCGGGAGGTCACCGCAGTGCGGTGAAGAACGTCCGGATGTCGTCCACCACGATCTCCGGGACCTCGAGCGCGGCGAAGTGGCCGCCCTTCTCGAAACGGCTCCAGTGCACGATGTTGGAGTTGTCCCGTTCCGCGAACACCTTGATGGTCTGGAAGTCGTCGGCGAACACGGCCACGCCGGTCGGGGCGGCGTTCACCGGGGCGGGCTCGTCGGCGGGGGCGGCCGCGTTGTCGAAGTAGGACCGGGCCATGCCCGCGGCGGCGTTGGCGAACCAGTTGACGGACACCTCGGTGAGGATGGTCTCCAGCGGCACCAGGGACGTGCCGTTGCCGAAGGAGTTGAACAGCTCGCTGTAGGCGAGCATCCCGATCGGTGAGTCGCTGAGCCCGGCCGCGACCGTCTGCGGCCTGCTGGCGTTCATGGTGTTGTAGCCACCGACCTTCTGGAACCACTGCATGTGCTCCAGGCCGGCGTAGTCCTGCGGTTCGAGCCGTTCGAACTCCGCGGGGTCGCCCGACGGGAAGGAGAACAGTTGCAGCACGTGCAACCCGAGGAAACCCTCCGGGGCGAGGACGCCGAGTTCGCGGGCGACCATCGCGCCGTGGTCGGAGCCGTGGACGCCGTAGCGCTGGTAACCGAGCCTGCGCATGAGGGTGTCGTAGGCGCGGGCCACGCGGGCGGTGGTCCAGCCCGGTTCGGTGACCGGGTTGGAGAAGCCGAAGCCGGGTGCGTCCGGCACGACGACGTGGAACGCGTCCTCGGCGCGGCCGCCGTGGGCGACGGGGTCGGTGAGCCTGCCGATCAGGTCGAGGTAGTCGACCGACGAGCCGGGGTAGGTGTGCGCGAGCAGCAGCGGCGTCGCGCCCTCGTGCGGCGACTCGACGTGGATGAAGTGGATCGGCTGGTTGTCGATCTCGGTGATGAAGTGCGGGTGGGCGTTGACGCGCTCCTCGGCGGCGCGCCAGTCGAACGCGCGCCACGCCGTCACGGCCTCCCGCAGGTAGTGGTTGGGGGTGCCGTGCTCCCAGGTGTCGCCCGGCGCCGGCTGCGGCAGGCGGGTGCGGTCGAGGCGACCGGTCAGGTCGTCCAGCTCGGCCTGCGTGACCTCGATGCGGAAGGGGTGGATCTCCGTGTTCGTCATGACACAGACGTTAGAGTGCCTATAGGAAAGGATCGTTCCTATAAGACGGAGGTGGTCGCAGTGACCGCGGACACATCGGCGCGACTCCTCGCGCTCCTGGGGTTGTTCCAGTCGCGCCCGTCGTGGAGCGGCACCGAACTCGCCGACCGACTGGGCGTCACGACGCGCACCATCCGCAACGACGTGGAGCGCCTCCGCACGCTCGACTACCCCGTCGAGGCCACCCGCGGCGCGACGGGCGGCTACCGGCTCGGAGCGGGCGGCAAGCTCCCCCCGCTGCTCCTGGACGACGAGGAGGCGGTGGCCGTGGCGATCGGGTTGCGCGCCGGCCGCGGCATCGCCGGGCTCGAGACCTCCAGCGCCCGCGCGCTGGCCAAGCTCGAACAGGTCCTGCCGCCACGCCTGCGGCCGACGGTGGAGGCGCTGGCCTCGGTCGTCGACCACGCGCCGGAGAACACCGACACCGACGCACCGGACCCCGAGGTCGACCCCGCCGTGCTGCGCACCATCGCGACCGCGATCCACGACGTCGAGTGGTTCCGCTTCGACTACCGCGACACCTCGCTCCTCGTCGAGCCCTACCGCCTGCTCGCCTGGAAGCGGCGCTGGTACCTCGTGGCCCGCGACCCGTCCAGCGGCGAGTGGGACGTCTACCGGGCGGACTGGATCACGCCACGCATGCGCACCCACCGCCGGTTCGCCCCCACCGCCCTCCCCGACGACGACTACACGAGCTTCACCATGCGCCGGGTCGCGTCCAGCGGCTGGCAGGTGCACGCACGCCTGCGGGTCGACGCACCGGCCCAGGCCGTCCTCGACCGGATCCACCCGGCCGTCGGCGTGGTCGAGACGGTCACCGACACCACCTCGGTCCTCGTCACCGGCGCCGACTCACTCGACACGATCGCCGCCTACATCGGCATGCTGGGCATGGACTTCACCGTCGAGTCGCCCAGCGAACTCAGGCCACTGCTGCGCACCCTCGCCGAACGCTACGCCCGCGCCTGATCACCGCAACCACCCCGGGAGGTCTTCACGTCGTACCCGTACTGGTACGGCCATTGGCATGACCTCATCGCCATGTCGTCCGCCGCACGTCGGCCGACAGCCGCAGCCGGAACGCCCGCTCCTGGTTCGGTACTCTCGGACCGCCTGACGGAAGGACACGGGTGGACGACTCGTCGAAGGTCGGTAGGCCCGCTCGCGCGGTGCTGGCCGCAGCGAAGGCGTTCCGCGCCGAGGCGGCCGGGGTGCGCGCGGAACCGGATCGGTTGCTGGCGCTCGGCGCCGCGAAGTACCAGGAGGTCCGGGACTCGCTGGTGGCCGACCAGCTCCGCGCCATGCCGGTGGACAAGCTCCGGGACACGAAGGCGAACCTGCGGCTGAGCAAGCTGAAGGCGGCCGGGTACCGGACCGTGGCCGACGTCGCCGAGGCGCGCCCGGAACAGCTCGACGGCGTGCCCGGGGTCGGCAGGCAGTCCGCCGAGCAGATCGTGCGGGTCGCCCGCGCCGTCGTCGACGGTGTCGCGCGCGACACGACTGTCCGGCTGAACCCCGACCGCGCCGACCGCGCCCAGACCGAGCTGCTGCAGCTGATGTCCAAGCTGCGCAGGGCGAACCAGCTCGTCGGTCCGCTGCGCGAGCCGCTCGGAGACGTGCTGGCCAGGGTCGACGCCGACGTGCGCGCCGCGTCCCGTGCCTGGAGCCGGGTGCGGATGTTCTTCTCGTCGCGGAAGAACCGGCAGGCCGCCATCGAGTCGCTCGACCGGCTCGAGTCCCTGCTGGCCAGTCGTGACGTGGCCGCGTTGCACGCGGTGAGCACGCAGCTGCGCGTGCCGGACCTGGATCACCGCGCGCTGTGGCGCGACTACGAGCTCGACGCGGCCGCCTACAACACGCTCCTCGCCGACCTCGCCGGTGCGGACGCGATGCCGGACCGCAGTGCCGCCAAGGGTTTCGTCCCAGCAGACATCGAGCACGAGGTCGACGCGACCACACTGGACACCAGCCTGCTGAAGGTGTCGCTGCGCGGCTACCAGGTGTTCGGCGCCAAGTTCGCGCTGGCCCGCAAGCGCGTCATCATCGGCGACGAGATGGGACTGGGCAAGACGATCGAGGCCATCGCGGTGATGGCCGCCCTCGCCGCCGGTGGACGGCGTGGATTCCTGGTGGTCTGCCCGGCGAGCGTCGTCGTCAACTGGGTCAACGAGATCGCCAGGCACAGCGACCTCGTGCCCCACCGGATGCACGGTGCGGGCCGTGACGGCGCGGTCGACAAGTGGTTGGCGCAGGGCGGCGTCGGCGTGACGACGTTCGGCACGTTGCCGAAACTCGTGCTGCCGAAGAGGTTCCGCCCGGCGCTGGTCGTGGTCGACGAGGCGCACTACGTGAAGAACCCGGACACGCAGCGCTCACAGGCGGTCAACACGATCGTGCAGCGCGCGGAGCGGGCAGTGCTCCTCACCGGCACGCCGATGGAGAACCGCGTCGAGGAGTTCCGCAACCTGGTCTCCTACCTCCAGCCGAGCGTCGCGGCCCGCACGGGCGCCACTGACGCCGTGGTGGGGGCCAAGGCCTTCCGCCGCGTTGTCGCACCGGTGTACCTGCGGCGCAACCAGGAGGACGTGCTGGGGGAGTTGCCGGAGCTGCTGGAGGTGGAGGACTGGGTCGAGTTCGGCAAGCAGGACCGGGGTGCGTACCTCGACGCGGTGCGCGAGGGCAACCTGATGGCGATGCGCCGTGCCGCCTACGCGCCGGGCACGCCCCGCGGTTCGGCGAAGCTGGAGCGGCTGCTGGAGATCATCGAGGAGTCGAGGGACAACGGCTGGAAGGTCGTGGTGTTCTCGTACTTCCACGACGTGCTGGACGCGGTCGCCGACCACCTCGAAGTCTTCGGTCCCCTGACCGGCGCGACGTCGGCGCAGGGCCGTCAACAACTGGTGGACGCGTTCACGGCGTGCGAGGACCACGCGGTGCTGGTGGCCCAGATCGAGGCGGGCGGCGTGGGCCTCAACATCCAGGCCGCGTCCGTGGTGATCATCGCCGAGCCGCAGTGGAAGCCGAGCACGGAGGACCAGGCGATCGCCCGTTGTCACCGGATGGGCCAGGTCCGCAAGGTCCACGTGCACCGGTTGCTGGTGAAGGACAGCGTGGACGCGCGGGTGCAGGAGATCCGCGACCACAAGACCCTGCTGTTCGACCACTACGCGCGTGAGAGCGACACGAAGCACTCGCACGCGAGCGCACTGGACTCGGCGGTGTCGGTGGAGCAACGGGTGGTGCAGGCCGAGAAGCAGCGCCTTGGTCTCTAGGGTCTGGACACCTGCCGAACGCCGCCGAGTTGCGTCAGCGTTGGCGTCGGTGGTCGACGATGGCGGGCATGAACTCGTTGCAGGTGAGTCGTGCGGTGGTCGGGTCTCCGCGGGCGTCGCGGGTGCGGCGGTGGTCGGCGGTGGTGCTGTTGGTCGCTGCCGCGGTGAGTGTGGCGCCGGGTTGGTGGGTGCAGGTGGCGGTGTCGGCGGCACGGTCTGCCGGTCGGTTCTGGCCGGCGGTGGTGCTGACGCTGGTGGCCGTGGCGCTGGTCGTGGGTGGCCGACGTCGGACGGTGACGATGACGCTCGGGCGTCGACCGCGTGCACCTCGGATTCCGCTGTCGTTCCACGTGGCGCTGCTGCTGGGGGCGGCTGTGGTGGTGACCGGTGTCGTGGGTCTGCTGTTGTGGGGCGTGCTGGGAGGGCCGCCCGGCGCGTCGGGGTGGAGTGTCCGGGACCGGCTGGACGCGGTGAAGGTCGTGCTGGCGGTCGTGGGCGGTGTCGGGGCGGTGGTGGCGTTGGCCGTCGCCTACCGGCGGCAACGCCTCAACGAGGTGGAGGCCTACCGCGAGGACGCCAAGGTGCTGCTCGATCGCTTCGGGAAGGCCGCCGAGCTGCTCGGAGCGCCCGACGCCGCGGTCCGCACCGCCGGCGTCTACGCGCTCGCGGCCCTGGCCAATGACGCGCCCGAGGGACGCCAGGGCTGCATCGACGTGCTGTGCGCCTACCTGCGACAGCCCTACGCGCCCGCGATGCACGATCTGCTCCCCGACAGGGGCGACCCGGCGACCGTGAGCCGGGACCCGGGCCAGGAGCGGCAAGTCCGGCTCGCCGTCGTCCGGCTCATCCGGGACAACCTCCACCTGCCCGACCACGACCCGCGCACCTGGCGCGGCCACGACTTCGACTTCACCGGCGCCGTTTTCGACGGCGGCGACTTCGCCGGTGCGACGTTCGCCGGCGCGGGCATCGTCACCTTCACCGAGGCCACGATCATCGGGCAGTTGTCGTTCGCCGGTGCGACGTTCGCCGGCGGCACCGTCTCGTTCGACGGCGCCCGGTTCGTGGAGGGCGGCATCGCACTCAACGGCGCCAGGTTCAGCGGGGGCGTCGTCGACCTGTCGAGGATCGATCCGGCACAACCACCCACGACGCCCGAGCTGTGGCCGTCCGGCACCCCGACCCCCGCCGGGCTGCGATTACCGCCACCGCAGGCCACGACACCCCAGGAGGGATGAACCATCGGCAGAAGCGGATGGCGGGTTTGGGGCTTGCGGGCCGCACGCGGGAGGATCGGGCGGTGCACGGGACCGAGGAGACGCGCCTGAGGGTGACGTTGCTCGGCGCTCTGGAGGTGCGCCGCGGCGATGCCGTGGTGGCCGTGCCCGGCACCCGGCTGCGCGGCCTGGTCGCACGGCTGGCGCTCGCCGGCGGTCGGCCGGTCGAACCGGGTGTGCTGGTCGGCGCGCTGTGGCCGCGGGAGCTGCCGACCGACCCGGTGAACGCGTTGCAGTCGCTGGTTTCCCGCCTGCGCCGGGTGCTCGGAGACGCCGGCGCCGTCACCCAGTCCGAGGGCGGCTACCGCCTCGACGTCACGGAGGACGACGTCGACGCGCTGCGGTTCGAGCGGCTCGCCGCGCTCGGCCGTGACCGGCTCCGGGCCGGTGATCCCCGGGCGGCGGCCGAGTTGCTGGGTGAGTCGGTCGCGCTGGGCGGCGAACCGTCGGTGATCGCCGAGGTCGCCCCAGCGGTCGCGACGCGGCTGGTCCGCGCCGCGGTCGAGGCGGGCGCGAACCTGGCCGAGGCGGAGCTGGTGCTGGGCCGCGCCGACGACGCCGCCACCCGGCTGAGCGCCCTGCTCGCCGAGCACCCGGCGGACGAGCGGGTGGCCGCGCTGCTGATGGACGCGCTGGCCGCCCTGGGCCGCCAGGCCGAAGCCCTCGACCTGTACGAACGGGTGCGCGAGACCCTCGCCGACCGGCTCGGCGCCGACCCCGGAGCCGCCCTGCGCGAGCGGCACCTGCGCCTGCTGCGATCACCCGCACCCGCACCCGCACCCGCACCCGAGCCCGCGACCACCCTGCCCGCCGCCCTGACCAGCTTCATCGGGCGTGCCGACGACCTCGCCCGGATCGACGCCCTGCTCACCCGCGGTCGCCTGGTCACGGTGGTCGGGCCGGGCGGGGCCGGCAAGACCCGGCTCGCGGTCGAGGCTGCCCGCCGCCACGAGTACCGCGACGGCACGTGGCTGGTCGACCTGGCCGCGGTGACGGAGCCGGCCAAGGCGGGCGCGGCGGTGCTGGCCGCGATCGGGCTGCGCGGCGCCGCCCTCTACGAGGCCGGTCGGACGCGAGCCGGGGCCGGCGACCTGGACGTGCTCGCCGACCAGCTCAACGGCCGGGAGAGCCTGCTCGTGGTGGACAACTGCGAGCACCTGGTCGACGCCGTCGCGCACCTGATCGCGGCGTTGCTGCCGCGCTGCGCGGGGCTGCGGGTGCTGGCGACGAGCCGCGAGCCGCTCGCGATCGACGGCGAGGCGCTGGTGCCGCTCGGCCCGCTGGCGCTGCCGGGCCCCGGCGACGACCTCGATGACGTCCGCCGCAGCGCGTCGGTGCGCCTGTTCACCGAACGTGCCGCGGCGGTGCGCCCCGGCTTCGACGTCGACGAACGCACACAAGCGGACGTGGTCCGGCTGGTGCGAGGCCTCGACGGCCTGCCGCTGGCGCTGGAGCTGGCCGCGGCCCGGCTGCGGACCCTGTCGCTGGCCGAGCTCGCCACCGGGCTGTCCGACCGGTTCCGGCTGCTCACCACGGGCAGCCGGGCGGCGTCGCCGCGGCACCGCACGCTGCGCGCGGTCATCGCCTGGAGCTGGGACCTGCTCGACGACGACGAGCGCACGGTGGCCGAGCGGGTCTCGGTCCTGCCCGGTGGCGTCACGTCGGAGTCGGCCGCCGCGGTCTGCGCGGGCACGGTGGTGCTCCCTGACGAGCTCCCCGAGCTGCTCGCCGCCCTGGTCGACAAGTCGTTGCTGCACCTGGCACCGGACGCGGGCCGCTACCGGATGCTCGAAACGCTGCGCGAGTACGGGATCGAGCGGCTCGCCGAGCGGGGCGCGCTCGGTGCCGTCCGGGACCTCGCCGCCCGCTGCCTGGCCGCCGTGATCGCCCGCGCGGAGCCGCTGCTGCGCGGCCCCGACCAGCTCGCCGCGTTGCGCGTGATCAGCACCGAGTACGACAACGCGCTCGCCGCCCTGCGCCACCTGTGCGACACCGGCGACGCCACCGCGGCCGTCGCGCTCGCCCGGGACCTCTCCTGGTACTGGCAGATGCTCGGCAGGCACGCCGACGCCGCGTACTGGCAGGGGGAGGCGCTGGCGTTGCCCGCCGCGGGGCACACGCTGGACCGCGATTCCGCCGAGGCGATGCTCCTGCTCAACCGCATCAACGCCCGCTCCTCATTGACCGTCGAGGGCTTGCACGAGCACGAATCCGCGCTGCGGGCGCTGGCCGATCGCCTGCTCGCCCACCCGTCCCTGCCCGGGGTGACCGGCGTGCTGGCCGCGATCACGCTGCACTTCCTGCGGGAGCACGAGGCGTCGCTCGCCCTGGTCGACCGCATCGTCGACGGCCCCGACGTCTGGCTGTCCGGGCTGGCCCGCCTGTTCCGGGCGTCGTTCGCCGAGAACGAGGGCGACCTCGACCAGGTGCGCGTCGACGTGGCCGCCGCGCTCGACGCGTTCGGCCGCACCGGCGACCGCTGGGGTGTGGCTTCCGCGCTGCCGCTGCGCGCGCTGCTGCGGCAGTACGACGGTGACCTCGACGGGGCGTTGGCGGACCTGCGCGAGGCCAAGGCGCAGGCCCGGGAATTCGGTTCGCTGAGCCTGGCCGACGAGACCTTCCTCGACGTGCGCCGGATCGAGCTGCACCTGCGCCGCGGCGAGGACGCCCTGGTGAGGGCGGCGCTCGACGCGGTCCGCGAGCGGGCGGAGCGATCGGCGTCGCCGGAGCTGGTCGTCATCGTCACCGCTCTCGAAGCCGGCACGTGGCTGCGGCTCGGCGACCCGGACCGCGCGCAGGCCCGCATCGAGGCGGCCGAGGCGCGGCTGGCAGGTGAGCCGTCGATCGGCGGCGACCACGGCCAGGCGATCGTCAGTTCGACGCGAGCCTCGCTGTGCGTGCGGCGGGGTGACGCCGAGGGCGCCGACGTGGCGCTGGCCCGTGCGTACGCCGCGGCTCTGAAGAGCCGAGACCTGCCGATCATGGCGCTGGTCGCGGTGGCCGGGGCCGAGCTGGCCGAACTGCGGGGGCGGCACCGGGACGTGGCCCGGCTGCTCGGCGCGGCGGCACGGCTGCGCGGCGCCCACGACCGCACCGACCGGCGGATCCGGGCGTTGGTCACGAGCGGTCGCACGGCGCTGGGGGAGGACGTCTTCGCCGCGGCCTACCAGGACGGGTGGCGGCTGGACGGGAAGACGGCCTCGCTCCAGGTCGCACCGGCGTGAGCCCTACTCCCGGAACAGCTCCAGGTCGAAGGCCTCGGCGATGGCCCGCTGGCCCGCGTCGTTCGGGTGGATGCCGTCGTCGGACACGAACCCGGCGCGCATCTTCAGCGGTAGGGCCGGGTCCGGGTCACGGGTGGCCGCCTCCAGGTCGACCACCGCGTCGAACTCGCCGCTGCCGCGGATCCAGCGGTTCACCTCCTGGCGTGTGCGTTCGAGCTCCGCGGTGAAGAGGAACGCGCCGCCGATGGGGAACAGCGTGCAGCCGACGACCCGCAGGCCGTGCGAGTGCGCGCGGCCGATCAACATGCGGTAGCCGACGATGATGTCCTCCGCCGTCGCCCGCTCGCTCTCCGGCATGCCCGGCATGGAGCCGAAGAACATGTCGTTGAGCCCCATGGACAACACCACCCAGCGCACGCCGGGTCGGGCCAGCACGTCGCGGTCGAAGCGCGCCAGCGCCCCGGCGCCCATGCCCTCGGTCTCGCGCAGGACGCGGTTGCCCGCGATCCCCATGTTGATCACCGCGCGCGGTGGCATGTCTTCCCGCGCGGCCAGCCTGCGCGCCAGCGACGACGGCCACGGCGCGTCCGCGTCAGGCGTGGTCTCCATGCCGTCCACGACGGAATCGCCGAAGGCGACGATGGCGGCCGCCGTGGGCTGCGCCAGCACGTCGATACCGGCGAGCCACAGGTACGACCGGAACGCGGTGGCGTTGCCCAGGTCCTGCGCGGCGGTCTGGTTGCCGGGTGCGAGCCACGCCGTGCGCAACCCGACTTCGTGCGTCGTGGGAACGACGTCCTGGTCGGGGACGTGCAGCGAGACGACCAGATCGGTCTGCGCCGGCACGTCGTGCTCGACGGGATCGCTGTAGATGTGCGCGCCCGTCGGCAACACCACCGCGGCGCGCCCGCCGAAGGTCAGTTCACGCGCGCTGCCCGGGTGGATCGCCGCGCCGCGATCGTGCCGCGCGATCCACGCGGCATCGATGCGCACCGGCGCGTGACCGAAGGAGTTGGACAGCGCGACGCGCACCGCCGTGCCGCCCACCGTCGCGCGCGCCACCATGCGCACGGTCTGCGCACCGATTTTCGTCGGCGCGCCAAGCGGTTCGTCCGCCAAGGCCGCTACGTCGTCGTCCGGCAGCTGCGGCCCTCCGCCGGTCTCGGCAGGTCGCGCCAGTTGCTGCGCCGTGCCCCAGGTGGCGATCCAGGTTCCCCGACTCGCCGGGCTTGTCGTCGTGCTGTCGCTGAACTCGTTCATGGATCCCGACTCCGGAGGTGGAATGGCTTTCGTGGTCATGTCGCTTGGTCAGAACCAGCGCGCGAGCGCGTGGTCGAGCGACTGGGACGAAGCCTCTGTCCACGCGACGCAGCCGTCCGGACGGACGAGCATCGACGGGCCCTCCTTGGTGTGCACGTGGCGCACGTCGTGCGGGAGCGACCGTTCCGAAGGCGAGACGTACAGGCCACCGCCCTGCTCCGCCAGCGCGTAGAGCCGTTCTTCGCCGCCGTCGGCGAGCGTGAGGAGCTGGTCCTTCACGAGCGTGCCGACGAGCGGGTCGTCGTCGCCGAGGTCGTAGCGGACGCCGACACCCGAGAGCATCTCGCTGATGTGGCGATTGCCTTCGGGCAGCGTGATCAGGTCGCTCACGATGGTGCGCAGCGCGCTCGTGAGCGGGTCAGGACGTGCCAGCGCGACTTGCGCGCGGGTGTTCTCCAGGACGCGCGCACCGACGGGGTGGCGTTCGGCGGTGTAGGAGTCGAGGAGCTGGTCACGCCCCCGCACCGCCGCGGCGAGCTTCCAACCGAGGTTCGCGGCGTCGACCAGCCCGAGGTTCAAGCCCTGGCCGCCGAACGGCGAGTGGACGTGCGCGGCGTCGCCCGCGAGAAGGACGCGGCCCCGGCGGTAGGTCGTCGCCTGCCGCGCGTGGTCGGACCAGCGCGTCGCCTTCGACATCGACCGGATCGTGACGTCGGTGCCGCTCACGCGCTGGATCGCCGCTTCGACCTCGGCCCGCGTGATCGGCGCGTCCCGATCCGGCGGCGGGCCGTCGAACTCCGCGGTGAACACGCGACCCGGGATCGACGTGATGAGGCCGCGCGGCGTTCGCCGCCACCCCTTCGCGAGCTTCTCGGGCGCGTCGAACTCGACCAGGGCCTGATAGCCGGTGACGGTCGGATCCGTGCCGGGGAACTCGAAGCCGGCGACCTTGCGGACGCGGCTCCGGCCACCATCGCAGCCGACCAGGTACGACGTGCGCAGCGGACCCGTGCTCGTCCGCACGGTCACGCCGTCGTCGTCCTGCTCGAACCCTTCCACCTCGACGCCACGGCGGAGTTCGATCCCGAGCTCACCCGCCCGCGCGGTCAGGACCCTCTCCAGCGCCTCCTGCGGCACCATGCGGCTGTGGCGCTCCGGGTCGCGCTGGAGGTCCTGGTCGATCACGAACAATGCGGAGAAGTGGCCTCCCGGCTTCCTCACCGGCCCGGTTCCGGCACGTGCCGCCTTCGCCGTCGGCATCGTCACCTGCTCTTCGTCGAGCGCTCGCCCGAATCCGCGCCGTTCCAGCGCCTCGACGCCCACCGCGCCGATCGCGGCGGCCTTGATCCCGCGGTCGGGCTCCACGAGCCGCTCCAGCACGAGCGGCTTCACCCCCGCCGTCCCGAGCTCGATCGCCAGCAAGAGCCCGACCGGTCCGGCGCCGACGATGACGACGTCGTGCACCTCAAGATCCCTCATACCGCTGTCCCTCCGTCTCGGGCCGGGCCGTGTCGGCTCCCGCCCTCGACGTGCAGCCTGCAACGGCCCGCCGGCATGGCCCGCACATGCCGCCGGCACGCCCCTGCTGCGACGTGCTAGCCGGGGAACATCGTCAGTGCCGGGTCGACACCGATCGCGACCAGCTGGTCGAGGGTCAGCGGCGGCTCCGACGAGGTCGGCGCGCCACCGGTCTTGCCGGAGGTGGCGATGTTCTCGGCCTGGACGAGGATCCGCGTGCCGTCCTCACGGTGGACCAGCACCTGGTTCAGGGTGATGCCGCCCCCCATGTCCGCCGTCTGCTTGACGATCTCCTCACCCCGGGTGCCGGTCTCCGCCACGCAGGACGTCCGGGTCCCGAGGCCGGGAAAGGCGCACACGGGGCCCAGGCCGTCGCGCCAGGTCGGCTCCACGAGGACGAAGATGTTCCCGCTCCCGTCCGCCGTGGTCGTGGTCGCCATCGCCTCGAAGGTGGCCTTGGGGTCGCAGATGGACAGCTCGACACCCGGGTCTGCCGCGCTCACCTGGTGGTAGTCGAGCGGCCCGTGCGGCGTGCCCGCCGGGTAGTCGCCCGCGGGGTTGGCCGACAGCCCCAGGTCGGGCCGCTGCGCCTTGACCGCGTCCGTCGTCGCCAGGGTCAGCCGCGCGGCGGCTTCGGCCGCGGGCTCCAGCCTGCCCTCGCATTCGGGCGGTGGCACCTTGTCGTCCACGACGACGACCGACGGCGCGTCCACCTTCGAGCCGGGCGGCTGTTCCCGTGCGGTCGAGGACGGCGACACCGCGGACGTGGTGCCCGGCGGCCCGCCGACCGGCGTGCCCCGACCGTCGGCCAGCGTGTAGGCGACGGCGCCGGTCAGCACCACGACGGCCATCCCGGCGGCGACCGCCGGGTTCGCCACCCGGCGAAGCCGGACCCCGCGGCGGCCGCGGGCGATGACCGCGTCCACGTCGACCGTGGACGGCGGCACTTCCCCGATCGCCTCGTCGAACAGGTGCTTGTCCATCAGTACCCCTCCCTGGTCGCCCGCGCCGCGGTGGCGCGCAACGTGTCGAGCCCCCGCGCGGTCTGGCTCTTCACGGTGTCCACGGAGCAGCCGAGGATCTCGGCGGTCTCCTCCACCGAGAGATCGAGGTAGAGGCGCAGCACGACGGCGGCCCGCCGTCTCGGCGGCAGCCCGTCGAGCAGGTCGAGCAGCTGTGCCTGGTCGACCACGGCGAACTCGGCCGCGGTCGGCAGCTCGGGCAGCTCGTCGACGGCCTCCTCGCGGCGCCACGGCCTGCGCTTCTCGTCCAGCCAGGTGCGCAGCAGCGCCTTGCGAACGTACGGGTCGATGCCGGCCGTCGCGCCGACCCTGGGCCAGTGCCGGTACAGCTTGCCGATGGTGATCGACACGACGTCGTCCGCGGTGTGCCAGTCCCGGCACAGGAGGTACGCGGTGCGCCGCATCATCTCCATCCGAGCCGTCACGTACTCGCGGTACGCGCTCTCCTCGGACCGTTTCACCTCGATGACCTCCTGCGTCGTGCCTCTACCCGACTAGGAACGCGCCCCGCGCGCGGCGAGGTTGCCCGATGGGAGGAAATCGATCGTGGAACCTGTTCGGACCGCGGATGCCCGCCTGGGCGCCTTCCGCGCCTGTTTCCGCCCCGCGCGAGGGGGTAGGTCACGGAGACGACGCCTGCCGGAGGAACGCCCATGACCCAGCACGAGACCGATGACCGACCCTGACCACCACACCGGGCCCGACGACGGCCGGAGACCCGGTGACGTGCCGCCGCACGAGGTCGCGGTCGGTCTGCTGGCCGACCCCGGTCTGCCCGCGATCCTCGCCGACCGGCTCGGCGAGGCGCTGCCCGAGCGCCTCCGCGCCGGCGTGAGCGACGAGGTCACCTGGACGGTCGACACCGTGCACGACCCGTTCGAGGCGATGTACCCGGACGGCGAACCGCTGGTGGAGAAGGCGCGCGAGCACGTCCGCGGCACCGTGTGGGACCTGGTCGTCTGCATCACCGACCAGCCGATGCAGGATGGGTCGGGGGTCTTCCTGGCCGACATCCACACGGCCGACCGGGTCGCGGTGGTGTCCCTGCCCGCCCTGGGCGGCTGGCGCCTGGGCCACCGGCTGGACGCCGTCGTGGTGGCGATCGTCGCCTGCCTCGTCACCCGGTCCGACGAACCGCGGCAGGCGGTCGCGCTCACCGAGTTGCGGCGCCGGCTGCCGGCCCGGACCACCCGCGTGCTGGAGCCGGAGGAGTCCGGCTCGCCCAACCTGCACGTCATCCGCCCCCGCCGACGAGCGCTGCCGTACCTGCTGGTCGGCATGGTGCGGGTCAACCGGCCGTGGCGGCTGCTCCGCGGGTTGTCCACGGCCCTGGCCGGTGCGATGACCGGCATCGCGTTCGGCGTGCTGTACTCCAGCATCTGGACCCTCGGGACCGCGCTCAGCCCACTGCGCCTGGCCGGGGTGACCGTGGCCGCCGTCACCGCGATGACCGTCTGGATCATCGTGGACCACGAGCTGTGGGAACGCCGGCCGCGGACCGGTGGCAGTCCCGATCCCGACGTCCGCCTGCGCAACGCCAGCACGGTCGTGACGGTCGCCGCGGGCACCGTCGCGTTCTTCCTGGCGATGTTCGTCGTCGCACTCGCCGCGGTCGCGCTGGTCATCCCGCCGCACTACCTGGCGACCACGCTCGGGCATCCGGTCGGCGTGCCGGACTACCTGGCCATCGCGCTGATGGCCACCGTGCTCGGCACGATCGCCGGCGCGGTCGGGTCCGGCCTGGAGGACGACCTCGCCGTCCGCGAGGCGACCTACGGCTACCGCGCGCGGGAACGCCGACAAGTCGCCGACGAAGCCACCCGGGACACGTCCCCGCTCCGCCGCCACCGCAAGTGAGAGCAGGAACAGCGGCTGCCCTTAAGAGCCCGGTCAGCGGCCTTCGATCTCGGCCATGTCCAGTCCCAGCAGGACGGCGCTCTGGAGCTTGCGGTAGCGCTCTCGCTGCGTCGACGGTTCGCCCTGGCCTGCCGGCACGAACTCGGCGCCGATACCGCGCTTGACGTCGTCGGTGCTCAAGCACTGCGAGAGCGTGGACGACAGCGTCGAGGACTTGGCGTCACCGATGTCGCTCCGCGCGCTGAAGGCGGTGTCGACGACGAGGTCCGGCACGGCGTCGGAGAACTTCCGGCCGACGGCTTCGTAGAGGGTCGGCACCTCCGGCAGGTACTCCGGCCGCCGGTGGCCTCCGGAGGCGAGCAGCCGGACCTGCCCGGAGGTGATGGCGGCCAGGAGTTCCGGGGTGAGGGTGGCCAGGCCGGCCGTGTGGCTGCCGGCGACGACAGTGCGGAGGATCTCCGCGTCCGAGTCGACCGGTGCGGGTTCGAGCCGGGTCTTCGCCAGCGAGTTGAGGTGCCACAACGTGAATCCCTCGACCGTCTTGTCCCCGCGGTTGGCGACGGTGACCGGTGGACCGTCGGCCTTCGCCGTCCTCAGCAGTGTCCCGGCGGAGTCGACGGGGCTGTTCGCCGCGGTGAACAGGACCACGGGTGCGGAGTGGACGACACCGAGGAACCGGAAGTCGTCGTAGCCGTAGTCCTTCTTGGGAGGCAGCAACGGCGTCACCACCGTGGAGCCGACCGAGCTGATCATGAGCGTGCGCCCGTCCGGCTCCGCGTCGAGGAGGGCGCGGTTGCCGAGGACGCCGTCCTGGCCTGGCTGGTTCCGCACGGCCACGGTGCCCCCGAGCTTCCCGGCCAGGCAGGGCGCGACGGCGCGGGCGACCGTGTCCGTGGTCTCGCCGGCCTCGGCGGGCACGATCAGGGTGATGTCACCGTCGGGGTACGGCCGGCTGTCCGGCGTTTGACCGCAGCCCGCGGTCAGGGCGACCGCACTCATCACAAGCACCAGCCGTCGAAGCCTCACGCGATTCCCCCATCGGCCCGGACCGGCCGCCAGTCTACGGGGCTGCCGGGAAATCGCGTGCTGTGCGAGGAACGGGCCACCATGATGAGGATCATGAGCGGCGAGGCGCGTGCGGGAAGTCTGCAGGACGTGGAAGAGGCGGGTCGCCCGCTCGCCTTGGTCACGGGGGCGGGACGTTCGACGGGGATCGCGGCGTCCGTGGTACTGGACCTGGCCCGGGCCGGCTGGGACGTGGCCTTCACGTACTGGACCCCTTATGACGCGCGGAAGGCGTGGGGCGTGGAGGAGGGGGCGCCTGGGGAGTTGCGGCAGAAGGTGACGTCCCTTGGAGCACGAGCACTTGCGGTCGAGGCGGACCTGAGCGACCCGGCCGCGCCTGCCCGGCTGTTCGAACGCGTCGAGGGCGAACTGGGGAACGTCACCGCGCTGGTGGTCTGCCATTGCGAGTCGGTCGCCTCCGGTCTGCTGGACACCACGGTGGAGAGCTTCGACCGGCACTTCGCGGTCAACACGCGGGCGACGTGGCTGCTGATCCGGGAGTACGGGCTTCGGTTCCGCGGCCGGCACGGCAGCGGCCGGATCGTCAGCCTGACCAGCGATCACACCGCCGGGAACCTGCCCTACGGGGCGAGCAAGGGTGCGATGGACCGGATCACGCTGGCCGCCGCCCGTGAGCTGGCCCAGCTGGGAGTGAGCTGCAACGTGATCAACCCCGGGCCGATCGACACCGGCTGGATGACCGACGAGAACAGGGCGGACGGGACCGCCTTCACGCCCCTGGGACGGCTCGGTGTGCCGCAGGACTGCGCGAACCTGGTGACGTTCCTCTGCTCGGCGGAAGGCGGATGGATCAACGGCCAGCTGCTCAAGAGCAACGGCGGTCTCGCGTAGCCGAGTGCGTCGGCCCGGACGAACACCTTGAAAGGTAACCGGCCGTTGGTAATCGGCGGGTAACGCGCCGTTCGGTCGGCGGAGTGACCAGTGGGTGTCGGACACGCGGAAGGCTGGGCCCCGCAAGGTGCCGCTGAGGGGGATGGATGCCAACGAACGTGAGCGCGGTGGACCCGGTGCTCGACGCGCTCCGCGAGTTCTCGCCGCGGCTGCGGGAGAACGGGCTGGAGGCCGAGCAGCGCGGGTGGCTGCCGGACGAGAGCATCGAGCTGATGGAGAAGGCGGGCGTGTTCGGCGTGAGCGTGCCGGGCCGCTTCGGCGGGCTGGACCTGTCCGCGCCCGACCAGTGCCGGGTCATCACCGAGGTGTCGCGGGCGTGCCCGTCCACCGGCTGGACCTCGATGGTGTACCTGTCGAACACCTTCGCGGCCACGCTGTTCCCGGAGCGGGTGCAGCAGGAGATCTTCACCAGCGGTTCCGTGCGGGTGACCGGCGTGTACTCGCCGACCGGCACGCTGACCCCCACCGACGGCGGCTACCGGCTGACCGGCCGGTGGCGGTTCAACTCCGGTTGCCGCGCCGCGCACTGGAACGTCGTGGTCGCGATGCTCGACGGCACGGCGGACGTGCTGGTCGCGGCCGTGCCGCTGACCGACCTGACGATCATGGACGACTGGGACACCACGGCGGCGGCCGGCACCGGGAGCTGCTCGACGGTGGCCGACGACGTGTTCGTGCCCGCCCACCGCGTGATCGGGTTCGGGGACGCGCTGACCACGGCGGTGCCCGGCCGCGAAGACGCGCCGGGCCGCGACTACGGCCTGATCAGCCTCGCCGTCACGCAGTGCGCGGCGGCGGCGGTCGGCATGGCCAAGGGCGCGTTCGAGCTGTACCTGGACCGGCTGCCGGGCCGGGGCATCGTCTACACGCGGTGGTCCGAGCAGGGCGAGACCCCGTTGACCCAGATCCAGGTCGCCGGCGCGGACGCACGCATCGCCGCGGCGCAGGCGTTGGTCGACACGTGGGCGCGGCGCATCCAGGACGCGGCCGACGCGAACCGCCCGCTCACCCCGGCGGAGAAGGCCGAGGCCCGCGCGCACGGGGCGTACGCCGTCCAGCTGGCCAAGGAAGCCGTGGAACAGCTGTACGACGCCAGCGGCGCCTCGGTGATCGGGCGCACCGTCCCGCTGCAGCGGTTCCAACGCGACCTGCGCGCCTTCTCCTTGCACGGCTTGCTCCTGCTGACCACGAACCTGGAGGTGCACGGCCGCGTGCTCGTCGGTTTGGACGCGGGGACGCCGATCCTCTGACCCGTGCGTCCTCGGAGTGGCGCCTACTTGGCGACTGACGTGCCCGCCAGTGCCGCGAGGGCGTTCCGCAGCGTGGTCGGGTCGGGCGTTCCGGTGAAGACCTTCGCCACGTAGCCGTCGGGGCGGATGAGAACCGCGTCGGCACCAGGTTCGGCGGGGGCCGCGGCTCGCACGCGGTCTTCCCAGCCGGTGACGTCGCCCGTGCCCACGAGCACGAAACGGCCGCCGCGCAAGGCCTCGTACAGCCGGGTGCCGTCGGCGAGGGCCACGTCGGGCATCCGGGTGCCGGTCAGCCGGTGCTCGCCGTCGGGGGCGGGGTAGCGGAAACCCAGTGCGGACAGGCGGCCGGTGAGCCTGCGGTGGATCGCCGGGACGCGCAGCGCGGTGCCGCCGACCAGGCCGCGGAGCGCACGGGCGAAGGGGGACCGCGCCATCGCCAGCCGGATCATCGTGCCGCTGATCCGCAGGACCTCCTCGCCGACCGGGTGGCGTTCCGCCTGGTAGGTGTCGAGCAGCGCGTCCGGGGCGCCGCGGAGCACCGCCGCCAGCTTCCAGCCCAGGTTCGCCGCGTCCTGCAGGCCGGTGTTCATGCCCATGCCGCCGGCGGGGGAGTGGACGTGCGCGGCGTCGCCGGCCAGGAACACGCGGCCGACGCGGTAGTGCGGCGCCTGCCGTTCGTCGCTGTGGAAGCGGGACAGCCAGCGGGCCTCGTGCATGCCGAAGTCGGTGCCCAGCGCCCGCTTGGTGATCGCGCGGACCTCGTCCAGCTCCAGCGGGGTGTCGTCGGTGACGTCGCCGCGCCGGTCCCACGCGAAGACCCGCCACCAGCCGTCGCCGAACGGGGCGATGAACGTGAACTCCGAGCCGGAACCGTTGACGGTCAACGTGTCCGGCGGCGTCTCGCGCAGCCGCACGTCCGCCAGCATGATCGACTTCAGCACCGACTTGCCCGGGAACGGCTGGCCGAGCGCGTGGCGCACCGCGCTGTGGAAGCCGTCCGCGCCGACCACGTAGTCCGCGCGGTACGTGCCGCCGGTCGTGTCGACCTCCGCGCAGGTGGCGTCCTGGCGCACGGCGGTCACCGCCGCGTCGTGCACGATCTCCACCCCGGCCTTGACCGCCCGCGCCAGCAGCACCCGTTCCACGTTGTACTGCGGGGTGACCAGCATGTACGGGAACCGGCTCGGCAGCTTGCCGAGGTCGACGTGCACCCGGTCGAACAGCCGGATGTCGGTGACGCGCCCGACCCCGGTGCGGTCCAACTCCTCGACCAGCCCTCGGGCGTCGAGCACCTGCAGGGTGCGGGCGTGCACGGCGAACGCCCGCGACAGGTTCGACACCTCGCCGTCCCGCTTCTCCAGCACGGTCACCGTGACACCGGCCTCGGCGAGGTCGCCCGCCAGTAGCAGTCCGGTGGGGCCCGCCCCGACCACGATCACCTCGGACATGTCCGCCTCCTTCAGGTCAACACTTGTTTGCCAACGCCTGTTGGCAAAACAGTAGGCCGACCCGATTCGACATGTCAACAGGTGTTGGCCTACAGTTGTTGGCATGACGGAGGCGAGCAGCACGGAGGCCGCCAAGGCGCGCCGCTCCGACGCGACCAGGGCGGCGATCCTCACGGCCGCGCGGGAACGCTTCGCGGCGGACGGCTACGAGCGGGCCACGATCCGGGCCATCGCCGCCGACGCGAACATCGACCCGTCGATGGTCATGCGCTACTACGGCAACAAGGAGAAGCTGTTCGCCGCCGCCGCGGAGTTCGACCTGCGCCTACCGGACCTGACCGGGGTGCCGCGCGACGAGATCGGGGCCCGGCTGACCGGTCACCTCGTCGACCGCTGGGAGCACGACGACACGCTCATGGCGCTGCTGCGGGCGGCGGTCACCAACCAGGCCGCGGCCGAGCGCATGCGCCGGCTGTTCGCGGCCCAGCTCGGGCCCGTGGTCACGGCGCTGGTCGCGGACCCGGCCGAGGCGCCGGTCCGGGCCGGGCTGATCGCCACGCAGGCTCTGGGTTTCGCGCTGACCAGGTACGTGCTGTGCCTGCCGCCGGTCGTCGCACTGGACCGGGCGGCGGTCGTGGCGTGGCTCGGTCCGACGATCCAGCGCTACCTGGCCGGCGAACGCGCGGAGTAGCCGCGCGGTCTTCGCCGCGCCCAAGCAAACCGGGCGGAGTTCTCGTGCCAGGTGTGCGCCGCGAAAGCCACTTTCCCCTAGGTACGTATTGGAAGCCGCTGTTAGGTTTCCGATCAGGTGCTTGTGAACACGACAAGCCGGACCAACGAGGGGGAATTCATGATCGTGGTAACCGGAGCCACCGGTAACGTGGGTCGACCGCTGGTGCAGTCGCTCACCGGTGCCGGGGAAGAGGTCAGGGCGGTTTCCCGCCGGTCTCCGGAATACGGGCTGCCCGAAGGTGTGCGGCATTTCCCGGTCGACTTGGCCGACGCGGAAAGCCTCCGCCCGGTCCTCGAAGGCGCGGACACGTTGTTCCTGTGCCCCTCCGGCGAGCTCCTGGTCTCGGCCGGCAGTCCGGAAGCCCTGGTCAAGACGGCGCAGTCGGCCGGTGTCGAGCGGATCGTGCTGCTGTCGTCGCAAGCTTCCCAGACGAGGCCGCAGGCGATGTCACACGCGCGGTTGCGGGAATTCGAGAACGTGCTGATCGGATCCGGGGTCAGCACGACGATTCTCCGCCCGGGAGGTTTCGCCTCCAACACGTACGCGTACGTGCCGACCGTCAAATCCGATCGGACCGTTTTCGCGCCTTTCGGCGACGTCGGCCTTCCGCTGATCGATCCGGCGGACATCGCGGAGGTCGCGTCGGTCGCGCTCCGGGATTCCAGCCACGCGGGCAACACCTACGTGCTGACCGGGCCCGCCCGGATCTCGCCGCGGGAGCAGGCGGCCGCGATCGGTGAGGCCATCGGCGCGGAGTTGAAGTTCGTCGAACTCACCCGCGAGCAGGCGCTCGGCACGATGCTGGAGTTCATGCCCGAACCCGTCGCCGAGGGCACGCTCGACATCCTGGGCACGCCGACCGACGAAGAACTCGCGGTCAGCCCCGACGTGGAGAAGGTCCTCGGGCGTGCACCTTTCAGCTACGCGGAGTGGGCGAAGCGCAACAGCTTCGTGTTCCAGTGATCTGATCGCACTCGCACTCGCACTCGCACTCGCACGCGGCGGAGCGGCTACGAGGCTGGGTCGAGGAGTTCGGCGAGCAGTCCTCGGACGCGGCGGTCGATGTCGTCGCGGATGGGGCGGACGGCGTCGACTCCTTGGCCGGCGGGGTCTTCGAGCTCCCAGTCGAGGTAGCGCTTGCCGGGGAAGACGGGGCAGGTGTCGCCGCAGCCCATGGTGATGACGACGTCGGAGGCTTCGACGTCCTCGGTGGTGAGCTTGGACGGCACTTCGGCGGTGATGTCCAGGCCCAGCTCGGCCAACGCCTCGGCGGCGGCCGGGTTGACCTTGTCGGCGGGGGCGGAGCCGGCGGAGCGGACCGTGACGCGGCCCATCGCGTAGTGCTGGAGGAGCGCGGCGGCCATCTGGGAGCGGCCGGCGTTGTGGACGCAGACGAACAGGACTTCGGGCTTGGTGCGGGTCAACGGACTTGCCCTTCGGTGACGGGTGCGGCGTTCTCGGCGGTGGTCCGGGTGGGGTACAGGAGGTGCAGCAGCGGGATGGCCACGGCGACACCGATGAGTTGGGCCAGCACGTAGACCGGCACGGAAAGGGGCGTGATGCCGGCGAAGCTGTCGCTGAACACCCGGCCCACCGTGATGGCGGGGTTGGCGAAGCTGGTGGAGCTGGTGAAGAAGTACGCCGCGCCGATGTAGGCGCCGACGGCGGACGGTGCGAGGGCGGCCCGCCCGGACCGGACCAGCGAGAAGATCACCAGCAGCAGGCCGGCCGTGGCCACGATCTCCGACACGCCGTGCGCGACCGTGGCGCGTTCGGTGGTGCTGATGCTGACCGGCGCCGCCTCGAACATCACGTTGGCGAGCACCGCTCCGGTGACACACCCGAGGACTTGGGCGAGCGCGTACGACGGCACGTCACGCCACGCCAAGCCGCCGAACACGGCATCGGTGATCGACACGGCGGGGTTGAAGTGGCCGCCGCTGACGGGTCCGAAGATCAGGATGACGGCGTAGAGACCGACGGCGGTGGCGGCGGCGTTCTCCAGCAGTTGCAGGCCGACGTCGCCGGGGGAGAGGCGTTGGGCGGCGATGCCGGAGCCGATCACCAGGGCGGCGAGCAGCAGGCTGCCGAGGAATTCGGCCAGCAGCCGGTGGGGGAGCGGGCGGGGCATTCAGGAGTCCTCGGGGGCGGGGCGGACGGCGGGCACGAGGCGGTCGATCCGATCGGCGAGGTCGCGGTAGGCGGCGTCGAACGCGGCCGGCGTGCCCACCGCGGCCGGATCGGGCACCGACCAGTGCAGCCGGTCGTCGTGGTCGGTGAGTTCTTCGTGCGCGTTGTCGCACACCGCGACCACGAGGTCGTCGGGCCGCAGCACGTCCACCAGGTGATGGGGCCGGGCTCGGGTCAGCGACAGTCCGTGCGTGCGGGCGGTGGCGACGGCCAGCGGGTGCACACGCTCGGCCGGTCGGGTGCCCGCACTCGCCGTGGGCACCGGGCTGTGCTTCTTCCACAGCGCGGCGGCCAGCTGGGAGCGGGCGGAGTTGTGGCTGCACACGAACACCACCCGTGGCGCCTGCCGCAGCCCGGTGGGCACGAGGTCGGTGAGCGCGGCGGTGCGCAGCCGCAGGTAAGTGCGCCGATGGTCGCCCTCCGACCGCGACCGCTCCACGATCCCGGCCTGTTCGAGCAGCTTCACGTGGTGGGCGAGCAGGTTGCTGGGCAGCCCCAGTCGCCGGCCGACCTCGCTCGGTGAGGCGTCGCCGAGCACGAGCAGGTCCACCACGGCGAGCCGGGCGGGTTCGCCCAGAGCCGCGTGCACACGCGCCCGCGCCGTCACGTCCGAAGGCCAGTCAGTAGTCATTGACTCAATGATGCTTGAGCGGATGAACCGGAGTCAACCCGGGCGGCACGGGTCGACTTCCGCGACGCGGCCCGGCACGCCCCTCGATCGTGCCGGGCCGCGGTGAAGCTCAGACGCGCGTGCCCGGTGCCGTCAGGGTCAGGTCCGCCACCTGCGGACCGCCGCAGCAGCTGACCGCGGCCACCGGCTGCTCCACGACCTGCGTCGGGCCGCAGCACCCGCCGGAGGACGCCGGCTGCTCGACGTCGAACACGCCGGACCCGCCGCACACGCCGGTCTTCGGCAGCGTCAGTTCGACCTTGGCGGCGGACTCGTGGTCGCCGGCGATCTCGGCGGCGACGCTGCGGACCTGCTCGTAGCCGGTCAGCGCGAGGAACGTCGGCGCACGGCCGTAGCTCTTCATGCCGGCCAGGTAGACGCCGGGCTCGGGCTGGCGCAGCACGTTCGCGCCGTGCGGGTCGACCGAGCCGCACGAGTGCACGTTCGGGTCGATCAGCGGTGCGAGCCTCGCCGGCGCCTGCAGCACGGGGTCCAAGTCCAGCCGCACCTCCGACAGCCACGAGTGGTCGGGCCGGAACCCGGTCAGCACCACGACCTCGTCCACCGGCCGCAACCGGTGGCCGTCCTGCGACTCCAGCACCAGCCGTTCGCCGTCACGCTCGACGGACGCGGTGCGGAAGCCGGTCACGACCTCCACGTGCCCGGCGCGTGCGGCCTCCTTGGCCTTGAGCCCGAGCGCACCCCGCGCGGGGAGCTGGTCGGCGTCGCCGCCGCCGAACACGTTGCCGACCGCGCCGCGGCGGAGCAGCCAGGTCACGTGGGTGCCGGGGTGCTTGTCCGCCAGGTCCGTCAGTGCGATCAGGGCGGTGAGCGCGGAGTGCCCGCTACCGGCCACGGCGATCCTCTTGCCCGCGTACCGCTTGGCCTCGTTGTTCAGGTCGGGCACGTGGTAGGTGATCCGGTCGGCCGCCTCCCGCTCTCCGGCGGCCGGCAGCCCGTCGCCGCCGAGCGGGTTGGGTGAACCCCAGGTGCCCGAGGCGTCGATGACGGCTTGCGCGGTGATCCGTTCGCCGTTGTCGAGGTGGACGGTCAGTGGTTCGGTGTCGCGGCCGGAGTCCACGACGCGGTCCCGGCCGCGGCGGGCGACGCCGACCACGCGGGCGTTCAGTCGGACGTGGTCGCCCAACGCCTCGGCCAGCGGCACCAGGTACCGGGCCGCCCACTCGGCTCCGGTGGGGTAGCCCTGGCCGTGGGGCGCGGTCCAGCCGGTGGGCTCCAGCAGTCGGCGCGCGGCCGGGTCGACGAGCTCGGACCACTGCGAGAACAGCCGCACGTGGTGCCACTGGGCCACCGCCGCGCCGGCCTGCGGGCCCGCTTCCAGCACCAACGGCCGCAGCCCACGTTCCAGCAAGTGGGCCGCCGCCGCCAAGCCGACCGGTCCCGCCCCCACCACGACCACAGGAAGCTCGCTCACGGGCCACCCCTTTCATCGTCATCCTTCGATCGAACAGGGCGGAATGTATCGAGTTTCTCGATGGATGCAACCATCGACTTGAATCGATAGACTGCTCGCATGACGACGACGCTGCCCGTGGTGGGCCTCGCGCCCGAGGACGCCTCGACCTACGCCGAGTGGTTCGCCTGCCTGGCCGACCCGACCCGCGTGCGCCTGCTGCACACCGTCGCCACCCATCCCGGCGAGATCACCGTCGGCGCGTTGACCGAGGCCGTCGGGGTCAGCCAGTCCACCTGCTCGCACCACCTGCGCAAACTCGCCGACGTGGGCTTCGTC
>NZ_LGED01000207.1 GCF_001280085.1 Saccharothrix sp. NRRL B-16348 | reverse complement strand
ATCGTGGGTGGAGCAGTGACCGTCGGCGGCGCGGTGATCGTGGGCGGCGCTGGTCGGGTGGTCGGTGAGGGCTGGGTGGTGTTCGCCGGGGGAGGCGTGGGTGAGGTGACCGGCGCGGGAGATGTGGTCGGTGGGGTGGAGACCGGTGGTGCGGCCGGTGGCGTTGCCGCAGGGGTGACCGTGGGTGGAGCGGTGACCGTGGGCGGCGTGCTGATCGGGCTTGGCGACGGAGGTGCGCTGATGGTGGGTTTCGGCGCAGGTGGCGGCGTCGAGGGCGAGCTGACCGGGGCTTTGTTGACGTTGCCGTCGCCGGTCGGGGGCTTGGGTGCGTCGAACACGCCCTTGTCCGGTCCGCCGGTGAACTTGCTCGAACGGTCCGTTGACGGGCTCGCGCCCGGAGCGCCCGCGGCCGGCGGCGCTGCGACCGGCGGTGCCACCGGTGCGCTCACCGGCGGCACGACGGCGGGGGACGGCTTCGGGCTGGTCGGAGGCGGAGCGGTGGCGGTGCCAGGAGCGCTGTTGGCCGCAGCACCGGGTGTGCCTGGAGCAGAGGTGGCGGTGCCCGGCGTGCTGATGGTCGGGGCGCTGGGCGTGCCGACCGCGGGCGTGCTGATGGTCGGCTTCGGCGCGGGTGGTGGTGTGGAGGGCGAGTTGGCCGGGGCTTTGTTGATGTTGCCGTCGCCGGTGGGCGGCTTGGGTGCGTCGAAGACGTCCTTGCCGGGCCCGCCGGTGAACTTGCTCGAACGGTCCGTCCCACCGGCCGCACCGGGCGCGGCGCCGGGAGCCATCGGAGCACCGCCCATCGGGGGCACGGCCGGAGCGCTCACCGACGGCACACCCGGAGCGGACTTCGGACCGGTCGACGGCGGAGCCGTCGCGGTGCTCGGAGTGCCGCTGCCGGGTGCGCTGGTCGTGGGTGCGCTGGTCGTGGGTGCGCCGGTCGGAGGCGCACTGATCGGCGGCGCACTGGCGCTGGGAGTGCTCGGGATGCCGCCGCCGGGTGCGCTGATGGTCGGCTTCGGCGCGGGTGGTGGTGTGGAGGGCGAACTGGTCGGGGCTTTGTTGATGTTGCCGTCGCCCGTGGGCGGCTTGGGCACGTCGAAGACGCCCTTGCCCGGCCCACCCGTGAACTTGCTCGAACGGTCCGTCCCACCGGCCGCACCAGGAGCCGCACCGGGAGCCATTGGGGCACCGCCCATGGGTGGTGGCGTCACGGTGGGCGCACCGGACAGCGCGCCGCCGATGCTGCGGGCCGCCGTGCTCGCGCCGGGCGTGGTCGCGCCGGTCACCGGCCCCGCACCTGGCGTCGGGCCGCCCTTGACCGCCGGCTCGCCGGACGACCTGGAACCGGGCGGGGTCACACCGGGCACACCGCCGCCGGGCACCCCACCGCCGCCGCGCGGACCACCCGGAGAACCAGGACCACCCGGAACGCCGGCAATCGGCCCCACCGCCGGTCCGCCGGTGCCACGGGGTCCACCGGGCGGGGTCACGCCGGGCGCACCCGGCAGGTTCTTGACCGGCCCGACCGCCGGACCACCGGGCGACTTGGTCGACCCACCCGAATTCGGTCCGGACGCGCCGGGAACGTTCGTGATCGGCCCGACCGCCGGTCCGCCGGTGCCGCGCGGTCCACCGGGCGGGGTCACGCCCGGCCCGCCGGGCAGGTTCTTGACCGGCCCGACCGCGGGCCCACCGGTACCGCTCGTCCCGCCCGGCACATTGGGTCCGGTCGCGCCCGGCAGATTCTTGACCGGCCCCACCGCCGGCCCGCCGGTGCCATGCGTCCCACCAGGCACGTTCGGCCCGGCCGCCCCCGGCAGGTTCTTCACCGGCCCGACCGCCGGACCACCCGGCCCCTTGGTCCCACCGGTCCCGTTCGGCCCGGTCGCGCCGGGCACGTTCTTCACCGGCGTGACGGAAGGCCCACCGGCGCCCTTGGTCCCGCCGGTCCCGTTCGGTCCCGACGCGCCCGGCACGTTGGTCACCGGCGTGACGGATGGCCCGCCCGGCCCCTTCGCCCCGAGCGGCCCGTTGCCGGGTGAGCCCGGTGGCCGCTGGGCGTTCGAGTTCGGGTCGATCTTGGTGAACTGGTCGCGGGCGAACTGGTCGTTCTGCACGTGCGTCTGGGCGGTGGCCTTCAACCCGGACTGGACGTTGCCCATCGCGGTCGACGCGTTGTTCGCCTGCTGCACCGACGCGTCGTTCGAGCTGTTCAACGCGGGCACGGCGACGATGCCGATCGGACCGAGCGCGTTGGGCGCGAGCTTGAGCCCCTGCAACCCGCCGGAGATCGCCGCCAGCCGGTCCCGCAGGCTGCCGGCCCGCTTGTCCAGGTCGGACATGGTCGACTCGCTCATGCCGAAGCCGGTGTTGCCGGTCGGCCCGCCCGCGGGCGGCGGTGGCGCGGACGGTGGCGGTGACGACGGGTTGCCCGAGGAGCCCGGGGTGTTCGAGTCGACGCCGCCGCCACCGCGTGCCATGGCTGGTTCTCCGTGGTTCTTCTAGACCTGGACGGAACTGGTGGACGTCTCGCTCGACGAGGGCTGCGAGAACTGCGACTGGAACGAGTCGTAGCTCGACTTCGCCGCCTCACCGGCCGACTTCGCGTCGTTCGCCGCCTGCTCGACGCTCGTGCCGGCCTGCTCGGCCTTGCGCGAGGCCTCCTCGGCGGCCTTGATGTCGGCGTCGCTGCCGGACGCGAACGCCCTGGCGTTGGCCTCGGCCGCCGCCGCGTTGGCCGCCGCGAAGTCCACGTTGGCCTGCTCGTACGTGGCGTTCGCTGCCTTGGCCGCGTCGTTCTTGGCCGACATGTCGTTCTCGGCGGACGTGCGCGCCGGGTCGTCCGTGCCCGGGTTGTTGCGCTTGTACTCCTCGTACGCGGCCTTCGCGGCGTCGTCGGCGGGCTTCGCGTCGGCCAACGCCTCGTTGCTCGCCTTGGCGGCGTCGGCGACGTCGCGGGCTTCCCTCGCCGCCTTCTCCGCGGCCTGGGCCGCTTCACCGCGGGCCGCGTCCGCCTCGACCTTGGCCGCCTCGTACTTGGCCATCGCCGCGTCCCGGCCCGCCTGGTCACCGCGCGCGGCGGCGGCGTTGGCCTCCTCGACGTACGCGTTGGCCTTGTCGTTGGCCTCGCTCGCCTTCGTGGCCGCCGCGTTCACGTCCTCGTTGGCCTTCTTGGCCTCCTCGGCCGCGGCGGCTTCCTCCTCCTTGGCCTTGCTGTACCGCTCGTTGGCCTCTTCGGCCTTCTTGTTGGCGTCGGAGACCTTGTCGTCCTGCACGTCCTTGGCCAGCGCCTTGTCGATCTCGCGGTCGACGCCCTTCTGCGCCTTCCACGACTCGTAGCCGACCTCGGCCACGTCGGCGATGTTCTCGAACCGGTTCCAGCCCTTGCCGACGCTCTCGGTGATCTCGTCGAGGTTCTTGATCCGGCCCATCTGCCTGCCGAGCGCCGCGGTCAGCCGGGCGATCCGGGACGCGATGTTCACGCCGAGCGCCACGGCCTTGCCGACCGCGAAGCCGATGTAGGCCGCGATCGACGCGCCGAACGTGATGACCGCGGTGGCGGCGGCGATCAGCGCGCCCGCCAGCAGCGACCCGAGCAGCTGGGCGATCAGGTCGCGCACGATGTCGCGCAGCACGGACACCAGCACGCCGCAGATCGCGACGATCTTGGCCTTCTGCTCGACGGCGTTGGCCAGCGCGTCCAGCTCCTGGCCCATCGACTCCATGTTCTTCTGGAACGCCTCGGACGACGCGCCGGTCCACCCGTCGAACGTGGCCAGCTCGCGCCGGTGGTCCTCGGCCAGCACGCGCAGCTCGGCGGCCTGCTTCTTGGTCGCCTCGACGTTGGCCTCGATCTCCTCGGGGTCGCCCATGAGCTGGTCGAGCGGTTCTTTCAGGAACGTCACGTGCTCGATCAGCCAGCCGATGCCCGCGCCGAGGATCGTGCCGAACGGGTCGACCGCCAGCATGGCCATGGACGACGCCGTGCCGATCGCGGCGAACGTGATGTCCAGCGCCTTCTCGGTCTCGGTCTCCGCGTCCTTGCCGATCGTGGTGATCATCTCGTCCCAGGCCGAGATGAACAGCGAGCCCTTGAACTTGTTCTTCTCGGTGATCTCCATGCCCGGTGGCGAGGCGATCGGGGTGTCGGGGGCGGTCATCGCTCAGGGTCTCCTCGTCACCAGGGCTGGTTGTCGTCGTCCTCGTCGTCACCGGGACGCGAGGGGCGCGCCGGTCGCGACGGCATCTGCGGCTGCCTGCTCGCCGGGGCCGGGGGAGCTGCCGGAGCGGGTGCGTGGGCCGCGACCGGGTGCGGCGCGGGCTCGGCCTCCGGCTCGGCGTAGTCGGGCTCGTCGTCGTCCTCGACCTGGTCGTCCGGGATGGCGTCGCTGACCATCCGCATGGCCTCGGTGCCCTCGCCGAGCGGCTCGAACGCCGCCATCACCTGCTGCGCGGCCTGCTTCTGCGCCACCTTGGCCGTCTGCATGATCAGGGCGGTGAGGCGGGCGGAGCCGAGTTCGGTCGCCCGGTGGCCGAGCTGGATGTTCAGCAGCCCGCCGTTCGGGCCGACGGTGATCGTCACCGCGCCGTCCGGGCTCGACGCCGTGGCCTGCGAGTTCTCGAAGTTCTCCTGGAGGTCGGCCGACTTCCGCTGGAGATCGGCCAGCTTTGCCTCGAAGTTGTCGAGCCACTGCTGGGGGTCCAAGGCAACCTCCTAGGGGGGATATCGGTGCAGGCTGGAGTGCACCGGATCCCGCCAACGCCGCCCCAACGCCTCACCAACGGGTTAACCCTGCGGGCCTCCGAACCTTGATCGGCCCACGGTCGCCGAACGGCCACTTCACCCGGTCCGACCATTGACGGTGCGTAATCGACTACGACGCGGGGAAGTCGCGCTATCACTACGAGTGGCGGATTCGCTTGATGGCACCAACGATTAGGTCACGTGCGGACCGGTACGTGCGCGGGTGTCATTACTACGGGGTACGGTTCGCCACTCGGAAGCCCCGACGGCCCGCCGTCGGGATTTGTCTGCTCCTAGACGAGCAGGGAGGGAGACGAGCCGTGCGTCGTCGAATGCGTGGCCTCGCGGTGGCCGCGATCGCGCTGACCAGCGTTCTCACGATGGCCGCCTGCGCCAAGGACACCGGTGGGAACAACACCGGGTCCGGGTCCACCAACACCGCCGAGGGCTGCAAGCTGGCTGACAAGCCGCCGGCGGCCTCCGCCACGTCCAGCAGCGCCGCGTCGGGCGAGAAGGTCGACGGCAGCGCGCTCAAGGTCGGTCTGGCCTACGACATCGGCGGTCGGGGCGACGCGTCGTTCAACGACTCCGCCGCGGCGGGCCTGGACAAGGCCAAGGCCGACTTCGGCATCGCCGAGGTCAAGGAGCTGACCGCCGCGCCGAACGAGCCGGAGGACGCCAAGCAGACCCGGCTGCGCCAGCTCGCGAGCGAGGGCTTCAACCCGATCATCGGTGTCGGCTTCGCCTACGCGGAGTCGCTGAAGGTCGTCGCGCCCGAGTTCCCGAACGTCAAGTTCGCGATCGTCGACGGCGCGGTCGAGGGCGCGGCCAACGTGACGCCGCTCGTCTTCGCCGAGGAGCAGGGCTCCTTCCTGGCGGGCGTCATCGCCGCCTACCAGTCGAAGAAGTGCCACATCGGCTTCGTCGGCGGCGTGGAGATCCCGCTGATCCAGAAGTTCGACGCGGGCTACGCCCAGGGCGCCAAGACCGCCGCCCCGGACATCAAGATCGAGTCGAAGTACCTGACCCCGGCGGGCGACTTCACCGGTTTCCAGGACCCGACCAAGGGCCAGGAGGCCGCGACCGGCCAGATCGAGGCCGGCGCCGACGTGCTGTACCACGCCGCGGGCGCCTCCGGTAAGGGCGTGTTCTCGGCCGCGAAGACGGGCAACGCGCTCGCCATCGGCGTCGACTCCGACCAGTACAACCAGAAGACGGTCGAGGAGTCGAAGGACATCATCGTCTCGTCCATGCTCAAGCGGGTCGACGTCGCGGTGTACGACTTCGTCAAGGCGGTCGCCAAGAACGACCTGGCGAGCCTGCCGAAGGTGTTCGACCTGTCCGTGGACGGTGTCGGCTACTCCACCTCCGGCGGCAAGATCGACGACAACCTGAAGGCGGTGCTCGAGGGCTACAAGGCCCAGATCATCGCGGGCAAGATCAAGGTCGAGTCCACGCCGTAACCCCATCCGGCCTCCGGCGCACTGGGCCCTGCGAGCACCCTCGCGGGGCCCAGTGCGTGGTTAGCCCCGGCGCAGCCGGAGATCACACGGAGCTTCCATGAGCACTACGACCCCTGCCGTCGTCCTGTCGGGCATCACCAAGCGCTTCCCGGGTGTCGTCGCCAACAGCGACGTCCACCTCAGCGTGCAGGTCGGCGAGGTGCACGCGCTGTGCGGTGAGAACGGCGCGGGCAAGTCCACCCTGATGAAGATCCTGTACGGGATGCAGCAGCCCGACGAGGGCACCATCGAGGTGGCGGGCGAGCAGGTCCGGTTCCGCACGCCCGCCGACGCGATCAAGGCCGGCATCGGCATGGTGCACCAGCACTTCATGCTCGCCGACAACCTGACCGTGCAGGAGAACGTCGTCCTCGGCGCCGAGTCCCTGCACGGCATCGGCGGCAAGGCGCGCAAGCGCATCCTGGAACTCGCCGACGCCACCGGCCTGACCGTCGACCCCGGTGTGCTCGTCGAACGCCTCGGCGTGGCCGACCGGCAGCGGGTCGAGATCCTGAAGGTGCTCTACCGCGGCGCCAAGGTGATCATCCTGGACGAGCCGACCGCGGTGCTCGTGCCGCAGGAGGTGGACGAGCTGTTCGCCACCCTGCGCGGCATGCAGCAGCAGGGCTTCACGTTCCTGTTCATCTCGCACAAGCTGGACGAGGTGCGCTCGATCGCCGACTCCGTCACGATCATCCGCCGCGGCACCACGGTGGGCACCGCCGACCCGAAGGCCGTCAGCTCGCGCCAGCTGGCCGAGATGATGGTCGGCAGCGAGCTGCCCAGCCCGGAGACCCGCGAGTCCACGGTCACCGACCGCGTCGTGCTGCAGGTGGAGAACCTGGGCCTGGTCGCGGCGGAGGGCACCCGGCCGGTGCTCGACGACATCGACCTGGTCGTGCGCGCGGGCGAGATCGTCGGCATCGCGGGCGTCGAGGGCAACGGGCAGACCGAGCTGGTCGAGACGATCATGGGCATGCGCAAGGCGCACCACGGCCGCGTGCTGCTCGGCGACCGCGACCTGACCAGGCTGGGCACGCTCTCCCGCCGTGAAGCGGGCATCGGCTACATCCCCGAGGACCGCCACCGCCAGGGCCTGCTGCTAACGCAGCCGCTGTGGGCGAACCGCATTCTCGGCCACCAGACCCGCCGTCCCGTGTCTAAGGGCCAGTGGCTCGACCTCGCGGGCGCGAAGAAGGACACCGAGCGCATCGTCGAGGACTTCGACGTGCGCACGCCGGGCATCGACGTGGCCGCCGTCGCGCTGTCCGGCGGCAACCAGCAGAAGCTCGTGGTCGGCCGTGAGCTGTCCGGCGACCCCGTGCTGCTCATCGCGTCGCACCCCACCCGCGGTGTCGACGTCGGCGCGCAGGCGCTGATCTGGGACGAGATCCGCAACGCCCGCGCCCGCGGCCTGGCCGTGCTGCTGATCTCGGCGGACCTGGACGAGCTGATCGGCCTGTCCGACACCATCCGGGTGATGCTGCGCGGTCGACTGGTCGCGGACGCCGACCCGGCCACGGTCACCCCGGAAGACCTCGGCAGTGCGATGACCGGCGCCACGAGCGCCGAGCACGCCACTGGCGCCTCGCCGGCGTCGGAATCGGAAGGCGAGTAATGGGAATCTTGCGCGGCAAACTGCTGCCGCCCGTGCTGGCGATCCTGTTCTCCGCCCTGCTGTGCGGTATCGCGCTGGTGGTGTCCGGCGCGAACCCGCTGCGGGCGTTCGGGGTGATGTTCGCGCAGGTCGGTGAGGGCACCACCGCCGTCGACATCATCAACAGCACCGGCACCTACTACATCGCGGCGCTGGCGGTGGCGATCGGGTTCCAGATGAACCTGTTCAACATCGGCGTCGAGGGCCAGTACCGGGTCGCGGCGGTCGTCGCGGCCGTGGTCGGCGGCTCGATCGCGCTGCCGCCCGGCCTGCACGCCCTGGTGATCATCCTGACCGCCGCCGTCGCGGGCGCGCTGTGGGCGGCGATCCCGGCGATCCTCAAGGTGACGCGCGGCGTCAACGAGGTCATCTCCACGATCATGATGAACGGCCTGGCGCTCGGCCTGGCCGCGTACCTGATCGGCGCGGACGTGTTCGGCGAGCTGCGCGGCAACAACATCCGCACCCCGGAGATCCCGGAGACCGGCTGGGTGCCCGGCATCCCGTTCGGCTCGTCCGGCACGGTGTTCGGCCTGGTCTTCCTGGCCGCGCTGCTGGGCATCGGCTACTGGGTGATGATGAACCGCACCCGGTTCGGCTTCGAACTGCGGGCGTCCGGTGAGTCGTCCACGGCCGCCGCCGCGGGTGGCGTGAACGCCAAGAAGATGGTGCTGATCGCCATGCTGCTCTCGGGCGGCATCGCGGGCCTCGTCTCCATGCCGGAGATCCTGGGCCGCGACCACACCTACAACCTGAACTTCCCGGCCGGCATCGGCTTCTCCGGCATCGCGATCGCGCTGCTCGGGCGCAACCACCCCGGCGGCATCGCGTTCGGCGCGCTGCTGTGGGCGTTCCTGGACAAGTCGGGGCTGGCGCTGGACAACGTGGGCGTGCCCCGGGAGATCGTGACGATCATGCAGGGGGCGATCGTGCTGTCGGTCGTCGTCGCGTACGAGGTGGTCCGCCGGTTCGAACTGGCCGCGCAGCAGCGGCAGGTCGGCCGGCAGCTCGGAACGGTGGATGCGGCATGAGCACTTCATTGATGAACCCGTCCGAGGCCCCCGCCACCGTTCCGCCGCCTCGCAAGTCGCGGCGGATCCCCGGCTGGGCCGTCGGCGCGCTGGGCGTGGCGGGCGCGGTCGTGCTGCTGTCCACCACGTCGTACCTGACCGGTGTGCCCCAGCTGACGTCCACCGGCACCATCCAGACCGCCGTGCGGCTGGCGTTGCCCATCCTCCTGGCCGCCCTCGGTGGCCTCTGGGCGGAACGCGCGGGCGTGGTGAACATCGGCCTCGAAGGCATGATGATCATGGGCACGTGGGGCGCGGCGTGGGCCGGCTACCAGTGGGGTCCGTGGGCGGCACTCGTGGCGGCGGCCGTGTTCGGCGCGCTGGGCGGTCTCCTGCACGCCATCGCCACCGTGACGTTCGGCGTGAACCACATCGTCTCCGGCGTGGCGATCAACCTGCTCGGCGCGGGCCTGACCAAGTACCTGTCCACGCTGATCTTCTTCCCGCTGTCGAACAACCCCCGCGAATCGCCCGCCGTGCCGAAGTTCGACACCTACTCCGCCTCCGGCCTCTCCGACTGGCTCGGCGAACTCGAGGCGCAGCAACGAGTGGGCCTGTCCGACGTCGCCGGCATCCTGCGCGGCCTCGTCACCGGTGTGTCGCCGCTGACCATGCTGGCGATCCTGCTGGTGATCGGCAGCTACCTGGTGCTGTGGCGGACCCGGTTCGGCCTGCGGCTGCGGTCGTGCGGCGAGAACCCCGTGGCCGCCGAATCCCTCGGCGTCAACGTCTACCTCTACAAGTACGTCGCCGTGATCTCGTCCGGCGCGCTGGCCGGCATCGGCGGCGCGGCCCTCGTGCTCAACCCCGGCCAACCCGGCTACCTCGAAGGCCAGACCAACGGCCGCGGGTTCATCGGCCTCGCCGCCATGATCTTCGGCAACTGGCGCCCCGGCGGCCTCCTCGGCGGCGCGGCCCTCTTCGGCTACGCCGACGGCCTCCAGCTGCGCTCGGGCGGCAAGACGTTCCTCGCCCTGGTCTACGGCGCGGTCCTGCTGCTCGTCGTCATCGTCATCTGGCAGCTGGTCCGCCGCCGCTGGTTCGCCGCCGCGTTCGGCATCCTGGCCGCCGGCCTCCTCTACGCCGTGTACTACTCGGTGGAGGAGGTGCCGAGCGAGCTGACCACCTACGCGCCCCACCTGGTGACGCTGGTGGTCCTGGCGGTCGCGTCCCAACGATTGCGCATGCCCGCGGCGGACGGCGTGGTGTACCGCCGTGGTTGACATCGACTGGGACGACCTGCGGGCCCGCGCCGTCGCCGCCGCCCAGAGCGCCTACTGCCCGTACTCCGGGCTCCAGGTGGGCGCGGCGGCGATCTGCGACGACGGCCGGATCGTCGTCGGCTGCAACGTGGAGAACGCCGCCTACGGCGTCGGCCTGTGCGCCGAGTGCACGCTCGCCGGCCAGTTCATGCTCTCCGGCGGCGGCAGGCTCGTCGCCCTGGCGTGCCGCAGCGGCGCCGGTGAGCTGCTGATGCCGTGCGGCCGGTGCCGTCAGGTGATCTACGAGCTGGGCGGCGCGCCCTGTCTGATCGACACCCCGTCCGGCATCCTCCCGATGAGCAAGGTGCTGCCCGACGCGTTCGGCCCGGAGGACCTGCCATGACCCACACCGCCGTGGACGTGATCCGGGCCAAGCGCGACGGCCACCGGCTCACCGACGCCCAGATCGACTGGGTCGTCGACGCCTACACCAACGGCGTCGTGGCCGACGAGCAGATGTCCGCCCTGGCCATGGCCATCTTCCTGAACGGCATGGACACCGCCGAAACCGCCCGGTGGACCAGGGCCATGGTCGACTCCGGCGACCGGCTGACCCTGGACGTGGGCCGCCCCACCGTCGACAAGCACTCCACGGGCGGCGTCGGCGACAAGATCACCCTGCCACTCGCCCCCCTGGTCGCCGCCTGCGGCGCCGCCGTGCCGCAACTCTCCGGCCGGGGCCTGGGCCACACCGGCGGCACCCTGGACAAACTCGAATCCATCCCCGGCTGGCGCGCACAGCTCTCCGTGGACGAGGTCGCCTCCCAACTCCGCTCCGTAGGTGCCGTCATCTGCGCCGCCACCACCGGCCTGGCCCCGGCCGACAAGAAGCTGTACGCCCTGCGCGACGTTACGGCCACCGTCGAGTCGATCCCGCTGATCGCCTCCTCGATCATGTCGAAGAAGATCGCCGAGGGCGCCGAAGCCCTGGTGCTGGACGTCAAGGTCGGCTCCGGCGCGTTCATGAAGTCCCTGGACCAGGCCCGCGCACTGGCCACGGCCCTGGTCTCGATCGGCGTCGACCACGGCCTCCGCGTCTCGGCCCTCCTGACCGACATGTCTGTGCCACTGGGCCGCGCCGTCGGCAACGCGGTCGAAGTCGCCGAATCGGTCGAAGTCCTCCAGGGCAACGGCCCAGCGGACATCATCGACCTGACCGTCGCCCTGGCCGAAGAAATGCTGTCCCGCGTGGGCATCTCCGCCTCCCCCCGCGACGTCCTGGCCTCCGGCGAGGCCTACGAGACGTGGGCCAGGATGATCAGGGCCCAAGGCGGCGACCCGGAAGCCCCACTACCGACCGGCCGCCACAAGCACATCGTCACCGCCCCCTCCGACGGCTACCTGACCACCTTGGACGCCTACGCCGTGGGCGTCGCCGCCTGGCGCCTGGGCGCCGGCCGCGCCCGCAAGGAAGACCCGGTCCAACCGGGCGCCGGCATCCTGTGCCTGGCCAAACCGGGCGACCACCTGACCAAGGGCCAACCACTCCTGGAACTGCAGACCGACACCCCGGACGCCATCCCCGCCGCCCTGGAATCCCTCTCCTCGGGCTACGAAATCGGCGACCGACCACCCACCACCCCCCTGATCATCGACACGATCCGGGGCTAACCACCACACGAAGCCCTTCTTCCCCAAAGGAAGGGCTTCGTGTCATCCCGCCGACCTGGCTGTGCCCTACCGCGCGTGTCAAGGGGGCCGTTCACCGCTACCCACGGCTTCGACTGTTGGCCGCCCCCTTGACGCGGGTGGTAGCCCGGAGGGAGGTCGGTGGGATGACACGAAACCCGCACCACAACGGACCCGGCGCTTAACCGCCAAACCAGGCGTCATCCTGCTGATCTGCCCGTCCGGCGAGGACTCTTTTCTTTTTTAATTTTTGATCTTCACCCAACCCAAACCACCACAACAAAAAGACCCGGCCCCGCCACCGCGGAACCGGGCCTCCTCACGCCAAATCGCTCAGGCGCCCTCAGCCGTCAAGTCGTCATCGTCCACGTTCCGGTTCTCCCCGGGCTTCGGCCCGTTCTTCCGGGTCCGCCGCTGAGGCCGCGGCAGCGCGGTGGGCGGCGGGGGCGGCGTCGGCGAGCCGCCACCGAGGATCAGCTCGGCGAACGTCGCCATCGCCTCGTCCAGCTGCCCACCGATGCGCAGCTCCGACTCCTGGTTGCTCTTGCGCACCAATCCGGCCAGCGAATCGGCGTCCGGCCGCGTCGACAGCGAGCCCTCGACCTTGGCGATGCCCTGCTCCACCACGCCGGACAGCTCGCCCAGCCGCGACGCGAAGTCGTCCTCGACCGAGTCGAGCCGGGTCGCCATGGTGTCGAGCCGGGACGTCACCTGCTCCAAGCGCTGCGCCAACGCCTCCAGGCGGTCCGTCGCGTCGACCTGGTCGCGCGTCTCGTCCAACGCCGCGTGCAGCGCCTCGCGGGCCTCGTCCAGCTTGCCCGTCATCGTGCTGCGCGTGTCGGCCAACGACGCCACGAGCGACTCGCGCGTCTCGGTCAACGACGCGTGCAGCCCGTCCCGAGTGCTGTTGAGGTTGTCGCGGGTCTCGTCGAGCTTGCCCTGCAGACCGGCGGCCGACTCCGTCACCGAGCGCTGCAACGCCTCACGCGTGCCGTCAAGGTGCTCGTGCACGCCCTCGTCGACCTCGTCCAGCCGGCCGCGCAGGGCGGTCTCCAACGCCTCGATGCGCTCCCGCAACGGCCCGGTCACCGCACCCGGCACCTGCTCGACCTTGCCGTCCTGCTTGTCCAGGTGGCCGTCGAGGTCGTCGAGCCGCTTGTGGATGTGGGCGAGCTTGTCCTCCAAGCCGTCCATTCGCCCGGCGACGCCCTCGAACCGGCCCGCCACCCCGTCGAGCCGACCGTCGAGCTGCGCGAACGGCTTGGCGAGCTTGTCGACCAGGCCCTCGACGGCCCGACCGATGCTCTGCACCGCGTTGTCCTGCGCCTCCAGCTTGGACAGCGCCTCGTCCAGCCGCTCGGCCAGCACGCCGACCTCGGTCCGGTCGGGCAGCTCGGACAGGCGCTTGCGAACGGAACCCAGCGACTCGAGCGGGGACATCCGCGCGTGGATCTCGTCCAGTGCGTCGAAGATCTGCTGCTGTTCGCTCTCACGGATCTCCGCGGCGCGCGTGAGCATGTTGCGCATCCGATCGAAGGACATCGTGGAGTTGTTGTTCTCGTTCACGGCTCGGGTGCCTTCGTCCAGGGGAGGGGAGACCTCCGGGAGCCTAACCAGGTTGGGGCGGCGGGCAGTAGCGCCCCCCGACCGGGACCGCCTGGATCGACCTTGCGTGTAGTCCGTTGGAGTGACAATGGGCGACCTTACCCCAAGGTAACCGCACGCGCGCCTGTGACTGCTCCCCGTGAGCATCCGCCGTGTGAGTGACTAAAGCCCAGTAACCAGTAGCGGAAAGTTCTGCATCACGACTGCACAACGGCTTCACCGCAGCGAATGTGGCACCCGATCGAGTGGTTCTGGACACACCCGGTGACGCGGGGGCGATCATACCGGTCCTTGATCATCGTACGTCGGAACGACACGGCGTGTCACCGGTATACGGTGACGACCATGCCGACCCCGCTGACCCAGGAAAACCTTCGCCGCGCGCCGAAGGTGCTCCTGCACGACCACCTCGACGGTGGCCTCCGCCCGCAGACGGTGATCGAACTCGCCGAGGCCTGCGGCCACCAGGGCCTGCCCACCACGGACCCGGTCGCGCTCGGCGCGTGGTTCCGCGACAACGCCAACTCCGGCTCGCTGGTCCGCTACCTGGAGGGCTTCGCGCACACGTGCGGCGTCATGCAGGACGAGTCCGCGCTGGTGCGCGTCGCCTCCGAGGCCGTGCAGGACCTCGCCGCCGACGGTGTCGTGTACGCCGAGATCCGGTACGCGCCGGAGCTGTTCACCGACAAGGGCCTGTCCATGGAGCAGGCCGTGGAAGCCGTGCAGGAGGGCTTCCGCCAGGGCGAGGCCGCCGCCGGCAGCCGCATCAAGGTCGGCACGCTGCTGTGCGCGATGCGCCAGAACGACGGCTGGCAGCGCATCGCCGACCTGGTGGTCCGCTACCGGGACGCGGGCGTGGTCGGCTTCGACATCGCGGGCCCCGAGGCCGGGTTCCCGCCGAGCAAGGAGCTGTCCGCGTTCGAGTACCTGCGGCAGCAGAACGCGCACTTCACCATCCACGCCGCCGAGGCGTCGGGCGCGGAGTCGGCGTGGGAGGCCGTGCAGCTCGCGGGCGCGGAGCGGCTGGGCCACGGCGTGCGGCTGGCCGAGGACATCAAGGGCGACGAGGTCGGGCGGCTGGCCGCGTACGTGCGCGACCGGCGCATCGCGCTGGAGATGTGCCCGACGTCGAACGTGCACACCGGCGCGGTCGCCTCGCTCGCCGAGCACCCGATCAAGCGGATGGCGGACCTGGGTTTCCGGGTCACCTTGAACACCGACAACCGGCTGATGAGCATGGTGTCGCTGACCGGCGAGTTCGCCACCGTGGTCGAGAACTTCGGCTTCGGCTGGGACGACCTGCGCAAGTTCACCGTCAACGCCGCCAAGGCCGCGTTCATCTCGCACGAGGAGCGCCGCGCGCTCATCCAGGACGTCATCGAACCGGCCTACGCCGCTCTCGAGAAGTAGCAGAAGTAGCAGCACCGAAGAACCAACACGCACAAACAGAGGTCGCGGGCTCCGATGGCTGCCCGCGACCTCTGCCGCTTCTACCGCACTCCCACCGCCTCAGCGGTCACTGCACATCAGTGCACCTTGAGCCGGTCCTCGAACGCCGCCACGAGCGTCCGCCACGCCACCTGCTCGTCGTCGAACGGCGCGCTGGGCGCCAGCCGCGTCGGGTCGGGCTTGAGCACGTACGACACCAGCCACCCCAGCCGCTCGGACTGGTTCAACGCCACCTTCACGGTGTCGTCGTTCGCCCACTCGCCCGCGTCCTCCAGCAGTTCGACCACGAGGTCGAGCTGCGTGGGGTCGATCGCGTCCGGGCCGTCGGCGATGTCCTCGTCCAGGCCCGTGAGCACGTAGACGTTGTCCGGGTCGACCTCGACGTCCAGGTCGCCGCCGGTGGCCTTGGTGACCAGTTCGCCCCAGGTCGAGACCTCGGCCAGGTCGTTGTCGTCGGCCTCGACGATGAACCGGGCCAACGCGCGCGGCGAGCCGAACACGTCGATCCTGCCCTTGCGCCCGAGGAACACCGGGTGGTCGTCCAGGTAGCAGCGCAGCGTGTAGTACTCGCCCGCACCACTGATGATCTTGATCGGGTCGATGCCGACCTCGCCCCAGAAGCCGACCGGCTCCTCGCCGTCCTCGTCGTCCTCGTCCTCGGTGGCCGCCGCGGCGGCGTTGGCCTCCTCGTACTCGGCCAGCTCGTCCTGCGCGGCCTTGAGCGCGGTCTCGTCGACCTCCGGCGTGGCCACGACCTCGTCGATCGCGTCCAGCACCTCGTCCCACTTCTCCGCGACGACCTGGGAGATCTCGGTCCACAACGCCTGACCCTCGCGGCCGGTGAACGGCAGCGTGCCCTGCGGGAGCAGCGCGAAGCCCTCCGCCGAGTCGAGGATCTCGTGCACCTTCTCCAGCTCGCAGACGTCCGCCAGCGACCGCACGATCGAGATCACGTCGGCGAGCTCGCCGATGACCCACGTGTCGGGCTCCTCGGCGACCAGCTCGGGCACGCCGACGAGGTCGAACTGGTGGTTGTCGTCCGGCGACAGCTCACCGACCGACAGCGCGGGCACGACGTGCCACGCCGGGTGGTCGGTCAGGTCGTGCTCTTCGGCCTTGCGCACGAACGCCGCCAAGTGCGCGGCATCGGGGAACGCGTACAGGTCCTCCTCGTGGCCGAGGAAGGCTTCCCACTCCTCGCCCTCTTCCCGCCAGCGCGGGGCCCACAGGGTGACGACATCACCCTGGGTGAGCCCCAGCTCGATCGGGACGATGTCCTGTGCCATCCGACCTCCCGGTCACGCCATGCCCCTTTGCGATGCGGGGGCAAGAGTACGGGGTCGATCACGCACTACTGCCGTTGACCACGGAAAGGGTCCGCGAAGTAGTCGTCGTCGTCCGTTTCCTCGGGTTGGGGACGCGCCGCGGCGCGTCCCTTCGCCTGCCCGGCCCACGGCGGCGGAGTCGGTCCGGCCGACCTCGCCCCGTGCGCTCCCGGCGCCGTCGTCGGCGGCGTGACCAGCGGCTGAGGGGTCGCCACCGGCTCCGCCGAGGCCGCTTTCAGCGGTGGCGGACCGGCGAACGCCTCGACGGCCATCGCCATGCTGTCGCCCAACGACTTGGCCAACTCGTTGTAGCTCTTCTGCACGGCCGCGTCCGTCGCCAGCCGCGCCGTCTCCACGACGAGCCTGCCGACCGCGTCCGGTCCCTGCGCCAACGCGTTCGGGTGCAGGTCGAGCGCCGTCAGCTCGCCCGTCGCGGTCGCCGTGGCGCGGGCCAGGCGGGTCGGGTGCTCGGCGCTGCCGGTGGTGCGGGCCAGCACCTCGGTCAAGCCCTCGGCCGCCGCGAGCCGCTGCTCCCGTGCCGCCGCGAGCCGCTGTTCCTGTGCGACCGCGAGCGGTTGTTCCTGCGTCACCGCGAACCTCTCAGGTACGTGCCGTCGAAGCCGTCGTCGTCCGGACCGCGTTCGAAGCCGATCTCGGTCAACGCCCGCACCGCCGCCGGGTCGGCCACGCGTTCCACCGCCCGGTGCATGCGCGACGCCGCGTCACGGGACGCCCGCGCCGACACGCGCAGGATCTCGTCCGCCAACGCCCGCGGTCCCATGTTCAACGCCGACGGCGAAACCCGCACTTCCTGCGGCGGTCCGCCGGGCGCGGTGACGACCGTGACCGCGCCGTCCGGTGACGACGCCCGGCCGCGCACCGGCCCGGTGCGCGCGACGTGCTCGGCGACCTGCCGCTCGGTGTCGGCGACCCGCTGGGCCGCCCGCTGCGTCTCGTCCACGTCCTCAGCCCGTCGGTCGGTAGAAGCCCATGAAACCCATGCCGCTGTTGCTCGTGCGGATCGGGTTGACCTGCACCGGGTCGCCCGCCTCCACCATCTGCCCGTTGCCGATCACCATCGCCACGTGGCCGTCCCACACCACCAGGTCGCCGGGCAGCAGCTGGTCCGCCGGCACGGACGCGCCCATCGCCTGTGACGACGCGGGCCGCGGGATGTCGAACCCGGCCCCGCCGTACGCCCACTGGGTCAGGCCGCTGCAGTCGGTGCCCTGGGGCGGGTTCGCGCCGCCCCACACGTACGGGGTGCCCAGCGCCGACAACGCGTTGCGCACGGCGCGTGCGGCGGTCTCGTTGGGCGCTTCGGCGGAGCTGCCGTCGGGCAGGTTCACGCCGACGCCGGTGCCGGGCTGCAGCGGGATGGCCACCGGCAGGCGCGGTCCGACGGCATCGCCGCCGCCACCTCCGCCGCCGCTTCCACCACCTCCGCTGCCTCCACCACCGCCACTGCTCCCACCACTACCGCCGGTCGAGGACGACGACCCGCCGCTGTCACCCGCGGACGACGTCGACGTGGTGCCACCGCTCTCCACGCCCAGCGGGTCGCCGATCCCGGCGAAGTCCGGCTGCTGCAGCCCTTGGAGCTGCGTGACCACGGCCGTCAGCTCGGTGCGGACCTTCTCCAGCTCCTGACCGGTCTTGCCCTCGTACTCACGGGCCTTCGCGGTCACCTCCGCCGCCACCGCGAGCACCGCGCCGATCCCGCCGAACACCCCCGCCGCGACCGCCGCCGCCAGCCGGGGCCACGCCCAGCCGGTGAACTCGTCGATCAAGCCCTGGATCGCGGTCTTGCCGGAGTTCACCGCGTTCACCGCCGTCGTGGCGGCCTGCTGGGTGGTGGTCGCGTTGCGCGCCAACGTGCCCACGCCGCCGGAGAACGCGGCCACCCGGGTCTGGAACGCGTTCGCCTTCTCGCCGTACCACTCGCTCATCGCGGCGTTCGCCGCGCCCGTGTGCCTGCCGTCGAGCTCGGTCAACGCCGAGGACGCCCGCCCGAACGCCTCGGCCGCGCTCGTCGCGCCGCCGGTGTCGCCCTCGAGCTTGGCCAGGTGGTCCTTCATCGGCTGGACCAGTGCCGCCAGGAAGCCGCCGACGTCCACGTCAGGCCCGTGCTGCCCGGTTGAGGTCGGCGCTGTTGCGCGCCTCCTGGTCGGTGTACGCCTGGCCCGTCTTCCGGACCTCCGCGGCGAACGCCGACAACCCGGCCGACGCGGCGGCCACACCGTCCACTTGGGCCTGTGCCGCCTGCTGGAACGCGGCGCCGAGGCCGACCTCGTCGCCGATCTTGCCGAAACTGCCCGCGGCCAACGACGTCGTGCCCGCCAACGTGGACGTGCCGACCGTGCCGACCTCGCTCGCCAGACCCGTCGCCGTGCTGCCGTACGCCGACAGCGCCGCGGTGTCGACGCCGAAACCCCGTTCCACCCTCGTCCCCCTTTTGGTGCCGTGCGACCGCGATCCTGCCGCATCCCCTGCCTGGTTGTGCGGCGTTCGGCGAGATCCTGCCCCGATGAGCGGTACCACGGGCGGTGTCGTCACCTGATCATGTGTGTGTGGGTGTTTTGCGCCATTGGGAACGGATTGTGGCGTGGCTGGACCACCACGCCCCCTTGACCGGATCGGCGTTCGTGCCCCCCGAGGACGGCGCCGCGGTCGAGGCGTTGGCGGTCGCGAGCGGCCTCGAGCCGCCCGCCGCCCTGCGCGCGTGGTGGGCGGTGTGCGGCGGCACGGCCGACTTGGCGTTCGCCGAGGTGCTGCCGCCGTTCTACACGCCTCTCGGCCCGTCCAACGCGTTGCGCTCGTGGCGGTTGAAGGAGCGGTTCTGGCCCTCGGACCTCACCACCGAGGCGGGTACGCCGACGCGCGGTTTCCACCCGATGTGGCTGCCGATCGCGTTCGACGGGTGCGGTGACGCGTTGGCGCTGGACCTGCGGCCGGGCGTGCTGTCGGGGTGCGTGGTCGAGTGGGACCGCGAGGCGGGCGAGATGCTCAAGCCCGAGTGGACGAGCCTCGACGAGATGCTGGACCAGGTCGCCACGGCCCTGGAGCACCGCAGCCGGCTCGGCCACTGCGAGCCGTTGGTGACGACGGACGGCCGGTTGAGCTGGTGCACGAACTAGTGAACCGTTCGTCGTGAGCGTTGAACTCACGTGTTCTGAACGTAGGACACGCGCGACGTGAAGGTACGACTCGCGGGACGTGAACGTGGGACACGCGGGTTGATCACTCTGGTGGGTGAAAACGTCGCACGTCGGCGCGCTGAAGTCGGCGCGGTGCCGTTGGCTGCCGGGAGGGTGTCGACCTCCACGGGAGCCGGACATGCAGATCAGCCGCGTCGGAGCCGTCGGGATGGCGGTCGCCGTCGCCGTCCTCGCGATCGGGTGGGCGCCCGGTCCCCAGCCGAGGCTCGCGGCGGTGGTGAACCCCCTGCGGCCGGTCGCGCCGGACGACGTGTACGCCGATCCGAGCCACGGGTTCCTCGTGCTGGTCGAAGGGGACGCGGCGCTGTACGAGAACGAGACCGAGGGTCCGATGGCGATCGGCGGCGACGTCCGGTTCCGGCAGTACAACGCGGGCCTCAACGATCCCGGCACGTACGTCCTCTCCGGCGACACCCGGCCGACGAGCCTCGTCATCGGTGGCGCGCCCGACTTCGCGCAGAGCACGGGCTCGCTCAACGTGCTCAACGACTCCTACGCCAAGATCGGCGACCTGAGCGGCGCGGACGTGCTGCCGTCCGGTGGCGTGACGTGGGTCGTGCCCGACGGCGCGGCTCCCGGCGCCACGCCCGGCGTCGCGATCCAGACCTCGCAGCCCGCCGAGTCGGTCGGCGGTCCGAGCGGGTTCGACTTCGCGTCGTTGTTCGCGACCTACCGGCAGCTCAACGCGGAGATCTCCGCGTGCCCGTCGACCGTGACGTTGACGGACCAGAACGGGCAGAACCCGTGGAACGGCACCGACCCGAACGCGACGCTCGGCCTCCTGCCGGGCCAGAACGTGCTGACCCTGACCGCCGCCCAGCTGAGCGCGCTGGACAACATCAACCCGCGCAACGGCTTCCTGCAGCCGAGCGACCAGGCGTGGCTCGTCGTCAACGTCGACGTGACCGGCGACTACACCTGGGACGTGCCGCAGGTGAGCTGGCAGGGCAACGAGCCGTCGCGGCACGTGCTGTGGAACTTCACCACCTCGGGCACGATCACGCTGCCCGAGGCCTCGCCCACGGTGTGGGGCACGATCTACGCGCCGAACGCGGCCCTGGTCGACCTCAGCCCGGCCAACGTCGAGGGCGCCGTGGTGGTCCGGTCGCTCGTGCACGGCGGTGCGACGACCGGCAGCGGCGGCGAGATCCACAACGCGCCGTTCGACAACGTCCTCACCACCTGCACCAGCCCCACCACAACGACCACCACCCCGACGACTACCACCGAGCCGACCACGACCACCACCACCACCGAATCGACTACCACCGAACCCACCACGTCGACCACGACCGCGGGCCCCACCACCGGGACTACGAGCCACCCGTCGGCCGTTCTCCCGGACGGTGAGCACCTGGCCGACACCGGCACCCCGGTTCGCGGCCTGCTGGTGCTCGGCGGCCTGCTGCTCCTGTCCGGCTCGACCGCGCTGGCCCTGACCAGGCTGCGCGACCGTCGCGGCTAGCACCCGAAGCCGGCTCGCCCACAGTTCGCCCACCGCGGCCGCGATCTCCGGTAGACTGAGTAGTCGCAGCTCAGAGCACTCGCTGGAGGTGGGATGGCGGACGTCCACGACGTGGCCGCGGCCGTGCTCGACGCCACCGGGCCCGAGTCGCCGATGAAGCTGCAGAAGCTCCTCTACTACGCCCAGGCGTGGTACCTGGCCGAGCACGGCGAACCGCTGTTCGACGCCCGGATCGAGGCGTGGCGGCGAGGTCCCGTGGTCCCCGAGGTCTACTTCCGCCACCAGGGCCAGTCCGAGGTCTGCGCGTGGGAAGAGGGCGATCCGCGCGGGCTCACCGACCGTGAACGCGAGGTCGTCGGGTCGGTGGTCGAGCGGTACGCGCACTTCAGCAGGCACGAGTTGAGCGACATGGCGCACGACGAGGAGCCGTGGCGCGCGGCGCGCGGCGAGCTGGCCGAGTCCGAGCCGAGCAGCGCGCCCCTCTCCCACGAGGTGATGGCCCGCTACTTCCGCCGGTTGACCAGCGGCGCCGAGGAGGCGATCGCGGAGGCCGTCGGCAGCGCCCGGCTGGAGGGCCTGGCCGTCCCGGACGACGTGGTGGCCACGATGCGCGCCGTCGCGGCGGGCGAGCTGACCGTGGACGAGGCGATCGCCAGGGAGATCGAGGCGCTGCGCCGGTAGTGGACGAAGACCCCTACCTGGACCCCGCGTCCGGGGTGCTGCGCAACAACCTGGGCCTGACGGACCCGATCGAGTGCGACTTCGCCGAGACGCGGCTGAGCACGATGCGCGTCGAGCAGCTCGCGATGGCGCCCCTGCCCGGGCTGTACGACCTCGCCCACCTCCGCGCCTTCCACCGCCGCATCTTCGGCGACTTCTACCCGTGGGCCGGTGAGCTCCGTCGGGTGAACATCGGGAAGTCCGCGTTGTTCGCCGCTTGGCGGCAGATCGAGCCCTACGCGATCGGCGTGTTCGACGACCTGAAGAAGGAGCGCTACCTGCGCGGACTGCCGCGGGACGCGTTCCTGGACCGGTTCACGCACTACTTCGCCGAGGTCAACGCCGTGCACCCGTTCCGCGAGGGCAACGGGCGCGCGCAGCGGGCGTTCTTCCGCCAGTTGGCGCGGGAGGCGGGCTGGCGGGTCGCCGTGCACACGCTGGACCGGGTCGCGTTCATCGACGCGTGCGAGCAGAGTCTGACCAGTTCGAACGACGCGTTGCACGACCTGTTCGACACGGTCTTGAGCGTCGCGTGATGTGACCCGGCTCACTGCGAGCTGAGAACCTTTTCCGCGAGCGGGGCGTCTTGCCGGATGTGAACGAGGAGCAGTTGGTCCGCGCGGTGGCCCGTGGCGACCGCGCGGCCTTCGAGGAGCTCTACCGCCGCACGTCGCCGTGGCTGGCCGTGCGCCTGCGCCGCCGGTGCGCCGACGAGCAGGTCGTGGCCGAGGTCATGCAGGAGACCTACCTGGCGGTGTGGCGGGCGGCGGGGTCGTTCGCGGGCGCGGCGGTCGACGGCACGGCGGTCGGCTGGCTGTGGACGATCGCGGCACGGCGGCTGGTCGACGCGTTCCGAAGGCGGGCGCACCAGGCCCGGCCGCTGCCGTTGGCCGGCACCGCGCCCGCCGCCGAGGACGAGGTGCTGGCCGGCGCGTTGAGCGACGACATCGGCGGCGCGTTGCGCGACCTCGCGCCGGAGCTGCGGCAGGTGTTGCAGGCGATGGTGCTGGACGGGCTGACCGTGCGCGAGACCGCGGTGCTGCTCGGGGTGCCCGAGGGCACCGTCAAGACCCGCGCCCGGCGGGCCCGGATCGCGATGCGGGAGGCACTGTCATGACCGAGCACCACCCGAGCGCCGACTCCATCGCCCGGTACGCGGGCGGCGACGACCTGCCCGCCGACGTGCTGTGGGCGGTCGAGGCGCACCTGGAGACGTGCGAGACGTGCCGGCTGCGCCTGGCCGACGTGGCTCCGCCGCAGGTCACGGCGTTGACGGCAGCCGTGTGGGCTGAGCTGGAGCCGACCGGCACACCGGTCGGCCGACGGCACCGGCTCGCGCGGTGGGCCACCCCGTCGTTGCTGCCGTGGCTGGCCATGACGGCGTTCGTGGTGCTGGCGGCGCTGTCGCTGGACGGGCTGCTGCCCGCGCACTCCGCGTCGTCCGGGGTGCTGCTGATCGCGCCGATCGTGCCCGTGCTCGGCGTGGCCGCGGCGTGGTCGAGGGGGATGGACCCGGCTTACGAACTGGTCGTGTCCACGCCTCGGGCCGGGCTGCAACTGGTGTTGCGCCGCACGGTCGCGGTGCTCGTGGCCGTGCTGCCCGCGTTGCTGGCCGGCGGTTGGCTGGCCGGCGCGTCGCCCGCGTACTGGCTGCTGCCGTGCCTCGGCGTCACCGCGGTGACCCTCGCGCTCGGCGGCGTGATCGGGATGCGCCGGGCGGGCCTCGTCGCCGCGTTCGCGTGGGCGGTGTTGGTGGTCGGCCCGGCGGTGGTCGTCGGCGGTGTGCCCGGTGTGCTCGCGCCGGGTGCGGCGCCGGTGTGGGCGGCGGTGCTCGTCGGGGGCGCCGCCGCCGTGTACTTCAGGTCCGCGGCCTACGCGCGGCTGTGATGGAAGGAGGGCTCGTGGCACGTGCGGTGAGCGCGGCGGAAGTCGCGCCGACGGGGTACGCCTGGCAGGTCGAGGCGAGGGGGCTGCGCGTGCGCGCGGGCCGGACGATGGCGGTGGACGGGCTCGACCTGCGGCTCGGCCGCGGCGTGCACGGGCTGCTCGGGCCGAACGGCGCGGGCAAGACCACGCTGATCCGGTCGCTGGCGACCGTGCTGCGGCCCGTGTCGGGGACGTTGGAGGTGTTGGGCACGCCCGTGTCCGGGCGGCTGGACCTGCGGGGCGTGCGCCGCGCGCTCGGCTACCTGCCGCAGGACTTCGGCTACTACAAGCGGTTCACGGTGCGCGAGTTCGTCGAGTACGTGGCGTGGCTCAAGGAGATGCCCAAGCGGGACGTCCCCGGCGCGGTGCAGCGGGCCGTGGAACGGGTCGGGCTGGCCGACCGCGCCGACGACCGGCTGAAGGCGCTGTCCGGCGGCATGGTGCGGCGGGCGGGCATCGCGCAGGCGATCGTGAACGACCCCGAGGTGCTGCTGCTCGACGAGCCGACCGCCGGGCTGGACCCCGGTCAGCGGGTCAGGTTCCGGGAGTTGTTGCAGGAGTTGGGTTCCGACTCGTGCGTGGTCGTGTCGACGCACCTCGTCGAGGACGTCGCGGCGGCGTGCACGGACGTGGTGCTGGTCTCCGGCGGCAAGCTGGTCTTCCAGGGCACGCCCGCCGAACTGGCGGCGGCAGGCGGACCGGACGACGTCGGCGACAGCCCCATCGAGCGCGGCTACTCGGCGCTGCTGGGCGGTGCGTGGTGAGGATCCTCGGGATCGAGTTGAGGCGCACCACGGCGTTGGTGCTCGGCGCGCTGGTCGCGGTCGTCATGGTGGGGCTGCTGTACTGGGGGCCGTCGACCAAGGCCAGCACGGCGTGGACGCGGCAGTGGACGACGTTGGCCGAGTGGGTCAGGTTCATGCTGGCGCTCTCGTGGCCGTTGACGCTCGGCGCGGGCGCGGTGCAGGGCTTGCGGGACCGGCGGTCGGGGGTGGAGGAGCTGTTCGGCTCCACGCCGCGGCCGCGGGCGCAGCGGGTCGGGTGGACGCTCGGCGCGTTGGCGGTCGGGCTCGTCGCGGCGTACGCGGTGGTGTTCGTGGTCGGCGCGGTGCAGGTGGCGTCGGCGACTGACTACTTCCACTGGGGCTGGCTGCCGTCCGCCCTGGTCGGGGCGTTGGCGCTGGTCGGCGTCGGGTGGGTGGGCATGGGGCTGGGCCGGCTGCTGCCGTCGCCGTTGACGCCGCCCGTGCTGGCGGTCGCCGCGTTCGCGGTGACGTCGTCTGGGTTCGGCGGGCCGGGTGCGGGTCTGCCGTGGGCCGGGCTGCTGCCGTCACTGCCGTCGCCGACGTCGGTGTTCACGGCAGTCGACGGTGCGGTGAACGCGGTGCAGGCGGTGTGGTTCGCGGGGGTGGCGCTGACCGGGTTCCTGCTGGTGGCGTTGCTGCGGCGGCGGTGGTTGGGCGTGCTGCCGGTGCTGGTCGCGGCCGCCGTCGCGGTGCCGCTGCTGCCCGCCACGGCCGAGGAGGCCGTGACACCCGATCCGGTGGCCGCTGAACTGGTGTGCGCGGAGCGGCTGTGCCTGACGCGGGCGCACGAGCACGAGCGCGCGGCGTTGACGGTGCCCGCGCGGGAGGTGCTGCGGTTGCTGGCGAAGCTGCCGTCACCGCCCACGTCGGTGCGGGAGGTGGCGTCGGCGCAGCGGGGCGAGCAGGACATGCGCCTCCCGGAGCCGACCGACGCGGTGTGGGTGGACCTGGACGAGTTCACGTACTTCCGCCGCACGCCGCCCACACCGGCGCAGGTGGCGACGTACTGGCTGGCCGGCGCCGGGACGCGGACGTGCTACGGCAACCACATCCCGCGGACCCTGACCCGCGAGGTGGCGGCCCGGACCGTGATGACGGCGTGGCTGACCGGCCGGCTGGAACCGCTGCCCGTGTACCGGGAGTGGCTGGGCCAGGAGACCGACGCGCTGGCGGCCGAGGCGTGGGCGCACCTGCGGACCCTGCCGGAGACCGTGCAGGGCGCTCGGGTCCAGGCGGCGCGCGAGGTGCAGGCGGCCTGCTCCGGCGACGCCCTGACCACCCTCACCGGCGGCACCACGTGACGGGCTTCAGCCGCGAACGGCACCACGTGACGGGCTTCGCACTCGAACGGCACCACGTGACGCGCTTCGCAGAGGTACCCGCCAGGGGACCCCTGATTTCATTTTACCGGCGGGGTCTGACAATTCCGGGGCTCCGCCCGGCCTCACCGGCGCTCTCGCGAGGAGGCACGACGTGACGAGGTGGTTGCTGCTCCACGCCCGCTCGCGCCGGATCCCCGTCACGGCGGCGGCGATCACCGCCGGGGTCGGCGCGCTCGCCGCGCTCGCCCAGCGGGACGGCGACCCGCGCCTCGCCGCGTTCGCCGCGGCCGTCGGGGTCGCCGCCGTCGCGACCGGCCTCGGCGGGCACGACCTGGCGCTCGACCGCACGGCCGCGTTCGGCTGGCCGCCGCGCCGGGCCGCGCACCTGCTGCTCGGCGGCACGTTCGTCGCCGCGCTGCTGCTCGCGGTCGGCCTGGTCGCCGACCCGATCGCCACCGACGCGTTCGTGCTCCGCGACGTGGTGGGCCTCGGCGGCCTGGTGGCGCTGGGCGCGCTGCTGTTCGGCCCGCGCACCGCCTGGGCGCTGCCGGTCGGCTGGACCGGCGTCACGCTCGTCGTCCCGACCGCCGACGACCACTGGCTCAGCCGCCTGCTGACGTGGCCGGTGCAGCCGACCACCACCACCTCGGCCACCGTCACCGCGGTCGTGCTCGGCTGCACCGGCCTGCTCGCCTACAGCTGGTTCGGCTGCCGCCGCTAGACAGCCGCCGGACAACCGATCCCAGCCGTCCCGATCCGGTTACCAGACCGTCTCCAAGAACGCAGGCGGGCGAGGCGCGATCTCCGCGGTGCGCCCGGTCAGCACGTTCACCGCGCCACCGTCAGCCGATCCCTCGGCAGCAGGCGGCCGTCCTGTCGGGTGTACGCCTGACACCCGTCCCGTCCAAGCGCCGGCTAGCGTGACGAACACGGGCCAGGCGCACTGGATCGTGGAGGGGCGGCACGGTGTGCCGCCCCCAAACCCCTAGACCCCGATCGGGTGCCAGACCGTCTTCATCTCCAGGAACGCCCGCAGCCGGGCCAGGTCCGGCTCGCGGGTGAAGTCCTCCGACGGCCGCGCACGCAGCACGCGCTTCACCGTCCCCGCCGCCGCCCGCTCCAGGTCCGCCCGCGTCGACTCCGGCGCACCCGTCAGGTCCAACGCGTTCACGTCCGCGTGTGACGCCAGCCAAGGCGCGATCTCCGCCGTGCGCCCGGTCAGCACGTTCACCACACCGCCGGGCAGGTCGGACGTCGCCAGCACCTCCGACAACGTCACCGCGGGCAACGGCCGGTCCTGCGACGTCACGACCACCGCCGTGTTGCCGGTCGCGATCACCGGCGCCACCACGCTGATCAACCCGAGCAGCGACGACTGCTGCGGCGCGAGCACCGCCACCACACCCGTCGGCTCCGGCACGGAGAACGAGAAGTACGGCCCGGCCACCGGGTTCGACGCGCCGAGCACCGTGGCGACCTTGTCGGTCCACCCCGCGTACCAGACCCACCGGTCGATCGCCGCGTCCACCAGCGACTGCGCCTTCTTGACCGTGACGCCCTCGCAGGCGGCGACCTCGGCGATGAACTGCTCCCGCCGGCCCTCCAGCACCTCGGCCACCCGGAACAGCACCTGCCCGCGGTTGTACGCCGTCGCGCCCGACCAGCCGGCGAACGCCTTGCGCGCAGCCCCGACCGCGTCCCGGGCGTCCTTGCGCGAACCCTGCGCCGCGTTGGCCAGGAACGCGCCCTTAGCGTCGACCACCGGGTACGACCGGCCGGACTCCGACCGGGGGAACGCGCCGCCGATGTAGAGCTTGTACGTCTTCGCGACGGCGATCCGGTTCTCAGACATCGAGGTACGCCTCCAGCCCGGTGCGGCCGCCCTCGCGGCCGAAGCCCGACTCCTGGTAGCCGCCGAACGGGGCGGTCGGGTCGAAGCGGTTGAACGTGTTGGCCCACACCACGCCGGCGCGCATCTTCTGCGCCGCCCACAGGATGCGCGACCCCTTCTCGGTCCAGATGCCCGCCGACAGCCCGTAGGGCGTGTTGTTCGCCTTGGCCACGGCCTCGTCCGGCGTGCGGAACGTCAGCACCGACAGCACCGGGCCGAAGATCTCCTCGCGCGCGATCCGCATCGCCTGCGACACGTTCGAGAACACCGTCGGCGCGAAGTAGAAACCCTTGTCCGGCAACGGGCACGCGGACGTCCACCGCTGCGCGCCCTCGGCGTCGCCGGTCTCGACCAGCTGCTGGATCTTCGTCAGCTGCTCGCGCGAGTTGATCGCGCCGACGTCGGTGTTCTTGTCCAACGGGTCGCCGACGCGCAGCGTGGACACGCGGACGCGCAGCTTCTCCAGCAGCTCGTCGGCCACCGACTCCTGCACCAGCAGCCGCGAACCCGCGCAGCACACGTGACCCTGGTTGAAGAAGATGCCGTTGACGATGCCCTCGACGGCCTGGTCCAGCGGCGCGTCGTCGAACACGATGTTCGCCGCCTTGCCGCCCAGTTCGAGGCTGAGCCTGCGGCCGGTGCCGGCCAGCTGCCGCTGGATGATCTTGCCGACCTCGGTCGACCCGGTGAACGCGACCTTGTCGACGTCCGGGTGCGACACGACGGCCGCGCCGACGTCACCCGCTCCGGCGAGGATGTTCACCACACCGGGTGGCAGGTCGGCCTGCTGGATGATCTCCGCCAGCACCAGCGCGCTCAGCGGCGTCGTCTCGGCGGGCTTGATCACCACCGTGTTGCCGGTGGCCAGCGCGGGCGCGATCTTCCACGCCGCCATCATCAGCGGGAAGTTCCACGGGATGACCTGGCCGGCCACGCCGAGCGGGCGCGGGTCGGGGCCGTGGCCCGCGTAGGCGAGCTTGTCCGCCCAGCCCGCGTGGTAGAAGAAGTGCGCGGCGGCCGTCGGCACGTCCACGTCACGTGATTCCTTGATGGGCTTGCCGTTGTCCAACGACTCCAGCACCGCCAGCTCCCGCGACCGCTCCTGGATCAGGCGGGCGATGCGGAAGATGTACTTGGCGCGCTCGGAGCCGGGCATCTTGCCCCACACCCGGTCGTAGGCGCGGCGTGCGGCCTTCACGGCCTTGTCGACGTCGGCCGGCGCGGCCGTGGAGACCTCGGCCAGCACCTCTTCCGTGCCGGGGTTGACGGTCTTGAGCGGCTCACCGGCGCCCTCGACGAACTGGCCGTCGATGAACATCCGGTAGTTCGGCTTGAGGTTCGCGATGTCCCGTGATTCGGGCGCGGGCGCGTATTCCCACATGTCAGTCCACCGTCACGTAATCGGGGCCGCTGTAGTGGCCGGCCAACTGGGTGCGCCGCTGCATCAGCAGGTCGTTGAGCAGCGTGGAGGCACCGAAGCGGAACAGGGTCGGGGTCAGCCACTCCGGTCCCGCGACTTCGTGCACCGCGACCAGGTACTTGATCGCGTCCTTGGTCGTGCGGATGCCGCCGGCGGGCTTCACGCCTCTGAGTTCGCCCGTCTGGGTGTGCCAGTCACGGACGGCTTGCAGCATCACGTGCGTGACGGGCAGCGTCGCCGCGGGGGACACCTTGCCGGTGGACGTCTTGATGAAGTCGCCGCCCGCGAGCAGGCCGAGCCAGGACGCGCGGCGCACGTTGTCGTAGGTCGCGAGCTCGCCGGTCTCCAGGATCACCTTGAGGTACGCGTCCCCGCAGGCGTGCTTGACCTGCACGATCTCGTCGAACACCTGGCCGTACCGGCCGGACAGGAACGCGCCCCGGTCGATCACCATGTCGATCTCGGTGGCGCCCGCGTCGACGGCGTAGGCGGTGTCCTCCAGCTTCACCTTCAGGCTCGACCGGCCGGACGGGAACGCGGTCGCGACGCTGGCGATGTCGATCCCGGTGCCCCGGAGCTCCTGGACGGCCGTCTCCACCATGTCCGGGTACACGCAGACGGCGGCGACCTTCGGCACGTCCGGGTTGTCCGGGTCGGGCCGCCGCGCCTTCGCCGCGAGCGACCGCACCTTGCCGGGGGTGTCGGCGCCTTCCAGCGTGGTCAGGTCGACCATGCCGATGGCGGTGTCGATGGCCCACAGCTTGCTGGCCTTCTTGATGCTGCGGGTGCCCAGACCGGCCGCGCGCTGTTCGACGCCGACCTGGTCCACACCGGGCAGTCCGTGCAGGAACCGGCGCAGCGACGCGTCGTCGCGGACGGCGTCCGCGAGCGCCGGGGGCAGCGACGGCGTTGTCGATGGAGCAGCCATGGCGCCGAGTCTAGGCGGAATGGGACGGCCGTCCTAAGTGAGCGACTTCGGGCAGGTCAGCCCACGTGAAGCGGCTTCGTGACCTCGTCCTCCACGGCCCACTCGCGCCGGTTGAGGGGTTTGGTCACCTCGGCCGCCGGGGCCAGTTCGGGCGCGTGCTGGGTGGCCGTGCCGGTGCGCTTCAGCTTCTGCCACGGCAGCCGCGCGCCGGCCAGGGCGGTGATCACCGACTGGATCACCACGAGGTACATCAGCTGCCGGTAGACGACGGGTTGCAGGACGACCGCCCACAGCGGCCGCAGGCTCTCGCGGTCCAGCCGGAACGCGATCACCGCGGGCACGAGTTGCAGCACCAGGAACCCCAGCCACGCCGCCGCGCCGCGCACCGGGTCCGTGAACAGGCTGAGCACCGCGAACACGTCGATCACCGGCGCCAGCACCGGCAGCACGATTTGGTACAGCGCCAGGTACGGCAGCCCGCGCCTGCCCAGCCGGCCGCCCAGCCCGCGCTCGCGCACCGCGCCCCGGTGCTTCCACATCGCCTGCAACGTCCCGTAGCACCACCGGTAGCGCTGGCGCCACAGCTGGCCCAACGTCGAGGGCGCCTCCGTCCACGCCCGGGCCGTCTCCTGGTACGTCACGGCCCAGCCGGCGCGCTCCAACGCCATCGTCAGGTCGGTGTCCTCGGCCAACGTGTCCTCCGGCACCCCGCCCACCTGCCGCAACGCGCTGAGCCGGAACCCGCCGACCGCGCCCGGCACGGTCGGCATGCACTCCATCACGTCGTACATCCGTCGGTCGAGGTTGAAGCCGATCACGTACTCGATGTGCTGCCACCGCCCGAGCAGCCCGCCCCGGTTGCCGACCTTCGCGTTGCCCGACACCGCGCCGACGTCGGGATCGGCGAACGGCTGCACCAGCTCGTCCACGGTGTCCGGCTCCAGCACCGTGTCACCGTCCACCATCACCACCAGCTCGGTCCGGCAGTGCCGCAGGGCGGTGTTCAACGCCGCCGCCTTGCCCGCGTTCGCCTGCCGGATCAACGTCACCCCGGGCAGGTCCAACGCCCGCACGACCTCACTGGTGCGGTCCGTGGAACCGTCGTCCACCACGATCACCCGCACGTCGGCCGTGCTCGCGAGGATCGTGCGCAGGGTCGCCTCGATCCCCGCTTCCTCGTTGTACGCGGGCACCAGCACCGTCACCGGTTGCCGGGGCAGCCGCCGCGCGTGCCGCCCGACGTTGCGCGCCCGCCGCGCGTGGATGCCGGTCGTGCCCAGCAACAACAGCGCCCGCAGCAACGCCAGCACGCTCGACACCACGACCAGCCACGTCATCAACGAGGTCGTCGCCGCGGCGGCGCGCACGGCCAGCGACACCGCCGTGCCCTCCGCCCGCTCGACGAAGCTCGCCGACCGGGCGATCGGCACGCCCAACGCGTCACTCGCCGTGCGGAACTGGCGCCCCTCCGCGCGCAGCTTCGGGATCACCTGCTCCAACGCCGCCACGGTCTGCGACCGGTCACCGCCGCCGTCGTGCGCCAGCACCACCGCGCCGCGCTCGTCCGACGGCATGGCGGCGACGATCGCGTCCACGCCGGGGTTGCGCCAGTCCTCCGTGTCGTGGGTCGACAGCAGCACGAGGTGCCCCGTGCCGACCATGCGCTCGACGGCGGCCAGGTCCTCGTCGTCCAGCGAGTCGGGGCTCGCGGAGTACGGCGGGCGCACGAGCGTGCTCGCCCGACCGGTCGCGGCGGCCACCACGAGCTGCGTCTGCCCCAGCTCCAACGCCGTGCGCGCCTCGCCGATCGTGCCGAGGTCGACGTGCGTGAACGTGTGCAGCCCCACCTCGTGGCCCTCGTCGGCCATCCGCTCGACCAGGTCCGGGTAGCGGGCCGCGGCGACACCGGTGACGAAGAACGTCGCCTTGACGTCGTTGCGCCGCAACACGTCCAGCACCTGCGGCGTCCAGCGCGGGTCCGGTCCGTCGTCGAACGTCAGCACCACCGCGCCGTTCGGCACCGAACGCGACGTCAGCGCGGTGCCGTCGGTGCCGATCAGCGGGCCGCCCGTGCGCACGGACTCCGGCACGTGGTCCGCCGGTCCGGCCGTCGGGGCTTCGCCCTGGCCGACCCGCTGCACCACCAGCAGGTCCAGCAGCAGGAACCCCAGCAGCACCACCAGCGACAAGGCCAACAACAGCCAGTGCGCACGCGGTGACGGCAGGTGTGCGCGCATCAGCCCCTGCCGGCGGACGTGGGCCGGTTCGACGCGCCCGGTGGTGGTTCGGTGCGACGACCCTGCGTCCGCGTCGTCGTGGTCGTCGTCGGTTCCACCACCGTCGTGGTGGTGGTCGTCGCGCGTTCGACGGCGGTCCTGGTGGTGGTCGGCGCGGGCGGTTCGGCGGTGGTCGGCGCGGCGGTCGTCGTGGCGATCACCACCGCCGGCTCCTCCTCGGGCACGGGGAGCAGCGAGGACGGGTTCACCGGGCCGCCCGCCAACGCGATGGCGAGCAGCGTCAAGTAGGCGAGCACGCACGTCACGGCAGCGCCGATGACGACGCGCAGGACCCACCGGCGGCGGCCGGACGGGTCGACGAACACTGGGCTGGTCATTCGCGGCTTCGCAAGAGGGGGCGGTCGGCGGGGACGCCGAAGGGTAACGCCCTCCGCAGCCCGCGACTAGCCCTCCAGCTCGTCGTGCGCGCGACCCTTGAGCTTCTTCTTTTTCGGCCGCTTCACCTCGACCGCGCCCATCATCGCGAACCCGGTGATCTTCACGACCGGCCCGCCTGGGATCGTCGGCGCGCCCTTGTGCGTGGCGTCCTCGAACGCGCCCATGAAGCCGATGCCCGACACCTGCACGGTGACGTCCTCCGGCACGATGATCTCCACGCCGCCCATGAACGCGTAGGCGTTGATCGTCACCTCGCCCTGCGCGAAGCGGGCCCGGGTCATGTCCAGCTCGACACCGCCCATGACCGCCACCGCCGTGTGCGTCGGCGGCACGACCCAGTCGCCGCGACGTTCCACACCCGACCAGAACGCGAACGAGACCGTGGTGCCGGGCGTGCCGCCGATGCGCGACGCGGGGGCGTTGTGCGGCAGCGGCACGGGCATCACGGAAGGCGCGGGCACGCCGAGGTCGGCGGTCAGCGGCACCAGCTCGCCGTAGGTCTTGGCCGCGTACACCGCCGCCAGGCGTTCGTCCAGCTCGTGCAGGTCCAGCCGGCCCTCGCCGTGCGCCTGCTGGAGCACCTGGGCGACCTTCTCGCGGTCGGCGTCCGAGGCACGCATCTGACGGGGGTCCGGCACCAACTCGTCGCTCACCCGGGTGAGTCTAGGAGGGCCGTCGGTCGTTTGGTCAGTTTCCCGTCGCGACGAGGACCAGCTTGCCGGATTCCGGTTCGAGGTAGGCCGACGCGTGCCAGCGCTCGCTGCCGAACGCGGCGTCCAGCGCCTCCCCGGTCAGGAAGGGCCCGCCCGGCACGTCGGCGCGCACACCGTCCACCACGTCCGGCTCCTCGCCCTCGTCGGTCGGCGCGTAGGTCGACACGATCCGCTGGGCGTCCACCGGCTGCAGCGTGACGACGGCGTCGATCCAGTAGGTGGACGGTCCCGGCACGTCGGCGCGACCGTACGTGCCGGACATCCAGCGCGCCCCGGCCGGCGTGCCCAGCACGGGGAAGCGGGAGAGGAGCGGGTCGAGTTCGGTCCTCAACTCGCCGGACCCGGCCTTCGCCGCGTGCTCCGCCCGCGCCTGGCACCCGACCAGCGCCAGGGCGGCCACGACGAGGAGGGCTACGACACGGTTCATCGGGTGCGCTCCTCGCGTGACTGCGCCGACGAGCCCGGCGGCCTGGGCTCCTGCCGGGCAAGCGTAGGTGCTCGCGACCGGGTCAGGTGGGTTGACGCACCGGCAGGCCGGCGGCGCGGTAGACGTCGTCCACGACCCGCAGCGTGGCCACCGCGTCGTCCGCCGTCGTCGGGAACGGCTTGCCGTGCAGCACGGCGTCGGCGAACGCCTCCAACTGGTACTCGTACGACGGCCGCCGGTCGAACCGCTCGACCCGGCGGTGGCCGTTCAGCTTGACCGCGAGCCGGTGCCCGAACTGCGGCGCGAAGGGGTTGAACACCCGCACCTCACCGTTGGCGCCCAACACCTTCGCCGAGATCCTCAGCAACGACCGCGACCACATCGACGTCACCACGGTCCCGGTGTGCCCGGCGGGGAACTTCAGCTCCGCCCGCATCGCCCGGTCGACGCCGTCGCCCTTCAGCAACGCCCGCGCCGACTTCACCTCCGGCTCGCCACCCAGGTACCGCACCAAGTTCACCGCGTAACACCCGGCGTCCATCAACGCCCCACCGGCCAACTCCAGCGAGTACCGGATGTCACCGAACCGTGGCAACGGGAAGCACAGCCGTGCCTCCACGTGCCGCAATTCGCCCAACTCCGCGACCACTTCCGCCAACCTCGACGCCAACGGGTGATAGCGGTAGTGGAACGCCTCCATCACGACCAGCCCACTGCCCCTCGCGGCCTCCGCCACTGCGGCGGCCTCGTCCGCGTTCGCCGCGAACGGCTTCTCGCACAGCACGTGCTTCCCCGCCGCCAACGCGGCCAACGTCCACTTCCCGTGCAACCCGTTGGGCAGGGGGACGTACACGGCATCCACGTTCGGGTCGTCCAGCAACTCCTCGTACGTCCCGTGCACGCGGGGGATCCCGAACCGGTCGGCGAACTTCCGCGCCCGCGCGCCGTCCCGTGCCGCCACCGCCGACACCTCGACCGCCGCCACGTCCCGCGCCGGCCGAACCACCGCCGCCGGCACGATCCGCGCCGCCCCCAGCACCCCGATCCGCACGTGGTCGGCCATGTCAGGACGTTACCCCCGGAGGCGCCTCGCCAACCCCGGGCAACCTGATCCCGGTGGTGATCAGCTGCTGATCGGCTCGGCCGACGCCGCTCCGGACCCACTGGCGGGCGCGGGCGGCTTCGCGTCGGGCATCGGCCGGGCGTACCACATACTGTTCGACCATGGACGTCCTCGTTGTCGATCACCCACTGGCCAGGGCGCGGCTGACCACCATGCGCGACGCCCGCACGGACAACGCGGCGTTCCGCGCCGCGCTGCACGAGCTGACCGTGATGCTCGTGTACGAGGCCACGCGCGACCTGCCCGTGGCCGAGGAGCGCGTGCACACGCCCGTCGCCCGCACCACCGGCTACCGCCTGGCGAACCCGCCGCTGCTGGTGCCCGTCCTCCGCGCCGGCCTGGGCATGGCCGACCAGGCGCACAAGCTGATCCCGGACGCCCAGATGGGCTTCGTGGGCTTGGCGCGTGACGAGGAAACCCTCCAGCCGACCCCGTACATGGAGTCGCTGCCGGACTCGCTGGCCGGCCGTCCCGTCTTCGTGCTGGACCCGATGCTCGCCACGGGCGGCTCCATGGCCTACACGATCCGCCTGCTGACCGACCGCGGCGCCACCGACGTGACCGCGATCTGCGCCCTGGCCGCCCCCGAGGGCATCAAGCACCTCGAAGACTCGGCCCACCCGATCCGCCTGATCACCGCGAGCATCGACGAACGCCTGAACGACTCGGGCTTCATCGTCCCGGGCCTGGGCGACGCCGGCGACCGCCAATACGGCGCCGTCCACTAAAACCCTTGCGCGTGTCGAACACTCAGAACGCGCGTGTCCTACGTTAACGCGCGTGTCCTACGTTCGGAACGCGCGTGTCCTACGTTCGCGTACCCCGAGTTCAACGCTCAGAACAAGATCGACTGTTCTGAGCGTTGAACTCGCCTGTTCTGAACGTAGGACACGCCCGACCTGAAGGTAGGACACGCCCGACCTGAACGTAGGACACGCGCGACGTGAAGGTTCGACACGCGGGTTAGGGGGTTAGGGCGGTGGAGTGGTTGGTGGCCCAGGTGGTGAGGGTGCGGCCGGGGTGGGCGGTGACGGTGGTGAAGTCGGGGGTGACGGAGGCCGGTTCCTCGGCGTGCTGGGCCATGTAGCCCAGCAGGTACTCGGCGACGTCGTAGGGCAAGCCCTCGTCGCGGATCAGGGTGGCGCGGGCCTGGCCGTAGGTCAGGCGTTCGAACGCGATCGGACGGCCCAGGCCGCGGCCGATGGCGGCGGCCTGTTCGACGTGCGTCAGAGCCTCCGGCCCGCTCAACGTGTACGCCTTGCCGGCGTGCCCGTCACGCAGCAGCGCGTGCACCGCCACCTCCGCCACGTCGTCCTCGTGCACCGGCGCGCCCACCGACTCCGGGAACGGCGCCCGCACCACGTCCTCCTCCCTGATCGTCCGCGCCCAGATCAGCTTGTTCGCCATGAACTCGCCCGGCCGCACGTGCGTCCACGCCACCCCGGACGCCTCGATCACCCGCTCCACGTCGTGGTGCAGCTCGTAGCTCCCCGGCCGCTTCACGGTCACCGCGCTGCTCGACAGGAACACCACCCGCCGCAGGTCCGCCGCCTGCTCCAGGAACGCCCGGGCGTGCCCCGCCGCGTCGTCCGACTCGATCGCCGCCAGCAGGAACACCGCCGTCACGCCCGCCAACGGCAGCTCGCCCGGCCGCGTCAGATCACCTCCCACCACCTCCACACCCGCGGGCACCACGGCCCGAGCCGGGTTGCGCGTCAACGCCTTCACCGGCACGCCCGCCGCCGCCAACTGCCGAACGACCGCGCTGCCGATGGTTCCGGTAGCCCCGGTGACCAGGATCGTCACAAGCCCTCCCCAGACAGGTATTCAAACTTGAACAGCGCCGAAGCTAGCGCGATCACCACCCACCTCGCACATGCAAAACTTTGCAGCGGACGCGAGAGAACTTCGCGTTACCGGATTCGGCCGAACGGCCGTAGAGGTGGTCTAGACCTCATCACTACCGTGGTCCAGACCACACACCGCAGCCCGCGAGGAGAAGCATGTCGAGCAGGAGATGGGTGCTCCCAGCCCTCCTGGCCACCGCGATGGCCGTGTCGCCGGCGACGCCGGCCGCTGCCCACGACGGGCACGGCGGGCACGGAAAGGCCGAGCGCGTCGTCGGGTACTACACCCAGTGGAGCGGCTACGACCGCAACTTCCTGGTGCGCGACCTCGTCGCCAACGGCACCGCACCGCGGCTCACCCACCTCAACTACGCCTTCGGCTTCCTCGACGAGACGGGCAAGTGCGTCAGCGCCGACCCGTGGGCGGACTACCAGCGGCCCTTCAGCGCCGAGCAGAGCGTCGACGGCACGGCGGACGTCGCGGGCCAGCCGCTGTCCGGCAACCTCAACCAGCTCAAGCAGCTCAAGGCGAAGCACCCGAAGCTCCGGATCAACATCTCGCTCGGCGGCTGGACCGGCTCCAAGTACTTCTCCAACGCCGCCCTCACCCCGGAGTCACGCGCCGCGCACGTGGCCTCGTGCCTCGACCTGTGGCTCAAGGGCAACCTGCCCGGCGCCACGCCCGGTGCGGCGGCCGGCGTGTTCGACGGCGTCGACCTCGACTGGGAGTGGCCGTCGTCCGAAGCCGCGCCCGGCAACGTCGTGCGGCCCGAGGACAAGCAGAACTTCACCGCGCTGCTCGTGGAGTACCGCAAGCAGCTGGGCAAGCTGACCTGGCGCACGGGCAAGCGCTACGACCTCACCGCGTTCCTGCCCGCCAACCCCGCCCAGGTCGACCGCGGCTTCGAGGTGAACAGGGTCTTCGACCTGCTGACGTTCGCCACGATCCAGGGCTACGACTACCACGGCGCGTGGGAGCCGCTGACGAACCAGCAGTCCGCGCTCCGCACGCCCGCGGCCGACCCGACCGCGCCGCCGTTCAGCTCGCAGGTCGCGATCGACCACTACCTGCGCAACGGCGCGCCGAAGAGCAAGGTCGTGATGGGCGTGCCGTTCTACAGCCGCGGCTGGACCGGCGTCCGCGACGAGAACGACGGCCTGTTCCAGCCCGCCACCGGACCCGCGCCCGCGACCTACGAGGCCGGGTACGAGGACTACCGGATCCTCAAGGCCCGACTGGCCGACTTCACCGTGCACCGGGATGCCAAGGCCGGGCACGCGTGGCTGTTCGACGGCACCACGTTCTGGACCTGGGACGACCCGGTCGAGCTGAAGCGCAAGGGGCGCTACGTGGCCGAACGGCGCCTTGGCGGCGCGATGATCTGGTCGCTCGACGGCGACACCGCCGACGGCGAGCTGATCAAGGCGCTCACCAGCGGACTGTCCTAGTCGGACGGTCCACGGGGTCCGGGGAGGTTTCGCGGCGGCCACCTCCCCGGGCCCCACCTTCACGCGACGTGCACCCGCACCACGATCAGGCGCGCCACCCGTCCGCGTGCGCACGCAGGGCGCGCTCGTAGACGGGAGCGATCTCGACGCCCGGCGGCAGGTTGCCGTTGAGCTCCAGGCTCACCAGGCCGTGCACCATGCCCCACATCGCCAACGCGATCCGCTCGGGCGGCTCCTGCGTGAACGCGCCCGACTCCACCGCGCGCCCGACGTCCCGCACGACCGGCAGGAACGTCTGCACGGCCGCCTCCTTCGTCTCGTCGGACGGCTCGAAGTTGGGCACGACCTTGCTGAACATCACCAGGTAGAACTGCGGGTCGGCCAACGCGCTCGCCCGGTACGCCAAGCCGATCTGGACCAGATCCTCCACCGGGTCGTCGGTCTGCGGCACGCTCGCGATGCGTTCACCGAATCGGCGGAACGCCTCCTCGTACACGGCGTTCAGCAGCGCCGGTTTGCCGCCGAACAGCGAGTACACGGCCGTGGTGGAGGTGTTGACATCCGCCGCGAGCCTGCGCAAGCTCAGAGCGCCGGGGCCTTCGGTGGACAGCAGTTCGCCCGCCCGCTCGAGCAGTCGGCCGCGGAGCGCATCGTCGTGTGTCTTCGGTCGTGGCACCGGGGCATCGTATCGCAACACTGTTATAATTCGCGGTCTGGCCATCGTGGTATCAAGTTGGTACCGTCATTCTCCATGGCGATGACTCTGCGTCTGAGCGACGAGGAGAACCGGCGGCTCGACGAACTCGCCGCAGCCGAGGGCCGTTCGAAGCAGGAGGTCGTGCGCTTGGCGTTGGCCGAGCGGTGGGCCAGATTGCAGAAGGAGGAGCAGCTGTCCGAGGTCCTCGGACGCGTGCTCCCCAAGTACCGGGGCCTGCTCGACCGCCTCGGTTCCGCCTGATCCACGCCGACCCGGATTGCGGGTTCCCGTACTGAGGGCGCCCGACCGACTACTCGCTGCCCACATCGACACACCTTCGGGTGGTCGACCCCTCACGCCCTCGCCGTTCGAACACATGTTCGATACGATCGATCCATGCAGCTCAACCGGCGCGGCATCGGTCGTTCACCCATATACCTGTGTGAACGTCCACGGCGGCCCGAAGCGCACCGGTATGGTGCGCCGTTGAAGATCGGGCTGCGTCCAGGTTGCGCTTCGGTGCACAACGCGGCCGACAACATCCTCGCCGCCGGCTGGGCGGGGAGGCGATACGGACCTGAGGGGGTGGGTAGTGGCGCCAGAGACGTCCCGGATGCGGCGTGGCCGCGCCGGAGTCCCCGCCCCTCAGGACAGGGAGCGCGTCAAGCAGTGGTCAACTACCTCGACGCCGGCGACTTGCTCGTGCTGGCGACCGCCGTCACCGGCGGGGATCTGGTCGTGCGCGACTTAGGTCTCCTCGACTCCGCAGCCCACCGCCCCAGGGCCACAGTGCTGGGGGTCGAGGCGTACGACACGCTCTGGCTCAAAGCTTCCGCGCTGCTCGATTCCATCGTCCGCACGCGCCCGTTGGCCGAGGGCAACTGGCGGCTGGGCTGGGTCGCCGCCGTGACGTTGTGCGACATCAACGGCTGGTGGATCGACGCCGAGGAGGACGAAGCCCTCGACCTGGTGCGCGCGCTCGGCCGGGAGCAGATCGACGTGGGCGGCATGGCCGCCCACCTGGAGGCATGGGGAATGCCCAAGGACGACTGAACGACCGGCGCCCACGTCGCCGGATACCGCGAATCGGGTTGACCTGGAGTGCACTCCAGCTCCTACGGTCGACACCGTGACTTACTCGATCGCTCAAGCGGCCGAGCGCAGTGGGTTGTCGATCGACACCCTGCGCTACTACGAACGGATCGGCCTGGTCGACCCGCCCGCCCGGGACTCCGGCGGGCGGCGCAGCTACAGCGACGACGACCTCGGCTGGCTGGTCTTCCTGACCCGGCTGCGCACCACCGGCATGCCCATTCGCATGATGCGCGAGTACGCGCAGCTCAGGCACCGCGGCGCGGCCACCGCCGGCCGCCGCAAGCAGATGCTGTTCGAGCACCGGGCGTCGGTCCGCGAGCGCATCGCCGAGCTCCAGTCGTGCCTGGAAGTGCTCGAGTACAAGATCACGCACTACGAGCAGATCGAGCACACGTTCATCGAAGGGGTCACCGCGTGAGGTCGTTGGGGCAACTCCAGGTCGGCGATCAGGGCCTGGGCTGCATGGGCATGAGCCAGTCCTACGGCGCCGGGGACGAGGTCGAGTCCGTCGCCACCATCCACCGGGCGATCGAACTCGGCGTCACGCTCCTCGACACCGCGGACGTCTACGGCGCGGGCGCGAACGAGGAGCTGGTCGGCCGGGCCGTCAAGGGCCGCCGGGACGAGGTCGTGCTCGCGACCAAGTTCGGGCTCGCCGACCCGGACCGCAGGCCGCGCGGTGACGCCGCGTACGTCGGGCAGGCCGTCGACGCGTCGTTGCGCCGCCTGGGCGTGGACCACATCGACCTGTACTACCAGCACCGGGTCGACCCGGACGTGCCGATCGAGGAGACCGTCGGCGCGATGGCCGAGCTGGTCGCCGCGGGGAAGGTCCGCCACCTGGGCCTGTCCGAGGCGAGCGCCGCGACGATCCGCCGGGCGCACGCCGTGCACCCGATCAGCGCGCTGCAGAGCGAGTGGTCGCTGTGGACGCGTGACGTCGAGGCCGAGATCGCGCCGACGTGCCGTGAGCTGGGCATCGGCATCGTGCCGTTCTCGCCGCTCGGCCGCGGTTTCCTCACCGGCCGCGTCACGTCCGTCGCCGACCTGGCCGAGGACGACATGCGCCGCGGCCTGCCCCGGTTCGCCGAGGAGAACTTCGCCCGCAACACGGCCATCGTGGACGCGCTGCGCGCGCTGGCCGCCGAACGCGGCGTCACGGCCGGTCAACTCGCGCTGGCCTGGGTACACCACCAGGGCGAGCACGTCGTCCCCATCCCGGGCACCAAGCGGGTGAGGTACCTGGAGGAGAACGCCGCCGCCGCCGACCTGGAACTGAGCGCCGAGGAGCTCCGCGCCATCGAGGACGCCGCACCCGCCGTCGCGGGCGACCGGTACCCGCCGGAGTTCCTGGAACTGTCGAACAAGTGACCGCAGGAGGACGACCGTGGAGAACCGCCGGTTGGGCGCGCTCGAGGTGAGCGCGCAGGGTTTGGGCTGCATGGGGATGAGCGACTTCTACGGCCCCGGTGACGAGGCCGAGTCCACCGCCACCATCCACCGCGCCCTGGACCTCGGCGTCACGTTCCTCGACACGGCCGACATGTACGGGCCGTTCACCAACGAGGAGCTGGTGGGCCGGGCGATCGCGGGCCGCCGTGACGAGGTCGTGCTGGCGACGAAGTTCGCCATCGTCCGCGAGCCCGGGCTGCCGCGGTCCGAGTGGGGCCTGCGCGGCGACCCGGAGTACGTCAGGCAGGCCGCCGACGCGTCGCTGCGGCGCCTGGGCGTGGACCACATCGACCTGTACTACCAGCACCGCGTCGACCCGAAGGTGCCGATCGAGGAGACCGTCGGCGCGATGGCCGAGCTGGTCGAGCAGGGCAAGGTCCGGCACATCGGCCTGTCCGAGGCGGGTGCGGAGACGATCCGGCGCGCGCACGCCGTGCACCCGGTCGCGGCCGTGCAGACCGAGTGGTCGCTGTGGTCGCGCGACATCGAGGCCGAGGTCGTGCCGACGTGCCGTGAGCTGGGCATCGGCGTCGTGGCGTACTCGCCGCTCGGCCGCGGCTTCCTCACCGGCAAGTACACGTCGAAGGAGGACTTCGCGCCCGGCGACTTCCGGCTGGCCGGCCAGCCGCGGTTCGCCGAGGGGAACTTCGACCGCAACCTCGCGCTGGTCGAGTCGCTGCGCGAGGTGGCACGGGAGCAGGACGTGACGCCGGCTCAGATCGCGCTGGCGTGGGTCCACCACCAGGGCGCGGTGCCGATCCCGGGCACCAAGCGGGTGAAGTACGTGGAGGAGAACGCCGCCGCCGCGGACCTCCGCCTGACCGAGGCGCAGTTGGCCCGGATCGCCGCCGCCGTGCCGCCGGACGCGGTCGCCGGCACCCGCTACCCGACCGAGGTGATGCCCTCGTTGGGCCGCTAGTGCCGCGGCGCTAGGGCATCAACGTGGCCGCGACGGTGGCGCCCAGTTCGCGGCACCGCTGCCTGGCGTCACCGTCCGGCGCGCCCGTCAGGCTCAACGTCTCCACCACGGCCCGCCACTTCAGGCCTGCCGTGATGTCCCGCAGCGCCTTCACCGCGCCCTCCGTGCCCAGGTTGCCGTGCACGTACGCCCCGAACGGCCGACCTCGCGTGGCGTCCAGGCACGGGTAGTAGATCGTGTCGAAGAAGTGCTTCAACGCGCCGCTGATGTAGCCGATGTTGGCGGGCGTGCCGAGCAGGTAGCCGTCGGCCGCCAGCACGTCGGACGCGGTGGCGGACAGCGCGGGCCGCCGGACCACCTCGACGTCCTCGATCTCCGGGTCGGTCGCGCCCTCCACCACCGCCTCGAACAGCTCCTGCATGGCGGGCGACGGCGTGTGGTGGACGATCAACAGGCGGGGCACGCGGCCCAGGTTGCCGCGAGCGGCGCGGGACGGCAACCGCTCGCTAGCATGGCCTCAACCCCACTGATGGATGGCTCGCGGGAACCCGCGGGGCCGTCGCACGTCCTCAGTAGTAGTGAGCGGGAGGGAGTCATGGAAACTCGCAGCATCGCCACGATGAAGCGGAACCGGCGGATCACCTGGGGCGCGGGGGTGGGGATCGGGGTCGGGTTGATCGGCCTGCCGCTGGTCTTCATCGCACTGTGGCCGGGGGTCGACCACAGCCCGTGGGACGTCAACACGATGATCCTCGCGACCGGCGTCGCGCTCTGCACGGTCAGCTACATCTCCGGCCGCATCTCGGTGGCCGCCGTCACGCAGCACCGGTCACGTCCGGTGAGCCCGCCGACCAGGCGTCCTTACCTGGTGGCGGGTGGTGCGCTCGTCGTCGCCGTGCTGTGCCTGCTGATCGCCCTGGCCTCGTGAGCCTCGTGACCTGCGAGTCGTGACCGTTCAGTCCGCGAGCAGCTCGGACACCTGAGCCCGCAGCTCGGCCAACCGGTCCCGGGCGCGCACGCGGGCGGCCGGCAGGTCGTCGGACACCGGTTCGACGACCTCCAGGTACGCCTTGAGCTTCGGCTCGGTGCCGGACGGCCGCACGACCACCCGCACGCCCTCGCGGGTCAGCCTGACCACGTCGGCCTCGGGCAGCAGGTCCTCGAACGCGAAACCCTCCGGCGGCCGGCCGCGCAACCGGGCCATCAACGCCCCGATCCGGCTCAGGTCGGTGAACCGCAGCGACACCTGGTCGGTCAGGTGCAGGCCGTGGTCGACGGCGAGCTGGTCCAGCGCGTCCAGCAGGGTGCGGCCGGCCGCCTTCAACCCGGCCGCCAGGTCGCACGCCACCACGGCCGCCGAGATGCCGTCCTTGTCGTTCACGTGCGAGGGGTCGACGCAGTTGCCCAACGCCTCCTCGTACGCGAACACCAGGCCGTCGCCCGCGCGCACCAGCCACTTGAACCCGGTCAACGTCTCCGCGTAACGCGCGCCGTGCGCCTGCGCGATCGACTTCAGCAACGAGGACGACACGATCGTCGTGGCGACCAACGGATCAGGGCTCTCCACAGTGGACAGCACCATCGATCCGAGGAGCACACCGGTCTCGTCGCCGCGCAGCATCCGCCACGACCCGTCCCGCTCGCGCACGCCCAGCGCGCACCGGTCGGCGTCCGGGTCGAGGGCGATGGCCAGGTCGGCTTCCTCCGCCGCCGCCAGCGCCAGCAACCGGTCCGCCGCGCCCGGCTCCTCCGGGTTCGGGAACGCCACGGTCGGGAACCCCGGGTCCGGCACGGCCTGCTCGCGCACCACCCGCACGTCGGTGAACCCGGCCCGCCGCAACGCCTCCACCGCCGTGGCGCCGCCGACGCCGTGCATCGGCGTCAACACCACCCGCAGGTCACGGGCCGTGCCGCGGGGCAGTGACGCGACCCGTTCCAGGTACTCGTCCACCTCGGCGTCCGACACCGGCAGGTAGTCGTCCGACAACGGCACCGACACGGCCGCGGGCACGCCCCGGATCGCCGCCTCGATCTCGCGGTCCTCCGGCGGCACGATCTGCCCGCCGCCCGCCAGGTACAGCTTGTAGCCGTTGTCCGCGGGCGGGTTGTGCGACGCGGTGATCTGCACGCCCGCCACCGCGTCGTGCCGCTTGACCAGGAACGCCAGCACCGGCGTCGGCAACGGCCCCGGCAGCACCCGCACGGTGAACCCCGCGCCCGCCAGCACACCGGCCGCGGCCGCGGCGAAGTCCTCCGACCCGTGCCGCGCGTCCCGGCCGACGAACACCGTGCCGACGTGCCCGTGCGCCTTGAGCCACGCGGCGAGGCCCGCCGTGGTGCGGATGACCACGGCCCGGTTCATCCCGTTCGGCCCGGCCCGCACGGGACCGCGCAGCCCCGCCGTGCCGAACGTCAGCGGGCCCGCCATCCGGTCGGCGACCTCGTCGGCCGCGGCGGCGTCACCGCCCATCGCCCGCGCCACGACGGTCTGCAGTTCCAGGCGCGTCGCCGGGTCGGGGTCGTCGGCGATCCAGCGGAACGCGGCGTCGCGCAGGGCCGGGGCGAGGGTCATGCCCGGGTCACCAGCTCGCGCAGCAGCGCGCCCATCCGGCTCGCCGCCGCCTGGCCCGCCTCCAGCACCTCTTCGTGGTTGAGCGGCTCGCCGGTGATGCCCGCGGCCAGGTTCGTCACCAGGGACAGGCCGAACACCTCCACGCCCTCCGCGCGGGCCGCGATGGCCTCCAGCACGGTGGACATGCCGACCAGGTCCGCGCCCATCGTGCGCAGCATCCGGATCTCGGCGGGCGTCTCGAAGTGCGGCCCCGGCAGGCCCGCGTAGACGCCGTCCTCCAACGACGGGTCGATCTCCCGGGCGAGGTCGCGCAGCCGCGGCGAGTAGAGGTCGGTGAGGTCCACGAACCGCGCCCCGACCAGCGGTGACGACGCGGTCAGGTTCAGGTGGTCGCTGATCAGCACCGGCTGGCCGACCGTCATGCCCTGCCGCAGGCCGCCCGCCGCGTTCGTCAGCACGACCGTGCCGACACCGGACGCCGCGGCCGTGCGCACGCCGTGCACGACCTTGGCCACGCCCTTGCCCTCGTACCCGTGCGTCCGGCCCAGCATGACCAGCACGTTCTTGTCGCCGACGCGCACCGACCGCACCGTGCCGCCGTGGCCGACGGCGGTGGGCGCCTCGAACCCGGGCAGCTCGCCCATGGGCACCTCGGCGGTGGGCTCGCCGATGAGGTCGGCGGCGGGACGCCACCCCGACCCGAGGACGACGGCGATGTCGTGCCTGTCCACCCCGGTCCGCTCGGCCAACGCCTTGGCCGCGTCGGTGGCCAGGGCCTCAGGGGTGGTCTTCTCATCGATACCGGTCACGCCGCGAGCCTAATCGCCGCCTGACGCCGTTGCCCGCAGTGCCGTGGTGACGGCTCGCCGCAGCCGGTCTGGGCGCTGCTGAACCCGAGACCGGGATTCGCCGGAACGGTTGGTCGAAATTCCGCCGGCACGGGCATTTCCGCCTCCCTACGGTCGATTCCTGTGAATGTCCATTCTGTCGCCGAAACCGCGAACGCCACCCCGTTGCGCGGGTCCGCGGTGTGGTTCATGTCGCTCGCGGCCGCGCTCGGGACGTCGACGACCTACCCGTTGCAGCCCGCGATCGCGGACGTCGCCGAGTCGCTGGGCTCGTCGATCGCCGCGGTCGGACTCGCGCTCGCGTGCGGGCCGGTCGGCTACGTGGTCGGACTGGGCCTGCTCGTCCCGCTGGTCGACCGCTTCTCCCCGAGACGGGTGCTCGCGGCTCAGTTCGGGGTCCTGGCGGTCGCGTTGGCGTTGAGCGCAGCGGTGGGCAATGTGCCGGTGCTGGGATCGGTGATCGGCGTGATCGGCGCCTGCTCGGCGGTGGGCGCGGGCCTCAGTTCGGTAGCCGGGCGGCTCGCCGCGGCACGGCGACGCGCGACGGTCCTGGGCATCGTGACCGCCGGGATCTCGGCCGGCATCCTGGCCGGCCGGATCGCGGGCGGGTGGCTCGCCGACCAGCTCGGCTGGCGCGGCATGGTCCTCGTGTTCGCCGCCGCCTGCGCGGTGGTCGCGCTGTGCTCGCTGTCGGTGCTCCCGGCCGCGCGGGGCGGCGTCGAGCACGGCTACCTGGCCACCCTGCGCTCACTTCCCGGACTGTTCGCCCGGCACGCACCGCTCCGGCTCGCGGCACTGCGCGGCGCCCTCTGGTTCTTCGGGTTCTGCGCCCTGTGGTCCGGGCTCGCGGCAGCCCTCTCGGCGCCACCGCACTCGTACTCGGCCGAGCGGATCGGCCTGTACGCGCTGGCCGGCCTCTCGGGTGTCCTCGCGACGCGGGTCGCCGGCGCCTGGACCGACCGGGTGGGCGCTCGGCGCGTCGTCCTGGTGGGCTTGGCCTTGGCGGGCGCCGCCGCGGTGGTCATCGGCTTCACGCTCGCGAACACCGTCGTGACCGTGGTCTGCCTGGCCCTCTTCGACGCCGGCCTCTTCGCCGCCCAGGTCGCGAACCAGAGCACCGTGCTCGCCCTCGACCCTTCGGCTCCGGCGCGGTTCAACAGCGCGTACATGCTGGTGTACTTCGTGGGCGGCAGCCTCGGCACCGCGTTCGGCGCGACGGCGGTCGAGTGGTTCGGCTGGCCGACCACCGCCGTGATCACGACGGCGGTCATCGGAGCGGCGGCCACGATCACCGTCACCGCGCGATCCGCCGACGTCCGCTAGTCGTTCACCCTGAAGGTCGGCGCGATCGTGTCGAACAGCCTGCTCCGCCCCGTCTCCTCCTGCTCCGTCGGCACCACGACCTCCACCACCCACAGGTCGTTGCCCCGCGGCAGGACGCGGGAGTAGCGGCTGCGGCGCAGGTCGGGGCCGGGCGAGGCGGTGCCGCGGGCCAGTGGGGTGGCGCGTTCGACGGTCCGGTAGCTGTACTGGACGCCCGACTCCTTCCCACCCGGCGGCAGGACGTCGGTCCCCTCCACCACCTCGCCGAAGTACTGGTCCTCCGCCCACCTCGACCGCACCAGCTGCAGGTAGTCCTTGATCGTGTTCCGCTCGTAGTAGTCCGGGAACCGCTGCACCGTCACCTCGTACCACCCGTTCGGCGAGACCAGGTGGACCGCCGTGCTCGGGCCGAGCCCGTTGTTCACCCGCTGCTCCAGGAAGCTGGTCCAGTCCGGCCCCACCTCGATGGTGAACTCGGCGCCCTGCTCGCCGTTCGCCGTCGCGGCCGACGCCGTGGTCGGCAGCAGCGACGGCGTCTCGGTGATCGCGGGCGGCGACGGGGCGTCCTGGGTGGGTGGGGGCAGGAGGGACGCGCCCGCGACCGTCCTGGTCAGGGCGAAGCCGGACACGCTGCCGATCGCGAACAGCACCGCCGCCGACAGCGCCACCAGCACCGTCAACCCCGGCCGACGGGTCAGCTCGCGCGTCGGCGCGTCCGCCGCCATGAACGGCAACGGGCCGGGATCGGCGGCCAACGGCGTGTCCGGCGGTATCGGCGGCTTGGCCGGCGCCGGCCGCACGATCTCCACCACCGGCCGGGCGGCCGTCGACGCCGGGAACACGTCCGTGCCCAGCTCGGGCAGCAACGGCCGGACCAGCCGCCGCACCTCCGCCAACGGCATCCGCTCGTCCGGCGCCTTCACCATCAGCCCCGCGACCACGGCCTCCAACGCACCGCAGGCCGCCGCCGACGGCACGTCGCCGTGCACCACCTCGTTGATCGTCCGCAGCACGTTCGTGCCCTCGTACGGCTGCTGCCCGGTCATCGCGGCGAACAGCGTCGCGCCCAACGACCACTGGTCCGCCGCGAACGACACCGCACCGCCCGCCGCCACCTCGGGCGCGATGAACGCGGGCGTGCCCAGCATGATGCCGCGGCTGGTCAGGGTGGCCTCGGCGACGTTGCGGGCGATGCCGAAGTCGGTGAGCTTCACCCGGCCGTCGTCGGCCACGAGCACGTTGCCCGGCTTCACGTCCCGGTGCGTGATCCCGGCCCGGTGCGCGGCCTCCAGCGCGGCGGCCACCGCGTCCGCCACCACCGCGCCCTGCACGTCGGTCAACGGCCCCCGCTGCCGCACCACCTCCGCCAGCGACGACGACGGCACCAGCTCCATCACCACGTACGGGTCGCCGTCGACCTGCACCACGTCGTACAGCGTGACCAGGTTCGGGTGCGCGAGCGCCGCCGCCGACCGGGCCTCGCGCAACGTGCGCTCCCGCAGCACCTCGGCCTCGTCGTCGGGCGCGCCGGCCGGCCGCAGGATCTCCTTCACCGCCACGTCCCGGCGCAGGACCTCGTCGTGCGCGGCCCAGACGGTGCCCATCGAGCCACGCCCCAGGACGTGCCGCAGGCGGTAGCGGCCGGCGATCAGTCGCTCGGATTCCACTCGGCCATCATTCACCAGCGTGGAAGACTGGCCTCTGCATCGTTCACGGCGGTGAACCTCACATAGCCGTCGTTCTACTGGTGAGTAACACTGCGGGGCATGATGGAGCCGTCAGGCGAGTTGGCGCTGGCCGCCGAGTTCCCCACCCCTGACCGCGAGCAGTGGCTGGACCTGGTCCACGGCGTGCTGCGCAAGTCGGGTGCGGACTTCGGGTCGCTGATCACCACCACCTACGACGGCATCGCCGTGCAACCGCTCTACACCGCCGACGACCGGGCTCCGGACGCCGGTTTCCCGGGGCTGGCCCCGTTCACCCGCGGCGGCCGGCCGCAGGGCGCGGTCGAGGGCTGGGACGTCCGCCAGCAGCAGCGGGTGGCCGACCGCGAGGCGGTGATGGCCGACCTGCAGAACGGCGTCACGTCGCTCTGGCTCAAGGGCCTCGACCCGGCGACGTACGACGACGTGCTGGCCGACGTCTACCTGGACCTCGCGCCGGTGGTCGTGGACGCGGGCGCGGACTTCCTCGAAGCCGGGCGGGCCATGCTGCGGGTCTGGGACCAGCGGCCGGTGCTCGCCGACGAGGTGCGGGGCAACGTCGGCGCGGACCCGCTGGGCGTGCAGGCGCGCACAGGACGGCCCGCCGACCTGAAGGCGTTGACCGACCTGCTCGGCAGGGCCCGCGCGTTCCCCGGACTGCGCCTGGTCGTCGTGGACGGCCTGCCGTTCCACGAGGCGGGCGGCTCGGACGCGGAGGAGCTGGGCGCGTCCCTCGCGGCCGGCGTGGCCTACCTGCGGCACCTGACCGAAGCCGGGTTGGGCGTGGCGGAAGCCGTGCGGCTGCTGGAGTTCCGGTACGCGGCGACCGCCGACCAGTTCCTCACCATCGCGAAGTTCCGGGCCGCCAGGCGGCTCTGGGCGCGGGTCACCGAGGTCGCCGGCGCGCCGAGCCCGCAGGTGCAGCACGCGGTCACGTCGCCCGCGATGATGACCCGCCGCGACCCGTGGGTGAACATGCTGCGCACCACCGTGGCGTGCTTCGGCGCGGGCCTCGGCGGGGCGGACGCGGTGACCGTGCTGCCGTTCGACCACGCGATCGGCCTGTCCGACGACTTCGCGCGGCGCGTCGCCCGCAACACGCAGTCGCTGCTGCTGGAGGAGTCGAAGCTGGCCGGCGTGATCGACCCGGCGGGCGGCTCCTGGTACGTGGAACGGCTCACCGACGACCTCGCGCACGCCGCGTGGGCGTGGTTCCGCGAGATCGAGGCCGCCGGCGGGCTGCCCCGGGCGTTCGACCTGGTCGGGGACCGGATCGCGGCCACCTGGGAGCGCCGGCGGGCGAACCTGGCCGACCGGACCGACGCGCTCACCGGCGTGAGCGAGTTCCCGAACCTCGCCGAGCAGCCCGTGACCCGCGAACCCGCGCCGGAGGAGCCGGGCGGCGGGCTGCCGCGCATCCGCTACGCCCAGGACTTCGAGGCGCTGCGGGACGCGGCCGACGCGAGCCCCGAACGCCCGAAGGTCTTCCTGGCCACGCTCGGCCCCGTCGCCGCGCACACCGCGCGGGCCACGTTCGCGGCGAACCTCTTCCAGGCGGGCGGCATCGAGACGCCGAACGCCGGGCCCACCAAGACCGTGGACGACGTGGTCGCGAAGTTCCGCGAGAGCGGCGCCCGGATCGCCTGCCTGTGCGGCAGCGATACCGGCTACGCCCAACTGGCCGCACCGGTCGCGCGAGCGCTGCGCGAAGCGGGCGCCGAGCGGATCCTGCTGGCCGGGAAGCAGTCCGAGGCCGAGATCGACGAGTACGTGTTCACCGGCTGCCCGGCGCTGGACGTGCTGGAGCACGCGTTCGAGTCCCTTGGAGTCCAGCGATGATCCCGAACTTCGCCGACGTCGACCTCGGCGAGCCCACCGCCGCCGACGCCGCGCAGTGGCACGCCGCGCTCCAGGAAGCGACCGGCAAGGGCGCGGACGCGCTGGCGTGGGAGACGCCCGAGGGCATCGGCGTCAAGCCCGTCTACACGGCCGCCGACACCGAGGGCCTCGACTTCCTCGCCACCTACCCGGGCATCGCGCCGTTCCTGCGCGGCCCGTACCCGACGATGTACGTCAACCAGCCGTGGACGATCCGGCAGTACGCCGGGTTCTCCACCGCCGAGGAGTCCAACGCCTTCTACCGCCGCAACCTCGCGGCCGGCCAGAAGGGGCTCTCGGTCGCGTTCGACCTGGCCACCCACCGCGGCTACGACTCCGACCACCCGCGCGTGGCGGGCGACGTCGGCATGGCGGGCGTGGCCATCGACTCGATCTACGACATGCGTCAGCTGTTCGACGGCATCCCGCTGGACAAGATGAGCGTGTCGATGACCATGAACGGCGCGGTGCTGCCGATCCTGGCGCTGTACGTGGTGGCGGCCGAGGAGCAGGGGGTGGCGCCCGAGCAGCTCGCCGGGACCATCCAGAACGACATCCTCAAGGAGTTCATGGTCCGCAACACCTACATCTACCCGCCGAAGCCGTCGATGCGGATCATCTCCGACATCTTCGGGTTCACGTCGCGGCGGATGCCGAAGTTCAACTCCATCTCCATCTCCGGCTACCACATGCAGGAAGCAGGCGCGACGGCCGACCTGGAGCTGGCGTACACGCTCGCGGACGGCGTGGAGTACCTGCGGGCGGGCCGTGACGCGGGACTGGACATCGACGCGTTCGCGCCGCGCCTGTCGTTCTTCTGGGCGATCGGCATGAACTTCTTCATGGAAGTCGCCAAGATGCGCGCCGCCCGGCTGCTGTGGGCGAAGCTGGTGAAGGGCTTCGACCCGAAGTCGCCGAAGTCGCTGTCCCTGCGCACGCACTGCCAGACGTCCGGCTGGTCGCTGACCGCGCAGGACGTGTTCAACAACGTCGCCCGCACGTGCGTCGAGGCGATGGCCGCCACGCAGGGGCACACGCAGTCGTTGCACACCAACGCGTTGGACGAGGCGCTGGCCCTGCCGACGGACTTCTCCGCGCGCATCGCCCGCAACACCCAGCTGCTGCTCCAGCAGGAGTCCGGCACCACGCGGGTGATCGACCCGTGGGGCGGCAGCGCGTTCGTGGAACGCCTCACGCACGACCTGGCGCACCGCGCGTGGTCGCACATCACCGAGGTCGAGGCCGCAGGCGGGATGGCGCAGGCCATCGACGCGGGCATCCCCAAGCTGCGCATCGAGGAGGCCGCCGCGCGCACCCAGGCGCGCATCGACTCCGGCCGGCAGCCCGTGATCGGCGTCAACAAGTACCAGGTCGAGTTCGACGAGAAGATCGACGTGCTCAAGGTGGACAACGCCGGGGTGCGCGCGCAGCAGCTGGCGAAGCTGGCCCGGTTGCGCGCGGAACGCGACCAGTCCAGTGTGGACTCGGCGCTGACCGCGCTGACCAACGCGGCGGGCTCGGACGGCAACCTGCTGGAGCTGGCCATCTCCGCGGCCCGCGCCAAGGCCACCGTCGGCGAGATCTCCGAGGCGCTGGGCAAGGTGTGGGGCAGGCACTCGGCGCAGATCCGCACCATCACCGGCGTGTACCGGGAGGAGGCCGGAGCGGTGTCCAACGTCGCGGTCACGCGCGAGGTGGTGGAGGCGTTCGCCGAGGCCGAAGGGCGTCGGCCGCGCATCCTGGTCGCCAAGATGGGCCAGGACGGGCACGACCGCGGCCAGAAGGTGATCGCGACCGCGTTCGCCGACCTCGGCTTCGACGTGGACGTCGGCCCGCTGTTCCAGACCCCGGACGAGGTCGCGCGCCAGGCCGTGGAAGCCGACGTGCACATCGTCGGGGTGTCGTCGCTGGCCGCGGGCCACCTCACGCTGGTGCCCGCGCTGCGCTCGGCGCTGGCGGAGATGGGCCGCGACGACATCATGATCGTGGTCGGCGGCGTGATCCCGCCGCAGGACTTCGACGCGTTGCGCGAGGCGGGCGCGGCGGCGATCTTCCCGCCTGGCACGGTCATCGCCGACGCGGCGGGCGACCTGCTGCGCAAGCTCGCCGAGCAGCTCGGCCACGACGACGACCTGCCCGGACGAGATGGCTAGGCCGGTCGACGTCGGCGCGTACGTCAAGGGTGTGCTCGCGGGCGACCGCGGCACGCTGGCGCGGGCCATCACGCTGGTCGAGTCGACGCGCCCGGACCACCGCGCGTCGGCGCAGGAGCTGCTGGTCGAGCTGCTGCCGCACTCTTCCGGTTTCTCCGGGGCCAACGCGCACCGCGTCGGCATCACCGGCGTGCCCGGCGTGGGCAAGTCGACGTTCATCGACGCGTTCGGCTCGATGTTGACCGCCCAAGGCCACCGGGTGGCGGTGCTGGCGGTCGACCCGTCGTCCACCCGCACCGGCGGCTCGATCCTGGGCGACAAGACCCGGATGGCGCGGCTCGCGGTCGACCCGGCGGCGTTCATCCGGCCGTCGCCGACCTCCGGCACGCTCGGCGGCGTGGCCAAGGCGACCCGCGAGTCGATCGTGCTGGTCGAGGCCGCGGGCTACGACGTGGTGCTGGTCGAGACGGTCGGCGTCGGCCAGTCCGAGGTCGCGGTGGCCAACATGACGGACTGCTCGCTGTTCCTCACCCTCGCCCGCACCGGCGACCAGCTCCAGGGCATCAAGAAGGGCGTGCTGGAGCTGGCCGACGTGATCGCGGTCAACAAGGCCGACGGCCCGCACGAGCTGGACGCCCGCAAGGCCGCCCGCGAGCTGGCCGGCGCGCTGCGGCTGCTGCGCCCGGCCGACGCGCTGTGGCACCCGCCCGTGCTGACGTGCAGCGGGCTGGACGGCTCCGGGCTCGACACCGTGTGGCAGCAGGTCACCAAGCACCGGGAGACCCTGGAGGCGGCCGGTGGGCTGGCCGAGCGGCGGCGTCGCCAGCAGGTCGACTGGACCTGGGCGATGGTGCACGACCAGCTGCTCACGAGCCTGCGCGAGGCGCCCGGGGTGCGGTCGGTCGTGCCCGAGGTGGAACGTCAGGTGCGCGAGGGCGAGCTGACCGCCACCCTGGCCGCCGAACGCATCCTGGCCGCGTTCCGCGCGGGCACCTGACGGGCTCGTTCGCTCACAGCACGTGAACAAAGCCCGGTTTGGATGACCACTGACAGTGGTAACCACGAAAGGCGGTAGCTAGGCTTGGCGACCATGTGGCGATCTGTGCTCGCGGTGTGCCTGTTCGTGCTGGCCGGTGCCTTCACCGTGTCGGGCACAGGCGCGGCCGTGACGACAGCGCCGCACCTCGCGGCCCAGCCGACCGAGACGCTCGCGCCCGGCGGCACCATCCAGCCCGACGGCACCGTGCCGCCCGGTCCGACGATCGACGCGCCGCAGGAGCCCTCGGCCGAGTCGAGCGCCGAAACGCGCCGGAAGTTCCTGCTCGGCGGTATCGCGGTGGTGCTGTTCGCCCTCGTCTACTGGCGCAACAAGAAGCGCTGGTCGAAGTGGAGGGCCGGCCGCAAGTCCGGGTGATTCCCAACTGGTGGGAACGCCGGACTGGCATGTGGTCGCCTTCTAGCATGGCCCGCGCGAACGTGCACGGCGCGCGGGCGTGATCGGTCTGACCGAAAATCGAGCACCGCTTGGCGCATCGCCGCGACCGGTTGCCGGTTGATCAACCAGGGGTGCGACGTGCCCGCCGGACCGTGATGCAGGATGGACGCAAATGGGTACCGACTTCAAGATGAGCACGCGCTCGGCCGTCGAGCGGTACTCGAATGCGCTGGTAGACCTCTCCCGCAGCATCCACGCGGAGCCCGAGCGGTCGTTCGCCGAGCACCGCAGCGCGGCCAAGGTGGCCGACCTGCTCGCCGCCGAGGGCTTCGAGGTCGAACGCGGCGTCGCGGACCTGGAGACGGCGTTCACCGCGTCGTTCGGGTCCGGTGAGCTGGTGCTCGGGCTGTGCGCGGAGTACGACGCGCTGCCCGAGGTGGGCCACGCGTGCGGGCACAACGTCATCGCCGCCGCCTCGACCGGCGCGGCCCTCGCCCTGCGTGACCTGGCCGACGAGCTCGGCCTCACCGTCCGGGTGATCGGCACCCCCGCCGAGGAGGTCGGCGGCGGCAAGGTGCTGATGCTCGAACGCGGGGTATTCGACGACGTGGCGTTCTCGATGATGGTGCACCCGGCTCCGTACGAGGCCGTGGCCGCACGATCGCTGGCCATCACCGACGTCGAGGTCCACTACACCGGCAAGCCGTCGCACGCCGCCGCCGCGCCGCACCTGGGGGTGAACGCCGCCGACGCGATCACGGTCGCCCAGGTCGCCATCGGGCTCGCCCGCCAGCACCTGGAGCCGGGCCAGATGGTCAGCGGCATCGTCACCCGCGGCGGCACCGTGCCCAACATCGTGCCCGCGCGCACGTCGGCGATGTTCGACCTGCGCGCCGACGACCTCGACTCGCTGCGCCGGCTGGAGGAGCGGATGAACCGCTGCTTCGAGGCGGGCGCCCTCGCCACCGGCTGCGCCCACGAGGTCGTGAAGGTCTCGCCGGTGTACGCCGAGCTGACCCCAGACCCCTGGCTCGCGGACGCCTACCGGCGTGCCGCGATCGAGCTGGGCAGGCATCCGTTGAGCCCCGAGGAGGAGCTCAAGGAGAAGATCGGCAGCACCGACATGGGCAACATCACCCGTGCGCTGCCGGCCATCCACCCGACCATCGCCATCGACTGCGGAGACGCGGTGAACCACCAAATCGAGTTCGCGACCGCCTGTGCGTCGGCCTCGGCCGACCGAGCTGTGCTCGACGGGGCGCTCGCACTCGCCTGGACCACAATTTCCGCTGCCACCGACGGTGCGCAGCGCTCTCGACTGCTGGCGGGTGTGGCATGACGGTCCTGGACTCGCGTCTGCCGGAGGAGGGTGCCGAGGTGCTGTTGACCGATCGCGGGGTCAGCATTGCCCCTGTGGATGATCCCGGTGAGGGTCGCGGACCCTCGTGGCTGGACGACTGGCTGGCGGCGAACGCCTCCGAGGTCGTCGCCTGGCGCCGGCACCTCCACGCGCACCCGGAGCTGTCCCGGCACGAGTACGCGACCACCGAGCTGATCGCCGACGTGCTGCGCTCGGCCGGGCTCAAGCCGCGCGTCCTGCCCGGCGGCACCGGCCTGGTCTGCGACGTCGGCTCCGGGCCGCGCTGCGTGGCGCTGCGCGCCGACATCGACGCGCTGCCCCTGCCGGAGAACACCGGCGCCCCGTACTCGTCCACTGTGGACGGCGTGGCGCACGCGTGCGGGCACGACGCCCACACCACCGTGCTGCTCGGCGCGGCGCTGGCGCTCGCGTCGGCCACCGAGCTGCCCGGCCGGGTCCGGCTGGTGTTCCAGCCCGCCGAGGAGGTCATGCCCGGCGGTGCGCTGGACGTGCTGGCGGCGGGCGGCCTGGACGGCGTGGAGCGCATCTTCGGCCTGCACTGCGACCCGCGGCTGGAGGTCGGCCGGATCGGCACCCGGATCGGCGCGATCACGTCGGCCAGCGACATGCTGGAGCTGCGCCTGACGTCACCCGGAGGCCACACGTCCCGGCCGCACCTGACGGCGGACCTCGTGCACGCGCTGGGCACCGTGATCACGGGCCTGCCGGGCCTGCTGTCGCGTCGCGTGGACCCCCGTTCGGGCACCGTCCTCGTGTGGGGCGCGGTGCACGCGGGGGAGGCGCCCAACGCCGTGCCGCAGGACGGCGTGCTGCGCGGCACGCTCCGCACCGGCGACCGCGACATCTGGGCCGAGCTGGAGCCGTTGATCAAGGAGCTGGTGGGCGCGCTGCTGGCGCCGACCGGTGTCGGCTTCGACCTGCACCACCGGCGCGGCGTCCCACCGGTCGTCAACGACCGCGAGAGCACGATGCTGCTGCGCGCGGGCGTCGAGGCGGCGTTGGGCGAGGACGCGCTGGCCGGCACGGAGCAGTCGTCGGGCGGCGAGGACTTCGGCTGGTACCTGGAGCACGTGCCGGGCTCGTTCGCGCGCCTGGGCGTGTGGGACGGCGTCGGCAAGCAGAAGGACCTCCACCAGCCGGGCTTCGACCTGGACGAACGCGCCCTGCTCGTGGGCGTGCGCGTGATGGTGCACGCGGCCCTGGCAGCGCTGGCCTGACCGTTCGGCGGTGCCCGGCTCCGCCCGGGCACCGCGTCGGTCAGCTCACCGGCTCGACGATCTCCGGTCGGGCCTCGGGCGCGGACGAGCGGACGGCGTCGGCGGCTTGGTCGTCCGGTTCCACCTGCGACGCGCGCTCGGCGTCGACGCGGGCCGTGTAGACCGACACCTCGTGGGCCACCCGCGCGTCGTCCCAGCCGTGCACACCGGCCATCAGGCGGGCCACCGGCAACGCGCACTCCACGCCCCGGTGCGGGTACTCGATCGAGATCCTGGTCCGCCGGGTCAGCACGTCCTCCAAGTGCAACGCGCCCTCGTGCGACGCCGCGTAGACGGCCTCCACCTGCAGGTAGTCCGGCGCGCCGGGCACCGGCTTCAGCAGTTCCGCGTCCGCCGACCCCAGCACCTCGTGCACCAACGACCCGTACCGGTCGAGCAGGTGCCTCACCCGGTACGGGTGCAGGCCGTACCGCGTCGCCAACTGGTCGGCCTGGTTCACCAACGCGTGGTAGCCGTCCGCCCCGATCAACGGCACCTTGTCCGTGATCGACGGCTGGATCCGCCCCGGCAGGTCGACCGAGGCCGCGTCCACCGCGTCGGCGCCCATCACCCGGTACGTCGTGTACTTCCCGCCGGCGATCGCGACCAACCCGGGCGCCACCCGCGCCACCGCGTGCTCGCGCGACAGCTTCGACGTCGACTCGCTCTCACCCGCCAGCAACGGCCGCAGCCCGGCGTACACGCCCTCGATGTCGTCGTGCGTCAACGGCGTCGCGAGCACCGCGTTGACGTGCTCCAGGATGTAGTCGATGTCCTTCCGCGTCGCCGCCGGGTGCGCCAGGTCCAGGTTCCAGTCGGTGTCGGTCGTTCCCACGATCCAGTGATTTCGCCACGGGATCACGAACAGCACCGACTTCTCCGTGCGCAGGATCAACCCCGACTCGGAGACGATCCGGTCCCGCGGCACGACGATGTGCACGCCCTTCGACGCCCGCACCCGGAACCGGCCGCGACTGCCGGACAGCCGCTGCAGCTCGTCGGTCCACACCCCGGTCGCGTTGATCACCGCGTGCGCCCGCACGGACGTCTCCCGCCCGTCCTCCACGTCGCGCACCCGCACGCCGGACACCCGGTCCGCCTCCCGCAGGAACCCCACGACCTGCGTGGACGACCGAACGACCGCGCCGTAGTGCGCCGCCGTGCGGCCGACCATCATGGTGTGCCGCGCGTCGTCGGCCTGCGCGTCGTAGTACCGGATGCCGCCGACCAGCGCCGACGGCTTCAACGCGGGCACCAGCCGCAGCGCACCGGCCTTGGTCAGGTGCTTCTGCCCGGGCACGGACCGCGCGCCGCCCATCGTGTCGTACATGAGCAGCCCGGCCGCCGTGTACGGCCGCTCCCACCCGCGGCGCGTCAGCGGGTACAGGAACGGCACCGGCTTGACCAGGTGCGGAGCCAGGCGGGTCAGCATGAGTTCGCGTTCCCGCAGCGCCTCGCGCACCAGCCCGAACTCCAGCTGCTCCAGGTACCGCAACCCGCCGTGGAACAGCTTGGACGACCGGCTCGACGTGCCCGAGGCCAGGTCGCGCGCCTCGACCAGCGCCACCCGCAGGCCGCGCGTCGCGGCGTCCAGCGCGGAGCCGACGCCGACCACGCCACCGCCGATGATCACCAGGTCGAACGTCTCCGCGCCGAGCCGGTCCCAGGCCTCCGAGCGTTCGAGCGGTCCCAGCCGGCCCGCGGTGGCGGGGTACTGCTTGCGCGTGACCACTGACGCCTCCCTGATGCTCGAACCGACCGGGCGGACCAGGACTGACTCGACCACGTTACCCGCTGGTACGCCACCCGTGGACAACTGATCAGGTCGGAACTAGCGTCAAGCCCCATTGTGGGGTGGGCAGCGCCGCCGGACCCGGACCGTGCTGCCTCCTGTCAAGGCGAGGAGGTCGGCGAGTGAGCAGTGGCTCGATCTTCGTGTGGGAGATGCTGGGCACCGCGATCCTGATCCTGTTGGGTGCGGGTGTCGTCGCCAACGTGGTCCTCAAGGACACGTTGGGCAACACCGGCGGATGGCTCCTGATCAACATCGGCTGGGGGTTCGCGGTCTTCGCGGGCGCCAGCATCGCCGCACCGAGCGGCGCACACCTCAACCCCGCGGTGACCCTGGGCCTGGCGGTCGCGGACAAGACCCCCTGGGACCAGGTCCCCGTCTACTTCGCCGGTCAGATGGTCGGCGCGTTCATCGGCGCCGTGCTCGCGTGGCTGGCCTACAAGGCGCAGTTCGACGCGCACGACGACCCGGCGGGCACGCGCGGCATCTTCTGCACCGGCCCGACCATCCCCAAGGCAGGCTGGAACGTCGTCACCGAGGTGATCGGCACGTTCGTGCTGGTCGCGTGGGTGCTGCTGAGCCCGGCCGCGAAGGAGGCGGCGGACGGCGTCCCGCAGCTGGGCAACTCCGCCCTCGGCTACGCCGGCGTCGCGTTCGTCGTCATCGGCATCGGCGCCTCGCTCGGTGGGCCGACCGGCTACGCCATCAACCCGGCCCGCGACCTCGGGCCGCGCATCGCCTACGCGATCCTGCCCATCCGCGACAAGGGCAGCGCCGAGTGGGGCTACGCCTGGGTGCCGGTGGTCGGACCGCTGGTCGGCGGCCTGCTCGCCGGCCTCCTGTACCTGGTTCTCCCGGTCTGAAAGGACTCCAGCGCATGACGAAGTACGTGGCCGCGATCGACCAGGGCACGACGTCGACCCGGTGCATGATCTTCGACCACTCGGGCCGCGTGGTCTCCGTCGACCAGAAGGAGCACGAGCAGATCTTCCCCAAGGCCGGGTGGGTCGAGCACGACGCGAACGAGATCTGGACCAACACCAGGCAGGTGGCCGCTGGCGCGTTGGCCAAGGCGGACCTCACCACGGCCGACATCGCCACCGTCGGCATCACCAACCAGCGCGAGACCGCGCTCGTCTGGGACAAGACCACCGGGCAGCCGGTGTACAACGCGATCGTCTGGCAGGACACCCGCACCGACAAGATCTGCCAGGACCTGGCGGCTCTGGGCGGTGGCCAGGAGCGGTACCGGGACAAGACCGGCCTGCCGCTGGCGACCTACTTCTCCGGCCCGAAGATCCGCTGGGTCCTGGACAACGTCGAGGGTGCGCGCGAGCGTGCCGAGGCCGGTGACCTGCTGTTCGGCAACATGGACACGTGGGTGCTGTGGAACATGACCGGCGGGGTGAACGGCGGCGTGCACGTCACCGACCCCACCAACGCGTCCCGCACGCTGCTGATGGACCTCGACACGTTGAGCTGGGACGAGGGCATCGCGGCCGACATGGGCGTGCCGCTGTCGATGCTGCCGGAGATCCGGTCGTCGTCCGAGGAGTACGGCAAGGTCCGGGAACGCGGCGCGCTGGCCGGCGTGCCGATCGCGGGCATCCTCGGCGACCAGCAGGCGGCGACGTTCGGGCAGGCGTGCCTGTCGCCGGGCGAGGCCAAGAACACCTACGGCACCGGCAACTTCGTGCTGCTCAACACCGGCACGGACAAGGTGATGAGCGAGAACGGCCTGCTCACCACGGTCTGCTACAAGATCGGCTCGCAGGCGCCCGTGTACGCGCTCGAAGGCTCGATCGCGGTGACGGGGTCGCTGGTCCAGTGGCTGCGCGACAACCTCGGGATGATCTCGACGGCCGCCGAGATCGAGGAGCACGCCCGGACCGTGGAGGACAACGGCGGCGCGTACTTCGTGCCCGCGTTCTCCGGCCTGTTCGCGCCGTACTGGCGGTCGGACGCGCGTGGCGCGATCGTCGGCCTGACCCGGTTCGTGAACAAGGGGCACCTGGCCCGCGCGGTGCTGGAGGCGACGGCGTTCCAGACCCGTGAGGTGATCGACGCGATGAACGCCGACTCGGGCGTGCCGCTGAAGTCGTTGAAGGTCGACGGCGGCATGGTCGTGAACGAGCTGCTGATGCAGTTCCAGGCGGACATCCTGGGCGTGCCGGTGATCCGGCCGGTGGTCAACGAGACGACCGCGCTCGGTGCCGCCTACGCGGCGGGGCTGGCGGTCGGGTTCTGGGCGTCGGAGGACGACATCCGGCAGAACTGGGCGCAGGACAAGCAGTGGGACCCGGCCATGGACGACGACACCCGTGCCCGGACCTACGCGGAGTGGAAGAAGGCCGTGACCAGGACTTTCGACTGGGTCGAGTGACCTTCGGGGGCGCCGCCATCCCGCTTGGCGGCTTGGGCGGCGCCCCTTTCCCTCTCAGTCCAGGTCGTCGTGGCGCATGAGCTGGCGGCCGGCCTCGGTGATCGACCCGGTCAACGACGGGTAGACCGAGAACGTGGTGGCCAGGTCGTCCACCGTGAGCTGGTTCTGCACGGCGAGCGTGATCGACAGGATCAGCTCGCTGGCGTTGGGCGCGACGACGACGCCGCCGATGACGACACCGGTCGCGGGACGGCAGAAGAGCTTCACGAAGCCGCGGCGCAGGCCCTCCATCTTGGCCCGCGGGTTGGTGGCCAGCGGCAGCATGATCGTGCGCGCGGGCACCTCGCCGGAGTCGATCGCCTGCTGGCTGATGCCGACCGACGCGATCTCGGGGTTGGTGAACACGTTCGCCGCGACCGTCTTGAGCCTGATCGGGCTCACGCCCTGGCCCAGCGCGTGCCACATGGCGATGCGGCCCTGCATGGCGGCGACGGACGCGAGCAGCAGCAGACCCGTGCAGTCGCCCGCCGCGTAGACGCCCGCAATGTTCGTCCGCGACACCCGGTCGACCGGGATGTACCCGCCGCGGCCGAGTTCGATGCCGATCTTGTCCAGGCCGAGGTCGGCGGTGTTCGGGACGGAGCCGACCGTCATCAGGGCGTGGCTCGCCTCGATCGTGCGACCGTCTTCCAGGTGAATCAGGACGCCGTCGCCGACGTTCTCGACCCGGTCCGCGCGGGCGTGCTTGACCACCGCCGTGCCGCGTTCGGCGAACACGTCCTCCAGCACCACGGCCGCGTCGGCGTCCTCGTGCGGAAGCACCCGGTCGCGGCTGGAGACCATGGTCACCTTCACGCCGAGTTCCGTGTACGCGGAGGCGAACTCCACACCGGTGACACCCGATCCGATGACGGCCAGGTGCTCGGGCAACTCGGGGAGGTCGTAGATCTGCCGCCAGGTCAGGATCCGCTTGCCGTCGGGCTCGGCGCCGGGCAGCACGCGCGGGGTCGCACCCGTCGCGATCAGCACCACGTCGGCGGGGAGGACTTCCTTCGTGCCGTCGTCGGCGATGGCCACGACCTCGTGCTGGGCGAGCCCGCGGGCGTTGTCGCAGAACTTGCCGATGCCGTTGACGATCCGCACGCCCTCGCGCTGCAGGCGGGCCCGGACGTCGGCGGACTGGGCGAGTGCAAGGCCCTTCACCCGTCCGTGGACGATCGGCAGTTCGACCGCCGCTTCCGCGTTGTTCGTGCGAATGCCCAGCTCACCGGCGTCGCGGAAGGCGCTGCGGCCACCCGCGGAGGCGATGAACGTCTTCGACGGCACGCAGTCGTAGAGCACGCAGGCGCCGCCGAGCCCCTCGCGTTCGACGATGGTCACGTCGGCCCCGTGCTGGGCCGCGACCAGTGCCGCCTCGTAACCTGCGGGGCCACCGCCCATGATGACGATGCGGGTCACGACACGTCCTCCTCCTGGTCTTGGCGCTTGTTCGCACCGCTTCCGGCCGGCGTTTCTCGCGTCTTCTCGCGCTGTTTGCGCCGCTTGCAGCCGCGCACAACCGTACGCGGTCGGGTGTCCGGGTGTGTCGTCCGGTCTTCTGGTACCTCGCGGTGATCGTGAGGTCGCTAGGCTGTCGTCGTGCCGCTCTATGCCGCGTACGGGTCCAACATGGACCCGAACCAGATGATGGAGCGAGCCCCCTACTCCCCGATGGCGGGGACCGGGTGGCTCGCCGGATGGCGTCTGACGTTCGGTGGCGAGGACCTGGGCTGGGAGGGCGCGCTCGCCACCATCGTCGAGGACCCGGACTCGCAGGTGTTCTGCGTGCTCTACGACGTGAGCCCGCGTGACGAGTCCCGCCTCGACCGCTGGGAAGGCGCCCTCGGGCTCTACAAGAAGATCCGCCTGCGCGTCCAGACCCTGGAAGGTTCGGTGACCGCCTGGCTCTACGTCCTGGACGCCTACGAGGGGGGTTTGCCCTCGGCCCGCTACATCGGCGTCGTGGCCGACGCCGCCGAAGCCGCCGGCGCCCCGGACGACTACGTAGCCGACCTACGCACCCGCCCGTGCCAAGGCATCGGCCCCTAACCCCCCGCGTGTCGAACCTCCAGGTCCCGCGTGTCGAACACTCGGGACCGGCGTGTCGAACGCTCAGGTCCCGAGTGTCGAACGCTCAGGCCCCGTGAGTTCTACGTTCGGAACGCGCGAGCCCTGCGTTCAGGACTGGCGAGTTCCACGCTCAGCTGTCGGAACAGGTGAACGGGGTTCCGCAGGTCCGAGACATCGGCCCGGAGCACCTTCCAGCCGCGTCGGCGCAAGTCCTCGTCACGGGCTTGGTCGGCTTCGGCTTTGCCGACGTGCGCCGCGTAGCCGTCGTACTCGACGGCGACGCGGGCGTCCGGCCAGGCGAAATCCAGCCGCCAGAGCTCACGGTCGTCCAGATCGCGGACGGAGTGCTGCGGCTCGGGCAGCGGGAAGCCGGCTTCGGCGATCATCAGCAGGAGCGTGCTCTCCGGCGGGGACTCCGGCAGTCCCGTGGCCAGGTCCAGGAGGAACACGCCTTGGCGTCGGCCGCGGTAATCACGCCGGGCCGCGATGCGCACGGAGAGGTCGGCCTTGAACGCGGCACGCTGCTGCGGTGGGAGAGCGCCGAGAGCTTGATCCGCGCAGGCCAGGGCCGTGGAACGGTGGCGTGCCCGGCAGAGCAGGTCAGCGAGGGCGTAGTCGAGCGCCATGGTGCGCAGGCCGTCGATCTCGACCACGTCCGCGGGGTCGTAGCTGTCGTAGTGGACCGCGACATCCGGGCGAGGTCGGAGCTTGCGTTCGTAGCCCAGCACCAGGTGGACGCGGTTCGTGTCCGCGGCCGTGCAGCCGTGCAGCCAAACCGCCGTGTGGCTCGCCAGTGCGGCGCCCTGCCCGGCCATGAGCAGCGCTGCGGCGGCCCGGGTGTGCAGGCTCGTCATCCGTTCGCGCTGGATGACGACCGTGCGGCAGTAGCTGACCAGGCGGCCCTCGGCGATGGCGTTCCGCAGTGACTTGGCGCCGAGGTGGTTGTGCAGGCGGGTACGCGAGTAGGCCCCGTGGAGGCCTGGAGGCAGTTCGGTCATGCAGAACCGAGTGACGGGACCATCGATCCCGTACACGGTTCACCCGACCGTGGGACGCCGCTCGACCTGAACGTTGAACTCACGGGTCCTGGGCGTTCGACACGCGCGACCTGAAGGTTCGACACGCGCGTTCTGAAGGTTCGACACGCGCGTTCTGAAGGTTCGACACGCGCGGTTAGGTGGTGGCTAGTTCGGTTAGGTGTTGGATTAGGCGGCGGCTGTCGACGGGGGAGACGGTGCTCCACGGTTGTTGGCCCGGGGTGGAGCGGCGGAGTTGGATGTAGCGGCCCTGGGGGTTGTCGAAGAACGACACGACGCGGTCCTGGCGGACGCGTTTGCCCCACTTGTCACGGCTCGCGGCGCCGAACTGGCCGCGGTTGCCCGCGTCGCGGAACATGTCGGCCAACGTGCGGGCGTCCTCCTGGCGGATGCCGCGGGCCAGGAGCGCCTGCTGCAGGTCCTCCGCGGTGTTCGCGCCCGCGGCGGCGGCGTCCAGGTCGGCGCTGGGCAGGGTCACCGAGTGGCCCGGGCCCGCGCCGAGCGGAGGCAGGACGGAGAGGGCTTCCCGGGGCAGGCCCTCGGCCGACGCCGGCCGCAACGTCAACTGGTCGTGGGCCAGGACCGCCAGCACGCCGGACTGGCCCTTCGCCGCCGCCAGCACGCGGACGCTGTGCCCCAGCCACAACCGGCCGTCCACCTCGTGCTGCGGCCGGTTCAGCAGGTGCAGCAGGTCTTCCAGCATCGGGTCCAGCGACACCGGCCGCCCCAGCCCGCGACGGTCCAGCTCACCCCACGCCCGCCGCTCCAGCTCGGCACGTTCGGTGTTCGTCTTGCCGGGTGACGGCACCTTGAGCACCAGCGGCATGGTCTCCAGCCGCAGGTGCTCCCACAGCACGTCGAACTCCAGCGCCGAGATCGTCACGGGTTCGCGCAGGTCGTTGGTGCCCAAGTCCAAGCCGAACGTCGTCATCAGTGGGTAGTGCTCTCCCCGATCACCGGAGGCGAGATGGTCCCGCCAATGCCGTAGATGTCGTCCGTCTCCCGAAGGTAGTCGGCGGCGTCGTGCGTGGCATCTTCTTCCTCTTCCGCGCCACGCGCGCCGCCCAGACCGCCGAACGGGTCGAACGCGGGCTGCGCGGGCGCGGCGACGCTGCGCTTGTGCACGGTGTCCTGGCCGCCGCTGCCGGCGACACCCGCGCCGGGCATCGAGCCCGAGGCGCCACCGGGCCCGACCGCCGACGCGTGCTGCGCGTTGGCCGCGAACGCGCCGAACTCCGCCGAGCTCACCGACGTCGTGCCAGCCGGCAGTGGCATGCCGGGAGGCAGGAGCGGGTTCGAGTTACCACCTGCGCCGCCACCACCAGCACCACCACCAGCGCCGCCGCCACCGGCGTGCTGGCCGTTCGTCGTGTCGGTGCCGGTCGACGACTTCCGCCGGTCCTTGTCCTGCTGACCGCCCGCGCCACCGCCGATCACGCCACCAGGCCCGAACGTGCCCGAGGTCGTCCCCGACCCGGGTAACGCGGCGGCCGACGAAGTCCGCGTGCCACCGGACGTCCCGGCCGACGACGTGCCCGTCGAACCGCCGAACGTGGGCTGCGTCACGGTGCGCGGAGGCGTGTAGCCGCCCCGACCACCGCTGCGACCGCCACGCCACCCGCCGCGACCGCCACCGCCGCCACGCCCACCGCGCGGACCGCCGTAACCCCAACCGGGCCCGGACACGCCCGCCGAGTCGTTGCGCACCACCTCGGGCGCGTTGATCACCAACTGCGGCGGCTGGTGGAACTGCCCCAACGTGCTGGTGTTCGACACGGTGCTGGAGGCGTAGGTCGTCATGACCTCGCGCGCCCGCTGCTCGGCCGCGTTCTGCGCCTTCTCCTGCTGCTCGTAGTCCGTCTGCCCGCCGACCAGGTTGGTCAACGCGCTGACGAGCATGTTCGGCTCTTCCGCGGTCACCTTCACCGGCGGCGGCATGTCCGCGCGCGCCTTGGCGATGTAGTCCGCCTGCAGCTCGGCCGAAATGCGCATCACCTCCGCGCCGGCACGGGCGTCGTCCGCCCACGCGGCCAGCGGGTTGATGCCCGTCCGCGCCTTGTCCGCGGCCGAACCCTCCCAGGACGCGCCGGACCGCAGCACGCCGCTGTGCAGGTCGGCGTTGATCTCGGTCAACGCGGCGGAGACGCCCTGCCACCGCTCCATCGAGGCGTGCGAGGCCTTGGGCCCCGGCCCCGAGTTGATCTGCTGGTACAGCTCTTCGTGGCTGTACCCGTTCCAGCGGTGTCCATCGGGCATGAACGTTCCCCTTGCCTGCGCCGGGCGCTCAGCGGCTGCCCTGCTGTCCCATCAACCCGGTGTTGTCTTCTTCGATGGACTGGTACTGCCGCTCGACCAGGGTGAGCGCGTCCATGGCCGACTTGAGCTGCCGCTGGTAGTTCTCCAACGCGATCAGCGCCGAGTCGCCCGATTCGAGCGACCGCTCGTTGAACCGCTCCGCGGCGTCCTGGCTCACCGGGTCACCCGCCCACGGGCGGACCCTGACCTCGGTGATCGCCAGCTCGATCTGCTCGTCCAGCTTGGTCAGCGCGCCCGCGAACGCGCTGCGCAGACCGGGGATCGCGCCGGGCTCGACGTTCAACGTGTGCGACAGGGGCGGTGGTGAGCCCGTGTCAGCGCCGTGGCCGTGGTCTTCCGACGGCATGGACAACCTCCCGCCTTCCTCGTTCCCGTCGCGCATTCCGTTCTCGCGCAAGGTCACTCTAGCCACCCGGTCCGACAGCGGGGAGTGGATGGAGCGGACATCCCCCGCGTGGATCAGCGCCGTTGCAGCAAACCGGCTACCGCCGCCTCTGCCGCCCGTTGCGCCCCTTGGCACAGAGTGTCTTGCTTCACCGCTTTTTCGTTACCGCCGTCGCGGAACATCACGTCGAGGAACTGCCCCTCCGCGACGTCCACCTCGACGTTGCACACGGTGTCCATGCCGGGCGTTCGCACGGTCAGGCCGGGGAAACCGGCCACCGTGGTCTGCTCGGCGTGCACCTGCGCGTTCTCGCTGAGCCACACGCCGACGCCCTCTACTGTGACGAGGGCGAGCCGGACGACGTTCCCGCTGATGTTGCTGCGCATGGTGCACGCCTTCGCGTTGCCGAAGCTCGCTTCCACATATGCGCTCGGCGGGTTGTCCAGGCTCAGCGCGGTGCGCTGTTCGGGTGAGAGCACCGCGCACGGGTCGACGTCGTCCAACCGTATTTCTTGGGGCCGCGGCGGCAACGACGGCACGGTGGTCGTCGCGACGGGCAGCGGATCGTCGACCCGGCCGTCGGCCTTCTTCTCCGGAACGGGCGTGCAGGAGGCCATCGCCAACGCGCAGAGCGTGGCGGTGAGCACCCGAGCAGCCCTCATGGACACCTACCGTAGCCGGGTCCACACGCCAAGTGGACCCTCGGCTGTGAAGCCGCATTTCTCGGCCACCCGCCTGGCCGCGTCGTCCGGGGGGCTGGCGGTGATCAGCGGCAGGTCGAGGAACCCGAAGCCGAACCGCAGCACGGCGCCTGTCGCGTGCGTCGCGATGCCCTTGCCGCGCAGGTCGGGCGTGGTCCAGCAGTGCAGTTCGCCGGTGCTGGTCAAGGAGACCTCGCCGACGGCCGTTCCGGTGAGCTGGTCGCACACGGCCCAGGAACACGACTCTTCGGTGTGCCACTGGTCCGCGCGTTCGGCGATGTGCGCGCCCGCCGCGTCGAGGTCGGCGAAGAGCCCGCCGCCCACCAACGCCGGCCGGTCGTCGATGCGGTCGTCGGCGCGGAGTTGACGCAGGTAGAACTCCCCCGCGTTGATCTCGACGGCCTCCATGACGCGGCAGACTAGTCCGTGACGAACCCGTCGTAACGCCCGGCCAGCTCTTCGAGCAGACCGCGGTGCGCGGACGCGGGCCGGTCGTCGGGACCCGTGGCCAACTCCACGACCCAGTCGGCGTCCTCCAGGTCGTCCTCGCCGGCCAGCACGTCCTTGTGCACCGCGCACGGCGACCAGCCGGCCGCGCCCAGCTCGCGCGCGGCTTCCTCCGCGTCGTCGCGGTCGTGCAGGACCAGCAACAACGGACCCGCGGTCCCGGCCGCGCCGCCGCCGACGCCGTCGTCCAGCAAGCCCCGCGACGACAGGGCTTCGTGCAACGAGGGGAAGTCCGGCGTGTGCACGGCGTCGATGCCGACGGACCGCGCCGCTTCCGCGTTCACCGCGTTGTCATCGCAGAACAACGTCCCCGACGGCGAGTGTTGGAGCACCCGCAACGCGCGCCGGAACGCCTCGGGCGCAGGCTTCGCGACCCCGAGCCGCGCGGACGACACGACCGCGTCGACCTCGCGGTCCAGCCCCAACGCCGCCAGGTCGCGCGGCAGCCGGTCGGTCGCGTTGGACAGCAACGCCACCCGGCACCGCTTGCGGACCCGTCGCACCAGGTCCAACGCCTCCGGGATCACCTCGCCGGTCCGCGTCCACGCCGCCACCGCGTCGGCCGCGCGTGCGGGCGAGAGCCCTTCGGCGACCAACTGCTCCCGCACGGCCGCGCGCCACTCCTCGTCCGTGGCACGGCCGGCGGTCGCGGGACCGGCCAGGGAGAACGACACCCGCGCCAACGTGCCGCGCGGCAGGCCGAAACCGTCCTCGACCGGCCCGTCGGGCGGGAACCGCCGCAGCACGCCGTCCAGGTCGAGCAGCAGCAGCGACGGCGCGCTCACCGCCTGCCCATCCGGCCGATCAGCAGGAACACGGCGGGGATCAGCAGGAACACCAACGGCGTCTTGGCCAGGAAGAACAACGCCACGCTGATGATCGCGACCGCCGTGACGGCCGCGCTGCTCACCCGGAAGTCGAGCGGCATCCCGCGCCGGGGGGACACCGCCGAGGGCGTCACCGGCGGCTCCACCTGCGTGAACCGCGGCCGTGGCGCGGGCAGGTCGCCGAACAGCGCGTAGAGGTCGCCGCGGGTCTTCGCGGCGGCGACGCGGGCGGAGCGGTCGCCGTACTCGTCCAAGCTCAACCGCCCCTCGCCGAGGTGCGTGCCGAGCAGTTCGAGCGCGTGCTCACGCTCCGCGTCGCCGATCCGGATGTCCCGCTCGCTCACACGGTGAGCCTATTCCTTGATCTCGCAGATGACGGTGCCCTGGGTGACCGCCGTGCCCGACTCGGCGGACAGACCCGTGACGACGCCTGCCTTGTGCGCGGTGACCGGGTTCTCCATCTTCATGGCCTCCAGCACGACGATCAGCTCGCCCGCCTCGACCGGCTGCCCGTCCTCGACCGCGACCTTGACGATCGTGCCCTGCATGGGCGCGACCACCGCGTCACCGGAGACCGCCGCGCCGCCCTTGCCGCCGGCGCGCTTGCGCGGCTTGACCTTCGTGCCCGCCTTGGCCGCGCCGCCGCCACCGCCGCCGAGCGCCAGGTCACCGGGCAGCGAGACCTCCAGGCGACGGCCGCCGACCTCGACCACCAGGGTCTGCCGCGGCTCGTCCTCCTCGGCCTCCGCGCCGTCGGTGAACGGCGCGATGGTGTTGTCGAACTCGGTCTCGATCCACCGCGTGTGCACGGTGAAGCCGTCCTCGGAGCCCACGAACGCCGGGTCGCGCACGATCGCGCGGTGGAACGGCAGCACGGTCGCCATGCCCTCCACCACCATCTCGTCCAACGCGCGCCGTGCCCGCTCCAGGGCCTGCGGCCGGTCCTCGCCGGTGACGATCAGCTTGGCCAGCAACGAGTCGAACTGGCCGCCGATGACCGTGCCGCTCTCCACGCCCGCGTCCACCCGGACACCGGGGCCGGACGGCGAGGTGAACGTGGTCACCGTGCCGGGTGCGGGCAGGAAGTTGCGGCCCGCGTCCTCGCCGTTGATGCGGAACTCGATCGAGTGGCCGCGCGGGGTGGGGTCCTCGGTGAACCGCAGCACCTCGCCGGCGGCGATCCGGAACTGCTCGCGCACCAGGTCGACGCCCGCGGTCTCCTCGCTGACCGGGTGCTCGACCTGCAGGCGGGTGTTGACCTCCAGGAACGAGATCGTGCCGTCGACCGCGACCAGGTACTCGACCGTGCCGGCGCCGTGGTAGCCGGCCTCCTTGCAGATGGCCCGGGCCGAGCGGTGGATCTCGGCGCGCTGCTCGTCGGTCAGGAACGGCGCGGGCGCCTCCTCGACCAGCTTCTGGTGGCGGCGCTGCAACGAGCAGTCGCGCGTGCCGACGACGACCACGTTGCCGTGCTGGTCGGCCAGGACCTGCGCCTCGACGTGCCGCGGCTTGTCCAGGTAGCGCTCGACGAAGCACTCGCCGCGGCCGAACGCCGTGACGGCCTCGCGCACCGCGCTGTCGAACAGCTCGGGGATCTCCTCCAGCGTGCGGGCCACCTTGAGGCCGCGCCCGCCGCCGCCGAACGCCGCCTTGATCGCGACCGGCAGGCCGTGCTCCTCGGCGAACGCGATGATCTCGTCCGGGCCGGAGACCGGGTCCTTGGTGCCGGGCACCAGCGGCGCGCCCGCGCGCATCGCGATGTGCCGCGCGGTGACCTTGTCGCCCAGGTCGCGGATGGCCTGCGGGGTCGGGCCGATCCAGATCAGGCCCGCGTCCAGCACGGCCTGCGCGAAGTCCGCGTTCTCGGACAGGAAGCCGTAGCCGGGGTGCACCGAGTCCGCGCCCGCGCGCTTGGCCACGTCGAGGAGCTTGTCGATGGACAGGTAGCTGTCCCCTGGCGTGCTGCCGCCCAGGGCGAACGCCTCGTCCGCCAACCGGACGAACGGGGCGTCCCGGTCCGGGTCGGCGTACACGGCGACGCTGGCCAGACCGGCGTCCCGGCAGGCACGGATGACCCGGACGGCGATCTCACCGCGGTTGGCGACGAGGACCTTGCGCAGCGACACGACGTCCTACCTCCTGGCAAACGCTGGGACTGGGAGCGGCAATGGTCGGGAAGTTTAGTGACCCGTCAGTACCCGGTGACCGAGAGACAGCTCACGCTTGGGTGGAACAATGGGAAATCGTGACACGCCCGCCCACCGCCGCGCTTCTGACAGCTTGCGCAGCTGTGCTCATCACTATCGCGGGCCTGGTCATCGCCTGGTCACTGCGTCCTCCCGCGGTGCCGGACCCGGGCGCCGCGACGCCGCAGGACGAATTGCGGTGCGGGGCGACGGCGTGCCGTTCGGTGGTGAAGCAGGAGGTCGGTGTCGATTCAGTGGAATTGGTCGTCGGCGAGGGCGCGGGCCGGATCTGGACCAGTGGCGCTTCGGGGCCGAACGTCTTCGAGTTGACCATCGCGTCTTCGGGTGCCCGAATCGACGGGTCGTCGTTGCAGTGCGTGGACGCCGAGGTCGCGGTGTGCCTGGTGCGGGGCGAGGTCGGCGGCGAGGTGCTCGGGGAGGTGCTGGTGCGCAGGTCCGGGGCTTGGACGCGGGCGCAGGTGCCGTACGTGGCCAGCGGGGCGTACCTGGCGCTGCACGACGTGGACCAGGACGCGGTCGCGGACGTGGTGGCCGTGCAGCGGGCGTGCAAGGTGGACGCGGACTGCGGGCGGTGGTTCGCGCAGGTGTTCTCGCCGGCCGGCGGTGAGCTGGGGTGCACGCCGGTCGTGCGCGAGGCGGAGTCGTTGCCCGGCTGGCCGACCGTCACGCCGGACCCGTCCGACCTGCGCCAATGCGGCGCGTGACGGTGCGGCACACGTTCTGAGCGTTGAACTCGCGTGTTCTGAACGTAGGACACGCGCGACCTGAACGTAGGACACGCGCGACCTGAACGTAGGACACGCGCGACCTGGACGTAGGACTCTCGCGCGTGTCCTACGTTCGGAACGCGCGTGTCCTACGTCCAGGTCGGGTGAGGTGAACGGTCAGGCGGGGACGGGGGTGGTGCGCGGGGTGGTCAGCAGGGGCGGCTCGCTCGGGGCGTTCAGGATCTCGTCGTCGAGCAGGCCCTCGCTGCGGGCGACCAGGACCGGGACGGTGATCTGGCCGGTCACGTTGGTGGCCGTGCGGACCATGTCCAGGATCGGGTCGATCGCGTAGACGACCGCGACACCGGTGGCGATGACCTCCGGCGGCATGTTCACCGCGCCCAGGGTCAGCGTCAGCATGGTGAACCAGCCGGTGGTGCCGGCGGTGGCCAGCGCGCCGAACACGGCGACCGCGACGATCGCCACGTATTGCCACACGCCCAGCTGCACGCCGAACAGGTTCGCGATGAACACCGTGGCGATGGCCGGGTACACGGCGGCGCAACCGTCCATCTTCGTGGTCGTGCCCAGCGGCACGGCGAACGACGCGTAGTCGTTGTCCACGCCGAGGTTGGCGGCGGTCTGCCTGCTCAACGGCAGCGTCGCGCCCGACGAGCGGGACACGAACGCGAACTGGATCGCGGTCCACGCCTTGGCGAAGAACGTCACCGGCGACACCCGGCCGACGAACCGCAGCAGCAGCGGGTACACCACGAACAGCACCAGCAGCGACCCGCCGTACACCGCCGCGATCAGCGAGAACAGCGGCTGGACGAACGAGTTGCCGTACGTCGCGAACGCCGTGCCGATCAGGCCGAACACGCCGATCGGGGCCAGCAGCACGATCCAGCCGACGATCTTCTGGATCAGGTCGAACGCCGACCGGGTCAGCGTGACGAACGGCGTGGCCTTCTCGCCCAGCGCGTACGCGGCGAACCCGACCAGCACCGAGATGAACACGACCTGGAGCACTTCACCCTCGGTGAACGCGCTGAACAGGTTCGACGGGATCAACGTCTCCAGCAGGGTGCCCCAGGAGCCCTGGTCACGGGCGGCGAGCTTCTCCACCGCCGCCTGCGACGGCTCGACCCGCACGCCCGAGCCCGGCTTGAAGACCAGCGCGATGGCCAGGCCGATCAGCACGGCGATCAGGGACGTGGCGGCGAACCACAGCAGCGTCTTCCCGCCCAGCCGCGCGGCGCGCGAGTTGCCCAGCCTGCGCAGGCTCGTGATGCCGACCACGATCGCGGTGAACACCAGTGGGATGACGGTGAACTGCAAGAGACTGGTGAAGACGTCGCCGATGGAACCGAGGGTGGTAGTGAGCCACGCCTGGTCCGTGCTCTTGGCGACGTACCCCGCCAGGGCGCCGAGGACGAGGGCGGCGAGGACGGTGAAGCCGAACACCTTCGGCTTCGTATAACTGCGGACGAACGACACGACTGCTCCGGGTTGGCTGCGCAGGGGTGGGCGACGGGGGCGGCGTCAGCCGCGACAGCCCGTGCTCGTCCTGCGCCCGAAGTCGATGTGACGGCGGCGCGTCAGCAGTTCACCCACAGCTCCCCCAACGCGAAAGGCCTTCGAGGAGCTTCCCGGATCAGGGGAAATGTGACAACGGCTACCAGATGTCGGACACCGCGACGCCGACTTGACGCAGCAGCGCGCGCGTGAGCGGCAGGCTGATGCCGATGACGCTGGACGGGTCGCCGTCGATGCCGTCCACGAACCAGCCGCCGAGGCCGTCGAGCGTGAACGCCCCCGCGACGTGCAGCGGCTCGCCCGTCGCCAGGTACGCCTCCAGCTCGTCGTCGGTCGGCCGGCCGAACCGCACCAGCGTCGCCTCGTGCCCGACGGCGCGCGCCACGACCTGCCCGCCGCGCATCCGCAGCACGGCGTGCCCGGTCAGCAGGGCGCCGGTGGTGCCTGCCATCTTCTTCCACCGCTCGCGCGCGACCTCGACCGTGCCGGGCTTGCCGTGCACCTCGCCGTCGGCGGTGCGCAGCATCGAGTCGCACCCGACGATCACCGCGTCGTCGTCCTCGTCACGGGCGATCGCCTCGGCCTTCGCCGTCGCCAGGGCCGTGACCAGCTCTTCCGGTGTCGGGTCGGCGAGGGAGGCGGCCAGCGCGTCCTCGTCGACGCCGGACACGCGGACGACGGGCTCGACACCGGCGGCACGCAGCACGGCCAGGCGGGCGGGGGACTGGGAGGCGAGGACGAAGCGCACGACGAGCAGCCTAGGGCCCTCCCGGACGGACGGCGGTCGGGTGGGCGCGGTGCGGGTTGCCGAACCGGAAACCCCTGATCACAGCATTTCGTGAGGCGTGCACGTGCGGTGCGTAGAACTACCGATGCGCGCCGTGACGGCGTGCGGCACTCTCGGAGTGGTGCAACGTCTGGCTCTGGTAGTCCGCCGGAACGACCGGGGTCGAGGCCGGTACCGGTGGCTGTTGGTGGCGCCGGTCGTCCTGATCCTCGTCCTGTCGGCGCGCGTCGTGTCCACGGACCCGGTGGGCTACGGCGTGCCGTTCTGGCCGTTCGCGAACGGCAGCGACCGCGTCGAGCACCGGGTGATGGACCAGGTGACGTCCATCGCGCGGGCGTTGCGGCGGCTGGACGAGGTGCCGTCGGCGGTGGCGGCCGAGGGCGTCGAGGTGCTGGAGGCGCGGGTCGGCGTCGGCACCATGTGGATGCGGGTGCGCGTGCACGTGCCGGACGGGACGCGCTGCCGGGAGGTCTCGGTGCTCGGCGACGGCGCGCAGGTCAACTCACGCCGCGTGGACTGTTGAGGGCAAGCCGGGATCCGCCGCCGAGGCGTCCCGGCGGCGGGTTCCCAGTCATGAGTCAGTAAGGCAGGGCGGAGCTCCGCCACGCGCCCGGGCCGTGCGGCAACGGGCGCCTGACCTGCCTGGACTTGTCCGACCACGCCGAACGGCGCGGTTCGTCCCCGGTGGGAACGCCGGCCGAGGCGAGGCCGACCACGACCGCCGTCACGGCGGCCAACTCGACGTCGTCCGGGTTGCCACGCACCACCCGGAGGTGCGGTGCCGCGCTCACAGCGGGATGTTCCCGTGCTTCTTGGGCGGCAACGCCTCGCGCTTGTCCCGCAGCATCACCAGCGCCCTGGCGACGTGCGCGCGCGTGAAAGAGGGAGGGATCACACTGTCAACATAGCCGCGTTCGGCCGCCACGTAAGGGTTGCAGAGGGTGTCTTCGTACTCTTGCTGCAAACGGGCCCGAAGCGCGTCGACGTCTTCGCCTTCGGCCGCCGCGGTCGCCAACGTCTTGCGGTGCACGATGTTCGCGGCGCCCTGAGCGCCCATGACCGCGATCTGCGCCGTCGGCCACGCCAGGTTGATGTCCGCGCCCAGGTGCTTGGAACCCATCACGTCGTACGCGCCGCCGTAGGCCTTCCGGGTGATCACGGTGACCAGCGGCACGGTCGCCTCGGCGTAGGCGTAGATCAGCTTCGCGCCGCGCCGGATGATCCCGTTCCACTCCTGGTCGGTGCCGGGCAGGAAGCCGGGCACGTCGACGAACGTCAGCACCGGGATGTTGAACGCGTCGCAGGTGCGCACGAACCGCGCGGCCTTCTCCGAGGCGTCGATGTCCAGGCAGCCCGCGAACTGGGTCGGCTGGTTGGCCACGATGCCGACCGAGTGGCCGTCCACCCGGCCGAAGCCGACCAGGATGTTCGGCGCGAACAGGGGCTGGACCTCCAGGAACTCGCCCTCGTCCAGCACGCGGGTGATGACCTCGTGCATGTCGTAGGGCTGGTTCGCGGAGTCCGGGATCAGCGTGTCGAGCTCGCGGTCGGCGTCGGTGACCGAGTCCTCGACCGAGCCGTGCACCAGGTCGTCCGGCGGGTCGAAGACCGGCGGCTCGGACATGTTGTTCGCGGGCAGGTAGGACAGCAGCTCCTTGACGTAGGAGATGGCGTCCTCCTCGTTGTCGCCGAGGTAGTGCGCGTTGCCCGACTTGGTGTTGTGCGTGCGCCCGCCGCCGAGCTCCTCGAAGCCGACGTCCTCGCCCGTGACGGTCTTGATCACGTCCGGGCCGGTGATGAACATGTGCGAGGTCTGGTCGACCATCACCACGAAGTCCGTCAACGCGGGCGAGTAGACGTGCCCGCCCGCGGCCGCGCCCATGATCAGCGAGATCTGCGGCACGACGCCGGACGCGGCCACGTTGCGGCGGAAGATCTCGCCGTAGAGGCCGAGCGAGACGACGCCCTCCTGGATGCGCGCGCCGCCGCCCTCGTTGATGCCGACGATCGGCCGGCCCGTCTTGATCGCCAGGTCCATGACCTTGACGATCTTCTCGCCGTACACCTCGCCGAGCGAGCCGCCGAAGATCGTGACGTCCTGGCTGAACACGCACACCGGGCGGCCGTCGACGGTGCCGTAGCCGGTCACCACGCCGTCGCCGTAGGGCCGGTTGCGCTCCTGCCCGAAGTTGGTCGAGCGGTGCCGCGCCAGCTCGTCCAGCTCGACGAACGAGCCGGGGTCCAGCAGCAGTTCGATGCGCTCGCGGGCGGTCTTCTTGCCCTTGGCGTGCTGCTTCTCCACCATGCGCGCCGAACCGGCGTGCACGGCCTCCTCGTTGCGCCGGTGGAGGTCGGCCAGCTTCCCGGCCGTGGTGTGGACGTCCGGCTCCTCGCCAGTGGGGGCGGTCGCACTGCTCATAGCGCGGCAGCTTAACCAGCCGGTAACGTCCGCGCGTGGCGGTAGTAGCCCAGGTCACTGGACCGGAAGTTGACCTCCAGTGCGGTGGAGGTTGCAGGCTTGGGCACGCGGCCCGCCCCACGGTCCACACCGCTCCGACAAGCGCGTGGGGCGGGTCGCGCGACTCCCGGCGCGGACCGTGCGGGCCGGCGTCTTCGCTCTTAAGGTGCGAGCCGTGACCTTGGACGCCGCCGCTCTCCGCTCCGCACTCACCGGCACCTACGCGACGGTCGACGTCGTCGCCGAGACCGGTTCCACCAACCTCGACCTGCGTGACGCGGCGAACCGCGGCGCGCACGACCGCACCGTCCTCATCGCCGAACGGCAGACCGAGGGCCTGGGACGACGGGGCCGCGGCTGGACGTCGCCCCCCGGCGGCCTCTACCTGAGCGTGCTGTTCCGCCCGACCGGCGTGCCGCCGGCCCGGTTGCCGTGGGTGACGCTGCTCGCGGGCGTGGCGCTGGTCCGCACGGCGCGCGGCGTCGGAGTCGAGGCGTCCCTGAAGTGGCCGAACGACCTGCTCGTCGGTGACGCCAAGGCGGCGGGCGTGCTGGCCGAGACCACCGCGGGCGTGGCGCAGGCGGTGATCGTCGGCATCGGGCTGAACGTGGCGAAGCTGCCCGACGACGTCGAGCCCGGCGCGGGCGGACTCGTGCCGACCAGCCTCGAAGACCACGCCGGTCCGCTCGACCGCACGGAGGTGGCGATCACGCTGCTCCGCGAGCTGGCCGCGGTGGAGGAGCGGTGGCGGCGCGCGGCCGGCGACGAGCCGTCGTTGCGCGAGGAGTACCGCCGGCACTGCGGCACGCTCGGCCGCCAGGTGCGGGTGGAGCTGGCCGCGGGCGAGTCGCTGCTCGGCACGGCCCGCTACGTGGAGTCCGACGGCACGCTGGTGGTGCGCGACGAGGAGGGCGCCGACCACTCGGTTTCCGCCGGGGACGTGGTGCACCTCCGGGTACGGTGAGGCGAGCCGCACCCGAGGCGAGCCGAGCCACCGAAAGGGACCGTCGTGGCCTACCCGGACGACCTGCTCAGCACCGGCGAGCACGTCGTGATCCACCGGCACCCGCACTGGAAGACGCTGGTCGTCCCGGTGCTCGTGCTCCTCGTCGCGGTCGCCGTCGGCGCCTACCTCGCGGTGCAGGTGTCCGACTTCAGCTGGGCGTCGATCGCCTGGATCGCGCTCGCGGCGGTCGTCCTGGTGCTGGTCGCCTGGCTGACCGTCGCGCCGGTGATCCGCTGGCGCACCACGCACTTCATCGTCACCAGCGAGCGCGTGATGTACCGGATCGGCGTGTTCAAGCGCACCGGGCTGGACATCCCGCTCGGCCGCGTCAACAGCGTCCGCTTCGAGCACACGCTGGTGGACCGGCTGCTCGGCTGCGGCACGCTGATCATCGAGTCGGCCTCGGACGAGCCGCTGGAGTTCGACGACATCCCGCGGGTGGAGAAGGTGCACTCGATGCTGTACCGGGAGATCAACGACAACCCGGCCGACGACCACCGGACGGAGGACAGGGTCACAGATGGGCGCGCGTGAAGTCGGCCTGCCGGACACGGTCGGCGGCGACGGCCTGCCGGACCGCGTGACGATCTGGGAGGTCGGGCCGCGGGACGGGCTGCAGAACGAGGCCGAGGTCGTGCCGGTCGGCACCAAGCTGGAGTTCCTGGACCGGCTGGCCGACGCGGGCGGCACGGTGCTGGAGGCCACGAGCTTCGTGCACCCCAAGTGGGTGCCGCAGCTGGCCGACGCCGAGGAGCTGCTGGCCGGCCTGGTCAAGCGCCCCGGCGTGAGCTACCCGGTGCTGGTGCCCAACGAACGCGGGCTGGAGCGGGCGTTGCGGGCGGGCGTCGAGCACGTCGCGATCTTCGCCAGCGCCACCGAGACGTTCGCCCGGCGCAACCTGAACCGGTCGCTGGACGAGCAGTTCGCCATGTTCGACCCGGTCGTGTCCCGGGCGAAGGCCGAGGGCCTGGCGGTGCGCGGGTACGTGTCGATGTGCTTCGGCGACCCGTGGGAGGGCGCCGTGCCGCGCGAGCAGGTCGTCGGCGTCGGCAAGAGGCTGCTGGACATGGGCTGCGACCAGCTCTCGCTCGGCGACACCATCGGCGTGGCCACGCCGGGGCAGGTGTCCGCGCTGCTGGCCGGCTTCGACGGCGTGGACCGGCTCGCGGTGCACTTCCACGACACGTACGGGCAGGCGTTGGCGAACACGCTGGCCGCGATGCAGGCGGGCGTGCGCACGATCGACTCGTCGGCGGGCGGGCTGGGCGGCTGCCCGTACGCGGAGTCCGCGACCGGCAACCTGGCCACCGAGGACCTGGTGTGGATGCTCGACGGGCTGGGCGTGGCCCACGGCGTCGACCTGGACAAGCTCGCCGACACCAGCGCGTGGATGGCCGAACGGCTCGGCAGGCCAAGCCCGTCGCGGGTGGTCCGGGCGCTGCGGGGCTAGCGGTGCGGGTCGTCGAGTTGACACCGCGGACGTGGCCTGTGCTGGAGGAGCTGTTCGGGCCCAACGGCGCGCAGTCCGGGTGCTGGTGCACGTGGTTCTTCCAGACCAACGCCGAGATGCGGGCCAACGGTTCGGCGGGCAACAAGGAGCTGTTGCGCTCCCGAGTCCGGTCCGGCGTCCCGGTCGGGTTGGTGGCGACCGGTGACGACGACCGGCCGGTCGGGTGGGTCGCGGTCGCGCCCCGCCTCGGCTACGCACGGCTGGCGCGCACGAAGGTGGCTGCCCCGGTGGACGACGACCTGACCGACGTGTGGTCGGTGACGTGCTTCTTCATCCACCGCACGGCCCGGCGTCGCGGCGTGGGCGCCGTGCTGCTGGAGCACGCCGTCCGGTACGCGCGGGCGCACGGCGCGCGGTCCGTCGAGGGCTACCCGGTGGACACCGGCGGCGCGAAGAAGGGCTCCGGCGACCTGTACCACGGCACGTTGGGCATGTTCACCGACGCGGGGTTCGAGCTGGTGGAGCGCCGGGGCGCGAACCGGGCGCTCGTGCGGCTCCTGCCGTGATCGAACGGCACCCCGGCGTCCTGGTGTGGCGGCTGTCGAAGCCGATGCTGGCGATCTCGTCCGGCCCGCACGGCGGCGGGCTCGGCGTGCGGCACTGGGCGCTGAACGCGACCGTGCCCAAGGACTACGCGCGCCTCGACCCGGACGTGCACGTCGCCGAGATCGCGGCCGGTCTCGGGCTGCGCGGGCCGGGCGCCGGTCTGCTCACCGCGGTCGACGTGCGGGACGTGGTGCCGGCGGCCGACGGCGGTGTGCGGTCGTGGGTGACGACCGGGATCGGCGCGCACCCCACGTGGGCGGCCGGTCCGCCCGCCGACGACGTGCCGGGCGTCGGCACGATCAACGCGGTGTGCGTGCTGCCGGTGCGGCTGGCGGACGCGGCCCTGGTGAACGCGGTCGCCACCGTTGCCGAGGCCAAGGCGCAGGCGTTGGGCGAGGCGGGCGTGCCCGGCACCGGGACGGTCACCGACGCGGTCGTGCTGCTGTGCCCGGTGGACGGCCCGGTCGAGCCGTACGGCGGGCCGCGGTCGGTGATCGGCTCGGCGTTGGCCCGAACGGTGCACCGCGCCGTCCACGCCGGGATTTCCCTGGAACGGGCGGGAACCGGCGTAGTGGTCGTAACGTCCAACGCGCGACCGACGACCATGCCCGGCGACGGCTGAAGACCGGAGGTGGCCGTGACGACCGATCACCGCGCCCAGGTGGACGAGCTGCTCGCCGATTACCGGCGCAGTCGCGACCAACTGGCGTCCGTGCAGCGCGACCTGGCCCGGATCTCCGGGTCGGCCACCAGTCCCGACGGCTCGGTGACCGCCGTGGTCGACGCCAAGGGCACGCTCACCGACCTGGAACTGGGCGACAACGCGTACCGGCTGCGGCCGGCGCAGCTCGCCGAGCTGATCGTGCGCACGACGCGGGAAGCCGCGGCGCAGGCCGCCGAGGGCGCCTACCGGACGTTGAGCCCGGTGCTGCCCGCCGGCACGGATCCCGAGGCGTTGCTGCGCGGCACGGCCGACCTGCGGTCCGAGGAGATCCAGCCGCCGCAGCCGGCCCGGAGGCGTCCGGTCGTCGACGACGACGACTTCGAGCAGCGCGAGTGGATGACCGACGTCGACGCCAAGGCTTCGAGGAGAACGAGATGACCGGCTTCGAGACCGACCTCGCCCGCCTCGCCGAGGGGGCCGACGACTTCACCGCGTTCGCCGAACGGGCCGGGAAGATCGCGGGTGAGCTCGGCGGCGTGCTCGGCTCGATCGGCGACTGCTGGGGCGGTGACGCGATCGGGCAGAGCTTCGCGGCGAGCCACGTCCAGCCGTCGGGCGAGGTGCTGGGCGGGCTGAACGGGTTGAGCGCCGGGTTCGGCGGTGTCGGGGAGCGCTTCGCCGAGACGGCCCGCACGTACCGCGAAGTCGAAGAGGGCAACCGCAACGCGCTCGGCGCGATCTGACTCAGGGGGCCGTGATGGGGATCGAGCTGCCGGCCGAGTTGGCCGAGGTTGCCGCCAAGGCCGGGGTCTCCTGGCCCCAGGCCGACGAGGACAAGTTGCGCGCGTCCGCGACCGCGTGGCGTGAGGCGGGCGCCAAGCTCTCCACGCTGGCGGGCGAGTCCGACGGGTCCGCGGGCAAGGCGTTGACCGCGATGACCGGGTCCACCGGTGACGCGGCCCGCGGCCACTGGAACAAGTTCACCGCCCCGGACGGCACGCTGAACGCCGTGCTGCGCGGGTGCAACGCGGCGGCCGACCGGTTGGACCACGCGGCCGAGCAGGTCGGCGCGGCCAAGGTCGAGCTGGTGCGCGAGCTGGTGAACCTGGCGAAGAACAACGACGCCGCGCAGCAGGCCGCGACCGCCGGGCACCCGACGGCGTTGCTGGGGCTGGAGACGGCGGTGCGCGGCGCGGCGGCGAACGTCGCCCACCTCACCGACACGTTGACCAGCGCGGTGCGGTTGGACAGCGGCGTGCAGATCGGTGGCCACCAGCCGCCGGTCGACGCCAACCCCGGCGTGCACGCGCCCGACGCGGGACGTGGTTCCGGTCAGCCGGGCGGTCTGCTCGACGGTCTGCTGCCCGGTGGGCCGGCGGAAGGCAACGGGTCCGGTGGTGGCGGCGCTCCGGGTGCTCAGGCGCCCGGTCTGGTCGGCGGCTTGGTCGGCGCGGTGACCGACACGGTGGGCGCGGTGGCCGAGCCGGTCCTGGACGTGGTCGAGACCGTCGCGCCGCCGCTCGCCGCGGCTCCGGGCGCTCAGCCGCCCGGGTTGGGCGAAGGGTCGCAGCCGGGTGGCTCCGGCGCGGCTCCGGGTGCTCAGCCGCCCGGTCTGGTCGGCGGTCTGGTCGGCGCGGTGACCGAGACGGTGAACGTGGTGACCGAGCCGGCCCTGGACGTGGTCGAGACCGTCGCGCCGCCGCTCGCCGCCGTGGTGGAACCGGCGCTGGACAAGGCGGGCGAGGTCGTCAAGGACGTCGGCGGCGCGGTGGACGACACGGTCGGCCGCACCGTCCAGGGCGCGGCGGACACGGTTCACAACGTGGGCGAGACCGTGGCGCCGGGCCAGGACAACGCGCCCGGCCGATCGGGTGCCGCACCCGGCCACGGCAACGGGGGCAACGCGGGCGGCAACCTCGTCGGCGACCTGGTGAACCCCGTGCTGGGTGCCGCGGGGCCGGTCGTGGACGCCGCCGTCACCCGCGCCGAGGGCACGGTCAACCAGTCGTCGGCGGCGGTCCTCGACCGACCGCTGCTCCCGCACACCGAAGCGCCGCACGCGACCGCCCAGCCGGCGGCTCCGGCCGCGACCCAGGCCGGGCCGCAGGGTCCGGCGTTCGGCGGCCCGTCCGTCGGTGGCGCGCCCGCGGCGGCTCCGGCGGCAGCGGCAGCGGCGGCCGTCGCGCAGAGCCCGGCCGCGAACGCCGCCGCGAACACCCAAGCCCCGGGCCAGCAGGCCGGGCAGCAGGCGGCGCCGAAGGCCGAGGCGCGAGCCGCTCAAGCTGGTCAAGCCGCTCAACCCCAGCCCGGCCAGACACCGGCGGGTCAGGGGCAGGGCCAGAACCAGGGGCAAAGCCAGTCCGGTTCGGGTCAGAGCCAGGGCCAGAGCCAGAACCAGGGCGCTCAGGCCAAGGGCGAAGCCGCCGCGAAGGCGGAGAGCCAGGTCAAGGCGGAGGCACAGCCCAAGAGCGAGGGCCAAGCCAAGGCCGACAGCGCCGCCAAGGCCGAGGTCAGGGACGTCCAGAAGGACCTGAAGGACGCCCTGGCCGCCGTCGGGCAGCAGGTCAAGGACGGCGACCTCGCGTTCGCGATCGTCCCCCTCTCGCTCGGCGGCGGTCGCGACACCATCGCACCGCCGCTCCCGGCGGGCGCCACGTCGGCGATCCTGCCGACCGAGCGCGACGACACCCCGCCCGCGCCACCGGTGAAGGCCGCGCAGACCGCGGAGCCGGCCACCGAAGCGGCGGCGTTGTTCCTGCTGCACATGTTCCCCGGCGGCACGCTCCCGCCACCCAGCACGGCGCCCGCGCGCCAGCTGCCGCCGCCGTCGGAGGACGAGACGTTCGCCGCGGGCCTGCGCTTCGAGCCGCAGGGCCACCCCGACGGCCACCTGGTCGACGCCTCCGCCCAGTTCGGCCTCGACCTGCGGGCCGTGAGCCAGGACGCGCTGCGGTCGCGGCTCTCCGGCGAGGAGCCGGCCGGTCCGGTGTCCACCGATCCGGTGCCCGCGGCCAACCGGCCACGCCTGGTCCTCACGCCCGGCGCCGCGCCGGATCCCGTGCTGCTGGCGGGCTACGACCCGTTGGCGGGCCTGCACGAACGCGACTGGGACCGCCGGTTCCTGGTCCGCGCCGACCCGCCCGAGTACGCCTGGCCGCCCGGCGAGCTGTTCCCCGAGGGCGGTTACGAGGCGGGCCAGGCCGGCGTGCTCGCGGCCGGCGTGGAGCTGGACCGGTTCGGCGGGCCGGAAGGCCGGGTGCTGTCCCAGCTCGGCACCGCGTACGCCGAGCGGTCGCTGCCGCCCGCGCTGGTGGACGCGGGCTACCACCGCTACCGGGTGGTCAAGGTGCTGCCGGTGTGGTTCACCCTGTCCGCCGAGTGGTTCGGCCAGCCCGGCGGCGGCGCCCGCTTCCGCGCCACCTACCCGGTCGCCGACCTGATCGCGCTGGGCTACCTGGAGGAGATGGCATGAACGCGGAGTCGATCCAGGGCTGGCTGCTGGCGGTCGGCGTGCCCGCGGAGGTCGTGTCGATCGGCGCGGAGGCCGACAACACGTGGTGCCTCCTGCCGACCGAGGAGGGCTTCGAGGTCTTCTGGCGCGAGCAGGGCAACCGGTACGACTGGGCGGCGTTCACCAGCGAGGACGTCGCCTGCCACTACCTGTTCGGCCGGCTGGTGTGGGCGCAGGTCGTGCGCGGCGCGGTCGGCGTGCTGCCCCAGGACACCCAGCCCAAGGACGGCCAGGTCAAGGACGCCCAGCCGGAGGTCGCGCCTAGCGAGGCGTGAGGTCGGTCCGCCACGTCACGCCGACCACGTCCTCGGCCTTCGGCACGGGCAGGAACAGCGCGAACGTCGCCGGCCGGGCGGTGGACAGCTCCAGCCGCCCGCCGTCGGCGTCCACCAGGGCACGCGCCAGCGCCAGGCCGACACCGGTCGACCCGCCGCCGGACACCCCGCGTTCGAAGATGTGGTGCGCCAACTCGTCCGGCACGCCCGCGCCGCCGTCGGCGACCTCCACGACCACCGTGCCGTCGTCACGGCGCGCCGACACGACGACCAAGCCCTCGCCGTGCCGCAACGCGTTGTCCAGCAGCACGCCGATCGCCTCCCGCAGCCGTGCGGGCGTGGCACGGGCCAGCAGACCGTCCGGCACCTTCACCCGCAGCGCGCGCCCGGCCCGCCGCAGCGGCTCGCGCCACTCCTCGGCGATGGTCGTCAACTCCGCGCCCAGGTCCAGCGGTTCCGCGCCGACCGCGCGGGCGGCCCTGGCCGCGGCCAGCATCTCGTTGAGCACCTCGGCCAGCCGTTCGGCCTGCTCCAGCGCGGCCCGCGCCTCCACCGCCATGTCCGGCTCCGGGTGCAGCGACAACGCCTCCAGCCGCAGCTGCAACGCGGTCAACCTGCTGCGCAGCTGGTGCGAGACGTCGCCGACCAGCTCGCGCTCCCGCTGCACGAGCTGCGCCAGCGCGCCCGCCGACCGGTCGAGCGCCTCGGCGACGAGGTCCAGCTCGGGCACGCCGTGCCGCCGGTCGTCACGCCGGAAGTCACCGGCGCCCAGCCGGGCCGCGCGCGCCGCCACGTGCCGCAACGGCTTGGCGAGCTTGCGCGCCGTCACCGTGGCCACCACCGTGCCGGTGCTCACCGACAGCACGACCAGCAGCACCACGAGCGCCGCCACCTGGTACTGCGCGGTGTGCATCGGCGCGGACGACACCTCCAGCAGCACCGTGCCCTGCTGCGCGATCGGCACCTCGACCGACAACGGGTCCGGTCCCGGCCGGTGGCCGAACTCGCGCACCGCGCCGGCCGACCTCACCACGAGGTGGCCGCCCTCCGGCACGCCGACCTCCACCGGCCCGAGGTCGATCTCCCGACCGCTCGCGATCTGGTCGTCGACGGACGCCGCTATCCGCTGCGCCCGCGCGGCCAGGTCGGTGCGCGCGCCGTCCTCCACCAGCCGCAGCGCCGTGTAGCCGAGCGGCAGGCCGAGCGCGAAGCCGGTGACCGCGACGGCGAGCAGGATGGCCCGCAGGATCCGGCTGCGCATCAGTCGGCGGTGTTGAAGCGGAAACCGACACCGCGCACGGTCGCGATGCGGCGCTCCACCGAGCGCACGTCGCCGAGCTTCCGGCGCAGCCACGACATGTGCATGTCCAGGGTCTTGCTGCTCTTGAGCTCCGGGTCGTTCCAGACCTCGGACAGGATCTCGTCGCGGTGCACCACCTGGCCCGCGCGTTGGATCAGCACGCGCAGCAGCTCGAACTCCTTGTTCGCCAGCTGCACCTCCAGCCCGTCCACGGTGACGCGGCGGGCGGCGAGGTCCATCCGCACGCCGTTGACCTCCAACGTGCCGGGCGCGCGGCGGCGCAGCAGGGCGCGGATGCGGGCCATCAGCTCCGCCAGCCGGAACGGCTTGGCCACGTAGTCGTCCGCGCCCGCGTCCAGGCCCACGACGAAGTCGACCTCGTCGGACCGCGCGGTGAGCATCAGCACGGGCAGGCCGCGACCGCCCGCGCGCAGCCGGCGGCACACCTCAAGCCCGTCCATCCCGGGCAGGCCGAGGTCGAGCACGAGCAGGTCGATGCCGCTGTGCGTGGCGGCGTCCAGCGCGCCCGGGCCGTCGGTGACGACCTGCACCTGGTAGCCCTCCCGCTGCAACGCGCGGGACAGCGGTTCGGCGATCGCCGGGTCGTCCTCGGCCAACAAGACCACGCTCACGCCACCCAGCGTAGGCGTGGCACGATCCCGTGCGTGCCCGACCTTCGCGCAGATCTGTCCCTGGCCCTCCGCTTGGCGGACGAGGCCGACAAGATCACCACCGCCCGGTTCCGCGCCCGTGACCTCGTGGTGGAGCGCAAGCCCGACCGCACACCGGTGACGGACGCCGACGTGGCGGTCGAGGACGCGATCCGCGCGGTCCTCGCGGCCGAGGCGCCGGACGACCAGGTCGCCGGCGAGGAGCGCGGCGGCACGGCGGGCGACGGCCGGGCGTGGGTGGTCGACCCGATCGACGGCACCAAGAACTTCCTGCGCGGCGTGCCCGTGTGGGCGACGTTGATCGCGCTGGTCGTCGACGGCGCGCCGGTGGTCGGCGTGGTGAGCGCCCCCGCGCTGGGCCGCCGCTGGTGGGCGGCCACGGGCGGCGGCGCGCACACGTCGGACGCGTCGGGTGTGCGGGAGATCTCCGTGTCGGCGGTCCGCGACCTCTCCGACGCCTACCTGTCCACCACGCACCTGGGCACGTGGGTCGAGTACCACTCTCGCGAGGCGTACCTGGCGCTGGTCGACGCGTGCTGGGAGAACCGGGCGTTCGGCGACTTCTGGCAGCACTGCCTGGTCGCGGAGGGCGCGATCGACCTGGCCGCGGAGCCGATCGTGAACGCGTGGGACGTGGCGCCGTTCCAGGTGCTGGTCACGGAGGCCGGTGGCCGGTTCAGCGACCTCGGCGGCGTGGCGAGGTTCGACGGCGGCACCGTGCTGACCAGCAACGGCCACCTGCACGACGCGGCGCTGAAGGTGCTGGCCGAAGGCCGCTGAACCGACCGGTCAGAACTTGTCCAGCGCCAGCGCGCCGTAGGTCGTGGTCGGCGTCGGCGGCGTGCTGAACCGCCCGTTGACCAGGTAGAACCGGTTGCCCCAGGCGGCGACGGTGGCCGGCACGTCGAACCTCGGGTCCGTCACGACGGCCACGACCCTGGCGCTGCTCGCGTCCGGGCTCAGCTCCAGCTTGGTGAACAGGTTCACCCGGTTCTGCACCACGTAGAGGTGCCGGCCCTCGCGCAGCAGGCCGTCGTTGCGCGGCAGCAGGTGACCGCCCAGGCCGACCTCGGCGGTCACGCCCGTATCCGGCGCGACCCGGAACAGCTTGCCGGTGGAGGTCTGGCCGACCAGCAGCGCCCGGCCGTCCGGGGTGGTCACGATGCCGTTGCCGTTGGCGACCTCCGGGACGTGGACCAGGTCGCCGGTCAACGGCAGCGAGGTGATCTCCGACCGGTGCGGCAGCGCGCCGAACGGCCCGAGCGGCAGCCGGTGCAGCACGGGCTGCAAGGAGTCGGTCAGCCACACGGCGTCGCGGGTGATCACCAGGTCGTTGACGAACGACTCCCGGTCGGTGAGCCGGTAGCTCGCCAGCACGCGACCGGAGAAGGCGTCGACCACCCGGACGTCGCCTCCGGAGCCGCCCGCCACGAACAGCCGCCGCCGCGCGGAGTCCACCTTGAGACCCAGCGACGGCGTGCCCGTACCGGCGCTGAGCACCCGGCCGCGTCCGGTGGCCAGCGCCACCTCGTAGATCGCGCCGTCGGCGCGGGACCCGAAGTACGCCGTCGGCCACGCGCCGATCGCGATGCCCTCCGGCATGAACCCGTCCGGCAACGCGAACTCGGTGGGGAACGGCCTGGCCGTCGCCGTCCCGGGCAGCAGCACCGCCGCACCGAGTCCCGCCGCCGCCACCAGCACGTCACGCCTGCGCATCATCCGACCTCCGTTGATCGACACCGGCCACCAGTCTCGGCGCCGGTTCGCCGGAACCGCCAATACCGCCTCGGTCTGCCCACATACGCTCCGGGCATGTCGATCGACCTGCGCCTGATGCGCTACGTCGTCGCGGTCGCCGACGAGGGCGGCTTCCAGCGCGCCGCCGACCGGCTGCACGTCGCGCAACCCGCGCTCAGCCGCCAGGTCGGCGACCTGGAACGCGCTCTGGGCGTCACCCTGTTCACCCGGCGGCCGACCGGGCTGACCGAGGCGGGCCGGGAGTTCGTGGCGTCCGCGCGTCGGATCCTCGACGACGCCGACCGGCTCCTCGAGCGGAGCAGGGCGGCCGGGCGCGGCGAGTTCGGCTCCGTGCGGCTCGGCTTCGTCACGAGCGCCGCGTACGGGGCCGTGCCGCGCCTCGTCGACGCCGTCGGCGAGCGCCACCCGAACCTGACCGTCGACCAGGTCGAGGGGTGGTCGGTGGAACTGGTGGAAGGGCTGCTCGCGAAGAGGTTCGACCTGGTCCTGTCGCGGAGCGTGCCGGAGCGCCCCGAGTTCGACCGGATCCCGTTCCAGCGCGAGGACCTGATCGTGGTCGTCGGGGCGGCGCACCCCCTGGCGGGCCGCGCCGCGGTGACCCCGGCGGACCTGGTGGGCAGTCGCCTGCTCTTGTCGCGGCGGCACATGCCCGGCTACCGCGCCGCGCTCCTGTCCGCGCTCGGGCACGTCCCGGAGGTCGAGGACACGCGGCTGCCCGGCTGGCGCCGGTTCGACGAGCTGGCGGCCGGCGAGAACTACCAGCTCGTGCCGCGCACGCTGGGGGACCACCTGCCCGCGGACGCGGTGATGATCCCGTTCGCGGACCGCGTGCCCGCGCCGGACCTGGAGTTGGTGTGGCGGCGGGAACCTTCGCCCTCCGCCGGCCTGGTGATCGCCTGCGCGGCCGGTCAGGCGCCCGACGGAGGCCGGTGACGGGGTCCGGTGTCCACGGACCCTGCCGCGTTCCGGTCAGAGGTGGCCTTGCGCCTGGTCGTCGTCCTCCGGGCGGTCGTAGGCCCGCGTCACGCGCCGCGGCCGGAAGTCCGCCTCGGGGAAGACCCACTTCTTGTAGCCCCACCAGCGGAACACCATGGCGATCAGGGTGCCGATGATCTGCGCGCTGACGAAGTCGGCGACTTCCTCGCCCAGCCTGGACACGTGCGGCTCCTGGAAGTGCAGCAGGTACCGCGACACCCACAGCGGCATCGAGTTGAGCGCGATGCCGATGCCGTTGACGAGGAAGAACAGCGCGGCCTCGTGGTGTCGCTCACGTCCGCCCCTGGTCTTGAACGACCACTCGCGGTTGAGCACGTACGACACGATGGTCGCCACCAGCGTGGCCACGATCTTCGCGGTGACCGGGTTCTCGCTCAGCACGAGCGTCTTGAGGCCGAAGAAGATGACCGTGTCGATCACGAAGCAGGTGCCGCCCACCACGGCGAACTTCAGCAGCTCTCTGTGCTTGAGGGCCAGGGAGCGCAGCGGTTCGGGCAGGCGGAGGACGACGTTTTCGACTACGGACACCCCGGCAGTCTACGGAAAGCGGGGTGAAAGGCCTGTTCAGGCCACTTCGCGTGATTCGGCCACGACGTGCAGCGGCTGCACCGACGGCCGCGCGCCCGCCTGGGGGAACACGAACTTCCGCATCGCCCAGTACTTGAAACCCGTGGCCAGGAGCATGCCGATCACCGAACCGGCGGCGAAGTCGGCGATCTCCGAGTGCAGGTCGAACACGTGCCGCGAGACGTACAGCGGCAGCAGGTTCACCCCGATGCCGATGCCGCTGACCAGGAAGAACAACGCGGCTTCGTGGTGTCGCTCACGTCCGCCGCGGGTGTGGAACGACCACTCGCGGCTCAGCACGTACGACGAGATGACCGCGACCAGCACCGCGATGGCCTTGGCCGTGACGACCTTGTCCTGCAGCACGGTCAGCTTCAACGCGTACCAGATGCCGTTGTCGATCAGGAACGTCGTGCCGCCGACCACGGCGAACCGGATCAGCTCACGGTGCTTGTTGATCAGAAAGCGGACCGGTTCCGGCAAGAGGCCCAAGACCCTGCGCACGAGTGGCAGCACCGGGGCAGGCTACCGACCCGCGTGATCGAACGATCACGAAGGGGTGCGGCAGTGCCCGGGGAACAAGTCGATCCAGTCCGGCGGCAACCACGGTGGCCTCGGCCGACACGGCTCGTCACGGGCGGGTGGCGGAGTGGTCGTGGTCGGCGCGGTCGTGGGTTCCGTAGTGGGGTGGGTGGTCGTCGGCGCGGACGGCTCGGTGGTGGGCGCCGACGGGCTCGTCGGAGTCGTCGTCGACGGTCCGGTGGTCGTCGTCGGCGTGGTCGGCCGAGTCGTGGTGGTCGTCGGTGGCGTCGAGCGGGTGATCGTCGGCGGCGTCGGTGTCGTGGTGACCACCGGCGGCTCCGGCTCGTGCGGTTCGCCGGGGCGCATGGAGATCGGCACCTCGACCTGCTCGGACGCGGTGCCGAGGGTCGCCGAGACCCGCACCACACCGTCGCGGTGCGGCGAGCCGATCGCCCAGACCGTCAGCGGGAACGACTCGCCGCGCGCCAGCGGCACCTCGCACACGACCCGGTTCCAGGACCGGTCGCAGCCGGGCCACAGCGCGACCAGCGCGATGTGCTCGTCGGACTCCACGACGAGGCGCAGGTCGCCCGCCCGGCCGCCGGTGTTGGTGGCCTTGATGTCCAGCCGCGGGTCCCAGAACCCGGGGTGCCACTTGTGGACCAGCAGTTCCAGGTCGTCGCGCGCCGGGCGCACCTCGACGTCGACCGCGATCGCCACGCTCAGCGACACGCCCGCGCTGACCGTGCCGGTGATCCGGCCGGTCGTGGCGTCGTGGTCGGCCTGCACCCGGAACACGAACGTCGCCGTGCCGCCGGGCGCGATGCCCTGCGTGGCGGCGCACGTCACGGTGCCGGTGCCCGCCGGGCAGGCCACGGTCTGGTCGGCCGCGCCGTCGAGCCGGACCAGCCGCCCGCCCGCGAACGACGCGGCGGGGCCGACGGACCGGACGCCGGGCGGCAGGTCCAGCGCGGCGCTCGCCGGTTCCGACGCCGTCTCACCGGAGTTGCGGACGGTGATCGGCAGGTCGACCGGGTCCTCGCCGGGCGTCAGCACGAACCCGCTCGGCACCACCGGCACCAGGCTCGGCGGCGTCGGCAGGGGTTCGGGTTCCGGTTCGGGTTCCGGCTCGGCCGGCGGTGTCGTGGTGGGCGCCGTGGTGGGTGCCGTCGTCGTCGGGGCGGGCACGGGCGGGGGCGCCGGCTCGGTGGTCGGCGGTGGTTCCGTCGACGGCACGGTGGCGGGCGGCGGCGGGTTGGTCGGCGGCGGGTTCGCCGGCTGGGTCGGCTGCGCCGGCTGGGTGGTGACCACCGGGGCGGCCTGCGCGGCGGGCACCTCCTGCTCGCCACCGGACGCCAGGCCGATCGCCACCGCGACCACCAGGGCGGCGGCCGAGGCGGCGGTGACGAGGAACTGGCGCGGCACGGACGCGGCCGCACCGGCGGCGCCACCCGTGCCCGCTGCCGCCGCGGCGACCGTGGCGGCCTTGGCGGTGCCCGCGCCCGCCGCGGCGAGGTAGCCGGACGCGCCGAGGCCGAGCACCAGCGGCGCGATGATCCCGCGCAGCGCGCCGTTGACGTCGGCCAGCTCCGCGGCCAGCGCCCGGCACGAGCCCGTGCACTCGTCCAGGTGCGCCTCGACCTGCGTGGTCTCCCGCCGGGACAGCCCGCCGCGCGTCCACGCGCCCAGCCGCTCCACGGTGGCGCGGCAGCGCTCGGTCTGCGTCTCGGCCAGGTGCACCTGCAGGTAGGCCTGCTTGAGGCCCTCACGGGCGCGGTAGGCCAGCGCGGACACGCCGTTGGCGGTCAGGCCGAGCAGCGGCGCGACCTCGGCGGGCGACTGGCCCTCGATCTCGGTGTGCCACAGCACGGTCTGCCAGCGCTCGGGCAGCCGGGCGAACGCCCGCGCCGCCATCGACCGCTCCAGCCCGGCCACGGCGGTGTCCTTGAACGGCACGCTGGTCGCCTCGGGCGCGACCTCGGCCACGTCGTCGGCCAGTTCGAGCTTGCGGTCGCGGCGCGTCTTGTCGTAGGCGGTGTGGCGCAGCGCGGTGAGCAGGTAGGCGCGGAACGCCGAGTCGGGCCCGCGCCCGGCCCGCAGCGTGTCGAGGACCTTCGCGAACGCGTCCGACACCAGGTCATCGGCCTCGGCGGACGACCTGGCGAGCTGGCGGGCCAGGTTGTACGCGGCCGACACGTGGCGTTCGTAGAGCTGCCCGTAGGCGTCGGTGTCCCCGGCGCGCACGGAGTCGATCAGCTCCGCGTCGCTCGGTCCCTGGACTTCGGCAGGAACGGTCGCCACGTGTTCTTCCCTCCTCGCGCGGCGCCAGTGTGACGTACGGAGTCGCACACCGTCACCCAGAACCCCCCGACTGGGTGGACTTAATGCCGTCATGGCTGAGGCGCGGCGTCGTCTCGTAGACGGAAACCGACGTCGAGGAGGCATCCGGGTGGGTGTTCGGGAAGCGGTCACACGGCGTTCCGGCGCTGAAGGGTCGCGGGCACTGCGGTCGAGGTGGCGCACCGCCACGATGGCCGCGGGCTGGGCGTTCCCGGCGGACTGGCCGTTGGCAGAGGTGGACGACGTGTGCCGGGCGGTGCTGGCCGAGGACGACGCGAGCGCGGCGCTGCACCGGCTCGGCGCCGCGCGTGCCGAGGCGGGCGCCGGGCTGGCGGAGACGCTGCTCGACCTGGCGGCGCTGCACGCGGTGCTGGCGGAGCCGCCGGGTTCGACCGGGATCGTGTCGCCGAGCGTGGACGCGATCCCGGCGCGGATGCTGCGGTCCACCGCGCTGGGCTGGGGCGACGTGATGACCAGGCGTGCGGCGACCTGCGCCGCGGAGAACCCGCTGACGGGCCTGGCCACGTCCGCGTACCTGCGCACGAGGCTGCGCGAGGTGTACGCGGAGGCGCGGGTCGCCGGGAGCCAGGAGCACGTGCTGGTGTTCGTGGCGCTGGACCTGACCCGCACGTCCGGGTGGTCGCGGGTGGTGGCGATGACGTTGCTGGCCGACGCGCTGAAAGAGGTGTTCGACGGTGGCGAGACGGTGGCCTCGATCGGGTCCTCGGTGGCGTGCGTGCTGCTGCGCCGCGACCGGCACCTGGCGCGGGCCGTGAGCAACCTGCGGGTGCTCGCCGCGGACCGGCTGTCCGTCGACCCGCACGTGGCGCGGTCCGGTCCGGTCGAGGTCTGGCTGGAGGAACTGCCCCCGACCTGTGACGACGCGCTGTCGTTGATCGCCGGGCTCGGCCGCTGAGCACCGGGCGCCGCTGAGCACCGGGCGCCGAGAACCCGGGCGCCGAACCCCCTGTCCGGCGTCCGACAACTGAAGACCCCCTCCCCCCACAGGAGCCCGGCGCCTGCTTTTCCAGTGCGCCGGGCTCCCACTTTCAGGCCCGCCTGATGAGCGGTGGGGGATGCCGAGTGCCTTTCGCTATGCCTTGGTGATAATCCACTTCTGGTCGACCCGATCCTCCTCGCACCTCGTGAGGATCAGCGCGTTGTAGGTGCCGTTGTGCGTGACGCAGAGGTTGGTGCCTTGCAGCTCGATCTTCCAGACACGCCAATCCTCGCGGGGCTCGAAAGTCCACCGCTGGTCTTCGAAGTCACCGCAGTCCCGGCCCGCCAACGTGCCGTCGAGCGAGGTCACGCACCATCCGTACTGCTTGTTCCTGATGGTGTCGTCACCGGGCCAGTACCACTGCTGGTTGGCCCCTCCATGGCGCGGGTGGGCGATTACCGGGTAGTCGGGGTCCCAGGCCCAGTTTGTCTGGTCCCACACATCGTCTCTCACGGTGTCGCTCTGGAGCACCCACAGATCCTGTCGCGTGTCGGGCTGGGCGGCGTTGGAGGCCGGCGCGACGAGAAGCGCCGAGACCGTCGCGACAAAGGCGACGAGGATTCGTGCGAATTTCATTCGCTTTCCTTCCGTTCCGGGTTTCGTGCACCGTCCAGTGAAAGTGCCGGACGGGATTCCCGAGCGGCGAGGACAACCATCGTGGCGGTAAACGACCCGGCCTGGTCGAGGTGGACGTCGTGCCGGTCACGGACGCGGTACCGGCGACACCCCACCGGGCGTGGCGCGTTCGGTCCACGGGTGACCGCCGGGAGGTGATCCCCTTGACAACCTCCAGGTGTTCCGGACACTGTGTCAGTGTCTTAGTCGAGTGACACAATTTGGAGGCGCCGGGTGGAGTTCCGCATCGACCGGTCCAGTGGCCTCCCCGCTTACCTCCAGCTCGTGCGCCAGGTGCGGGAAGCGCTGCGCTTGGGCTGGCTTGGGCCGGGAGACCGGCTGCCGACCGTCCGCGACGTCGTCGCGAGGAGTGGTGTGAACGCGAACACAGTGCTCAAGGCCTACCGCGAACTGGAACTGTCCGGCCTGGTCGAGGCGCGCCAGGGCTCGGGGACGTTCGTCAAAGCCGGTCTCGGCTCGACCGACCCGGAGGTGATGGCCGCGCTGAGAACGCGGCTCGCCGTGTGGGTCCGTGAGGCGCGCGAAGCGGGGCTGGACAGCGAGGACATCGACGCGCTGGTGCGTTCGGTCCTCACCGCCGACGAGGGCGGCAATCAGACAACCTCAGGGGAGGGGGTGGCGGTCCTGTGAGCACCGCGGTCGAGACCACCGACGGCGCCGCGGTCGCCGTGCGGGCGCAGGGGCTGGGCAAGCGCTACCGTGCGAAGTGGGCGTTGCGCGAGTGCACGTTCGAGCTGCCCGCGGGCCGCGTGGCGGCACTGGTCGGCGCGAACGGCGCCGGCAAGACGACGTTGATGACCGTCCTGGCCGGACTCCTCGACGCCGACGAGGGGTCGGCGGGCGCGGCGGGCCGGGTGGCGTTCGTCTCGCAGGAGAAGCCGGTCTACCGGACCTTCTCCGCCGCCGACATGCTGCGGTTCGGCGCGCGGCTCAACCTCGTCTGGGACGAGGCCCGCGCTCGCCGCTGGCTGGCCCGCTTCGAGATCCCGCTGGACCGGCCGTGCGGCAAGCTGTCCGGCGGCCAGCAGGCACAGGTGGCGTTCGCGCTGGCCATCGGCTCGCGGCCGGACGTGCTCATGCTGGACGAGCCGCTGGCCAACCTCGACCCGCTGGCCCGGCGCGAGGTGACCGCCGAACTGCTCAGCGAGGTCGACGAGACCGGCATGACCGTGCTGCTGTCCACGCACGTCGTGGCCGAGCTGTCCGGCGTCGCCGACCACCTGCTGCTGCTCGCGCACGGCCGGCTGCTGACCGGCGGTGACCTGGACGAACTGCTCGGCAGGCACGTCAGCTACACCGGGCCGCGCTCGGAGGCGCCGCCCGCGTTGGGCGGGATCGTGGAGGCGCGGCACACCGACAACCAGTCGACGTTCCTGGTCGAGCTGCCCGAGGGGCAGCCGCGGCCGGTGGTGGCGGGTCCGTGGGTCGAGCGCCCGCTGACGTTGGAGGACTACGTGCTCGCGCAGCTCGAAGCCACCCGGAAGGGGGCACGCGCATGACCGCCACCACTACCGGCGTCGTGCCGGTGGCCAAGCGCGCCGGCGTCGGGTGGGGAGACCTGGCGTGGCTGACGTGGCGGCAGCACCGGTGGGCGATCGCCGGCCTGGTCGCCGGCGCCGCCGCGGTCGTCGCGCTGGCGCTCGTCCTCGTGTGGCGGGTCGACGCCACCGGCGACATGCAGGGTCTGTTCGGTCGCTGGCGCTTCATCAGCCTGGGCAGCGTGGTGATGCTGGCGCCGATCGCGACCGGCTTGGCCATCGCGGTGTTCTGGGCGGCGCCGGTGCTGGCGCGCGAGTACGAGCAGCGCACCCACCTCGTGGTGTGGAGCCAGGACATCACCCCGACCCGCTGGCTGACGGGCAAGGTGGTGCTGCTCGGCGTGCCCGCCGTGGCCGTGGCCGTGGGTGTCGGCCTGGCGGCGAGGGCGCTGGTCGACAGCATCAACGCCACGTCCGACCGACCGGTCTTCGAGTTGTTCGCGATGCCGGCGTTCGAGGCGGTGCCGCTGGTCCAGACGGCGTACGCGGCGTTCGGCTTCGCGCTCGGGCTGGCGTTCAGCGCGGTCACCCGGCGCACGGTGCTGTCGATGGGCCTCACCCTCGGCGCGTTCATCGGGGTGCGCGTCGTCGTGGCGGGTCTGTGGCGGCCGAACTTCCAGACGCCGTTGTTCAAAGTGGAGCCGTACGACGCCTACCGGCAGCAGTGGGACGGCCCGGGTGACGGTTCGTGGGTGGTGAACAGCGGGTTCTCGGACGCGGCGGGCAACGAGGTCGACTACCCCGCGTGTTCGAACACCGTGGACCAGGCGGCCTACGCGAAGTGCATGAACGACAACAACGTGCTGTTCTTCACGCAGTACCACCCGGCGGACCGGCTCGTGCCGTTCCAGCTGTTCGAGTCCGCGATCTTCCTCGTGCTCGCCGCGGGCCTGCTCGCGCTGGCCTTCGCGCGGGTGCGCCGGGCCCGTCGGATCTGACCGGGGACCGGGCTCGCCGCCTTCGCACCGCGGCGGCCCCCGCCGTGGGGGTCCCGCGCGCTCCGGGAGCGCGCGGGGCTTCCGCACCCGGTCTGGAGCACCGCGTTTGTGCAGGTAGAATCACGAAACCGTGGACTCCCGAACTCGTCTCCCCGTCGTCGGCATGATCGGCGGCGGCCAGCTCGCCCGCATGACGCACCAGGCCGCCATCCCCCTCGGCCAGTCGCTGCGGGTGCTCGCCGAGTCGGACTCCGACCCCGCCGCGCTCGTCGCGCGCGACGTCGAACTGGGCAAGCACACCGACCTGGACGCGCTGCGCGCGTTCGCCAAGTCGTGCGACGTCATCACGTTCGACCACGAGCACGTGCCGCAGGAGCACCTGCACGCGCTGGTCGCCGACGGAGTGAAGGTGTTCCCCGGGCCCGAGGCCCTCGTGCACGCGCAGGACAAGCTGGTCATGCGCGAGCGGCTGGCCGCGATGGGCGCGCCGGTGCCGCCGTTCACCGCCGTGCGGGACGCGTCCGACGTGCTCAAGTTCGGCGCCCGGCACGGCTGGCCGTGCGTGCTGAAGGCGGTGCGCGGCGGCTACGACGGCCGTGGCGTGTGGATGCTCAACACGCCGCAGAGCGCGCAGCGGGTCGTGCCGGAGCTGCTGGCCGCGGGCACGCCGTTGATGGTCGAGCAGTGCGTGCCGATGCACCGGGAGCTGTCCGCGCTGGTCGCGCGCTCGCCGTTCGGCCAGGGCGCGGTGTGGCCGCTGGTGCAGACCGTGCAGCAGGACGGCATCTGCGTCGAGGTGCTGGCGCCCGCCCCGGACGTGGACCCCGCCGTCGCCGAGCAGGCGCAGGAGCTGGCGCTGAAGATCGCCGCCGAGCTGGGCGTGGTCGGGCTGCTGGCCGTCGAGCTGTTCGAGACCGCCGACGGGCTGGTCGTCAACGAGCTGGCCATGCGCCCGCACAACTCGGGCCACTGGACCATCGAAGGCGCCCGGACCTCGCAGTTCGAGCAGCACCTGCGGGCCGTGCTCGACTACCCGCTCGGCGCGACGGACCTCGCCGCGCCCGCCGTCGTGATGGCGAACGTCCTCGGCGCGGACGACGCGCCCGAGATGGGGCCGGACGAGCGGCTGCACCACCTGTTCGCCCGGTTCCCCGACGCGCACGTGCACCTGTACGGCAAGGCGGAGCGGCCGGGCCGCAAGATCGGTCACGTGACGCTGCTCGGTGAGCGGATGGACGAGGTGCGGCAGCGGGCGAGGCTCGCCGCGCACTGGCTGTCCGACGGCGTGTGGCTGGACGGGTACGACATCCACGGAGGACAGCAGTGACGCACGTCGGCGTGATCATGGGCAGCGACTCGGACTGGCCGGTGATGAAGGCCGCGGCCGAGGCGCTGGCGGAGTTCGACGTCACCTACGAGGTCGGCGTGTACTCGGCGCATCGCACGCCGCAGCGGATGCTGGACTACGCCACCACGGCCGCGTCGCGCGGACTGCGGGTGATCATCGCCGGCGCGGGCGGCGCCGCGCACCTGCCCGGCATGGTGGCGTCGGCGACCGCGCTGCCGGTGATCGGCGTGCCCGTGCCGTTGAAGTACCTGGACGGGATGGACTCGCTGCTGTCGATCGTGCAGATGCCCGCGGGCGTGCCGGTGGCCACGGTGTCCGTCGGCGGCGCCCGCAACGCGGGGCTGCTGGCCGTGCGGATCCTGGCGGCGGCGGACGTGGAGCTGCAGAAGCGGATGGAGGCGTTCCAGGCGTCGCTCTCCGAGCTGGTGCTGGAGAAGGACGCGGCGCTGCGGGCTGTTGCGGACGGCACAGCGGCGAACTGAGTGAACGCGCGCTAACATCCGGGTAGGACGCCCTACCGGGAGGTAACTTAACGTGGACCCGAGCTTCGGTACCTACCAGCTCGCCGAAGAGCACGAGGCGCTGCGCGAGGCGGTCCGGTCACTGGCCGACAAGGAGATCGCGCCGCACGCGGCGGACGTGGACGAGCAGGAGCGCTTCCCGGTCGAGGCGTTGAACGCGCTGGTCAAGTCCGGTTTCGCGGCCGTGCACGTGCCGGAGGAGTACGACGGCCAAGGTGCCGACTCGGTGGCGACGTGCATCGTGATCGAGGAGGTGGCGCGCGTGTGCGCGTCGTCGTCCCTCATCCCGGCGGTCAACAAGCTGGGCACGATGCCGATCCTGCTGTCGGCGTCGGAGTCGCTCAAGCAGCAGGTCCTGCCGTCCATCGCGGCGGGCGAGGCGATGGCGTCGTACGCGCTGTCCGAGCGGGAAGCCGGTTCGGACACGGCGTCGATGCGCACGCGCGCCAGGCTCGACGGCGACCACTGGGTGTTGAACGGCACGAAGTGCTGGATCACGAACGCCGGCGAGTCGACGTGGTACACGGTCATGGCGGTGACGGACCCGAACGCGCCGAAGAAGTCGCAGGGCATCTCGGCGTTCGTCGTGCACAAGGACGACCCGGGTTTCGTCGTCGGTTCGAAGGAGCGGAAGCTCGGCATCAAGGGCTCACCCACCCGTGAGATCCACTTCGAGAACTGCACGATCCCGGCGGACCGCATCATCGGCGAACCGGGCACCGGCCTGAAGACCGCGCTGCGCACCCTGGACCACACCCGTCCGACCATCGGCGCGCAGGCCGTGGGCATCGCCCAAGGCGCCCTGGAAGCCGCCGTGGCCTACGTCAAGGACCGCAAGCAGTTCGGCAAGTCGATCTCCGAGTTCCAGGGCGTCCAGTTCATGCTGGCCGACATGGCGATGAAGGTCGAGGCGGCCCGGCACATGGTCTACGTGGCGGCGGCGAAGGCCGAGCGCGGGGAGCCGAACATCGGCTTCATCACGGCGGCGGCCAAGTGCTTCGCGTCGGACGTGGCGATGGAGGTCACGACGGACGCCGTGCAGCTGTTCGGGGGCGCCGGCTACACGCGCGACTTCCCGGTGGAGCGGATGATGCGTGACGCCAAGATCACCCAGATCTACGAGGGCACGAACCAGATCCAGCGCGTCGTCATGTCCCGCGCCCTGCTCAGCCGCTAGATCAACGATCTTGACCACGGCCTGGAGACGCATGATTTCCATGATCATGCCGCCTCCAGGCCGTGATCTTGAGACCCGAACACCTCGTTGATGGCAAGCCGCGCCCGCTCGTGGCCGGACGGGACGAGGTGCGTGTACGTCCGGAGCGTGAAGCCGGGGTCGGAGTGGCCCAGGTACTCCGCCAGCTCCTTGACCGAGACGCCCTGGGAGAGCAGCACCGAGGCGTAGAAGTGCCTCAGCGCGTGCACCCCGTCCGTCCGCTTGCGGTAGATGAGTCGGGCCGCCCGTGGTGTGCACTCGTGAAGCGCCATGTAGGAGTACGCGAAGGCCGCCAGAGCAAGCGTCCGCAGATCTGTAGTCACTATACCGGGAGGGAGCTTCTCGGAGGGTAAGCTCTGCGTTCCAACGACATTGGAGGCTCCGATGGTGCTGTACCGCGACCTTTACTTCGGCCTTTCTGATGGTCGACGAGAAGCGCGTCAAGCGCCGGAGCAATTCGTAAAAAGCTTTGTGGATCGAAATAATGCCATGTCCCTACTGAAATCTGGGCAGAAATTTCTCCTTTTGGGCCCCAAGGGGGCTGGCAAATCTGCGTTTGCTGCGTACTTGGATAAAACTCAAGACATGCAGACTGGCTTTGTGCAGATCAGGGATTTAAGTACACTCCCTTTTGATCAGATGGACAAGGTTAAAACGGGGGAGCCCGGTGGGCCTGGACGGGTTATCACTGTATGGAAGTTGTTGCTTTACACAGGCTTGCTCGAAATCATCATGAAGGATCAGTCGCATCCTTTTCAGTGGGATCCTCAAGTTCTTCAACTTGTCGATGAGCTTCGACGCCTGGGCTTCATGTCCGCTTCTCCGAAGGCGGCGGTACTAGGTGCGACTAAGACTACGTACAAACTTACCCTGCCTGGATTTGGTAACGTATACACCAGGGAAAGAACCGAAAGCTTCAATCTCTACCATGTGGTCAATTACCTTGAAGATAGAATCCTTAGTTCCGACTCGTCTGGTCACACGTATATGCTCATCCTTGATGGGCTTGATTCGATATATCTGACGGATCCGAATTACTCTTCTGCCATAGCAAGCCTTTTGCAGGCGGCCTACGAAGTGTATGACATTTTAGGCGATGGTGGATCGCAGGCACGGGTTGTCCTGTTGCTCCGCAACGACATATTTACCCGGCTTCAGTTGCCCGACGCTGGCAAGATGCGCCAAGACCTTTCTATTGACTTGGACTGGCGGGTTCTGTCGGGTAACCCCCGGCAGGCTAGTCTATTTGATCTTGTTAACAGGAAAGCCTCCGCAATGCTGGACGGGCGTGTTTTGGCCGTCGTCCAGGATTTTTTCCCTAAAGATGTTCAATTGGGTGACAAGTCTCCTAAGTGGCGCGATATATACTCATATCTTTTGGATCTAACGAGGCATACTCCACGTGATCTGCTCCGGTTGCTTGAGTACATACGTGAGGTTGAAGGCGAGCAGAAATCTTCTAATAGGCCGGGCGCTAAGCTATCTAATGAGGTTATCCGTGAAGGTGCCTTGAGGTATGCTTCCAAGTATTTTGTTGAGGCTATTGCGAACGAGCTTGTTGGCCTACGAGAGGAAGGTGATCTAGCGGCGCGGGCAATCTCTACGCTTAGGCATCTTCGTAAGTCCACATTCACTGCCCGTCAATTTTCGGATGATTTTCTAGAGGGTTCGGATGGCAACGTCGCGCAGGCTAATGAGATGTTGAAGTGGCTGTTTTTTGCGGGGGCCGTGGGTAATGTTGTGGCGGGCAGTAGTGAGCGTTATCTACAGTTTTACCACAGGCGTGACAATGTGGAAATTTACATTAAAGGTGAGTTGATTCTACACAATGCCCTGGTGTATGCATGGAATATTCCTCGCTGAATTGGTCTAATTTGTGCAGGGTGCGATTTTATTGCGGTCTGGCGGTGTCGTAAATTTGCGGGCCGAACACCGCGTCGATCGCCTGCCGTGCCCGCTCGTGGCTGGACGGGACGAGGTGCGTGTACGTGCGGAGCGTGAAGCCTGGATCCGAGTGCCCCAGGTACTCCGCCAATTCCTTGATGGACACGCCCTGCGACAGCAGCACCGAGGCGTAGAAGTGCCTCAGCGCGTGCATCCCGTCCGCCCGCTTGCGGTAGATGAGACCTGCCTCCCGGAACGCACCCAGCCAGACGACCTTGTGGAACAGGTCACCGGTGTAGAGCCGCCCGCCGTCCCCAGTGGCCAGCAGTCGGACCGTCACCGGATCGCCCTCGGGGTCCTTCCACGGCAAAGTCACCTCGACCGGCGGGAAGAGCCGCATGTGCTCCCTGATCGCCCGCAGGACACCAGAGGTCAGCGGCACTACCCGCCGTTTCCCGCCCTTGGGGAGCGCGAACACGAGCTGACCGCGCACCACCCTCAGTTGCCGCTGGACGCGCAGCACCATCCCAGCGTCGTCCACGTCGTCCGGTGACAGGCCAAGGATTCGCCCTGCCGGAGACCGCAGCCGGCGCCGAGAGGGCAGATGATCGCGAAACGCGGTTCGATCGCCCCCTCGATCTCCAACACGCGGTCTTCCGGCCAGACGAGGATGTCCGGGCTGACCGACGTGGGCCGCTTGATGGTCTTGGCCTTGCACGGGTTCTCCGTGATCAGCTTGTCCTCAACGGCCGAGTCCATCACCGACGACACGATGGTGAACAGCACCGTTTTGTAGTTCTCGCTTAGCCGCTCCTGTTCCAAGACACCGAGCCATTCGCGGACGGTTGCAGGCTTGATCTTGTCGACTGGCGGTTCACCGAAGTGCGGGTAAATCCGGCTGTCCAGCCGACTCTGGATCGCCTCCCGAGTTGCGGTATCGGGAGACTGCGCTTTGATCCAGTTCTCGGCTTGCGTTTTGAACTTGCGCTTGCCTGCTTTCGGATCGATGTACTTGCCCTCAAGTTTGTTGGACTCCACTTCCAAGAGGAAGTCATCGGCACGCTTCTTCTGCCTGTCCGGGTAGCTCTTGCTCCTCTCGACCCCGCTCGGGTCCAGGTAGCGGACCCGGTAGCGGAGCCCTTGTCCGTACACCGAGGTCTTGACCTTGGTCACCTTCTTGGTGACCGGGTCCTCGACCTCCTTCCACCAGCGATCTTGGACATGCCCCACGGCACACTTCTCCTGTCTTCCGAATTGCCGAAACTTCTAGGCCGCCTGTTCGTCGGGCTGCTCAGCCCAGGCGCGGACCTTTGCGGGCACGTACCGCAGGTACTTCCCGACCTTCTTCACGGGCGGACCGATGCGCTGCCACTTCCACTGGTAGAGCATCTTGATCGGGACACCCAAGAACTCCGAGACCTCTTTCACACCCCACAGAGGCTCAATGCTGGTCATGACTTCCCCCCAAGGCTGTCAAGCCGCTATCGAAATTGCCGAAAGTTCAGGAGGCTCACCGGCCGCGAGCATCGCCCGGTCGTACTCCGCCTTCCACCGCGTTCGTTCCGCGATGGCGTGCATGAGCAGGTGTGCCCGTGGTGGCACGTTCGGGTCGCCGGGTCGGACCTTGTGCCAGACGAGCTGGGACGTGTCGGGTTCGGGCTTCTCGATCCCGACTGCCGCCAGTGCCTCGATGACGAACCGTTTCCGGTCGGCCCGGTGGTCGGCGAGCGTCTTGCCCGACCACTTCCGTGACACCAGGTCCCGCCGGCCGGGCAGGCCGAGCGTGGTCCGCCGATGAGCCCGCCCCTTGCAGTGCCCCGGCGTGGTGCGTGAGCCCGCCCCGCGTGGTTGGACGCCGTAGAGCAGCCACACCGGGCACCGGTCGGAGCACGGCGTCACGGCCAGCTCGTCCGCCAGGCGGTCCCCGTGCCTGCGTTGCCGGTCGGTGTTCTGCTCGACCACCTCGCCGATGGACTTGGTGAGGTACTTGGTCAGGTAGCCGATGTGGCGTCCGGCCTCCTCCGAGCCGCCGAGGATGCCCTTGGAGTGCACCTGACGCCCGAAGGTGACCACGTGCGCCGGCTCCTCCACCGCCTCGACCGCGTCCGCCCAGGCCGTCAGCGGCTACCGGGTGTCCGGATCGACGAACACTTCCGCCCGCGCGTCCCACACCGGCAGGTGGTCGCCGCCGTAGACGCGTTCGTCGTGGTTGGGCCACCACACCTGGTGATAGGTCGCCGCCGTGACGAGTCGGATGGTCTCGTGCGGGATCGAACCGCGGACCGCCGCGTGCAGGTGCGGCGGCGCCCGCTTCTGCGGTTCCACGGTGGCGAAGTACTGGACGTCCCAGCCGACGACCCGGCGCAGGTTCTGCCACCACCGGTCCACCAGCGAGGCGAAGTGCACCGCGTCCCGAGCCGCCCGCCGGTAGTCGTAGCCGTCCGGATCGACCGGCGGGCCGTCATCACGCACCCGCCCGTAGGTGTCGAGCGTCAGCGTGACGAACATCGACGGCCGGAACCCACCCGCGTATTCACGCCCCACCGTCCGCTTCTCGACCCGCCGCCGAGGCAGGTTCGGCGCATCCTGCCGCCGCTTCGTGGACCGTTTCACCGGCCGCTTGCCAGGCGCGTCGGGCGAGGGGAACCGACCCCGCACGCCGAGTTGCCGAAGTTCCGCGTCAACGCTGTGGATCTCCTCCCGCAGCTCGTCGGCGTCACCCGCTTCACCGGCCTCAACAGCGTCCCGGTACGCCTTGACCAGGTCCGCCCGGAACGTCATCAGCCCCTTCTCGTCCTGGGACGGCTGACGCGCGGTGAAGTCCGGTTCCTCGGTCATGTGCCAGCCCTCGCGGCACTGCGCCATCCGCAACGCCTTGGCCTTTTTCGCACACGGCGCACAGACGCTCTCCACTGTGGACCCGCAGGGCACCGCGACGTACCGGACTTCGTAGCTGGCCCGATCCTCCACTTCCATCGTGAACGGCCGGACGCAGACGCCGTACTTCTCGGCGGCAGCCTTGGCCACGTCCAGGGCGATGGGCTGACGCATCCGCTCAGCGCGAGTCTCGCCGTTCATGCCGCCGCCCTCCCCTCGGTGCCGTCCGGTCGATTCGGGAAGTCGTGCACGATCGCGTTCGCCAGATAGACGACCAGCTCGACAAGGTCCGCGTCGGTCACGTGGAAGGCCCGAGCCCGGTCCGGCTCCCGCTGCCCGTCCTGCTTCACCCACGCGACACCGGGCGTGTTCTCGCTGACCTCGTGAGCAGCTGCGCCACGCTGCCGGACACCGTCGCCAAGGACCATGTCCACCTGCTGTGGTTCGTCCAGCCGCAGCGCCACACGGGTGGTGAACAGGTGCCGGAAGGACACGACTTCCTTGTGCGGGTCCTGCACCAAACCGACGACGGCGTAGCCGGGTGCCCGTCCCTGCGAGGTGATCGTCTGGATAGCCCGCGCCGCGCGCGTTTTGGGCTGTCTGGAGGCCGAGGATTCAGGTGCTCGGCTGTCCCAACTCCGCCTGTCCTGCGGTCGAGAGCACGCCGACCAGCAGGCCGACGCCGACCGACACGAACATCAGCAGCCACGACAGCGCCACATCAACCGACCGTGCCACGTACAGGACGAACGCCGACACAAAGAAGATCGCCCCGGACGTGCTGGCGGCGATGCGGATCGATCGGCTCATGCGTGACTCGTGTGAGTGAGGCTGTTGATGGGTGAAGTCGGCCCTCGATGTCGGGCGTTACTGGCCCGATGCAGCTGCGGGCCCGTCGGTGTTCATCTCGCGGACCGGAACTCCTCCAGGTCGGGCAGTCGGCGCTCGGTGAGCCCTACGCTGAAGTCGGCCCGCTCGGAGCAGGCAGGTGAAGCACCGCAGGCCCGTCCAAGTCGCCCACCAGCTCGGTCAGCCACCGCTGTAAATCGAGCCAACAGTCACCAACGGAAAGAGCCTGATCAGGATGGGGCGCGGGGGAGTAGTCGAAGGTGGAAGAAGTGCTCGCCACAGATCATCTAGATCTTCGAGGGCACGAACCAGATCCAGCGCGTGGTCATGTCGCGCACCATCCTCGGCCGCTAGAGCCTCGGGCGGCCCGGCTCCCGCGCCGGGCCGCCCGACGGGTTCCAGAACTTCGTGTCCCCCAACGGCGTGTACGCGTCGGCCGGTCCGAGAGGGTCGCGGCTGAAGTGTGCGTAGACGTCGCCGAACCTGGTGGGCACCGAGAACTGTTCCGCCTGATCCAGTTCTTCCTCGCAGAAGCGGTGGAGGAGGGTGAAGAAGGTGCGGTACTCGTCGTCCGACAGTGGCCCCATGGGATGAGGTTAAGGGCCGGTCAGGGCGGTGGCGGGGCTGGTTGAGGTGGCGCGGGTGTCGGCGGCCAGGTCGGGCACGCTCCGTTGGTCCCGGCGGAAGGCCGGGATGGCGAACGTGCCCAGGACGAAGAAGGCCAGGACGGTCAGGTCCACGGCGAACCACCACGCGCTCGGGGCCAAGGCGGTGTAGGTGATCAGGCCCGTGACGCCCAGCAGTTCGCGCAGGGCGATCCGGAACGGGTTGGCGGGGGTGCCGTCGGCGCGGCGCAGTCGGTAGCGCAGCAGCCAGCCGCCCGGGGTTCGGCCGGTGACGGCCGGTAGGACGATGCGGATCGCGACGGTCAGGGCCATGAGCCACCACGGGTTGTCGTTGAAGACCAGGTGGGTGGCCGTGATCAGGATCGTCACGTCCACCGCCAGGGCCGACAGCCTGCGCGGCACGGTCACGGTGTCGGGTGGGGCGGTGGACGCGTCCGCCCGCGGCACGGCCGGGACGACCAGTGCCGCCGGGGCGATCATCCAGCCCAGCAGTGAACCGGTGGTGTTGGAGATCAGGTCGTCGATGTCCGCGATGCGGTACGGGCACGGGTAGGCGCCCAGGTTCCCCGTGTACTGCACGACCTCGACGGCCAGCGAGATCCCCAACCCGATCGCGATCACGGCGAACGGGCCGCGGCCGTACGCCTTTCGCAGCACCACGCCCAGCGGCACGAAGAGGGCGACGTTGAGCGCCTGCTGGAGGAACACCGTGGACGTGACCACGGCCCCCACCCCGGAACGGCCGTTCGCCGCCAGGTTGTTGCGCATGTCCGTCACCCAGCGGAACGGTGTGGTGGACAGCATCTCCCCACCCGCGCACACCCGTGACGGGAACGGCAGGAAGATCAGCGCCAGCGCCACCAGCCCGTACGCCAGCAGCCCGTACAGGACCACCGCCCGACGCGGCTCCACCCGCCCGAACCGGTAGTAGTGCACCGCGATCAACGGCAGCAGCACGAGCGCGCCGACGCCGACGAACGCCGCGAACCCCGTCCGCACGGACTCGAAGTACGAACTCAGCATGTCCACCGATCCGGTCGAACGATCGCGCGACGAAGGTCCACCGCTCAGTAACCCCATCGCGTGAACGTCAAACCCGATCGGTGCACGTTGCCGCCGAACGGACGCGCTCAGCCCACCGACGTCAGGTACGCCGCCAGCCGCTCGTAGCTGATCGACGCGCCGTCCTTCATCCCCGTCTCCAACGCACGGTCGCGGTCGGCCTGGGACGGGTACTTCATGGTCTGCACGACCGTGGTCCGGTCACCGTCCGCGATGAACTCGGTCGTGTTCACCGTCGACGCCCACCCCGGACCCCACGACTCGGTCTGCACCGTCCTCGACCAGGGCGTGACCTCCTGGTACTCGCCGGTCATCGCCATCTCGCTGCCGTCGGCCCGCCGCCACACCATGTGCCACCGCCCGCCCGGCCGCAGGTCGATCTCGCACACGGGCATGGTCCAGCCCTCGGGTCCGAGCATCCAGTGCACGACGTGCTCCGGCTTGGTGAACGCGTCGAACACGAGCTTCTGCGGCGCGTCGAACGTCCTCGTCAACGCCACCTCCACGGCGGACGGCGTGGTCCACGAAACGGTGGTGTCAGTGGTCATCTTCCTGCTCCTTCATCCGGTCGAGGTAGCTGTCCAGGCGGCGGTAGCTGTCGTCCCAGAACCGGCGGAAGTCGTCGGCCCACTCGGTGACCTCGCGCAACGGCGTCGCGTCGAGCGTGCACGGCCGCCACTGCGCGTCACGGCCGCGGGTGATGAGCCCCGCCCGTTCGAGGACGCGCAGGTGCTTGGACACCGCCGGGCCGCTCATCGCGAACGGCTCGGAGAGTTCCTTCACGGTCGCCGCGCCGTCCGCCAGTCGCGCCAGGATGGCCCGTCGCGTCGGGTCGGCCAGGGCCGCGAAGGTGATGCTCAAGGGATCGTCCGCCATGGCTACCTAACCACTTGGTTATCTAACTGACTGGTTTTCTACGCCCCTGTCGAGTCGCTGTCAACCCGGCCCGCGACCCGGGAACTGGTTGAAAGTTCATATAACGTCGGGTGCGTTCAACCGTCGACACGAAGGGGAAACGCAATGCTCAAGGACGTGGCAGCGCTCATCGGCCGCATCGGCGTGGGGGCGGTTTTCATCGCCCACGGCTGGCAGAAGGTCACCGAGTGGGGTCTCGACGGCACCGCCACCGCGTTCGCGGGCATGGGCGTGCCGCTGCCGACGTTGTCCGCCTGGTTCGCCACGATCGTCGAACTCGTCGGCGGCGCGCTGCTGGTCCTCGGCGTCGCGCTGCCGGTCGTCGGCGTGCTGCTGGCGGTGAACATGCTCGGCGCGCTGATCCTCGTGCACCTGCCGAACGGGCTGCTCGGCCAAGGCGGCTACGAGCTGGTCCTCGTGCTCGGGGTGGCCGCGATCGCCGTCGGGTTCAACGGCGGGTCGCTGTCCGTCGCCCGGCTGGCGAAGGGTCGGAAGGCCGAGCAGCCGGCCTAGCGCGTGTTTCAGATGTGGCGTAGCCAGATGTTGATGGCTGCGATGTGGACGGTGGCCTTGTAGCGGACGGCGAGTTTGTCGTACCTGGTCGCGA
>NZ_LGED01000206.1 GCF_001280085.1 Saccharothrix sp. NRRL B-16348 | reverse complement strand
AACCCACCCGCGACCCCGCCGAGGCAGTCCGGATCGCGCCGCACTACCGCACCGTCTCCGCCAACAAGCAGCGCAAACCACTCTAAGTCACCGGCATTGCATCTAGCGCGTGTTTCAAAGGTGAGGTGAGCGGCGGCGTGTGCTGCAACCACTGTTACCCGTCGGCGTCAGACCGGGCGTCCGCCGAAGTGGGGTAAACGGCGTCGATCGACTGTGGCAGCGGGCCGGGGTCTGGAGGGCGATCCTGGCCGCGTTGCAGACCCGTGCGGACGCCGACGGGGTGATCGTGTGGGACGTGAGCGCGGAGTCCACGATCGTGCGGGCGGATCTCCAGATGGAACCGCCCGATACGCCGGACCGTGGCACCGAGCCGGACGGCCACGGGTTGGGGCCGTCGAGGGGCGGGTGGACCAGCGAACCGCACCTGGCCTGCGAGCAGGACAGGCGGCCATTGTCGCTGCTGGTCACTACCGGACAACGTGGCGACAGCCCGCAGTTCGTGCCGGTGATCGAGGCGACCCTGGTGTCGGGCCCGGGCGGCGGCGACGGATCAAGGCCACCATCGACCAGCCACGCGACCAGGCCGGCCACCGCAAGGCCAAAGGCTCCGCGGGCGGCGGCCACCGACGATCGACAGGCAGATCCACAGGCAGCGCCACGCGGCCGTCCGCTACGAGGCCACCGTCCACGTCGCCGCCATCAACAGCCGGCTACACCACGCGCTAGCCGCGACAACCCGGGTCCTCGTGTCCCGGTCGCGGTGGCACCGCGCCACGCGAGGGGGCTCGATGGCCACGGTGAGACACCTGCTGGACCGCCGGTTCAACGGGTACCTGGGGATCAAGTTGCCGCACGAGCTGGACGACCTCGTGGAGTCGGTCGTGGCCGGGTACCTCGACGCGACGCCCGCCGTGCGGCAGGAGACGCTGGACGCGATCCAGCCGCGCGCGGCGGGCGTGCTCTGCGTCTTCGGTCAGCGGATGGCGACGATGGCCGTGCGGACCGACTCGACGGTGCCGCTCTACCGAGGCATCGTCGGGATGGGAATGGCGGAACGGACGCTGGACGACCCGCGCGACAGCCTCTTCGTGCTGGCGACGGTCAACCACAGCGCCAGGACGCTGGGCACCACCATCACGCGACTCGCCACGGACGTGCGCCGGCACCTGCCGGAACCGGCGTACGAGAGGTTCCTGGCGTTCGACCTGCGCACGGAGAGGGACAAGTCCCTCCCCGCGTTCGGGCTGGCCGCCTACGGGTCCGGGGCCGAGTTCCGGTACGGGCACGGCTCCACCCTGGCGTGAGCGCGGAACGCGCCGGGCATCCGGACGGCGGGAACCGCGGCCGGCAGGCCACGTAGGGAAGCCGAGCCAGCGGAGCGGCCAGACGTCCGGCTGTGCTGCGCGGTGGCGGGTAGTCCGACGTGTAGTCGGGTGAGGTTGGAGTGAGTGCCTCCCGGTTCGGTGTGGTGGGTTCGGTTGTTCCGTCGGTCGGCGAGTGCACCGCGTTGAGCACTCGCCGACCGATGACCGCGCCAACAGACCCGTCACGGCATCGGGTGTGGTGGCCAGGCGTGCGAGATGACGGTCGACGCCGGCATCGGGTAGCGGAGGCCGGGTCGGTGGCGTGCAGGTGGCCGGCGACCGGTGCCGGGTCGGGCGGGTCGGGTCGGGTCGGGTCGGGTCAGAGGTTGGTGGGTGGGGCGGTCCAGTCGGTGGCGGCTACTTGTTCGGCCAGGTGGCGGATCTGGTCTGGGGCCAGGCCCGTGTTCAGGGCCGCCCGGAGCAGTTCGGTCAGGCGGTGGTTCGGGTTGGCTTCTTCGGCTCGGTCCAGGGCGAGGATGGCCAGGGTGCCGTTGCCCCTGACGTAGGCGGAGAAGGCGAGGAGGGTGGCCGGTTCGGCCCGTTCCGGGGCGGGGCTCGCCCGGGTCAGTTCGGTCCACAGGGTTTCGGCGCTCTCGGCGTGCTCGCCCACGCAGTAGGCCAGGGCGGCGTCCCTCGTCAGCGGGTTCGACAAGGCGTGCGCCAGGTCGGCCACCTCCTCGTCCGTCAGCAGGCGTTTTCGGGTCGCCGCACGCACCACCTCGGCGTGGATCAGCTCGCGGTCGCGAGGGGGCACGGTCAGGTCGTCCGGTGGCGGCTGGTCGGCGGCCAGGCGGTTGAGGAGGATGGATCGGCGGGACAGCTCCGCCGGCGGGTCCGGGGTCAGGACGTCGCCCATCGCCTCACGGCTGGCGTACGTGACGTGGCCGTCCGCCGCCGACGCCGCGGCGAACGCCGTGCTCGACGGGTCCGGCACGGTGCCCGAGGTGCCCACGTCGTGGTAGTCGAACCACCGCTCGCCCTTCGCCGTCGCCCGCGTCCACACGGCCAGCAACAGCGGCACGTCGACCTCGTGGAGCGCGTCGTCCAGCTCGTCCACCAACGTGGCGTGCGGCAGGTCTTCGGGCGGGTCGCTCGAACCGCCGCCGACCACGACGACCACCGCGTCGTCACCCCCGCACCCGACCAGCGGCGCGGTGAGCCGCTCGGGCACGCGGTGCGGCACGCCGGGCGGCGGCAGGTCCACGCGCAAGGTCATGGCCACGTCGTGGTCGCGCACCACCAGGACCACGACCGAGTCGGACGGGTGGAAGCCGAGCAGGTGCGGCACGGCGGCGATCAGGTCGCCCGGGTCTCGCAGGCGGGTCGGCGGCAGCAGCTTCGTCATGGGTCCGACAGTGGACCAGCGCGGTCGGGCAGGCCGGCGGCGATCGCCGATCTGTGGACAACTCGGAAAAGGGCCGTCCCCACCGAACTGGGGACGGCCCTACGACCTGCGGAAACTCAGCAGCTCGGTGCTACTTGACCGTCCGAACCTGTGTACACGTAGGCATCGGAGATGTACCCCGTCCCGATCTTGTCCCACAGGTTGGTGGTGCCGTACTTGCCGGTGATCGTCTCGCCCTGCGTCTGGCAGCCGATCGTCACCGTCGCGCCGTTCGCGACCGAGCCGACGGCGGCGTACTGCGTGCCGGGGCCCGACCGGATGGTCACGGCCGCGCCGCTGTCGGTGCCGACCGTGCCGGTCACGCCGCTGGTGCCGCACGAGTTGCGGCTGGTGTAGCTGCGCGTGCCCCAGTAGTAGATCTGGGTGCCGTTGAACCTGATCTTCTGGTCGACGCCGTTGAGCCTCTGCTCGTAGTGCAGGTGCGGCCCGGTCGACCCGCCGGTCGTCCCGACGCTGCCGATCCGCTGGCCGATCCGCACGGACTGCCCGACGGACACGCTCTGCGCGGACAGGTGCGCGTACCGGGTGCGCCAGCCACTGCCGTGGTCGATCTCGACCCACCGGCCGTAGCTCGTGCTGCCCTCGTTGGCGACCCTCGTGACGCTGCCACCCGCCGACGCGACCACCGGGTCGCCGTCGTCGTTGGCCCGGTTGAAGTCGACCGAGTTCGCGGGGCTGTGGTTGGTGCGGGTCTGGCCTTCCCACACCTGGTTGCACGGGAACGGCATCTGGAAGTTCGGCGCCGCCGCGGCCTCGCCCTGCGTGAGGACGAGGCCGATCAGCGGCGCCACCAAGGCCGTGACGAACACGCGTCGGCTCATCTGCCACCTCCTTGACGACTGGGGGTGATCATCCGACCACGCCCGGCCGCCTTAGTGGAAGACTTACCAGGTATTGAGTTGGTGAATTAGTTCCTAACCAACCGAACGGCGCAACCGTCCATCACCCACTCAGCAGTTGCGACTGGTGTAGTTGCGCGTGCCCCAGTAGAGGATCTGCGAACCGTTGAACACGATCCTCTGCGCGACGCCGTCGAGCCGCTGCTCGAAGTGGAGGTGCGGCCCGGTCGAACCGCCGGTCGTGCCGACGTCGCCGATGCGCTGCCCCCGCGACACGGTCTGACCGACGCTCACCCGCTGCACGGACAGGTGCGCGTACCGGGTGCGCCACCCGCCGCCGTGACCGATCTCGACCCACCGGCCGTAGCTGGTGCTGCCCTCGTTCTCCACCCGCGTCACCGTGCCCGCCGCCGACGCCACGACGGGGTCGCCGAGGTCGTTGGTGCGGTTGAAGTCCACGGCGTTGGCCGGGCTGTGACTGGTCCGGGTCTGACCCGACCAGACCTGGTTGCACGGGAACGGCATCTGGAACCCGGGCGCCGCGGCGGCCTCGCCCTGCGTGAGGGCGAGGCCGACCAGCGGCGCCACCAGTGCCGTGACCAGAGCGCGCCGGATCCGACTCATCTGCCACCTCCTTGACGACTGTGGCGCCGATCCGACCACAGCCGCACCCGTTAGTGGAAGACTTTCGAAGTGTCTGCTTCGTGAATTACTTTCTAACCAACCGATCGGCGCAACGCGGCGATGCCCCCGACCACGGGGAGTTCCACCACCGTGGACGTCAGGTCGACCGACAGCCCCGCGCCCGGGTCCGGCCGGAGCGTGTAGTCGTGGTCAGAAGAGATCAGCACGAACTCCACGCGGTGACCAGACGGGACCACGTAGTCGTTCGGCTCCAGCTCGACCTCGACCCGGTACCGCTTGCCCGGCTCGATTGGCTTGGTCCGCGACGGCGACACCCGGTTCTGCGGGTCGGTCCACCCGCGCGTGATCACGTGCGACGTGCCGTCCGGCGCCCGGTCCACCAGCAGCGCGGTCACGTTCGCCGCGGGCCGGTCGAACGAGATCGCCAGGTCGACCCGGGCCACGCCGGAGAACCGGAGCGGCTCGGCGGTCGGCCTCGTCGCGTACGAGAGGCGGTTGCCGGAGGCGGGCAGGTCGATCAGGTCCTCGGCGAGCTTGGACGCGTCGTCGCGCAACGTCTCGACCACCGCGTTGCCGGGCACGGACTCGAACCGCAACGCGCCCTTGGTCGTGCCGCCCGCCCACGGGTACACCCGGGCGGTCGACGTGCCGGGGGCGGGCCAGTCGGCCTCGTCCACCCACGTCGTCTTGTCCTCGCGCTGGATCGTCGCCTTGGGCTCGCGCTCGATGCCGTTGTCGATCCCGTACAGGTAGTGGCTGAACCAGCGGTTGATCGTGCGCCGCCACTCGACCGGCCGCAGCGTGTCCGGGTCGGTGTGCGCGGCCTGGTGCAGCCAGATCTTGTGCTCGACGCCGTGCCGCCGCAGCGCGTCGTACCACTGCGAGACGTGCTTGACCTTGACGTTCCAGTCGCTCAACCCGTGCACGGCCAGCACCGCGGCCCGCACCTTCGCGGCGTCCTTGACGTAGTTCCGCTCGTCCCAGAACTCGCTGTAGTCGCCGGTCACGCGGTCCTGCCGGGCCGCCACGTCGGCGATCACCGGCTTGCAGACCTCCCGGTCCTCGCGCGTGTAGACGTACTCGGCCAGCACGTCCAGGTCCTCGCCCTGGAACCCGCCGGGCGCCACCACCGCGCCGTCGGCCCGGTAGTAGTCGTACCAGCTGGAGATGGCCGCGATGGGCACGATGGCCTCCAGGCCCTCGACCCCGGTGGCGGCGACGGCGTTGGGCAGGGTGCCGTTGTACGACACGCCCATCATGCCGACCTTGCCGGTGGTCCACCCCGCCACGACGGGTGCGCCCGCCGCGTCACGGGCGGTGGCACGGCCGTTGAGCCAGTCGACCACGGACTTCGAGCCGACGGTCTCGTTGTGGCCGCCCGAGGTGGGGCAGCCGGTCGACTTGCCGGTGCCCAGCGACTCGGCGTACACCATGGCGAAGCCGCGGGAGAGGAAGTAGTCCTCGTACCGCCCGGACCGGATCGGGGCCGGGTTGGGGCCGACGGCGGCGGCGATCCGCTCGTCCGCCTCCGCCTTGAGCAGCGAGCCGTCCCGCTTGTCGTACCCGCCGCGGCGGTTCGGCACGTACAGCTCCACGTCGACGTCGTGGTTCGCCACGTCGTTGCCGCCGGAGAAGTACGGGCTGTTGAAGAACACCACCGGGACCTTCAGCCCGCGGTCGGTGGCCTTCTGGCGCACCACCTCGGTGTAGACCTCGTCGTCGTGCCCGTCGCGGTCGCTGTCGACCGGCGCGCGCACCCACAGGCTCTCGCGGACCACGTCCTTCGGGTCGAAGACGGGTTGCGCCTCGCCACCGACGAACACCGGGCCTTCCGCGACGGCGCCGGCCACCGCGGGCGTCAGCCCCAGCGGCAGCGTCACCAGAGCGGCGAGCACCGCGGCTCTCCGTGCACCCTTCACGACCGAACCCCCATCATGTGTAGGACAGGTTTGCGGCTGACCCTCCCCCGCGCCACTACCCCTGTCAAGGGTGCCCAAAGTCCACAATGGACATTCTCGTAAGACCCGACGAACGGCCCCTTGACCAGCGGCGGAGACCTGTGCAGACTCGCCCGGGCCATGCGTGACTTCATCGCCGCGCTGCCCAAAGTGGAGTTGCACGTCCACCTCGTCGGGTCAGCCTCCCCAGCCACCGTCCTCACCCTCGCCCGCCGGCACCCGCAGCACGGGGTGCCGACCGACGAGGCCGAGCTGCTCCGGTTCTACGAGTTCACCGACTTCGGCCACTTCATCGACGTCTACGCGGCGGTGAACGACCTGGTCACCACGGGCGACGACGTCGCCGCGCTGGTGCTGGGCCTGGCCGAGGAGCAGGCGCGGCGCAACGTCCGCTACGCCGAGGTGACCGTGAGCGCGACCAGCCACCTGCGCGCGGGCATCGCGCCGGAGGAGCTGGGCGAAGCCCTCACCACCAGCCGCGAACGGGCGAGGGCCGAGCACGGCGTCGAGCTGGCGTGGGTGTTCGACATCCCCGGCCTGTGGGACCGGGACTTCGGCCTGACCAGCGCGAAGTACGCCGTCACGCACCGGCCGCCGGGCACCGTCGGCTTCGGGCTCGGCGGGTTCGAGGCGGACGCGCCGCGGCGGGCGTTCCGCGAGGCGTTCACCGTCGCCCGGGACGCGGGCCTGCACTGCGTGCCGCACGCGGGCGAGACCACCGGCCCAGACCAGGTCCGAGAGGCGCTGGACGAGCTGCACGCCGAGCGGATCGGCCACGGCGTCAACGCGGTGGCCGACCCCGAACTGCTGCGCCGGCTGGCCGCCGAGGGGATCACCCTGGAGATCTGCCCCACCTCGAACCTCCGCACGGGCGCGGTGAAGGACATCAAGGACCACCCGCTGCCTAGGCTGCTCGACGCGGGCGTGCCGGTCACCCTGGCCACGGACGACCCCGGCATGTTCCACACCGACCTGGACCGCGAGTACCTGCTGTGCCACGAGGTGTTCGGCCTGGGTGAAGCGGAACTGGCCGAGCTGGCCCGCACCGGGGTGCGGGCCGGCTTCGCGCCGGACGACCTCAAGCGGTCACTGCTGGCCGAGATCGACGCGCTCGGTCACTGACACCGCCGGCCACCGCCACGCCGAGCGCGGCCAGCGCAATCACCGCGCCCACCCAGTTGGGCGCGGTGTAGCCGAACCCGGCGTCGATCGCCGCGCCGCCCAGCCACGCGCCCGCCGCGTTGCCGAGGTTGAACGCGGCGATGTTCGCCGCCGACGCCAGCGCGGGCGCGCCCGACGCCTGCTCCAACACCCTGGCCTGCAACGGCGCCACGGTCGCGAACCCGAACACGCCGAACACCGCGATCGTGACCGCCGCCGGCACGGCCCACTGCGCGGTGAACGCGAACACCGCCAGCACCACCGCGAGCGCGCCCAGGAACGCGTACAGGCTGGGCATCAGGCGACGGTCCGCCGCACGCCCGCCGAGCACGTTGCCCACGAACAGCCCGACCCCGAACAGCACCAGCAGCCACGTCACCGCGCCCGGCGAGAACCCGGCCACCTCCGTCATCATCGGCGCGACGTAGGTGAACGACGCGAACACCGCGCCGAACCCGAGCGCCGTCGTCACCAGCGCCAGCCACACCCCCGGCCGCCGGAACACCGCCAGCTCGCCGCGCAGCCCGGTCGACGGCGGCTGCGGCGGCACCAGCGCCACGATCCCCACCAGCCCGACCACGCCCAGCGCGGTCACCGCCCAGAACGTCGACCGCCACCCGAACTCCTGCCCCAGCGCGGTGCCCGCCGGCACCCCGAGCACGTTCGCCGCGGTCAGCCCGGTGAACATCAGCGCGATCGCCCGCGCCCGCCGGTCGGGCGCGACCAGCCCGGCCGCCACCACCGACCCCACGCCGAAGAACGCGCCGTGGCACAGCGCGGCGACGACCCGTCCCACCATCAGCAACGCGTAGTCGTCGGCGACCGCGCACACCAGGTTGCCCAGGACGAACAACGCCATGAGGCCGATCAGCAACTGCTTGCGCGGCAGCCGCGACCCGCCCGCCGTGATCAGCGGCGCGCCGACCACGACGCTCAGCGCGTAGCCGGAGACGAGCAGCCCGGCGGACGGGATCGAGACCCCGAGATCGCCCGCCACCTGCGGCAACAGGCCCACGATCACGAACTCCGTGGTCCCGATGCCGAACGCGCCCACGGCCAGCGCGAGCAACGCGGGCGGCATCACCGGGCACCCAGCCAGGTCCGCAGTTCGCCCAGCAGCACGCGGTACTCGTCGAGCACGCCGTCCATCAACACGAACGGGTGAATCGTGCCCTCGAACTCCCGCAGCCGCACCGGCACGCCGGCCGCCGCCAACCTCGCCGCGTACCGCTCGCCGTCGTCGCGCACCGGGTCGTGCCCGGCGATGGCCACGAACGCGGGCGGCAGCCCGTCCACCGACGCCCGCAACGGCGCCGCGAGGTCCGAGACCGGGGTCGAGCCGAGGTAGTGCGACCAGAACCACCGCATCGTCCCGGTCGACAACGCGTAGCCCGTCGCGTGGTCCACGTAGGACCGCGTGGTGAAGTCGACGTCCAGCGCCGGCACCACCAGCACCTGGAACGCGAGGTCGAGCGTGCCGCGTGCCTTCAGCGCCACCGCGGCGGCGAGGTTGCCGCCCGCGCTGTCGCCCATGACCCCGATCCGCGCCGGGTCGACGTCCACCGACGCCGCGTGCTCGAACAGCCACGCGGTGGCCGCGTACGAGTCGTCCAGCGGCACGGGGAACGGGTGCTCGGGCGCCTTCTGGTAGTTCACCGCGAAGACCGCGTGCCCGGTGGTGGCGGCCAACGCGCGCAGCGCCACGTCGTAGAGGTCGAGGTTGCACGTCACCCAGCCGCTGCCGTGCAGGAACACGATCGCCGGGAACGGCCCGTCGCCCTCGGGGTAGTAGATCCGCGCGGGCAGGTCGGCCGTCGGCCCGGGCACGAAGAAGTGCGCGACGTGCGCCACCGGCTCCGGCGGGCCCTGGAACGCCAGGAACCCCCACTGCGCCTGGCGTGCCTCGACGACGGTCAGCTCCTCCAGCGCGGGCGCGCCCGCGAGCTTCTCCAGCACCGCGCGGGCCTGTTCGTTCAATGACATGGACCGATCATCCGATGACCTGCTGTGATAAGTCCAAGGCATGTTCTTTCTGGAACGCATAAGCTGAATTCATGACGTTGAGGCAGTTCGAATACTTGATCACGGTCGTGGACGAGGGGTCGTTCACCCGCGCCGCCGAGTTGCTGCACGTCACCCAGCCCGCCCTCTCGCACCAGATCCTCGCCCTGGAACGCACCGTGGGCGCCCGGCTGCTCGACCGACTGCCCCGCGCCGTCCGCCTCACGCCCGCCGGTCGCGCCTGGCTCCCCCACGCCCGTGCCGCCTTGGACGAGGCGGAGCGCGCGCTCACCGCCGCACGACGCACGGCGGGCGTGGAGTGCGGCGAACTGCGCGTGGCCACGCTCTACTCGCTCACCCTCGGCGTGCTGCCCGCCGTGCTCCGGCGGTGGCGCGCGGAGCACCCGGACGTGCGGATCCGCCTGTTCGAGCACCGCCACGCCGACGAACTGCGGGAGGCCATGGCCGACGGGCAGGCCGACGTCGCCCTCGGTCCCGAGCCGGTGAACTGGGTCGGCTTCCAGCAGCGGCTCGGCGTGGAGGAGTTCGTGATCGTCCTGCCGCCCGACACGCACCACCGCGAGCCGATCGACCTGCGTGCGCTCGCCGACGTCGGGTGGGTGCACTACGCGCCGGGCAACGGCCTGGCCGACCTGGTCGACGCGGAGTGCGCGGCCCGCGGCTTCCAACCGGGCGCGGCCGTGCGCACCGAGCAGACCGCGGCGGCGCCCGTGCTGGCCGCGTCCGGGCTGGGTCCCGCGCTCGTGCCGCGCAACATCGTGCCGGAGACGTTCGACGGCACGGTCCTGCGCACCGACCCGCCCGTGCGGCGGACCCTGGTCGCGTACGGGCACAAAACGCCCGATCCGCTCGCGTCGGCCTTCGTGACGCTGCTCGCCGAGGCAGGATGGGACGCATGAGGCTGGTCATCCTGGGCGGCGGCGGCTTCCGCGTGCCGCTCGTGCACAAGGCGCTGGACGAGCACATCACCGAACTCGTGCTGCACGACGTGGACGCGCACCGGCTGAACGCGATCCGCCACGTGCTGCGCGACGGCCCGCCGGTCACCGCCACCACGGACCTGGACGAGGCGTTGCGCGGCGCGGACTTAGTGTTCTCCGCGATCCGGGTCGGCGGCCTGGCCGGGCGCGCGATCGACGAGGAGGTGGCGCACGCGCACGGCGTCCTCGGGCAGGAGACCGTCGGGGCGGGCGGCATCGCGTACGGGCTGCGCACCGTGCCGGTGGCGGACGCGATCGCCCGGCGCATCGCCGAACTCGCGCCGCACGCCTGGGTCGTCAACTTCACCAACCCGGCCGGGCTGATCACCGAGACCATGGCCCGCCACCTGGGCGACCGCGTGATCGGCATCTGCGACTCGCCGCTGGGCCTGTGCCGCCGCGTCGCCAAGGCGCTCGACGTGGAGAACCCGACGTTCGACTACGCGGGCCTGAACCACCTCGGCTGGTTGCAGGGCGTCTACCTGGGCACGGAGAACCTGCTGCCCACCCTGCTGGCCGACGACGGGGCGTTGACCGGTTTCGAGGAAGGCCGGATGTTCGGCGCGGAGTGGTTGCGCGCGTTGGGCGTGATCCCCAACGAATACCTGCACTACTACTACTCGACGCGTGAGGCCTTGGGCGACAACCGCGGTGCTTTCCTGCTCAACCAACAACAACGCTTCTACGACGGCGACGTGGACTGGGAGACCACGCGGCTGGAGCGTGAAGCGACGTACATGGCTCAAGAGCGTGAACGCGACAGCCTTGAGGGCGGCGGCTACGAGCACGTGGCCATGGCGCTCATGCGGGCCATCGCGGACAACGAGACGGCGACGCTGATCCTCAACGTGCCCAACAACTCCACACTGTCCACCTTGGACGACGACGCGATCGTCGAGGTGCCGTGCGAAGTGGACGCGACGGGCGCGCGCCCCCTGCCGGTGAGCCCGCTGCCCAACCACGCCGCGGGCCTCGTCACGTCCGTCAAAGCCGTGGACCGACTGGTCATGGAGGGCACGCGCCCGGCCGCGCTCAAGGCGTTCGCCCTGCACCCGCTGGTCGACTCGGTCGCCACCGCCAAGAGCCTGCTGGACACCTACGTCCGCCGGCACCCGGAGCTGGCCTACCTGAGCTGAGCCCGGCCCAACGCGTCCGCACGCCGGGTCGTCTCCGGCTGCCGCGTCACGCACAGCCGCAGCACCTCGGCGCACGCCCGGTCGAGGTCGATGCGGTGACCGACGGACACGAACACCGGCTTCACGCCTTCCCTCGTCCGCAACGCCCGCCCCACGACCTCGCCGTCGTCCACGAGGTCCGTGTGCGACCCCCGCACGTCGTCCGGCATGTCGAACCGGCCCATCGGCGTCTTGGCCACGCCGACGCTCGGCAGGCCGGTCACCACCCCGAGGTGGCAGGCCAGCCCGAACCGCCGCGGGTGCGCCAACCCCTGCCCGTCGCACACCAGGAGGTCCGGCGTCACGGTCAGCCGCTCCATCGCCTCCAGCAACGACGGCAGCTCCCGGAACGCGAACAGGCCGGGCACGTACGGGAAGTCCGCCTTGCCCGTCACCACGGCGGAGTCGACCGTCCGCAACGACCCGGCCTCCAGCACCACGATCGCCGCGGCCAGCCGGTCGTCGTCGGCGTAGGACACGTCGAGCCCGGCGACGTGCCGCACCACCAGCCCGGGGTCCGTCACCGCCGACACCGACGGCCGCAGCCGCTCCTGCTCGGCGATCGCCTCTTCGGGCGTCACTCGTGCCTCACCGAGGCGCGGTGCGCCGCCAGGAGGTCCTCGCCGAAGTCGCCGGACCGCCGCCGCCACACCGAGTGCGCGTGGTTGGCGTCGTTGTCCGTGTTGTCGTACTCGATCAGCAGTTCCGGCCCCTGGATCCGGTAGTAGTGCCCCTCGCCGCGCTTGTCCGAACCCTCCCACGAGAAGTGCAGCCGGTCCGGCTCCAGCGCGTCGAACTCCTCGTCGGCCAGGTCGCCGGTGAGCCGGTCGAGGTAGTACCGCACCAGCCCGACGAGCAGCCCCCGGGCCGGCCGGTCGAGCTGCGCGGGCGTGACGCCGACCGGCTCGAGGTCGCCGATCCGGCGCGCGTTGCCGGTCTTCAGGTCCGGCGGCGGCGTGTCGGCGACCACGGCCAGCCCGCGTGCCGTGCGCCCCATCCGGTCCAGCAGCTCGCGCGCCAACTCCTCCTCCAGCCGCAGCGGTTGGAGCACCGTGCGGCCCCGGTACGTGGTGCGGGCCGGGTGGGCGCCGAAGAAGAACGGTGTCGCCGACACGCGTCCGTCGGCCACGACCACGCTCAACGACAGGTGGTGGCCCTCGACCCGCCAGCCCCACGGCTCGTCACCGGGCTCGCCGAGCAGCACGGTCCGGTAGTCGCCCTGGTGCCGGTCCCGGGTGCCGCCTTCGCGGTCGTCCAGCACGTCCTCCAGCGCCATGATCGCGGTGGCCTGCGCGTAGGCGTGCGGGCTGAGCACGCACGCCAGCAGCCGGTGCACGGCTTTGCGCTGGTCACGGCTCAGCTCGCCGTAGCCGACGCCCGGCCGCGGCCCCGGCGTGTAGGCCCACCGCGTGCGCAGGTCGTCGTCGCCCACGTCCCGCACCGCCGCCGTCCGCTGCCTGTCGTCCAGCAGGTCGAGGAAGCCCCTGGTGGCTTCGGCGATCTCGTGCAGCATCACTCGAACTTAGCCGCCTTGCGGGCGCGGAGCAGCAGCCGGGCGTCGGGCGTCGACTACCAGCAGCACGATCGGCAGGACCACCGCGAGGGCGAGCGTCACCACGTTGCCGACCTGGTCGACCACCGGCATGTGGTCGAGGTGCCCGAGGTGGAACACCAGGTGCGGCACCGCGAACACCAGGTACGACACCAGGATTGCGCGCGCCAGGAGCAGATTGGTCGCGGCGAACGCCAACGCGACCGCGAACGCCAGGTTGAGGCTGCCGAAATCACGCAGCAGGTGCTCGTTGAACGGCGGGAACATCGCCACCCAGTGGTGACCGGGCGCCGGGAAGCCGTCGTAGAAGCCCTGCGGCGCGAGCAACGCCCAGCCGCCGACGCCCGCCTGCGCGGCGGCCAGGAACCACAGTCCGATCCGGAGGAATCTCATGCCCCTCGGACGACGGACGCCGCCGAGGTGTGACAGGGACCGGGGTCCGCCCGGTCACGGCCAGGGCTTCAGCTCGGGTGCCTCGCCGGTGATCGGCCCGTCCGGCTCACGGCCCGCGAGCCACGCGATCAGGTCGGTGCGCGAGCCGGTCAACGTGACCTCCTCGCCCTCGCCGACGGTCCACCGGCGTTCCGGCGCCTGGAGGGTGAGCCGGATGCCGTCGGGCACCCGCGCGGACAGGAAGTCGACGGCGTGGTCGCAGAACTCGGGCGACCACGTGACGGGGCCGAGGTCGAGGTCGCGGAGGTGGATCTCGGCCTCGCGCCAGACCCCGTAGGCCGTGCCGGTGAGCGTGCCGTCGCGGTAGAAGACGGGGGTGTCCCAGTCGCGGACGTTCTCCCAGGCCTTGGCGAGCCGGGCGGCCGCGTCGGCGATCGCGGCCCGGTGCTCCGCCGCGGAACGCCCGGCGTCGGCCTCGATCGCGGCGTCCCGTTCGGCCCGCCCGCCGGGGTAGGGCTGGACCTTCGTGCCCTCGTGCTCGGCTTGGCCCGCCAGCGCGACGGTGACGTTCGCCAGGTGCGCCAGCACGTGGCCGCGCGTCCAGCCGGGCAGCACCGACGGTCGCGCCACCTGCTCGTCGGTGAGGTCCTCGATCGCGGCGGCCAGCCTGCGGTGGGCGTCCAGCGCCTGCTCCTGGATCGTCACAACTCCCCCTAATGGATAGACAGCTCAAACCCATTAGGAACCTATCACTAGACTCGCCCGGGTGGCACTGGCGTTGGAGTTCGCGAGCACGGTCCGGCACGACGGGCACGGCGGGCTCACGGACGACCTGGCCACGCCGGAGGGCTTCACCGCGTGGGCCGGTGTGCGGGCGGACGAGGCGTTGCGGGCGCGGGCGGTCGAACTGCGCTGGGCCGTGCGGTCGCTGTTCGCGCACGCGACGCGGGCCCACGAACGCTTGGACACGCCGCACCTGATGGACGTCGAACGCGCGCTGCGGATCGTCAACGAGGCCGCCGCGCGGGTGCCGCGGGCGGCGCGGTTGGAGTGGGACGAGCAGCCGAGGATGCGCTACGTGGACTCGGCCGACGACGGCGACCGCCTGCTGGCGACGCTGGCGACGGCGGCGATCGAGTTCCTGGCCGGCGGCACGCGGGCGGACCTGCGCGCCTGTCCCGCGCCCCGGTGCATCCGGTACTTCGTCAAGGCCCACCCGCGGCAGGAGTGGTGCAAACCGTCGTGCGGCAACAGGGCCAGGGTCAGCAGGCACTACCACCGCGACACCTGACGGCCCGACCGCGCGGGCGCCGGAAGACGCCCGCGCGACCAGTGGCTAGCCCTGCACGATGTACGCGGTCAACTGGTCGTGGTCTTCCTGCAACTGGTTGATCCGGCTCTTCACCACGTCGCCGATGCTGACGATGCCGACCAGCTCGCCGTCGTCGACCACCGGCACGTGCCGGATGCGCCGCTCGGTCATCAGCACCGTGAGGCTGTCGACCGAATCCCGCGGCGTGCACGTGAGCACCTCGCTCGTCATGATCTCCGCCACCGGCGCGGCCAACAGCTCGCCGCCCCGGTCGTGCAGCTTCCGCACGACGTCGCGTTCCGACACGATCCCGGCGATGCCCTCGGGCCCGAGCACGACCATCGCGCCCACGTTGTGCTCGGCCAGCGCGGCGACGAGCTCCGCCACCGACGCTCTCGACTCGACCGTGGCCACGGCCGAACCTTTGTTGCGCAACACGTCAGCGATCCTCATGGGCACCTCCCGATCTCCGCCAGACCCGGTTGCTACCCAGCTCAGGCTAGTTCGCCGGGCACGTGATCGGCAGATCACGTGCCCGAAGAGAGCACTACCCCGTCACGTCGTCTTCCGCTGTGCGGCCGTCGCGAGGAGGCCGACGGCGGTGATCGCGACCAGCACCACGACGGTCTGGTGGAACCCGCCGAGCGCCGCGCCCAACGCCGGTCCGACCGAGAAGCCGACCGTGCGGACCAGCGTCGTCACGCCTCCGGACGTGCCCATCAGCTCCGGTGGCGTCCGCGCCATGACGGCCGCCGCGTTGGGTCCGGCGAACAGCCCGTGCCCGATCCCGATCAGCGCCAGCCGCCACGCCAGGTCCCACGGATCATCACCCGCCTGGAGCAACAGGACCGTACCGATCAAGGCCACCGCCGTGCCGACCACGGCGACCGACCGGTACCCGTACCGGTCCGCGATCACCCCGGCGATCGGCGACAGCACCGCCATCCCCGCCGAGAACGCCAGCAGCACCAACCCGACCGTCCGCGACGGCAGCTCCACCAACGCGTAGGGCACCGCGAAGTGCAACGCGCCCGCCCCGACCACCACCAACATCATCGCCACCAGCGGCAGCGCCAACGACGGCAGCCGAACCACGCGTGCACCGAGCACCGCGGACTCGACCAGCAGCCGCACGCTCGGCCACGGCAACCCGCGCCCGTCCGTCGCGATCCCCCGCCGCCCCACCAGCGCGGCGAGCGCCACCACCGGCAGGTTGATCAGGAAGACGGACCGCCAGCCGAACAGGTCGGTCAGCAACCCGCCGAACGCCGGGCCGGCCACACCGCTCAACGGGATGAGCGTGAGCACGATCCCCATCGCGCGCGCTCGGTGTTCCGGACGCACGTTGGCCGCGATGATCGGCATGGCCAGCGCGCCGATCAACGCGCTGAACACCCCCTGCAACGCCCGCCCGGTCAACACCACCGCCGCGTTGGGCGCGACCGCGATCAGCAGGCTGGTCGCCCCGAACCCGCCGACCGCCAGCAGGAACGCGGGCAGGTGCCCGGCCCGGTCCAGCCACCTGCCCGCCGGGAGGCTCAACGCGATCAACGGGATGTTGTAGGCCAGCAGGACCCACTGGGTGACCGTTGGCCCGGCGTCGAGCTCGGCACCGAGCACCGGCAGCGCCACCGCGACGGCGGTGAGGTCGAGCGACCCCAGCACGATCGCGGACGACACCGCCCACACCGCGCTCCAGCGGGTGCGCTCCAGCACGGTGGTCACGCGACCACCCGGCCGACCAGCTCGGCGAGCACCCCGCCCAGCGCCTCCCGCAGATCGTGGTCCAGCAACCTGTCGTGCTCGTCGAACCGCCGGAACGCCTGCCCGACCGCCACCGGCCCGCCGACCACCGACGCGCCGGCCGTGGCCAGCACCCGCAGCAGGTCGCCCTGCGCCAGCGCGGCGCCGTTCGGGCTCGGGCTCGCGCCGACCACGGCGACGGGCTTACCGGTCAGCACTCCCGCTCCGTGCGGCCGGGACGCCCAGTCCAGCGCGTTCTTCAACTGGCCCGGAAGCGATCCGTTGTACTCCGGCGTCGCGATCAGCAGCGCCGTCGCCGACCCGATGGCCTCCCTCAGCCCCGCGACCGCCGGCGGCACCGGCCCGTCCTCGGCGTCCTCGTCGAACGGCGGCACCGCTGCCAACCCGTCCCACACCACCAGCCGCGCGTCCTCCGGCAGCTCGTGCCGTGCCGCCGCCAGCAACCTCCGGTTGAACGACTGAGCGCGGAGGCTCCCCGCGATCCCCAAGATCTCCATGCCGTCAACGGTCGGTCTAAGGCACCCGGCGGGGCATCGGGCACGAGCCCTATTCGAACAGCCTCAGCCTGTGAGCCGTCGCCGCCGCCTCGACCCGGTTGGCCACGCCGAGCTTGCCCAGGATGTTCGACACGTGCACGCTCGCCGTCTTCACCGAGATGAACAGCCGCTCGCCGATCTCCCGGTTGCCCAGCCCGTCCGTGACCAGTCGCAGGATCTCCACCTCACGGGCGGTCAGCCCGAACCGCGCCCGCTGCGCCGCGCCCTCGCCGGTCAACGTCACCCGCGCCCGCCGCGCCAGGTCCGCGATCCGGTCGCGCAACGGCGTCGCGCCGAGCCCTTCGGCCAGCTCCGCCGCACGGCGCAACGCGTCGGCGTCCCGCGTCTGCGACGCCAGCCCGAACAACGCCTCGGCGTGCCACAACGGCTGACCCAACGCCTCCCAGGCGGCGACCGCCTCACGCCACTCGCCCCGGCACGTCGACGCCCACGCGGCCTGCACCGGTCCGGCCACCGGCAGGTCCGGCGCCGCCAGCCCGAGCCGCACACCCAACGCGGCCAGCGGCCAGGAGAACCGGGACGCGACCCGCACGTGCGGCAGGTCGAACGCGGCCCGCACCACGGCCGCCGCCTCGTCCACCCGGCCCTGCGCCCACCGCACCTCGGCCTCCAGCCGGGGCAGCTGCAGCGGGTCCTGGATGAACGGCGTGTCGGCCAGCTCCCGCGCCCTGGTCAACGCCCACTCGGCCCGGTCGACGTCGCCCCGCTGCACGTCCACGAACCCCGCCAGGCACAGCAGGTGCGCGTGGTAGACGGCCGGCGGCGCGTGGTCCAGGGCGTGGTCGACGCACTCCAGCGCCTCGTCCCACCGGCCCGCCGCGATCAACGCCCTGGCCAGGTCCACGGCGTGCGACGTGCCCGCGGACCGCGCCAACCCGAGCTCACGGGCGGTCCGCAGGCCGAGCCTGGCCAGCTCCTCGGCCTCCGCGAGCCGCCCGTACGCCTCCGACAACGACGACTCGCAGTGCAGCGCGCGCAGCCGCACGCGGTGCGCCGCGACGTTCTCCGCGATGGCCCGCGCGCGGCGGAGCCGGGGCAGCTGCGCGTCCAGGTCGCCCAGCCGCGCGTCAAGCACGGCCAACGAGATCAGCGCGGCGGCCTCGGACGGGTCGTCGCCGGCGTGGTGGGCCGCGCCCAACGCCTCCTCCGCGACCTCGCGCGCCTCGTCCGGGCGCGGGACCGCCATCAGCCGGGCGGCCAACGAGTTGAGCAGGTAGCCGCGGATCGGGTGCCCCTCGGGCGCGAGCCGCACGGCCTCGCGGTGGTCTTCGAGCGCGCCCGGCCTGCCGAGCTGGGCCCGCAGCCGACCGCGCTGCTCCACCACGGCCGCGTACCGGATCCGCTCGACCGCCGGGTCGAGGCAGGCCAACAGCTCGCTGGTCAGCTCCTCGCCGCGCTCGTGCTCCCCCGCGCGGCTCGCCGCCTCACCGGCCGCCTCCAGCACGGTGAGCCGGTCGACGTCGAGGTGCGCGGCGTCGTCCCACAAGGACAGGACGCGGTCGAGCATGGCCAGCTGCTCGGCGTAGGCCAACGTGCGACGGGCGATGCCGGCGGCCTCCCACGCGGCGGACACCGCGCCCGCGACGTCACCGGCCGCGTACCGGTGGTGCGCCAACTCGGCGGCGGCGGACCTCGGCAGCACGGCGGCGTACCGCGCGTGCAGCTCGACCCGTTCGCCGGGGAGCAGCCGCCGGTAGACCGCGTCGCGGATCAACGCGTGCCGGAACGCGTAGCCGTCGCCGTCCACCACCATCACGCCGGCGTCCACAATGGACCGCATCGGCGTGACGTCGTGGACTTCGCGCAGGACGTCGTGGGACACGCGCCGGCCGCCGACAGCCGCGGCGCGCACGAGGGCGACGGCGGCGGGCTCCAGCCGTTCGACCCGGCTGAGCAGCAACTCCTCCAGCGACAGCTCCGCCTCGCCGTCCACGAGGGCCTCGACGAACAGCGGGTTGCCCTCGCTGCGCCGGAACACGGCGTGCGCGGACACCGGATCCGGTTCCGCGCCGAGGATCCCGCGCAGCTGGGCGCGCACGTCGCGGGCGGACAGCCGGGGCAGCTCGAACCGGCGCACCCACGGCACCCGGCTCAGCTCGGCCAGCAGCGGCCGCACCGGGCCGCCGAGCTCGTCGGACCGGTAGGTCACCACGACCACCGACCGCGGCACCGCGCGTTGGTTGCGCACCAGGAAGTCGAGCAGGTCGCGGCTGGAGCGGTCCAGCCAGTGCGCGTCCTCGACCACGAGGACCACCGGCCGTTGCTCGGAAAGCCTGCCCAGCAACGACAACACGCCCTCGAACAACCGTGGGCGTGCCTCGTCCCCCGTCGCCTCGCCCTGGAACGAAGGCAGCAGCGGCGCGAGGTCGGCGCGTTCGCGGTCCGTCACCTCGACACCGCGCAGGGCCGCGACGAACGGCGCGAACGGCAGCCCGTCCAGCTCGACGCAGCCGCCGAGCAGCACGGTGGCGTCGAGCCGGGCGGTGAAGTCGTCGATCAGCCGGGACTTCCCGACACCCGCCTCACCGCCGACGAGCACCGTCGCGGGCGCGTGGTCGAACGCGCCCGCGAGGTGCCCGAGTTCGGCCGACCGCCCGACCAGCTCCGGGCTCACCAGGTGTGCGCTCATAGCGCACCGGAGACTAGTCGAGCGGTCGCGTGCCGGTCGTCGCTCAGCCGCCGCTCGTGCGCCGGAACACGCGTCGGCCGACGAACGTGTTCTGGTGCGGGCGGCCCGGGATCTTGTTCACGCCGTCGTTCTTCTGGGCGTGACCGCGGCGGGCCGCGCGGTTGAGCGGAACCTCGGTCTGCTCCGGCTGGTCCTGCTCGCCGTCCTCGACCTGCGGAACGTCCTGATCGGTCATGTCTGCCTCCTGGGTGTGGCGAGGTCGCTGGTCAGCGACGACGCAGGGCGTACTGGCGCGGGTTGACGACGGCTCGGCCGCCGCCGAAACGCGGCTGCACCGCGCCGGACGAGCGAGCGCCGCGGCGTGCGGCGCGGTTGGACGGCTGACCGTCGTGTGGCGGTTCGTTGCGCATGGTGGGCATGCGTTCGCCTCCTCGGTGTTCGAGGCGTGCAGAAGACTACGACCCGTGGTTCGACAGGGTCGCGTGAAGAGCCGCTGGGGCCACCAGGAGAAGGGCGCGGCACGGCCCGAGGCCGGTGCGGCGCTGGAGGAAGAAGTCCTCAGAGGTAGATCTGGAAGAACATGGTCATGACGTTAGCGTGGTTTCCGCCGCCGCGCCAATCCTTTTACCGGTCGGCGCGGATCCCGCCCGCCGCGCCCACGCCACGGCGGGCGTCATGGCCAGTGCGGCGGCCAGGAACAGCGCGCCCAGCACGAGCCAGCCCACCACTCCCCCGCCCAGCACCAGGGTGGTGAGCAGCAACGGGCCGACGGTGCGCGCGACCGCCGTGCCGGTGCCGTAGAACCCCTGGTACTGCCCCTGCTTGTCGGCCGGCGCGAGGCCGAAGCCGATCTCCCACGAACCCGCGCCGTGCAGCATCTCGCCGACCACCTGGATGCCCGCCGCGACGACGAGCACCGCCACCGCCACCCGATCGGGTACACCTGCGGACCACGCGAACACCGCGCACGACGCGAGCAACAACACCCCTCCACGCCGCACCGACCGTGCCGCCGTGCGCAGATCGGTCACGCCGCGCGCCAGCCGCACCTGCCCGACCACCACCGCGCCGGTGTTGAGCACGAACAGCAGGCCGACCACCCACTTCGGCGCGGAGGTGCGTTCGACGACCCACAGCGGCACGACCAGGCTCAGCATCGGCATGTAGAGCAAGAGGACCGAGTTCAGCAACGCCACCAGCGCGTACGGCCGGTCCCGCAGCACCCCGAGCCGTCCCGTCCGGGCCACCGCCACCACCTCGGGCACCCCGCGCAGCACCACCGCCGCGACCACGAACCCGACCGCGTCCAACGCGAACACCGCCAGGTACGCCGCCGCCGTGTCCACGTGCAACGCCACCCCGCCGAGCCCCGCGCCCACGGCCAGCCCACCGTTGACCACGGACTGCAGCACGGCCCGCACCCGCGTCCGCCGCTCCGGCCCGACCAGCCCCGCCAGCAACGCCTGCCGTGCGGCGGCCAACCCGCACTGACCGCACGTGTAGGCGCACGCGGCCACCACGAACGCCCAGAACGAGCGGACCACCAGGAACGACGCCAGCGCACCGGCCGTGCCGACCGCCAACCCGATCGCGACCCGCCTCGGCCCGACCCGGTCGGCGAGGTGCCCGAACCCCACCCCGACCACCGCGCCGACCGCCCAGGCCACCGTCAACGCCACCCCGACACTCGTCGCCGACAGGCCCACGACCCGGGTGAAGTAGAGCGCGGAGCACACGTAGAACGCCCCGTCGCCGACCGAGTTGGCCACCTGAGCGACCGCGAGCACCTTCGTCGTCCCCATGGGACGTCACGCTAGGTGCCCGATTGGCCCACGCTAAGGGCCAACTCCAGGCCGATGCGTTGGGCCAATCACTCCCGGATGTCCACGATCTCGCCCTCGATCACGGTGCCGTCCACGACCGCGGGTGGTTCGTCGCGTTCGGTGAAGAAGCGGGCGGCGAAGGTGCCCACGGCGCCGGTCGTGACGGCGTCGAACGTGCCCCCGATGAGGCCGCCCACCAGCGGCACGCCCTTGGCCAGGGTGACCGTCGCCTTGGTCGTGCCGTACTTGGCCAGGAGGGTGAAGCCGACGCGCTTGTTGACCTCGCGGATGAGCTGGGCGGGTATCCGTTCGATCAGGTTCATGGTGAGCCTGGAGCCGACCCGGATGCCCGCCTTCTTCAGCAGCTCGGTCCCCGCGTTGCCCAGCAGGCACACCAGGATCGCCGTCTGCACCTCGTCGCTGTCCAGGTCGTGCCCGTGCACGGCGGCGATCGACGCGATCAGGTGCGTCTGCACCAGGTAGGACGCCGTCAGGTTCGCGGGCAGGGTGACCGGCAGCGTGATCAGGCCGCCGACGTTCGTCGCGAAACCCTGCACGCCCGCCGCCGCCACGTGCGTCCGGATCAGGTGCTTGATCGCCTCCTCCGGCGTCAACCCCTTGTCCAACGCCTCCACGGCCATCTGCCGGGCGCCCTTGAACGGCCCGAACCCGTTGATCCCCACCCTGAGCAGGTGGTCGACGGCGTTCTGCTGCACCCTGGTGATCGCACCCGGTTCGTCCACCATGACCCCGAGGTTACGCGGCGCGCGATCGGGTAGCCGAGGCCAATGGACATGTCTTCGTTGGGAGAGCTGGTCAGGCAACGCGGCCCGTTCGCGTCGGTCTACCTGGACGCCTCGCACGACACCGAGGACGCGGCCAAGGCCATGGAGCTGCGCTGGCGCGGGGTGCGCGAGGAACTCGCCAAGCAGGGCGCGGACGACGCCACGCTGGACGCGATGCAGGAGGCGGTGCTGGCGCCGGTGCCGGGGAAGTCCGGTCGGGCGCTCGTCGCGGCCCACGGCAGGCTGCTGCTGGACCGGGTGCTGCCGCGCCCGCCCGCCGTGGAGACCGTGCGCTGGTCGGACCTGCCGCACCTGCTGCCGCTGGCCACCTGGATGGAACCCGCCGTGCCGCACGTCGTCGTGCTGGTCGACCGGGCGGGCGCGGACCTGCACGGGTACGACGGGCGCGGTGAGCGCACGGGTGACGTGCACGACGAGGTGCACGGCGACGAGCACCCGTTGCACAAGGTCCCCGGCGGCGGCTGGTCGCACCGGCGGCTGCAGAAGGCCGTCGAGGAGACGACCAAGCGCAACGCGGCGCTGGTGGCCGCGGAGGTCGACCGGCTGGTGACGGGCCTGGACGCCCGGCTGCTGGTCCTGGGTGGCGAGGTGCAGGCACGTGCGGACGTGCGCGAGGAGCTGAGCCCGCGGTGCCGTGACGTGCTGATCGAGGTCGAGGGCGCGACCCTGGCCGAGGGCGCGGACGACGCCGCGTTCGACCACGCCGTGCAGTCCCTCGTGACCCAGTACCAGTTCGACCTGGACAACGACGTGGTGGAGGAGTTCACCGCCGAGGCAGGCCGCCCGGACGGCCGCGCGGTGCAGGGCCTGGCGCCCGTGGTGGAGGCGCTGCGCGAGGCGAAGGTGGCCGCGCTGCTGGTGTCCGACCCGGCGCTCGGCGACCGCACCGTGTGGTCCGGCGACGATCCGGCGCAGCTCGCGCTGCGGGAGAAGGACCTGCTCGGCCTCGGCGTCGAGCACGTCGGCGAGCACCGGGCCGACGAGGCGCTGGGCACCGCCGCGGCGGCGACCGGCGCACAGGTGGTCGTCACCGATGTCGCCGAGCTGCGGGAGGGCGTGGGCGCGCTACTGCGCTACTAGCCCGTGTTCGAGGTAGGGGTCACGAGCAGCGGGCCCGGCTCCACGGCCGGGCCCAGCCCCTCCAGCAACTCCTGGGCGCACGCCTCGCGTGGCGTCTCGCCCGGTTCGACCACGAGCACGCGGCCCGGCGCGTCGAGGAACAACGCGCCGGACGCCGCGAGCGCGGCCACGCTCAGACCGCCGCCGCGACGACGTCCTCGGCGGGCTTCTTCTCCAGCGCGATGACCTTCTTGTCGCGCCGGCTGCGCTTCTCCAGGTACGTCGCCAGCCACGTCAGCAGCAGGCACATGGAGATGTAGACCGCGGCCACGATGATCGTGACGGGCACCAGCGGCCGGCCGAACTGGAACTGGCTGCCGATGTCGCGCGCGAAGTCCAGCAGCTCGTCGTAGGTGATCAGGAAGCCGAGCGCGGTGTCCTTCAGCAGCACGACGAGCTGGCTGATGATCGCCGGCAGCATCGCCCGCACCGCCTGCGGCAGCAGCACGTGCCTCATCACCTGCGTCTTGCGCATGCCCACCGCGTAGGCCGCCTCGCTCTGCCCGCGCGGCAGCGACAGCACGCCCGCGCGGAACACCTCGGCCAGCACCGAGCCGTTGTAGAGCGTCAGGCCGAGCACCACCGAGTAGAGCGGCGAACCGAGGGACACGCCGTAGTGGAAGACGAAGATCAGCACGACCAGCGGCACCGCGCGGAACAGCTCGACGACCACCATCGAGGGCACGCGGATGACCTTGTGGTCCGACAGCTGGCCGGCCGCGAAGATCGCGCCGAAGAGCAGGGCGAACACCGCGCCGAGGGCGAACGCCTTGAGCGTGTTCAGCAGCGCCTCGCCCAGGGTCAGCTGGATGTTCTTGTACTCGAGCCAGGACCACTTCCGGCCTTCGAACTGGCCGGTATCGGCGAACCGGTAGAGCACGAAGCCGATGGCCGCGACCAGCACGAGAATGCCGATCGCCGCGTAGAGGCGGTGGCGCAGCCGGGCCCGGGGCCCGGGGACGTCGAACAGGACCGAGCTCATCGGGCGATGCTCCACCGCTTCTCAAGGCTGCGTTGCAGCAGGGTCATGGGGATCACGAGCACCACGAAGAACCCGGCGACCCAGAGCAGGCCGATCAGCTGGTTCTCGCCGCGCTCCGCCAGGTTGGCGCTGATGGAGCCCGCCTGGAACACCGAGAAGCCCGCCGCGATGGTGGTGTTCTTCAGCAGGGCGATCATCGTGCTCATCATCGGCGGCACGACCGCACGGGTGGCCTGCGGCAGCACCACGGACCCGAGCATCTGGCCGAACGTCAGGCCCAGCGCGCGAGAGGCCTCCGCCTGGCCGACCGGAACGGTGTTGATACCGGCACGCACGACCTCGCACACGAACGCCGCCGTGTAGAGGGTCAGCGCGAAGAGGGCGGCGGTGTAGAAAAGGCTGGCCGCCGAACCGCCGAACGTGTCCGCGGTCACGATTCCGAGCGCCGGGAACGCGAGGGCGAAGAAGAAGAACACGAGCGTGAGCGGGGTGTTGCGGACGATCGTCACGTAGGCGGTGCCCATGGCTCGCATCACGGGGACCGGCGCGACCCGCAGCATCGCCAGGATCGTCCCCAACACCAGCGACCCGACCGCGGAGATCAGGAACAGCTCAACGGTGTTGAGGAACCCGGGCCCGTACAGGTCGAGGTTGTCGAGCAGGACGTCCATCGGCTTCCTCGGCTAGGTGGGTGTGGTGCGGCCGGCCGCCGGAACACCGACGACCGGCCGCGGGGAACTGATCAGTAGCGTTCGATGACCGGCTTGTCGGCGTCGGAGCCCGACACGCCGAGGGTGGCCTTGTAGGCCGCTTCCCAGGCGCCGCCGTTGATGGCCTCGTCCAGGATGTCGTTGATCTTGCCGCGCAGGGCCTTGTCCTCCTTGGGGAGGCCGATGCCGTACGGCTCGGTCGAGAACGTCTTGCCGACGACCTTCAGCGTGGTCGGCGACTGCGAGGCGTAGCCCTTGAGGATCGCGTCGTCGGTGGTGACGGCGTCGACCGCGCCCTGCTCCAGCTGCTCGACGCACAGCGAGTAGGTCTGGAGCTCGACGATGTTCTCCGGCTCCGTCAGGCCGTCGGTCTTGACCTTCTGGATCGGCGTGGAGCCGGTCACCGAGCAGACCTTCTTGCCCTTGAGCGTCTCAGGGCCGGTGATCGAGTTGTCGTCCTTCTTCACCAGCAGGTCCTGGCCCGCGGTGTAGTACGGACCGGCGAACCCGACCTGCTCCTTGCGCTTGTTGTTGATCGTGTAGGTGCCGACGTAGTAGTCCACGTCACCGTTGATCAGCGCCTGCTCGCGACCGGCCGACGGGATCGCCTTGTAGTCGATCTTGTCGTCGCCGTAGCCGAGCTTGGCGGCGACCAGCTTCGCGATCTCGATGTCGAAGCCGGTGAACTTGCCGCTGGTCGGGTCCTTGTAACCCAGGCCGGGCTGGTCCTCCTTGACACCGACGATCACGCGGCCACGGGCCTTGATCTTGTCGAAGGTCGGCGAGCCGTCGACCTTCACGTCGGCGGCGACCTGCTGCGAGGGGGCCGTGCCGGTATCGCCGGGGCCACCCTCCTTGCCGCATGCGGTCAGGGCGAGGCCGCCGGCCAGCAGCGCCACCGCAAGGGTGCGAACCCTCATCGTCCTACTCCTGCTCTTCATCGGTAGTGCGGCGCCAGGCTCAGCGCCGCGGTCATGGGACTTCAGTGGGTCAGGATCTTGCCAAGGAAGTCCTTCGCGCGGTTGGACTTCGGCGCGGAGAAGAACGCCTCCGGCGTCGAGTCCTCGACGACTTCACCGTCGGACATGAAGATGACGCGGTCCGCGGCCTTGCGGGCGAAGCCCATCTCGTGGGTCACCACGAGCATGGTCATGCCCTCCTTGGCCAGCGTCGTCATCACGTCCAGCACCTCCTGGACCATCTCCGGGTCCAGCGCGGAGGTGGGCTCGTCGAACAGCATCACCTTGGGCCGCATCGCCAGGGCGCGGGCGATCGCCGCGCGCTGCTGCTGCCCGCCCGAGAGCTGGGCGGGGTACTTCTCCGCCTGGTTCGCGATGCCGACCCGCTCCAGCAGCTCCATGGCCGTCTTGCGGGCCTCGGCCGCCGGGGTCTTGCGGACCTTCACCGGCGCGAGCATCACGTTGTCGACGATGCTCTTGTGGGCGAACAGGTTGAACGACTGGAACACCATGCCGACGTCGGCGCGCAACCGGGCCAGTTCCTTGCCCTCGGCGGGCAGCGCCTGGCCGTCCACCTCGATCACGCCCGACTCGATCGGCTCGAGCCGGTTGATCGTGCGGCACAGCGTGGACTTGCCCGACCCGGACGGCCCGAGCACGACGACGACCTGCCCCTTCGGCACCTCGAGCGTGACGCCCTTGAGGACGTGCAGAGGTCCGAAGAACTTGTCCACGCCCGCCATCCGGATCATCGGCGGTGCAGGAGTGGCGGCGGTCATCAGTCCTCCAGTAGGGGTTCCTGAGCGATGGCGGAAACCTAGGTGTGAATCGCCACACCAGTCCAGGCGGTTGAGCAAGACTTAGGGTCTCAACTCTGTCACAGGGTGGCGACACTTATCGGGGAGGCTCCACGGTGCGGGTGCTGTTGGTCGAGGACGACGACCGCGTGGCGGAAGCGCTGGTGCCGGCGCTCACCAGGCGCGGTTTCACGGTGGACCGGCAGGCCACCGGTCGGGGGACGCTCGATCGGCTGGCCGGGGTGGACGTCGTGCTGCTCGACCTGGGCCTGCCCGATGTGGACGGTGTCACGCTCTGCCGGCACATCCGTGCGGCGAGTGACGTGGCGATCATCGTCGTGTCGGCCCGGGGCGAGATCGACGACCGGATCCTCGGCCTGCACGCCGGGGCGGACGACTACCTGGTCAAACCCTACGACGTGGGCGAGCTGGTGGCCCGCGTGCACGCGGTGCGGCGGCGGCGCGGCGACCCGGTCGGCGTCGGCGGCACGGGCACCGAGGTGTTCGAGGTCTCCGACGTGCGGGTCGACCTGGGTCGGCACGAGGTCACCGTGGCGGGTGAACCCGTGGCACTCTCGCGCAAGGAGTTCCAGGTGTTGGCGCTGGTGGTGGCGGCGGGTGGCGCGGTGTGCACCCGGGAGCGCATCCTGGCCGAGGTGTGGGGACGCACCTGGGCGGGGGCCAACCGGACCCTGGACGTGCACGTGGCGACGTTGCGGACCAAGCTCGGGCGTCCTTCTTTGTTGGAGACGGTGCGCGGTGTCGGGTACCGGTTGAGCGGGGGCTGAGTGCGGTCGCGGCTGCTGGGCATCGTGTTGACGCTGGTCGTGCTGGTGCTGCTCGGCCTGGGCGTCCCGCTCGGCCGCGGCATGGCGCAGGCCGAGCAGCAGGAGATGTTCCTGGACCGGCTCACCGACACCACGCGGTTCGCGTCCGTGGCGCAGCGGCCGTTCATCGACGACCAGCCGGAGGTGCTCAAGCCCGAGCTGCGCCGCTACTACGAGCTGTACGGCATCCGGGTGGCCCTGCTCGGGCGGGACGCGCAGGTGGTGGCGGCGTCCTCGGACGACGTGGACGTGACGGCGCCCGAGGTCGCGGACCTGGTGCACGCCGCGCTGGCCGGTCGCCAGCCCGTCGCGCCGGAGCTGGTCATGCCGTGGGAGTCGACCGAGCTGGTGCTGGCCGAGCCGGTGCTGGAGGCGGGCGAGGTCCGGGGCGCGGTGGTGACGTTCTCGCCGACGTCGAAGACGCGGGGCGAGGTGCTGCTGTGGTGGTCGGTGCTGCTCAGCGGGAGCCTGCTGGTCCTCGTGCTCGGCGTGTTCGTGGCGTTGCCGCTGGTCAGGTGGACGTTGCGGCCCGTGCGGCGGCTGGACGACGCGACCGGGCGGCTGCTGGCGGCGGTGGTGTCCGGGCAGCCGGTGCAGCCGGTCGGGTCGTCGGACGGCCCGCCGGAGCTGCGGCAGCTGTCGCGGTCGTTCGACCAGATGGCGGCGAACGTGAGCGACGTGCTGGCGGCGCAGCGCGCGTTCGTCGCGGACGCCTCCCACCAGCTGCGCAACCCGTTGACCGCGCTGAAGCTGCGTCTGTCCAATTTGGAGGACCACGTGGTCGGCGAGGGCGCCGCGCACCAGGTGGCGGCGTTGGACGAGGCCAACCGGCTCAACCGGATCCTGGACGAGCTGCTGTCCATGGCGCGGGCGGGCGCGCAGTCGGTCGACCCCGTGCCGGTGGACGTGGACCGGGCGGTCGCGGGCCGGCTGTCGGCGTGGCAGCCCGCCGCGGCGGCGCGCGAGGTGCACCTGGTGCTGGACGGCGAGCCGGGCGGCAAGGCGCTGGTGCCGCCGCGCGGGGTGGAGACGGTGCTGGACGCGCTGCTGGACAACGCGCTGAAGTTCACCTCCGACGGCACCCTGGTGCGCGTCGACGTGCGGCGGCGCGACGGCGTGGTGCGGCTGTCGGTGCAGGACGAGGGCCCCGGCCTCGCGCCGGAGGAGCTGGACCGCGCCACGGACCGGTTCTGGCGCAGCCCGGCGCACCAGAACGTGCAGGGCTCCGGCCTGGGCCTGGCGCTGGTGCGGCAGATCGTGGAACGGGTGGACGGCTCCGTGCGGCTGGAGTCGCCGGAGGGCGGCGGCCTGCGGGTGACCGTCGAGTTCCCGGCGTCCTGACCCGGGTCAGGACGTGACCGCCACGCCCTCGGGCGCGTCGCCGACGGCGAACGGGGCGGCGGGCTCGCCGTTCTCGGCGTTGGTCACCGACACGGTGTCCGACCCGGTGTTCGCGATGTAGACGGAGCTGTCGTCGGGCGCCGCCGCGGAGCCCTCGGGCATGCGCTGGACCTTGACGACCTCGAGGGGCTTGCCGGTGGGCCCCAGGACGCTGACGGTGTCCGACCCGGTGTTGGCCACGTGCACCCGGCCGCCGGGGGTGACCGAGACGCCGAGGGGCGCGTCTCCCACCTTGGTGGTGCCGCTCGGGCGGTTGCCGTCCGTCTCGATGACGGTGACCGAGTCGCTGCCGGTGTTGGCCACGTACAGGCGGGCGCCGTCCCGGCTGATGGCGATGCCCGCCGGGAAGAGGCCGACCGGGATGGTGCCGACGGCTGTCTGCGAGGCGGTGTCGATGACCGTGACGCTGTCGCCGCCGTTGTTGGTCACGTACAGCCGGGAGCCGTCAGGGCTGGCCACCGCGCTGTGCGGGAACCGGCCGACCGGGATGGTCTTCACCGGCGCGTTCGTCGCGGTGTCGATGACCGTGACGTCGTCGCGGCCGAAGTTGGTGACGTAGGCGTGCGTGGGCGTGGCGGCGACGCCGAAGGGGTTGGGCCCCACGGGCACGGTGGCGACGACCGCGAGGGTCCGGGTGTCGATCACCGAAACGGTGTTCGAGGACTCGTTGGCGACGTAGACGCGGTGGCCTGCCGGGTGCGCGCCGACACCCGTGGGGTAGTCGCCGACACCCACGGTGGCCGTCACCTTGCCCAGCCGGGTGTCGTACACGGTGACGTTGTCCGAGCCGCTGTTGGCCACGAACACCTGAATTCGGGCCGGCCATCGCGGTGAGGCCTCGAAACCGGTGCCGGCCAGTACCGCGAGCGCCGCGACGGACACCCCCAGACGGGGCAACAGACTCTTTCGGGTAATGGATCGAGAAGACGCCGCGTGAATGCGCGCGCGTACCGAATAAACGGACATGAGCTCCCCGTTTCGGTTCGTGGAAACGCACGGGCCATCGCAGGTCCCGCGCTTGCCATCACACTAACGGCCTAGCGGCGGGCGCGGCCCTTCCAGCGCCTTCTTGACCCCGACTTGGGCGAGCGGTCACGCGTGGCGCTTACACCATAGGAATGACGACGAGTGCACTAAACTTTTACGTCGCGGTAATACCTCATCGCGCCGGGGTGCAATTCGATCGGCGTCGTCTCGATCGCCGAGCGGTGCTCTATCGACCGCGCCACCGGACTGGCGTCCACCAGCGCGGGCTGCGCCTGGAACAGGCCTCTGACCAGCGCTTCCGCCACGTCGTCGGACATCGTGTCGTTGACCAGGAGGAAGTTGCGCACCACCAGGGTGACGACCGGGCCACCTCCTATCCGCTCGTACGCCGACGCGGGCAGGGTCGCCGAGCCGTACACCGGGAAGGCCTGGCGCAGCTTCGGCAGGACGTCGCTCAGGTCGAGCATCCGCAGCTTCACCGCCGACGACAGCGTGGCGACCCGCTCGGTCGGCACGCCGCCGGACCAGAAGAACGCGTCCAGCGCGTTGTCGCGCATGGCGTCCGCGCTGGTCGGCAGGTCCATGTACTGGACCTTGAGGTCGGTCTCCGGCGAGATGCCCGCCGACTCCAGCAGCCGCTGCGCGATGAGCCACACGCCCGAGTCGCGGGCGCCCACGCTGACCCGCAGGCCCTTCAGGTCGGCGAGCTTGGTCGCCGGCAGGTCGTCGCGCACGATCAGCTGGAGGTAGTCGTCGTGCATCCGGGCCAGCGCGTACAGCTTGTGCTCGCCGTCGGCCTGCTGCTTCCGCTCCGCCGCGTCGGCCGCCGAGAACCCGACCTGCGCCTGGTCGGCCCGCAACCGGTCGAGGTTGTCCACGGAGCCCGCCGTGGTCGCCACCTGCGGGCGCGGGATGCCGGGGTCGCGGGTCCACGCGTCGGCCAGCGCGGTGCCCAGCGCGTGGTAGACCCCGCCGGGGCTGCCGGCCGCCATGGTGAGCTTGACCTGGTCGAGGTCGTCACCGCACGCCGTCAAGGACAGGGTGGCCAGGGCCAATGCGGCCCCGACCGCGTGCAACCGCAGAAGCGTTCCCGACACCCGCGCATCGTCGCACGTCCACGCTCTACGCTGGACCCGACGGAAGGACTAGGTGCAGTGACTCGCAGTTACCAGATCCGCACGTTCGGCTGCCAGATGAACGTGCACGACTCCGAGCGCCTGGCCGGCATGTTGGAGGACGCGGGCTACACGCCCGCCGAAGGCGACGTCCCGCCGGACGTCGTGGTGTTCAACACCTGCGCCGTGCGGGAGAACGCCGACAACAAGCTCTACGGCACGCTCGGCCACCTCGCGCCCGCCAAGTCCGCGAACCCCGACATGCAGATCGCCGTCGGCGGCTGCCTCGCGCAGAAGGACCAGGGCGAGATCGTCAAGCGCGCGCCGTGGGTCGACGTGGTCTTCGGCACGCACAACATCGGCTCGCTGCCCGTGCTGCTGGAACGCGCCCGGCACAACCGCGAGGCCCAGGTCGAGATCCTGGACTCGCTGGAGACCTTCCCCTCGACGCTGCCCGCCCGCCGCGACTCGGCCTACTCCGGCTGGGTGTCGGTGTCCGTCGGCTGCAACAACACGTGCACGTTCTGCATCGTGCCGTCGCTGCGCGGCAAGGAGAAGGACCGCCGCCCCGGCGAGGTGCTGGCCGAGGTGCAGGCCCTGGTCGACGAGGGCGTGCTGGAGGTGACGCTGCTCGGGCAGAACGTCAACTCCTACGGCGTCGAGTTCGGCGACCGGTACGCGTTCGGCAAGCTGCTGCGCGCCACCGGCGGCGTCGAGGGGCTGGAGCGGGTCCGGTTCACCTCGCCGCACCCGAAGGACTTCACCGACGACGTGATCGCCGCGATGGCCGAGACGCCCGCCGTGTGCCACTCGCTGCACATGCCGCTGCAGTCGGGCTCGGACCGCGTGCTCAAGGAGATGCGCCGCTCGTACCGGACCGCGAAGTACCTGTCCATCCTGGACAACGTGCGCGCGGCCATGCCGGACGCGGCCATCACCACCGACATCATCGTCGGCTTCCCCGGTGAGACCGAGGAGGACTTCCAGGCCACTTTGGACGTCGTCCGCGAGGCCCGGTTCTCGTCGGCGTTCACGTTCCAGTACTCCAAGCGGCCCGGCACGCCCGCCGCCGAGCTGCCCGACCAGCTGCCCAAGCAGGTCGTGCAGGAGCGCTACGACCGGCTGGTCACGCTGGTCAACGACATCGCGCACGAGCTGAACCGGGAGCAGGTCGGCCGCCGGGTCGAGCTGCTGGTCGCGTCCGGCGAGGGCCGCAAGGACGCCGAGACGCACCGGATGACCGGCCGCGCCCGTGACGGCCGCCTGGTGCACTTCACGCCCGGTGACGCGCACGTGCGGCCCGGTGACGTGGTGGAGACCGTGGTGACCTACGGCGCGCCGCACAACCTGATCGCGGACGGCCCGCTGCTGTCGCACCGCCGGACCAAGGCGGGTGACCGGTCCGAGGCCGGGCTGAAGCCGAAGACGCCGGGCGTGACGCTGGGGCTGCCGTCGTTCGGCAAGCCCGCTCCCCTGCCCGCTGCGGTCGACGGGTGCGCGGTCGGATGAGGAAGTGCCGATGAGCGGCGAGGACCCGGACGACCTGGCCGGGCTCCGCGAGGAGATCGACGACGTCGGCCGTTCGGCGGCCAAGCGCTTCGACCCGGGCGCCGGCGCGTTGACGATCGCCGTCGCGGCGCTGGCGATCCTGGTGTCGCTGGCCCTGCCGTGGGTGGACGGCGTGCAGGGCCTGAGCGTCCTGTTCGGCGCGGGTGACGGGCTGCCGGAGGTGTTCGCCTACGCGGCGGTGGTCGTCGGCGTGCTGCTGCCCGCGCTGACGCTGACCTTGCGCCGGTGGGCGTTGGCGTGGGTGTGCGCGCTGGCGTCGTTCGCCGCGTCGGTGGCGGGCGTGCTGTCGATCTGGACCACGCAGACGACGACCGGCCACCACCCCGGTCCCGGGCCGGGCTTCGGCCTGGTCCTGGCCGTGGTGGCGGTGGTCGTGCTGCTGGTGAAGTGGCTGAAGCTGGCCGCGTCCCGGCCGCCGATGCAGTGACCCCCGCCGGGTTCGACCACGCGGAGCTGCGCACCGAGCGGCTCACGCTGCGTCGGCCGGTGGCGGGTGACGTGGTCGCGGTGCACGCGATCCACCGCGACCCGCTGGCCTGCGCGCACAACCCGTCCGACGCCCTGCGCACCCCGGAAGAGGCCGCGGACCTGCTGGAACGGTGGCTGGAGCACTGGCGGGGGTTCGGCTTCGGCTACTGGGTCGTCCGCCGCCACGACGCCGAGCGGACCCTCGGCTTCTGCGGCGTGAAGCTCACCGACGTCGACGACCGGCGCGCGCTGAACCTGTGCTACCGCTTCGACCCGGCCGACTGGGGCCAGGGCTTCGCCTCCGAGGCGGCCCGCGAAGTCGTGCGGTGGGCGCGCGAGCACCTGCCCGCGCTCCCGGTCGTGGCCAGGGTCCGGCCCGCCAACACCGCCTCGCAGCGGGTGGCGGTCAACGCCGGACTGACCCGCGCCGAACACCTGGACCGCCCGGGCGAGGACGGCCCCGACCTGCTGTTCGCCGCGGGCTGGGAATCCGAACACCTTTCCGCTCTTACCGCGCGACGGTGAGGCGAATCCGCGGACCGTTCACGCACCGGGTCGGCGATTCCCGTCAGCACGGCATGTTCCGCGGCCACACCACGCCGTTCTCGCCCTGCGTGGACGTGCACTGATGCGCGGTGGTCGTAATGGCAGTCGAAGCAGCGGTCGTCGTCGAGGTGGTGGGCGGAACACCCGTGTTCGCCGTCGTGCGGACGGTCGTCACGACTGGCGGCGCTACCGCCTTGGGAATCTCTGACGTCGCCGGTGTGGTCGGCACCGCGGACCGGGTCGGAGGAGGCGAGGTCTCGGCCGGGGACGGCGAGGTGGGCGTGCCGGGTGCAGGACCGATGGTGACCACGGTGACCTGAGGTCCGGCCCCGACATCGCGGGCGACCGACACCGCGAACGCCGCCACCGCCGCCCCCACGGCGCCCGCGATGGCCACCGCGACGAACATCGCGAACCGGTTGTGCGGCGGGACGAGGGTGATCCGACCGATGCTCTGGGCCCCGATCGTCGTGCCGTGGAACTCGCCGCTCATGTCGTTGTGCACGCCCGGAGACGCGTCCCCGGTCGATTTCGCTCCCACTCAGCCCGCCCGATTCACCGCGTCCGCCGACAGGTCGTCCGCACAAGCTATCGGGACGACGCCTGCGTCCCTCCCGCTTTCTGCGGAATGGAACCGGGCACTACGCGAACGGGCCCCGGCACCACTCCCATCGCGAACCGGGGAGCGGCGCAGGGGCCCGTCGACGCGACCTAGCGGCTCGCGACCGCCTGCTCGGCGGCGGCCAGCCACTCGCGCCACTGCTGGGCCTGAGCCTCGGCCTGCTCGGCACGGCGCTTGTCGCCCGCCGTGCGCGCCTTGGCGGCCTGGGCCTCGAACTGCTCGACGCGCTCGCGGAACTGCGCGACGCGGGCCTCGGCCTCCGGGTCGGACTTGCGCCACTGGGCGTCGACCGCGCCGCGGACCCGCTCCTCGATCGCGCGGAGCTTGCCCTCCAGCTCGCGGACCCGCTCGCGCGGCACCTTGCCGATCGCGTCCCACCGCTCCTGGATCTTGTACAGCTGCTGCCGCGCTGCCTCCAGGTCGAGCGACGGGTCGATCCGCTCGGCCTCGGCGAGCAGCTCCTCCTTCAGCTTCGCGTTGGCCGCGAACTCGGCGTCACGCTCGCTGAACGCCTCGGAGCGCTTGGCGAAGAACGCGTCCTGCGCGGCCCGGAACCGCTGCCACAACGCGTCGTCGGCCTCCTTGGGCGCACGCCCGGCGGCCTTCCACTCGACCATCAGCTCCTTGTACCGACCGGCCGTGGGGCCCCAGTCGTCGGACTCGATGAGCTTCTCGGCCTCCTCGACCAGCTCCTGCTTGCGGTTCTTCGCGACACCGCGCTGCCGGTCCAGGTCGGCGAAGTGCGACCCGCGCCGGCGGTTGAACGCGTCACGCGCCTTGGAGAACCGCCGCCACAGCTGCTCGTCGGTCTTGCGGTCGACGCCCCGGATGGTCTTCCACTCGTCCAGGATCTGGCGCAGCCGGTCGCCGGCCGCCTTCCACTGCGTGGACTCGTTGGCCAGGACCTCGGCCTCCTCGACCAGCTCCTGCTTGCGCGCGCCCGCCGCGGCCCGCGCCTCGTCCTTGGCCGCCTTCGCGGCCTCCAGACCCTGCTCGGCCAGCACCAGCACGTACTCGACGCGCGCGGCCAGGGCGGCGAGGTCACCGACCACCGCCGCGTCGGCCAGGCTCTCCTGGACGTGCTTCGCGCTGGTCAGCGCGTGCTTGGGGTCGCCCGCGCCGGAGGACAGCCGCGTCACCAGCAGCTCGACCTCGGTGCGGATGTCGTCGAACCGGCGCGCGAAGTGCGCCAGGCCCTCGGCGGGCTCGCCCGCCTGCCAGGAACCGACGACCCGCTCGCCGTCGGCCGTCTTGACGTAGACGGTGCCGTCCGCGTCCACGCGCCCCCAGCGGTCAGGGTGGTCCGACGCCACGGGGACCGGCGGTGCCGCCGTGACCGGCGTCGCTTCCACCCTGGTCTCCTCGACCACCGCCCCCGCACCACTGTCGCCAGTGGTTCCCGGTGTCGTCTCGTGCTCCGTCATCGCCGGCTTCCTCCTCGCCTGCCCACTTCGTGGTGCCCGTGCCGACCACGGGCGCCCCGCCTACGACGGGGCCCAGCACCCGAGTACCGCGACGCTCCCTAAGAGTGCCCAGTACCTCGCGCGCATTCAAACAGGTCAAGGCTCGCATCGGTACCGGTGGTGGCCGATGAGTAGCGTGGACTGCCATGATCTCGCGCCTGGTGGTCGTGCCGCACCCTCCGCTGCTGGTGCCCGAACTGGTCGCCGGCGCCGCGCCGGACACCGAACCGGTGCGCTCGGCGTGCCTGGCCGCGGCACGGGACCTGGCCGCGCACGCTCCCGACTGGGTGGCCGTGGGCGTCGACCCGTCCGGCCCGCGGGTGGTCGAGGGCGTCACGGGCACGTTCCGCGGCTTCGGGGTGGACGTGCGGGTGTCGCTGTCGGACGACGCGTCCCCGGTGGTGGAGGACCTGCCGCTGCCGGCGCTGGTCGCGGCGTGGCTTCGGGAACGCGCCGGCGCGCGGTCCGTGCGCGTGCACCTGGTGCCGCCGGGCCTGGCCACCGCCGAGTGCGTCGCGCTGGGCGAGCGGCTGGCCGGCTCACGCGCGCTGCTGGTGCTCGGCGACGGCTCGCACCGGCGCGGCGAGCTGGCCGTCGGACGGGCGGACGAGCGGGCCGAGCCGTTCGACGAAGACGTGCGCAAGGCGCTGGCCACGGCGGACACGGCCGCGTTGCGCGCGCTCGACCCGGCGTTGGCGGCCGAGTTGGGCGCGAACGGGCGGGCCGCGTGGCAGGTGGCCGCGGGCGTGCCGGGTGCGTGGCGGTGCGCCCGGTCGGCGTTCCTGGCGCCCTTCGGCGTCGGGTACCACGTGGCGGTCTGGGAGGCTTGAGCGCGTGAACACCCCCATCGCCGTCGTCGGACCCACCGCCACCGGCAAGTCGGACCTGGCCGTGCGGCTGGCCGTCGAACTGGGCGGCGAGGTGGTCAACGCCGACGCGATGCAGCTCTACCGGGGCATGGACATCGGCACGGCCAAGATCACCGAGGCCGAGCGGCAGGGCGTGCCGCACCACCTCCTCGACGTGCTGGACGTGACCGAGACCGCGTCCGTCGCCGCCTACCAGCGCGAAGCGCGGGCCGTGGTGGAACGGCTGCTGGCCGACGGCCGCACGCCGGTGCTGGTCGGCGGCTCCGGCCTCTACGTGCAGGCCGTGCTGGACGACCTCGTGTTCCCCGGCACGGACGAGAAGATCCGCACCCAGCTGGAGCAGGAGCTGGCCGTGTTCGGCGCGGAGACGCTGCACGGCAGGCTGGCGCAGCTGGACCCGGCCGCGGCGCTGGCGATCCTGCCGAGCAACGGCCGCCGGGTGGTGCGCGCGCTGGAGGTCATCGAGCTGACCGGTCAGCCGTTCTCGGCCACGCTGCCCAAGCCCGGCCCGGCCCGCTACGGCACGGTGGTCGTCGGGCTGGACCGCGACGTGTCCGAACTGGACGAGCGGGTCGACGCGCGGGTGGCGCGGATGTTCGAGGCCGGGCTGGTGGACGAGGTGCGCGCGCTGGAGGCCCGCGGCCTGCGCGACGGCCGCACGGCGTCCCGCGCGCTGGGCTACCAGCAGGTGCTGGCCGCGTTCGACGGCGAGTGCACGATCGAGGAGGCCGCGGCCACGACCGCGCAGGCCACCCGGCGGTTCGTCCGCAAGCAGCGGTCCTGGTTCCGCCGCGACCGGCGGGTGACGTGGTTCGACGCGGGCGAGCCGGGGCTGGCCGACGACGTGCTCAAACTGGTCGCACCGTAGCCTGGTGCCCGTGGGAGTCGAGTTTCTGAAGGGCCACGGCACCGAGAACGACTTCGTCGTGCTGCCCGATCCGGACGGCCTGCTCGACCTGACCGAGTCGCGCGTGCGCGCGTTGTGCGACCGGCGGCGCGGCTTGGGCGCGGACGGCGTGCTGCGGGTCGTGCGGCCCGACTTCGGCCCGTGGTTCATGGACTACCGCAACGCCGACGGCTCGATCGCCGAGATGTGCGGCAACGGGGTGCGCGTGTTCTCGAAGTACCTGGTCGAGGCCGAGCTGGCGCCGGCGGGCGAGTTCACCATCGGCACGCGTGCCGGTGAGCGGCACGTCGTCGTGCACGACGACGGCACGGTGACCGCGGACATGGGGCGCGTGCTGATCACCGGCACGGGCACGGCCACGGTCGGCGGCAGCGCGTTCGGCGGTGTCGCGGTGGACGTCGGCAACCCGCACCTGGCGTGCGTGACCGAGGTGCCGGTGGCGGAGCTCGACCTGGAGCTGCCGCCCGGCCACGACCCGGTGCAGTTCCCGCACGGCGTAAACGTCGAGTTCGTCAACGTGCTGGACGACGGCGCGCTGAAGATGCGCGTGCACGAGCGCGGCGTGGGCGAGACCCGGTCGTGCGGCACGGGCACGGTGGCCTCGGTGGCGTCGTGGCTGTACGGGGCAGGCCGGCGCACCGGCAAGGCCACTGTGGACGTCCTGGGTGGACAGGTGTCGGTGGTGATCGAGGAGGAGACCTCGACGCTCACCGGCCCGGCCGTGCTGCTCGCCCGCGGGGAGCTCGACCAGGCCTGGTGGGACGCGCTCTAGAGCGCGAACACCTCCAGCTTGCCCAGCCTCGCCTCGGCCACCACCTCGGGCTGCGAGCTGGGCGCCGTGCAGCAGACCAGCTTGTCCTCGACGATCGCGACGGCGAAGCAGACCTGGCTGGTCTCCACCTTCCGGGTGATCTCGCCGCCCTCCTCGACCCGGAACGCGAACGGCTGGAGCGCGGGCGCGACCCACACGCCGCCGTCGGCGTCCACCGCGATGCCGTCCGGGGCGATGAAGTGCTCGCGCAGCGACGCGAAGACCTGCCGGTCGGACAGCGAGCCGTCGTCGGCCACGGCGAACGACGTCAGGCCGAACGCCAGCGTCTCGGCGATGACCAGCCTGCCGTCGGGCAGCAACCCGGTTCCGTTCGGGAACTTCAGGTCCTCGGCCGCCACGCTGACCGTGCCGTCGGGCCTGACCAGCGCCAACGGCGTGCCGGGCGCGACCCAGCCCGGCTCCAGCATCGGCACCTCGCCACCCGACGCGAGGGCGGCGTGCAGGTCGAAGCCGAAGTTGCCGACGTACGCGCGGCCGTGCGCGTCGACCAGCATGTCGTTGGCGTGGAAGGTGGCGATGCCGGCGAGGTCGGCGTGCTCGACCAGGCCGTCCGGCTCCAGCCGCAGCACCTTGCGGTCCCGCATCGACACCACGAGCAGCCGCCCGTCCGGCAGCCAGCCGAGCCCCGACGGCTGCTCCGGCACCTCGCAGACGACCTCCTCCTCGCCCGAGGCCAGGTCGAGGGCGCGGACCTCGTGGTCGTAGAAGTCCGAGTAGTGCAGCCTGCCGTCGGGCCCCTGCCGCGGACCCTCGCCGAACCGGAGACCTTCGCGCAGCACGGTGGTGTCAACCATGTCGATCGACGCTAGTGATCACCGGCACGTCGCGCATCGACCGCAGCGGTGACAAGACCACCCAAAGGACGGACAGGATCATCCCGGCCGACGCGACCCACAGCGTGGCGCGGACGCCGACCCACTCGGCCAGCGCGCCGCCCGCCACCCCGCCGACCGGCATCGCGCCCCAGGACAGGAACCGGACGCTCGCGTTCATCCGGCCTTGCAACCGCTCCGGGCACAACGCCTGCCGCAGGCTGACCTGGGAGATGTTGTAGACCACCACGCCCGCGGACGTGACCAGCGTGCCGACCGCGAACAGCACCACCCGCCAACCCGGCTCGGCCAACGGGACCAGCACCCACGTCGGCTGCGTGACCAGCATCGACAGCCACACCAGCCGCACCTGCCCGAACCGCGCCAACCGGCCGGCGAGCAGGCCGGCGAGCACGCCGCCCGCGCTGCCGACCCCCAGCAGCGCCGCGGCGGCCGTGGTGGACAGCGCCAGGTCGCGCAGCAGGAACAGCACGGTGACCGCGCCCCACATGGCGTTGGTCAGGTTGAACGACGTCGTGCACAGCACCACCGGCCGCAGCAGCGGGTGCCGGAACACGAACCGGAGCCCTTCGGCCATGTCCGCCCAGAGCGCGCGCTCTCGCGGCTCCACGGCCCGTTCAGGCGCCCGCATGCCACTCAGGAGCAGCGCCGACGCCACGAACGACGCGGTGATGGCCAGCACGGCGTTCGCGCTGCCCAGGAGCTGCACCAGCGGCCCGCTCAACGGTCGGCCGGACAGCCGCGCCACCTGCTGCGTCGACACCAGCCGGCCGTTCGCCGGGGCCAACCCGTCCCGGTCGACCAGCGTCGGCAGGTACGCCTGGGACGCCACCTCGAAGAACACCGTCAGCACACCGGCGACGAGCGCGGCGAGCAGCAGGTGGACGTACGTGAGGTCGCCCAGCCACGCCGCGACCGGCACCGTGGCCAGCACCACCGCGCGCCCGACCGTGCTCCGGACCAGCACCGGCCGCTTGCGCGCCCGGTCCACGTAGACGCCGACGGGCAGGCCGACGAGCAGGAACGCGGCCGTGCTCGCGGCGGTGAGCAGGCCCACCTGGAACGCCGACGCGCCCAACGCCTCGATCGCCACCACCGGCAGCACGAACGTGTAGACCGCCGTGCCGAACTGGTTGGCCGCGTCGCTGCCCCAGAACAGCCGGAAGTCACGCGGTAACGGCATCGCGGCTCCTCAGCGGCGACAACACCACCCACAGCACCGACAGCGCCTGACCTGTCATGGCCACCCACAGCGTGGCCGTGACGCCGATGCCGCCACCGAGCACACCACCGAGCAGGCCGCCGATCGGCATGGAGCCCCACACCACGAACCGGATGCTGGCGTTCATCCGGCCGAGCAGGTGGTCCGGGCAGATGGACTGCCGGTAGCTGACCTGGGCGATGTTGTAGACCGTCGCCCCGTACGCGATGGCGGCCTCGCCGACGATCAGGAACCCCATCCGCCAGTCCGCCGCGCCCAGCGGGACGAGGAGCCCCAACGGCCACGTGACCAGGCCGGACAGCCAGATCACCGTGGTCTGGCCGAAGCGGGTGTTCCACCGGTTCACGGTCAGCGCGCCCAGCACGCCGCCGACGCCCGCCGCGCTGAGGACCAGGCCGACCACGCCGTCCGACAGGCCGAGCCCGCGCACCATGAACAGCACCAGCACGGCCGCGGCCATGCCGCCGAAGAAGTTCGCGGTGCCCGTGCAGCCGACGATCGCGCGCAGCGACCGGTTGCCGAAGACGAACCGCAGGCCCTCGGCGATCTCGTGCGCCAGACCGGGCTTGTCCGGCTTCCTGGGCGGCGGCTCCTCCGTGCGGATGCGCAGCAGGAACAACGCCGAGGCCAGGTAGCCGACCGCGGTGCCGAGCACGCCCACGGCCACGCCGACCGCCTGGGCGACGCCACCGGCCACGGCGGGCCCCGACACCTCGGCCACCGCCCGGCTGGCCTCCAGCTTCGAGTTGCCCTCGACCAGCTGCTCACGGCCGACCAGCGCGGGCAGGTACGACTGGTAGGCGATGTCGAACATGACGGTGGCCGCGCCGACCAGCAGCGCGACCACGACCAGGTGCGGCAGCGTGAGCACGTCCAGCCACCAGGCCAGCGGGACCGACAGCAGCAGGGCGACCCGCGTGAAGTCGGCCACGAGCATCACCGGACGGCGGCGCAGCCGGTCCACCCACACCCCGGCGGGCAGCCCGATCAGCAGGAACGCGGCCGTGCTCGCGGCCGACAGCACGCCCATCTCGAACGGCGTCGCGGCCAGCGCGCCCACGGCGAGCAGCGGCAACACCGTGCGGCCGATCGCGGAGCCGAACTGGCTGATGGTGTCGCCTGCCCACAGCAGGCGGAAGTCGCGATGAGACCAGAGGGACACGCTCGGAAGTGTCGCGGGAGTGATTGGAAACTGTCAATCACTTGTTCCGCGAGGTCTAAGCTGTGCCGGTGGAACGACGTCCGGCGACCGACGCCGAGGCCGCCGCCCTGGCCTCGGCCGTGCGGCTGCGCATCATCCGCCTCACGTACGACCGCGCGTTGACCAACAAGGAGATCGCCGAACGGCTCGGCAAGGACCCCGCCACCACCCTCCACCACGTGCGCAAACTCGTCGCCACGGGCTTCCTGGAGGCCCAGGAGGAGCGCACCGGCAACCGGGGCGCGCGGGAGATCCCGTACCGGTCCACGGGGCTGTCCTGGCGGCTGCACAAGGGCAGCAGCCCGTACCCCGAGGAGACCAGCGAGGCCGTGTTCCAGGCCTTCCTGAGCGAGGTAGCGGAGGTCGGTCCGGCCGCGATGAACCAGTTCCGGCTGGTGGCCAGGGTCGACCGCGCGGAACTAAAACGGCGCCTCCAGACGTTGTTGGATGAGCTGGCAACAGAGCCGGCCCACCCCGACGGGGAACGCGTGGCGATCTACCTGGCGCTCTACCCAGGCGATTAACCACTCGTACCGGCAGGGGTGCCGTGGGACGATGAAGGGCAAATGACGGAAAACACGTACAGCAGCAACGACTGGCTCGACCACGAGGACGAGCTGTCCACCGGCGACCTGGCGCTCGAAGAGCGCGCCGCGCTGCGCCGCGTCGCAGGGTTGTCCACCGAGCTCGAGGACGTCACCGAGGTCGAGTACCGGCAGCTCCGGTTGGAGCGGGTCGTGCTGGTCGGCGTGTGGACCGAGGGCACGACGGCCGATTCGGACGCCTCCATGGCGGAACTGGCCCTGCTCGCCGAGACCGCCGGCTCCGAGGTGCTGGAAGGCCTCGTGCAGCGGCGCGAACGGCCCGACCCGGCGACCTACATCGGCTCCGGCAAGGTGCACGAACTGCGCGACGTCGTGATCGCGACCGGCGCGGACACGGTGATCTGCGACGGCGAGCTCTCACCCGGCCAGCTGCGGCAGCTGGAGGAGAAGCTCAAGGTCAAGGTCGTCGACCGCACCGCGCTGATCCTCGACATCTTCGCCCAGCACGCGTCCACCCGCGAGGGCAAGGCGCAGGTCGAGATGGCCCAGCTCCAGTACCTCCTGCCGCGCCTGCGCGGTTGGGGCGAGTCGCTGTCCCGGCAGGCCGGTGGTCGTGCCGGCGGCGGCAACGGCGGCGTGGGTCTGCGCGGTCCCGGTGAGACCAAGCTCGAGACCGACCGCAGGCGCATCCGCGCGCGCATCTCCAAGCTGCGCCGCGAGATCGCCGCGATGAGCGTCATCCGGGAGACCAAGCGGCACCGCCGCGTGGCCAACTCGGTGCCGAACGTCGCCATCGCGGGGTACACGAACGCGGGCAAGTCCAGCCTGCTCAACGCGCTGACCGGCGCGGGGGTGCTGGTGCAGGACGCCCTGTTCGCGACCCTCGACCCGACCACGCGGCGCACCGAGACGCCCGAGGGCCTCGCCTACACGTTGACCGACACGGTCGGCTTCGTGCGGCACCTGCCGCACCAGCTGGTCGAGGCGTTCCGGTCGACGCTGGAGGAGGTCGCCGACGCGGACCTGCTGGTCCACGTGGTCGACGGCTCCGACGCGATGCCGGAGAAGCAGGTCATGGCGGTGCGCGAGGTGATCAGGGAGATCTCGTCGCGGCGGGACGACCCGATGCCGACCGAGCTGCTCGTGGTGAACAAGGTCGACGCGGTCGGCGAGCTGGGCATGGCCCGGCTGCGGCACCTGTTCCCGACAGCCGTGTTCGTGTCCGCGCACACCGGCGAGGGCATCGCCGACCTGCGTGAGCGCATCGCGGCCATGACGCCGCGGCCGGAGGTCGTGGTCGACGCGCTCGTGCCGTACGCGCGGGGCGAGCTGGTCGCGCGGGTGCACCGCGAGGGCGAGGTCCTCAAGGAACGGCACACCGAGGAGGGCACCGAGCTGTCCGCCCGGGTCCGGCCGGATCTGGCCGGCGTGCTGGAGAAGTTCGCCGTGAACGGAAGCCGCGCCTGAGCCCTTGCGCGCGCTGCTGGTAGTCCTGGGACTCGTGCTGACGGCCGGTTCCGCTTCGGCGGAGCCGGCCGTCGCCGACGTCTGCGCGGTGACCGACCAGCGGCTGGAGGAGCTGTCCGGGCTCGCGTCCGACGGCACGCACTGGTTCGCCGTGAACGACAGCGACGACGGCCGGTTGAAGGTCCAGGTGCTCGACCGCACGTGCGGGATCATCCGCACGATCAGCACGCCCAACAACCCGTTCGACGCCGAAGATCTCGCATTGGCTCCTGACGGAACCCTGTGGGTCGCGGACACCGGGGACAACGGCAAGTCACGCGAAACCGTGGCATTGCATGCCGTTTCACCGGACGGCAGCGCACGTTTGTACCGACTTACGTATCCTGACGGAAAGCACGACGCGGAAGCATTGTTGCTCGACGGTTCCGGCATTCCGCACATCGTCACGAAGGAAACGATCGGGTCGGCGTTGGTGTACCGGCCGGCGTCCGGGTTGAGCGAGGGCGCGCCCACGCCGATGGAGCAGGTGGCGCGGGTGTCGATCAGCACGACGGAGACCGTCGGCGGGCCGTTGCAGAACTCCGTGGTGACGCGCCTGGTCACGGGCGGGGCGATGTCCCGCGACGGCCGGGTGGCGGCGTTGCGGACCTACACCGACGCGTACCTGTTCCCGGTGCCGGACGGCGACCTGGCCAAGGCGCTGGAGTCGGACCCGGTGCGGGTGCCGCTGGCCGGTGAGCCGCAGGGTGAGGCCATCGCGTTCGACCCGGACGGCACGCTGCTGTCGGCGTCCGAGTTCGGCAGCGCCGGCACCGCGTCGAGCGTGCGCGCGGTGGCGGGTGCGGCGGCGTTGGCCGTGCCGCCGGCGCCGACCACCACGACGGAGGCCCCACCGGCCGGCGACGACCGGACCACCACTCCCCCGGCCACCGAGTCGCAGTCGCCGTGGCCCGTGGTGGGCGGCGGCGCGGTGGCGTTGGTGCTGGTGGGCGCGCTGGTGCGCCGCTCACGCCGACGCAGGGCGTGAGCGGCCGCTCCCAGTTCCCTCGGTGCTTCAGAGCCTGCGCAGGACGGCCACGACCTTGCCCAGGATCGTCGCCTCGTCACCCGGGATCGGCTGGTAGGCCGCGTTGTGCGGCATCAGCCACACGTGCCCGTCTTCCTTGCGCTTGAACGACTTCACGGTGGCCTCGCCGTCGATCATCGCGGCCACCACCTCGCCGTTGTCCGCCGTGGGCTGCTGGCGGACGACCACCCAGTCACCGTCGGTGATGGCGGCCTCCACCATCGAGTCGCCGACGACCTTCAGCAGGAACACGTCGCCCTCGCCGACGATCTCGCGCGGCAGCGGGAACACGTCCTCGATGGCCTCTTCCGCCAGGATCGGCCCACCGGCCGCGATGCGGCCCAGCATCGGCACGTACGCGGGCGTCGGCTTGGACGCCGGGTCGAGGCCGGTCACGATCTCCGCGGGCAGCACGCCCACCGCGCGCGGCCGGTTCGGATCGCGACGCAGGTACCCCTTCCGCTCCAGCGCGCGCAGCTGGTGGGCGACCGAGGAGGTGGAGGTCAGGCCGACCGCCTCCCCGATCTCACGCACGCTGGGCGGGTAGCCGAACCGGTCGAGCCAGTCGCGGATCACGTCGAGCACCTTGCGCTGACGCAGGGTGAGCCCGGCGTTGCCCGCGATGTCCGCCGGTTCGGGCGCGGAGGGCGCATCGGCGGTGCGCAGGTCTTCGTTGGTCTTGCGTGCCACGGTGCTTCCTCCTCACCGGTCCCGATTGCCCAGGCCGGCTTCTCCGACGATCTTCAGTTGTGGACGGTAGTCGCGTTCCCGGCCCAGATCAAACACCTGTTCGAAGTAAACCTCGGCGTGTCCTAGCGATTTCGCCCGGCGAAGTGGTAGACATTCGCACGGACGTTCGATCGAACACAGGTTCGATCATGATCGGATGACCTGCGTTGGAGGACATCATGGCGGTGGTCATTGGCACCCGTAACAGCTTCGAACTGGTCGACGGCGCCGGTGTCGAGGATGTCGCCCTCGGCGCGGGATTGCGACCCGGACCACGGGTCCTTCGCCGGTTCGACGTACACGACAAGGACAACCGCCGCCCGTCGACCCGCCCCCGCCCGCTCGCCGTGCGCCAGACCGCGCCCGAGCCGGTCGCCTGCGAGGTCCGGCCGCGCCGCCACCCGGCCGTCCAGTTCGTCGCCTACGCGGCAGCCGCGGCCGTCTTCGCCGGCCTGCTGAGCCTGCTCTTCCTCTACACCTCCGGCGCCACCACCGTCCCCGAACGCACTAACGTCGTGCACGTCCAGGTGGGCGAGACGCTGCGGGACGTCGCCGAGCGCAGCGCGCCCGCCAGCGACCCGGACGCCGTGGTCTCCCGCATCCGCGAGCTGAACTCCCTCCCCAACTCCGACGTCGTCCCCGGCCAGTCCCTGGTCGTCCCCCACGGCACCCCCTGAGGTCCGCCGCCCAGCCCTGACGAGCCGCGCTCCCGGACTTCCGCGAGCGCGGTTCGCGCGTTTGCGGGGACTCCGTCCGATTCGTCCGTCCGAGTGATGCGACACGCCGCCCCCGACTTGCAGGGCCGTGGGCCTTGGGCATAGGTTGACCCCTACATCTAGTGGTCACACCGTTGTAGTTAGTCCACAGGTTGGGGTTTCCCCGACGAGCGGGCTAACGCGATGGATGCTGCCCAGGGGAGGGGAGACCAGCCGTGCGATGCCCGTTCTGCCGCAACTCGGACTCGCGTGTCGTCGATTCCCGCGAGGTCGACGAGGGCCAGGTCATCCGCCGCCGCCGGTCGTGCACGGCCTGCGGCCGGCGCTTCACCACGGTCGAGGAGGCCGTGCTCGCCGTGGTCAAGCGCTCGGGCGTCACCGAGCCGTTCAGCCGGGACAAGGTCGTCGTCGGTGTGCGCCGCGCGTGCCAGGGCCGTCCCGTCGACGAGGACGCCCTCCAGCAGCTGGCGCAGCGCGTAGAGGAGTCGATCCGCTCCGGCGGCGTCGCCGAGATCCCCAGCCACGAGGTGGGCTTGGCCATCCTTGGTCCTCTCCGCGAGCTGGACGAGGTGGCCTACCTGCGGTTCGCCTCCGTCTACCGCTCCTTCTCGTCCGTCGAGGACTTCGAGAAGGAGATCGCCGATCTTCGCACCGCCCAGTCCACGGACGACTGAGCGGACGCGACGCAAGACAACTGCGCCTGACCAGCTCGGACGGGGGGAGCCCGGACGTGGGTCGCGCATCGGAACGTCGAGAACTCGTGAAACGGAATGAGGAAGTCGGAATGACGGAGACCGTCGGTGGCTCCAGCAAGAAGACGGCCGCCCGCAACGGCGCGGGGGACAAGAACGCCAAGCTGAAGGTGGAGCGCGTCTACACCACCGCGGGCAAGCACCCCTATGACGAGGTCACCTGGGAGCACCGCGACGTCGTGATGACGAACTGGCGCGACGGCTCGGTGAACTTCGAGCAGCGGGGCGTCGAGTTCCCCGACTTCTGGTCGGTCAACGCGACCAACATCGTCACCAGCAAGTACTTCCGCGGCGCGGTGGGCACGCCGCAGCGCGAGCACAGCCTGCGCCAGCTCATCGACCGCGTGGTGAAGACCTACGTCGAGGCGGGCGTCAAGCACGGCTACTTCACCACCGCCGAGGACGCCGAGATCTACGAGCACGAGCTGACCTGGATGCTGCTGCACCAGGTGTTCAGCTTCAACTCGCCGGTCTGGTTCAACGTGGGCACCAGCTCGCCGCAGCAGGTCAGCGCCTGCTTCATCCTGTCGGTCGACGACACGATGGAGTCGATCCTGAACTGGTACCGCGAGGAGGGCCTGATCTTCAAGGGCGGCTCCGGCGCGGGCCTGAACCTCTCGCGCATCCGGTCGTCCAAGGAGCTGCTGTCCTCCGGCGGCACGGCGTCCGGCCCGGTGTCGTTCATGCGTGGCGCGGACGCGTCCGCGGGCACCATCAAGTCCGGTGGCGCGACCCGCCGCGCGGCGAAGATGGTCGTGCTGGACGTCGACCACCCGGACGTCGAGGAGTTCATCCAGACGAAGGCGCGGGAAGAGGACAAGGTCCGCGCGCTGCGCGACGCCGGGTTCGACATGGACCTGGGCGGCAAGGACATCGTGTCCGTGCAGTACCAGAACGCGAACAACTCGATCCGCGTGTCGGACGAGTTCATGCACGCCTACGAGAACGGCGGGCAGTTCGGCCTGCGCGCGCGCCAGACCGGCGAGGTCATCGAGCAGATCGACGCGAAGGACCTGTTCCGCAAGCTGGCGCAGGCCGCGTGGGAGTGCGCCGACCCGGGCATCCAGTACGACGGCACGATCAACGACTGGCACACCACGCCGGAGTCGGGCCGCATCACGGCCTCGAACCCGTGCTCGGAGTACATGCACCTGGACAACTCCAGCTGCAACCTGGCGTCGTTGAACCTGATGAAGTTCCTGTCCGACGACGGCACGTTCAACGCGGAGCTGTTCGCCAAGTCGGTCGAGCTGATCATCACCGCGATGGACATCTCGATCTGCTTCGCGGACTTCCCGACGCCCGCGATCGGCGAGACGACCCGCGCGTTCCGCCAGCTGGGCATCGGCTACGCGAACCTGGGCGCGCTGCTCATGGCGACCGGTCACGCGTACGACTCCGAGGGTGGCCGCGCGCTGGCCGCCGCGATCACGTCCCTGATGCAGGCCGTGGCCTACAAGCGGTCCGCGGAGCTGGCGGGCATCGTCGGCCCGTACGAGGGCTACGCCCGCAACGCCGAGGGGCACCAGCGGGTCATCCGCAAGCACTCGGCCGCGAACGACATGCTGCGCACGTACCACGCGAACGACGGCGCGGTGCAGAAGGTCGCGACCAAGGCGTGGCAGGAGTGCCAGCGGATCGGTGCCCGCAACGGCTGGCGCAACGCGCAGGCCAGCGTGCTCGCGCCCACCGGCACCATCGGCCTGATGATGGACTGCGACACGACCGGCATCGAGCCCGACCTGGCGCTGGTGAAGTTCAAGAAGCTGGTCGGCGGCGGCTCGATGCAGATCGTCAACCAGACCGTGCCGCGCGCGCTGCAGGTGCTGGGCTACCAGCAGGAGCAGAACGAGGCGATCGTCGAGTACATCGGCGAGCACGGCCACGTGGTGGACGCGCCGGGCCTCAAGCCCGAGCACTACGAGGTGTTCGACTGCGCCATGGGCGACCGCTCGATCGCGCCGATGGGCCACGTGCGGATGATGGCCGCGGTGCAGCCGTTCATCTCGGGCGCGATCTCCAAGACGGTGAACATGCCGGAGACGGCGACCGTCGAAGAGGTCGAGGAGATCTACTACCAGGGCTGGAAGCTGGGCCTGAAGGCGCTGGCGATCTACCGCGACAACTGCAAGGTCGGCCAGCCGCTGTCGGCGGGCAAGTCGGCCAAGTCGTCGGCCGTCGCGGAGACCAAGCCCGAGACCGTCGTGGAGTACCGCCCGGTGCGCAAGCGGCTGCCGAAGAAGCGCCCGTCGCAGACGGTGTCGTTCACGGTCGGCGGCGCGGAGGGCTACCTGCACGCCGGTTCGTACCCGGACGACGGCCTCGGCGAGATCTTCGTCAAGCTGGGCAAGCAGGGCTCGACGCTGGCGGGCGTGATGGACGCGTTCTCCATGTCCATCTCGGTGGGTCTGCAGTACGGCATCCCGCTGGAGTTCTACGTCTCGAAGTTCCAGAACCTGCGCTTCGAGCCGGCAGGCATGACGGACGACCCGGACGTGCGCATCGCGACCAGCGTCCTGGACTACCTGTTCCGCCGCCTGGCGCTGGACTACCTGCCGTTCGAGAAGCGCGCGCAGCTCGGCGTCTTCACCGCCGACGAGCGCACCGCGCAGGTCTCGTCGTCCGACTACGGCAACGGCGACGTGGACCTGGAGGGTCTGCGCACGTCGGTCGACGCCGCACCGGCCGCGTCGACCACCCCGGCGCCGGAGGAGAAGAAGTCCAAGCCGCAGGACATCAGGGTCGGCAGCTCCACGGAACTGCTCGAACTGCACCTGGGCAAGGCCGCCGACGCGCCGCTCTGCATGACGTGCGGCACGAAGATGCGCCCGGCCGGCTCGTGCTACCTGTGCGAGGGCTGCGGCTCCACCTCGGGCTGCAGCTGATCTGAGCGCCTTGGGCACCTGGCCAGAGCCGGGGCGACGGTTCGTCGCCCCGGCTCTGCCGTGTCCGCTCGTGGTTGCGATGGATGCGCCCAGGTCGGCGAAGACCACCTCGGAGGTTGGCATGTCCGGCGTTCACTACGACAGCTACACCGCTGCTCGCGCGCACCTGAAGGACTTGCTGGACGCGGCGGAGGAGGGGCGGGTCGCCACGGTTCGACGTGACTGCGCCACGACAGCCGTCGTGGACGTCAAGCGCCTGCGAGACTTCCTCGCGTCGGTCGTCCCGTCACGCGCCCAGGCCGTCCCGGAGGCCGGCGGCTGGTCGGTGTTCATCCCGGGCCTGCCGGTGGCCGCCGACGGCTCGTCGTTCGACGAGGCGATCACCGGGATGGTCGACGCCCTGCGGGGGTACGCGGAAGACTGGCAGGAGCGCTTGCTCAAAGCGCCGAACCACCGCGACAACTGGGGGTTGGTGCAGCTGATCAGCTTCAGCGACGACGACCAGCTGCGCGACTGGCTGGTCGGTGCCGCGCGGTTCTCCTGACCGCAGCCGACGCGCGAGGATCGCGAACTGGACCTTGTCGGTTTCGGGTCAGGCGCGCACGACGGTGTCGAATCTGCTTGCAGAACACACGAGGCGGTCGCCAGGCTTCAGCGCTACTGGACCCAGGGCAGCTGAGCCCGTCGCCGGCCGAGGGGAGTTCCGATGGACACCGGTCGACTCTTGGCGGGCTACCTGGTGGCCGCGGGAGGTGTCAGGGTGGATTGGCAGGAGGTTGGGCTGCCGAGCGCCGACGTGATCTCGATGAGCGACTGCGTCGTGGACCTGGTGCCGGCGAACCGTGACGGTTGGGACGACTGGTTCGACGACCCGGTTTCAGCTGAACGGGCTCGGGCAGGTCGGTCAGGGTTGCGCGTGCTTGCTGTGGGCATCGACGCGACGCACGCCCCGGCCTTGCTCCAGGAACTGGTGGAAGCCGGCTACCGCCCGGACTTCGGTGGTGTGGCGGGACGGCTGGCTCGGCGGGAGGCCTTTCCCGACCTCACGTCCGGTCGGGTGTTGGGTTTCGAGTTGGTCGGCTTCGACACCGGGGGCTGGCACACGTGGACCTGCCTCGGTGGGCTCGTCGACGACGTTCGGCGAGCGACGGGCGTTGGGCCGGGAAGGTGGGGGTTGATCCCGGACGAGGAGGACGCGCTTCGGGCGGCGGCGTGGCTCACGGCTTCCGGGCTTGGCGATCCGAAGGTCTTCTCGTGGGTTCCGGCCCTCCTGGTCGACGTCGGCACGCACCCCACGACGTAGGAGACGCCTACGCTGTCAGCCGTGAAGCGGGCGAGTGGGGCGTTGTTGGGGTTGGCGTACGGGGACGCGTTGGGGGCGCCCACGGAGTTCATGACGGTCGCGGAGATCGAGCACCGCTACGGCGTGGGTGGGCCTCGGGAGTTGGTCGGTGAGCCCGCGTTGGTCACCGATGACACCCAGATGACGTTGGCGGTCGCGCGGGCGTTGGCGGAGGGTGGGCGGGACGGGGTCGGGGACGCGTTGCGCGACCACTTCGTGCGGTGGTGGGAGTCGCCCGACAACAACCGCGCGCCCGGCATGACGTGTCTCCAGGCCTGCGAGCGGCTCGCCGCCGGGTTGCCGTGGCGGGAGGCCACCGGGGCGTCGTCGAAGGGGTGCGGCGCGAACATGCGCGTCGTGCCGGTCGGCTTGGTCCCCGGCCTGTCCGACGACGACCGCGCCGGGATCGCGCAGTTCCAGTCCGCCCTCACGCACGGCCACGCGACGGCGCTCGCGGCCAGTGAGCTGACGGCGTTCGCCGCGCACTGGCTGCGTGGCGGCATGGACCCGGGCGACGTGACGGCCGCGTTGCGCGCGCGGTGTGCGGAGCAGCGGACCCGCTACCGCGAGGAGTGGTTGGCCGACCTCTGGATCCGACCCGGCGTGTCGGAGCCCGACGAGTTCATCGCCCGGGGTTGGGACGAGTGCGCGGCGGCGCTGGACGTGCTCGCAGCCGCGGGCGACGACCGGGACGCCGACCCCTGCCTCGCCACGGGCGCGGGGTGGATCGCGGAGGAGGCGTTGGCCACGGCGCTGCACTGCTTCCTGCTCTTCCGCGACGAGCCGGTGGCGGCCCTGTCCCGTGCGGCGACGACGTCCGGCGACTCGGACTCGATCGCGTGCCTCACCGGCGCGTTCGCGGGCGCCGCGCACGGTCTCGACGCGTGGCCCGAGGAGTGGGCCGAACGCGTCGAGCACGGTGACGAGCTGGCCGCGCTCGGCCGGCTGTGGGACTGACCGCCGCCGGCCTAGGCTCGACACCACATGTCCCCCGCACACCGATCACTGGACGGGCTTTCCGTCGGCGACGCCTTGGGCGCGCAGTTCTTCGTTCCCGGTCGTTCCCGCTCCGACCTCGCCGCGGGCACGCTGCCCGCCGGGCCGTGGCCGTGGACCGACGACACCGAGATGGCCTGCCTGCTGCTGGCCGAACTCCGCGACCACGGCCAGGTCGACCAGGACCGGTTGGCCGCGTCGTTCGCCGAGCACTGCGAGCCGTACCGGGGTTACGGGCCCGGCGCGGTGGTGGTGCTGCACCGCATCCGGGACGGCGTGCCGTGGCGGGAGGCGGCGGCGACGGCCTACCGGGGTGAGGGATCGTGCGGCAACGGCGCGGCGATGCGGGTGGCTCCGCTCGGCGCGTTCTTCGCCGACGACCTCGACGCCGTGGTGACGCAGGCGGTCCTCTCCGCCGAGGTGACGCACCTGCACCCCGAGGGGATCGCGGGCGCGGTGGCGGTGGCGGTCGCCGCGGCGGTTCCCGGGCCGGACCTGCTCGACGCCGTGCTGGACCACCTGGCCGACGGGCAGGTGCGCCGGGGCGTGGAGACCGCGCGTCGGCTGCGCGGGCGTGCCACGGCGGAGGCCGCGTACGAGCTGGGCAACGGAGCGCACTCGACCGCCCAGGACACGGTGCCGTTCGCGCTGTGGGCCGCCGCGACGCACGCCGACGACTACCGGGCCGCCATCGTGGCGTGCGTGGAAGCGGGCGGTGACATGGACACGACGGCCGCGATGGTCGGCGGCATCGTGGCCTGCCGCACGGACGTGCCGGGTGACTGGCTGGAGCGTCGCGAGCCGCTGCCCCCGGACCTGCGGGCCGGGCCGACGCCGACGTTCTAGATCGATCAGTCCAAAACCTGCTACGGTGAGCCGCGTGCCCCGACCCAAGGCGTTCGACGAGGATCAGGCGCTCGACGCGGCCATGCGCACGTTCTGGGCCAACGGCTACGAGGCCACGTCCACCGAAGACCTGTGCCGCGCCACCGGCCTCGGGCGCAGCAGCATCTACAACACGTTCACCAGCAAGCACGAGCTCTTCAAGCGCGCGCTCGTCCGCTACACCGAGCTCACCACCACCGGCCAGCTCACGCTGCTCGACGACGAGACCCGGCCCGCGAAGGACCGCCTGCGCGACCTGTTCGACGCGGTCATCGAGGGCGAGGTGGAGAACCGGCGCGGTGAGCGCGGCATCGGCTGCCTGACCGTCAACACGACCGTCGAACTGGCCGGCCGCGACCACGAGGCCGCCGAGCTGCTGGCCCGCGACCAGCAACGCAGGCTGGACGCGTTCGAAGCCGTCATCAGGACCGGTCAGCGGGACGGCGACATCACGTCCGCGACACCACCGGCGGAACTGGCGCGGTTCCTCACCGCCGTCATCGCGGGCATGCGGGTCGCCGGGCAGGGCGGCGCGGACATCCCGACGCTGAAGGCCATCGCGTCCACGGCGATGGGCGCTCTCTAGGACTCCCGAAGGGCCGAGCGGGATCGAGCACGCCCTAATTTTGGACAGATCAATACAAAACAGGAGTCGCCATGCCCCGTGTCGTCCACGTGCTCGCCCTCGGCATCTTCGCCATGGTCACCAGCGAGTTCGTCGTCGCCGGCCTGATGCCGCAGATGGCCGCCGGCCTGCACGTCACCATCCCCGAGATCGGCTACCTGATCACCGCGTTCGCCGCCGCGATGGCCGTCGGCGGACCGCTGCTCACCGTGCTGATGCTCCGACTCCGGCCCAAGCCCGCGCTGATGACCCTGTTCGCGGTCTTCCTCGCCGGCAACGTCCTCGCCGCCACCGCCACCGACTACGGCGTCATGCTGGTCGCCCGCGTCGTCACCGGCGCGGCGGCGCAGGCGTTCTTCGGCGTGGCGCTCTCGGTGACCGCCGCCGTGGTCGCCGAGAACCTGCGCGGTCGCGCCACCGCGACCGTCCTCAACGGGCTGATGCTCGGCACGCTCCTCGGCCTGCCGCTGGCCACGTTCATCGGCGCGCACCTTGGTTGGCGCGCGGCGTTCTGGGGCATCGCCGTGCTCACCGTCGTGGCCGCCGTCAGCACGTTCGCGGGCGTGCCGCGACTGGACCGCGCCGGCGGCGGGACGAGCGTGCGGTCCGAACTGCGCGCCGTCGCCCGGCCGGGGCTGTGGCTGGTGCTGGCCACCAGCACGTGCGTCATCGGCGCGACGTTCGCCGCGTTCAGCTACGCCAACCCGATCCTGACCGAGGTCACCGGCTTCAGCACGGGCACGGTCCCGTTGCTGCTCATCGCCTACGGCGCGGCCACGCTGCTCGGCAACCACGTGGTCGGCCGGTTCGCGGACCGCCACGCACTGCCCGTCCTGCTCACGGGGCTGGGGCTCAACGCGCTCTTCCTCACCGCGTTCGCCCTGTTCGCCGACGCCAAACTGCCCGCCGTGGCGAGCCTGCTCGGCATCGGCCTGGTCGGCGTCACGATGAACCCCGCGCTGGTGACCCGCGTCCAGCGCACGGGCAACACCGGAGCGCTGGTCAACACCGTGCACGGGTCGTTCATCACGTCCGGGATCATCATCGGGTCGTGGCTGGGCGGCCTGCTCGTCACCGACCACGGCCTGCGCGCGCCGCTGTGGCTGGGCGCGGGGCTCGCGGTGCTCGGCCTCGTCACGCTGATCCCCGACGTGCGGCGACGTGACGTCCAGCGAAGCGGAGTGCGCGAACCGGCCGCGGCCGGGCCACGTCCCGACCAGGCCCGTTGTTAGCTGTTTAGCTACTGTGCTAAACAGTAAATATGGACAGCGTGGCAGCCGACCAGGAGGCGGGCGTCTTCCGGGCGCTGGCCGACTCGACCCGGCGGCAGATCCTGGAGGACCTCCGCGCCGGCGAACTCACCGCCGGCGAGATCGCGGGCCGGTTCCCGATCAGCGGGCCGTCGATCTCGCGGCACCTGGGCGTGCTGAAGGCGGCCGGGCTGGTCCGGGAGCGGCGTGAGGCCAACCGGATCTTCTACTCGCTCGTGGACGAACGGCTGGCGTTGCACGTCGGCAGGTTCCTCAGCGCGGTCTGTCCCGAACAGGTCGTCGTCCGGCACCGCAGACGTGCCACGGAGAAGGGCTGATCACCATGAGGTCGCCGAAGCTGGCCAGTGTCGTGGAACGTCGTCTCCTGGTGAACTACCGCGTCGAGCCGGACGTCGTCGCCCGCCTGCTGCCGGCGCCGCTGCGGCCCCAACTGGTGGGTCCGTGGGCGGTCGCCGGGATCTGCCTCATCCGGCTCGGGCGGACGCGTCCGCGATGGGCTCCCGAGCCGTTCGGGCTGCGCAGCGAGAACGCCGCGCACCGCGTCGCGGTCGAGTGGGACGGTCCGGAGGGACGCCGGGCCGGCGTCTACATCCCCCGCCGTGACAGCGGTTCGGCGGTCAACGCCCTGGTCGGCGGCCGGTTGTTCCCCGGTGAGCACGCACGCGCGCGGTTCGACGTGCGGGAGACGGCCCAGGACCTGCACGTCGGTTTCGCCGGCCTCGACGGCACGACGCGCGTGAGCGTCGACGTCCGGGTCGCCCGCGAGTTCGAGGGCAGCGAGCTGTTCGCCGACCTGGGCGAGGCGTCGGACTTCTTCCGGCACGGCGCGGCCGGCTTCTCCGCCACGCGCGGCGGCGACCGCCTCGACGGGCTGGAACTCCACACGGACGCGTGGCGGGTGGAGCCGCTCCACGTCCGGGAGGTCCACTCCTCGTTCTTCGACGACGAGGAGCGGTTCCCGGTCGGCAGCGCGGTGCTCGACTGCGCGCTGCTGATGCGCGACGTGCCGGTGACGTGGAGCCCGCTCCGACCCATGAGGGCCGGAGCGCCGGCCTGAGAGGTCCGCCCACCCGGGCGGGCGGACCTCGGCGAGCCCGTCGTCAGGACTTGTTGCGGAACAGCTTGTTGCCCAGCCAGACGATCGGGTCGTAACGCCGGTCGGCCACGCGTTCCTTCATCGGGATCAACGCGTTGTCGGTGATCTTGATGTGCTCCGGGCACACCTCGGTGCAGCACTTCGTGATGTTGCACAGCCCCAGGCCGTGCTGCGACTGCGCCTCCTGCACGCGGTCCGCCTCGTCGAGCGGGTGCATCTCCAGCTCGGCCACCCGCATCAGGAACCGCGGCCCCGCGAACGACTCCTTGTTCTCCTCGTGGTCGCGGATGACGTGGCACGTGTTGTTGCACAGGAAGCACTCGATGCACTTGCGGAACTCCTGCGAGCGCTCCACGTCGACCTGCTGCATCCGGTACTCCCCCGGCGCCACGCCGGCCGGCGGCTTGAACGCGGGGATCTCACGCGCCTTCTTGTAGTTGTACGACACGTCCGTGACGAGGTCGCGGATCACCGGGAACGTGCGCATCGGCGTCACGGTCACCGTCTCGTCCTCCGCGAACACCGACATCCGCGTCATGCACAGCAGCCTCGGCTTGCCGTTGATCTCCGCCGAGCACGACCCGCACTTGCCCGCCTTGCAGTTCCACCGCACGGCCAGGTCGGGCGTCTGGGTCGCCTGCAACCGGTGGATCACGTCGAGGACGACCTCGCCCTCGTTGACCTCGACGGTGAAGTCCTCCAGACCACCGCCCTCGTCCGAACCGCGCCACACCCGGAAGTGCCCCTGGTACCCCATGTCAGCCCTCCAGCTCGTCGGCGGTCAGGTACTTCTGCAACTCGCTCTGCTCGAACAGCGCCAGCAGGTCCGACCGGATCGGGAGCTGCGGCTCCTCCACCACCTCGACCGACGAGCCGGTCAGCGTGCAGACCAGCAGCTTGCGCCGCCAGTCGGCGTCCATGCCCGGGAAGTCGTCGCGCGTGTGCCCGCCGCGGCTCTCCGTGCGCAGCAACGCGGCACGCGCCACGCACTCGCTGACCACGAGCATGTTCCGCAGGTCGAGCGCCAGGTGCCAGCCGGGGTTGAACTGCCGGTGGCCTTCGACCACCAGGGTCGCGGCCCGCCGCTTCAGCTCCTCCAGGCGCTTGACCGCCTGGTCCATCTCCTCGGCCCGCCGGATGATGCCGACCAGGTCGTTCATCGCCTGCTGCAACTCCATGTGCAGCGTGTACGGGTTCTCGCCGGCCGCGTCGGACCCGGAGAACGGCGCCACGGCCGTCCGCTCCGCCTCGGCGACGGCCTCGTCCGAGCACACCGGCCGCGCGGACAGCCCGCCCACGTAGTCCGACGCGCCCGCGCCCGCACGGCGACCGAACACCAGCAGGTCGGACAACGAGTTGCCGCCCAGCCGGTTCGAGCCGTGCATCCCGCCGGACACCTCGCCCGCCGCGAACAACCCCGGCACCGACGACGCGCCCGTGTCCGGGTCGACCTGCACGCCGCCCATCACGTAGTGGCAGGTCGGCCCGACCTCCATCGGCTGCGCGGTGATGTCGACGTCGGCCAGCTCCTTGAACTGGTGGTGCATCGACGGCAGCCGCCGCATGATCTCCTCGGCGGGCAGGCGCGTCGAGACGTCCAGGAACACGCCGCCGTGCTCGGACCCGCGACCGGCCTTGACCTCGGAGTTGATGGCCCGCGCCACCTCGTCGCGCGGCAGCAGCTCCGGTGGCCGCCGGTTGTTGCCCGGGTCGGCGTACCAGCGGTCGGCCTCGGCCTCGTTGTCGGCGTACTTGTCCTTGAACACCTCGGGGATGTAGTCGAACATGAACCGCTTGCCGTCGGAGTTGCGCAGCACGCCGCCGTCACCGCGGACCGACTCGGTGACGAGGATGCCCTTCACCGACGGTGGCCAGACCATGCCGGTGGGGTGGAACTGCACGAACTCCATGTTGATCAGGGACGCGCCCGCGCGCAGGGCCAGCGCGTGGCCGTCGCCGGTGTACTCCCACGAGTTCGACGTCACCTTGAACGACTTGCCGATGCCGCCGGTCGCGAGCACCACGGCGGGCGCCTCGAACAGCACGAACCGGCCCGACTCGCGCCAGTAGCCGAACGCGCCGGCCACCTTGCCGTCGTCGAGCACCAGGTCGGTGACGGTGAACTCCTGGAACACCTTCAGCCGCGACTCGTAGTCGCCGGTCTCGGCGTAGTCGTCCTGCTGGAGGGACACCACCTTCTGCTGGAGGCTGCGGATCAGCTCCAGCCCGGTGCGGTCACCGACGTGCGCCAGGCGCGGGTACTCGTGGCCGCCGAAGTTGCGCTGGCTGATCCGACCGTCCTTGGTGCGGTCGAACAACGCGCCGTAGGTCTCCAGCTCCCACACGCGGTCGGGCGCCTCCTTGGCGTGCAGCTCCGCCATCCGCCAGTTGTTCAGGAACTTCCCGCCGCGCATGGTGTCGCGGAAGTGCACCTGCCAGCTGTCGTTGGAGTTCACGTTGCCCATGGCCGCGGCGATGCCGCCCTCGGCCATCACCGTGTGCGCCTTGCCGAACAACGACTTGCACAGCACCGCCGTGCGCATCCCGTGTTCGCGGGCCTCGATCGCGGCGCGCAACCCCGCACCGCCGGCACCGATCACGAGCACGTCGAACGAATGCCGTTCCAGCTCGGGCAAAACCACTCCTCAGTTGACGAATCGGAGGTCGGCGATCGTCCCGGAGGCGACCAGCGCGACGTAGAGGTCCGTGACGCAGACGAAGATCAGCGAGGCCCACGCCAACTGCATGTGCTTCGCGTTGAGCTTGGAGATCTGCGTCCACGTCCAGTACCGGACCGGGTGCTTGGAGAAGTGCTTCAGCCGCCCGCCCGCGATGTGGCGGCACGAGTGGCACGACAGCGTGTACGCGCCGAGCAGGCCGACGTTGACCAGCAGCACGATGTTGCCGAGGCCGATGCCGGTGCTGAACGCGAAGACCGCGTCGTAGATGTTGATCAGCAGCAGGAGCGACGCCGCGTAGAAGAAGTACCGGTGCAGGTTCTGCGCGATGAGCGGGAAGCGGGTCTCACCGGTGTACTTGCCGTGCGGCTCGGCCACCGCGCACGCGGGCGGGGACATCCACGCCGCCCGGTAGTACGCCTTGCGGTAGTAGTAGCAGGTCACCCGGAAGCCGAGCAGGAACGGGATGATGATCACCGGCGGGGTGAGGAACCCCGGCAGCTCGGGAAGCAGGCGGCCGAAGTGCGCCGCGTTCGGCAGGCACTCCTCGGTCAGGCACGGCGAGTACATGGGCGTCAGGTAGCGGTACTCGTCCACCCAGTAGTAGTCGCCCATGAAGGTCCGCACGGCCGCGTAGATGGAAATCAGGAGCAGGCCCGCGAACGTCGCCAGCGGCGGCAGCCACCACCGGTCTGTGCGCAACGTGCGCTGGGCGATCTGCGCCCTCATACCTCACCTCGTTCCACGTCGTTGTGGTGCGGGACACATTGTGGTTTGGGACACATCACCGGGCCGAAAACGGGAGCGGCCCCCGCGTTCGCACGCGGGGGCCGGTCCTCTCCTCAGCTCAGGTTCTGTGGCTGCGGTAGCCGCCGAGACCTTCGTCGTCGGCGTCGTGCCACAGCTTCGGGTCGTACGGCGTGTCCGGGACGACGACGACTTCCCTCTCGACCCGAGGCGCTTCACGCGGTCGTGGCGTGCTGTCCAGGTCCAGTAGCTCGGTCGCGTCGATGTCCAGGCGTTCGACGTCGTTGGCCAGCCTCTGCACCGCGGCCACGTCGCCGTACCGCGCGCGCAGGCCGCCGACGCAGTGGCGCAGTTGGCCCAGCGCCCGGCGCAGCTCCACGATCTCGGAGGACGTCATGGTCAGCACCTCCCTCGGGTCGGTCCGTGTGCCGACTCTGCCAAGTGGAAGCCGCTGTGACAAGAACCACAAGTGTCCGAGTCGCGTCTCAGGATCTGAATCGTTTTTGTCACGATCATGTGTCGTGACATAGTGTGCTTGCTGTCACGTCCGTACGTGCGACGCCAGCGCTGCCGTCCCACCGGGCCCACCACGGCCCGTGATCACCACCGGAGACAGCGAACCATGAGCGTGCATCCCGTCGTCGCCGAAGTGACGGCTCGAATCGCCGCCCGCAGCGCCGCCGGCCGGTCCGCCTACCTGGAACGAGTCGCCCAGGCCCAGCAAGAGGGCCCCGCGCGCCGCGACATGGCGTGCAGCAACCTGGCCCACGGATTCGCCGGGATCACGGGCGGTGACAAAGACCTCCTTCGTGCACTTCGTCGCCCGAACGTGGCGATCGTGTCCGCGTACAACGACATGCTGTCCGCCCACCAGCCGATGCACGAGTACCCCGCGTGGATCAAGGACGCGGCCCGGGCCGTCGGCGGCGTGGCGCAGTTCGCGGGCGGCGTGCCCGCCATGTGCGACGGCATCACCCAGGGCCGTGCCGGCATGGAGCTCTCGCTGTTCAGCCGCGAGGTCATCGCGATGGCGACCGGCATCGCCCTGTCGCACGAGATGTTCGACTCGGCGCTGCTGCTCGGCGTGTGCGACAAGATCACGCCCGGCCTGCTGATCGGCGCGCTGTCGTTCGGGCACCTGCCCGCGATCCTGGTGCCCGCGGGCCCCATGAACTCCGGCCTGCCGAACTCCGAGAAAGCACGGGTGCGGCAGCTGTTCGCGGAGAACAAGGCGTCCCGCGAGGACCTGCTCGAAGCCGAGGCGCAGTCCTACCACAGCCCCGGGACCTGCACGTTCTACGGCACGGCGAACTCCAACCAGCTCGTGGTCGAGGTCATGGGCCTGCACCTGCCCGGCGCCAGCTTCGTGCCGCCGGGCACCAAGCTGCGCAAGGCGTTGACCGAGGAGGCCGCGCGGCGCGCGGTGGAGATCAGCCGGGCCGAGGACTACACCCCGATCGGGCACGTCGTCGACGTGAAGTCCGTGGTCAACGGCGTGATCGCGCTGCTGGCCACCGGCGGGTCGACCAACCACACCATGCACCTGGTCGCCATCGCGTCGGCCGCGGGCATCGAGCTGAACTGGGACGACTTCTCCGAGCTGTCCTCGGTGGTGCCGCTGCTGGCCCGCGTCTACCCGAACGGCTCGGCGGACATCAACCACTTCCAGGCGGCGGGCGGCGTGCCGTTCCTCGTCTCGACGCTGCTGGACGCGGGCCTGCTGCACGCCGACGTGAAGACCGTGGCCGGCGCCGGGCTCGACCGCTACCGGCAGGAGCCGGTGCTGGTCGAGGGCGTGCTGCAGTGGCGTCCCGGACCGCCGCGCTCGCTGGACACCGACGTGCTGCGGCCCGTGTCGGAGCCGTTCGCGGCCGACGGCGGCCTGCGCATGCTGTCGGGCAACCTCGGCCGTGCGGTGATCAAGGTGTCGGCGGTCAAGCCGGAACACCGGGTCGTGGAGGCGCCCGCACGCGTGTTCACCTCGCAGGAGGCGTTCAGCGCCGCGTTCCAGGCCGGTGAGCTGGAGCGGGACGTGGTCGTGGTGGTGCGGCAGCAGGGTCCGCAGGCCAACGGGATGCCCGAGCTGCACAAGCTGACGCCCGCGCTGGGCGTGCTGATGGACCGTGGCTTCAAGGTCGCGCTGGTCACCGACGGCCGGATGTCCGGCGCGTCGGGCAAGATCCCGGCCGCCATCCAGCTCACGCCGGAGGCGGCCGTCGGCGGTCCGCTGGCCCGGGTGCGCGACGGTGACGTGCTGCGGCTGGACGCCGAGACCGGCACGCTGGAGGCGTTCGTCGACCCGGCGGAGCTGGCCTCGCGCGAGCTGGTGGACTTCCCGCCGGACGCGCAGGCGTGGACCGGCACGGGCCGGGAGCTGTTCGCCGCGCTGCGCCGGGCGGTCGGGCCCGCCGACCGGGGCGCGAGCGTGTTCGGACCGATCGCGGCCTCGCACTTCGAAGGCCAGTTCAACCAGGAGGTGTCCCGGTGACCAACGCCCCGGCTCATGCGACGGCGGCGGATCTGCTGGCGCTGTCCCCCGTCATCCCGGTCGTCGTCGTGGACGACGCCGAGCACGCCGTGCCGCTGGCACAGGCGTTGCTGCGCGGCGGTGTCCGCGTGATCGAGCTGACGCTGCGCACGCCCGCCGCCCTGGCCGCGATCGAACGGGTGGCGGCGGAGGTGCCGGGCATCGTGATCGGCGCGGGCACCGTGACCGCGCCGGAGCACGCCGAGCAGGCGGCCAAGGCCGGTGCGGCGTTCCTCGTCACGCCCGGGTCGACCGACCGGGTGCTGGACGCCGCCGAGGACACCGGGCTGCCGTTCCTGCCGGGCGCGGCGACCGTGTCGGAGGCGATGCGGCTGGCCGAGCGCGGGCTGACGTCGCTGAAGTTCTTCCCGGCCGAGGCCGCGGGCGGGGTGGACTACCTGAAGTCCATCGGCGGTCCGCTGCCCGGCCTTCGGTTCTGCCCGACCGGCGGCATCACACCCGCGACCGCGCCGAACTACCTGGCGCTGCCGAACGTCGGGTGCGTCGGCGGGTCGTGGCTCGCGCCCAAGGACGCGCTGGTGTCCGGCGACTGGGCGCGGATCGAGGAGCTGGCGCGGGCCGCGTCGGCGCTCTGACCCCGGCGCGCTCCGACGCTCGCCGCACTGTGGTCCCGGCGCGCTCCGACCTCGGCGCACTCTGGGTCCGGTGCGCTGTGGTCCCGGTGCGCTGTGGTCCTAGGCGTGTCTTGGTCCCGAACGTTCTGAGCTGACCGGTGGGCGTCTTCCCGTGCCGGGGAGGCGCCCTTCGTCAGGCCAGGTGGGTGAGGGCTTCCGGGATCGAGTCGGCGACCGGCGCGCCGGTGCGTTCGAGCACCTTGCGGGAGCTGGTGCCGGTGGCGACCAGGACGACCTGAGCGCCGACGTGCCGGGCGGCTTCGGCGTCGTCGGCCACGTCGCCGATCAGCACGACGTCCCTCGGGCGCAGGTCGAGCGCGTCGAGGTGCTCGGCGAGGTGCTCGGCCTTCGAGCCGCCGTCGCCCGCGGCCTTGAGGCCGTCGACCCGGCTGAACAGCTCGCCGAGGCCGAAGCGGGCGACCAGCGGCACCAGCTCGTCGTGGAACCACATCGACAGCAGCGACTGGGTGTGGCGCAGGGTCGCGAGGTGGTCGGGCACGCCGACGGCCAGCCCGCAGCCGTCCATCAGCGCCCGGTACTCGGCGTGGTAGACGGTGTCGATGCGGGCCCAGTCCGCCGCGGTCAGCGGACGGCCGAACATCCGCTCGTAGCAGTCCTTGATCGGGCGGCTGAAGACGTCGCGCCAGTGCTCCAGCGTGATGGCCGCGTGGCCGAAGTCGGCGCAGACCCGGTTGACGGCGGAGAGCACGGCGTCGTTGTCGGCGAACAGCGTGCCGTTCCAGTCCCAGACGACGTGGTCGGCCCTGATCCTCACTCGAACAGGCTACGGCGATAGGTTGAGTGCTCACTTCTGGGGAGGTAGTGGGGGATGGACGCGCGACGAACCACGGTGGTCGCCGAGCCACGCGGGCAGGTGGCGCTGGTGTCGGTCGGGTTCCCGGTGCTGGGCGCGCTCGTGGTGTGGGGCCTGAAGTCGATCGCCGGGTGGGTGGCCGACCTGTCGTGGGCGCCGATGCAGGGCCCGTTCCGGTTGGTGGCGTCGATCCCGGAGCCGTGGGCGACGATCGGGTCGGTGGCCGTCGGCGCGCTGCTCGGGCTGGTGGTGGCCGGGATCGCGGCGCACGAGCGGCTGGTGGTCGAGGTGTTCAACGAGGGCGTCGAGCTGCTGAGGGGCGGCAGGCACCGCAGTTTCGACCGGACGCTGGTGTCCGGGGTGTTCCTGGACGGCAAGAAGCTCGTGCTGCTCGGCGTGGACACCGGCGAGCTGGCCCGGGAGGGCCACGACCTGAAGCCGGAGGCGCTGGCCGAGGCGTTCCAGACGCACGGCTACCAGTGGCTGGACGGCGACCCGTACCGGGAGGAGTACCGGCGGTGGGTCGACGGCACGCCCGACCTCCCGCCCGGCGCGAACGCGCTGCTGAAGGTGCGGGCCGAGGCGTTGCGCAAGGAGGACAAGGAGGACGCGGCCGAGCTGCGCGAGGAGTTGAGCCGGCTCGGCGTCGTCGTGCGCGAGGAGAAGAAGCGCCAGTACTGGCGTCTCACCCGAACGCTGCCGTGAGCGCGCATACGCTCACGGGGTGATCCTCGGCGAGGGCGGGAACGCCAGGCAGGCGGAGACCGACCGCGCGGGCGGGCGGTTGTGGCTCAGGGTCAGCGCGGTGTTCTGCTGGCTGTGCGCCCTGATCCCACTCGCGGTGTGGTACCTCGAAGACTTCGGCTGGTCGTGGTGGGCGCTGGTCGCCGCGGTCGTCATGATGCCGGTCGTGACGGCCATCGGCGCCGAGATGTGGGCGACGGCGAACCGGGCCGCGGCGGACACCGCGCGGCTGCGGCAAGCCGGTCGGCCCGCGATCGCCGAGGTCGTCGGGGCGGAGGTGGTCCACCAGGAGGAGGGGCCCGACACCTCGGTGCTGAGCCTGCGCGTCAGCGGCGACGACGTGCCGCCGTTCGAGGCGACCTACCGCAGCCGGCACCGGCCGGACCACCGGGTGGGCGCCCGCTTCGAAGCGGTGGTCGACCCCACCGACAACCTGTTCGCCCTCGATCCCGGCCTCGGCCCGCGGTGACCGGTCGCCGCACCCGGTTCTCCCGGCGGCGGTCCGGGCTTCAGTACTGGGTCAGGTCGTCCAAGGTCGAGGTGTCCTCGCCCGCCCGGCGCAGTTCCTCGCGGACCACGCGGTAGGCCAGGCCTTCCGCGTAGCCCTTGCGCGCCAGGGCCGCGACCAGGCGGCGGATCTTGGTGGTGTCGTCCAGGCCCGCCATGGTGCGCAGCTTCTTGCGCACCAGGTTGCGCGCCCGGTCTTCCTCGGCCTCGTCGTCGACCGCGGCGACGGCCTCGGCCGCCACCTCGTCCGCCACGCCCTTGCGCCGCAGTTCCATGGCCAGGGCACGGCGCGCCAAGCCCTGGTACGTGTGCCGCGACCGGACCCAGACCTCGGCGAACGCCGCGTCGTCGATCAGCCCCGCCCGGTCGAACTTGGCCAGCACCAGCTCGGCCGTCTGCTCGCTGATGCCCTTGCGCAGCAAGGCGTCCTTCAGCTCGACGCGGGTGCGGGCCCGCGCGGCGAGCAGCGCGTAGCAGATGTCCGTCGCCTTGCGCTGCTCCTTCGCCGGGTCGACCGGACGCGGCTCGGCGTCGTCGGCCGAAGGGTCGCGGGACGGCCCGCGACCACGGCCACCTCGTCCTGCCACGCCGACTTAGAACTCGACGGGCGCCGCGGCGGGCTCCTCGGCGTCGAGGGTGGCGCCGATGCCCAGCTTGTCCTTGATCCGCTTCTCGATCTCGTTGGCCACGTCCGGGTTGTCGCGCAGGAACTTCCGCGCGTTCTCCTTGCCCTGGCCCAGCTGGTCGCCCTCGTACGTGTACCAGGCGCCCGACTTGCGCAGGATGCCCTGGTCGACGCCCATGTCGATGAGCGAGCCCTCACGGCTGATGCCCTGGCCGTAGAGGATGTCGAACTCGGCCTGCTTGAACGGCGGGGCCACCTTGTTCTTCACGACCTTGACCCTGGTGCGGTTGCCGACCGGCTCGCCGCCGTCCTTCAGGGTCTCGATGCGCCGCACGTCCAGCCGCACCGACGCGTAGAACTTCAGCGCCTTGCCACCGGTCGTGGTCTCGGGCGAGCCGAACATCACGCCGATCTTCTCGCGCAGCTGGTTGATGAAGATCGCGGTGGTGTTGGAGTTGCTGAGCGCACCGGTGATCTTGCGCAGCGCCTGGCTCATCAGGCGGGCCTGCAGACCCACGTGGTTGTCGCCCATCTCGCCCTCGATCTCGGCGCGGGGCACCAGGGCCGCCACCGAGTCGATGACCAGAATGTCGAGCGCGCCGGAGCGGACCAGCATGTCCGCGATCTCCAGCGCCTGCTCGCCGGTGTCGGGCTGCGAGACCAGCAGCGCGTCGGTGTCGACGCCCAGCTTCTTCGCGTAGTCCGGGTCGAGCGCGTGCTCGGCGTCGATGAACGCCGCGATGCCGCCGGCGCGCTGGGCGTTGGCCACGGAGTGCAGGGCCACCGTCGTCTTACCGGAGGACTCCGGCCCGTAGATCTCGACCACGCGGCCGCGGGGCAGGCCGCCGATGCCGAGCGCGACGTCGAGCGCGATCGCGCCGGTGGGGATCACCTGGAGCGGGGCGCGGACCTCGTCGCCGAGCCGCATGACCGAGCCCTTGCCGTACTGCTTGTCGATCTGGGCCAGGGCCAGCTCGAGGGCCTTGTCCCGGTCGGGTGCCTGGGGTGCCATCTGGAAGTCCACCTCGGAGTGTCTTGGGTTCGCGGTGCGATGTCGGGGCCGACGTTACGGGTGGGGTCCGACATTTTCCGGTGGGGACCAGGTCACCCGCGGGGTGCTGTCACCCGGTCGTGTCGGGGAGTGTAGCCGAACAGGTGTTCGACCACTTGGTCGACACGCCGGGTCACCGCCGCTGTTCCGGCACGTCGAAGGCGTCGCAGACGGCCAGCCAGATGTCCTTGATCGGCAGACCGGCCTCCAACGCCTGGTCGGGAGTCCGGCCGCCGAGGGCGGACAGCACGTGGTCCCGGGCCACCATCTCCGCCCTGACCTGGCCGAACTCGTCGGCCATCAGCTTGCGGAACGTCGTGATGCGCATCGGGCCCAGCCTAACGCGCGGCCTCCCGGACCGGACCTCCGACACCGTCCGGCCGGCAGGTCAGCGCAGTGCGGCGGCGACCAGGCCACCGTCGACGACCAGGTCCTGACCGTTGACGTAGGACGCTTCGCCGGAGGCGAGGAACGCCACCGCGTCGGCGACGTCGTCGGCGGTGCCGATCCGACCGGCGGCCACCGCGGCGACGACGGCCTCCGCCGCCTCTGAGGAGACGTTGTCGTGGAACATCGGGGTCTCGATGTAGCCGGGGCTGACCGAGTTCACCCGCACTCCCCTGGGCGCCAGCTCGGCCGCGAGCGTGTGCGCGAGGTTGTGCACGGCCGCTTTGGTCGCCGCGTAGAGGGACGCGCCGGGCAGGCCGCGGTGCAACGTCCACGACGCGTTGATCACGATGGCGGCGTGGTCGGACAGCAGCGGGAGGGTCTTCTGGATGGTGAAGAACACGCCTTTGAAGTTGATGTCCACGAGGCGGTCGAACTCGGCCTCGGTGACGTCGCCGTTCGGCTGGAACGAGGCGACGCCCGCGTTCGCGAAGACCACGTCCAGCCGCCCGTGCCGGTCCCGGATGGCGGCGGTCAGCGCGTCGAGGTCGGTGAGGCTCGCCACGTCGCCGCGCACCGCGAGGACATCGTCACCGGCGTCCAGCTCGTCGACCACGGCGTCCAGCCGGGCCTGGTCGCGCCCGGTGACGACCACCCGCGCGCCCTCGGCGAGCAGCCTCCGCGCGGTGGCCAGCCCCATGCCGCTCGTGCCGCCGGTGATGAGCGCGACCTTGTCCTTGAACCGGGGAGTGCTGTGCGTCATGGGATCGAGCGTGCCGACCGGCGCCGGGCGCGAACAGTGCGCGCTCAACCCGGGAGTGCCACCACCACCCTCGGCCGCCGATCAGACCGAGGCGGCCAACCCGACGTGCGCCAGGCGTTCGAGCCGTTCCGCGGTGCCGGTGCCGGGTCGCGGGTTGTGCAGCTCCAGGTACCGGTGCGAGCGGTCGGCCACCGCCAGGGTCGTCACGTCGAAGTGCAGCTCACCGGCCTCGGGGTGGTGGATCGCCTTCACCGCCTGGACCGGGGCGCCCACCTCGTGGCGCGCCCACAGCTCGGCGAACTCGGTGCTCACGGCGCTGAGCTCGGCGACCACCCGGTCGAAGCCGGGGTCGGCGGGTGCGTGCGCCGCGTCGGCGCGGAAGGCGGCGACGACGACCGGCGCGACCGACGCCCAGTGGACGTGCATGTCGCGGTACCGGGCGTTGGTGAAGAACGTGACCAGGCAGTTGTGGTCGCTGTCGTCGTAGCCGAACACCGCGCGGGTCGCGTCGTTGATCGCGAGCAGGTTCCAGTACCGGTCCCGGAGGATCGCGGGCCGCGGCAGCCACGCGTCGAGCAGGCGCCGCAGCTCCGGGCTGACCTCGTCACCCCGCGCACCGCCGACCCGCGGTGGGTTGAGGCCGGCCAGCAGGTACAGGTGCGCGCGTTCGAGGTCGGTCAGGCGCAGCGCCCGGCTGATCGCGTCGAGCACGTCCGACGAGACGGTGATGTCGCGGCCCTGCTCCAGCCACGTGTACCAGGACACGCCGACACCGGCCAGCGCGGCCACTTCCTCGCGCCGCAGCCCCGGCGTCCGACGCCTGCCCACCGCCACCACGCCGACGTCGGCGGGCGTGAGCCGCGCCCGGCACGTCCGCAGGAAGTCGCGGAGTTGCTCGCGCCGACGCAGTCTCACCGCAGGGGATTCGCTGGTCATGTGCCACGGTAACAACGAGCCCGGTCAGCGTGCCGCCTGCCAGGCCGGGCTGTCGACGTAGTGGTTGTCGAACCGGTCCTGCGAGTCGCGGATCTCCTGCGGGCTCGCCTCGCCTCGCTGCACGCGGTCGAGCAGGCGGTAGTAGTCGAACCGGCCCATGCCGGGCGTGAAGACGAACAGGACGTCCGCGTCGGCGCCCTTGAGAGCCCCGAACGCGTGCGGCACGTGTGGCGGCACGACGAGGAAGTCGCCGCGCTCCAGCGTCACCACGTCCTGGTCCAGCAGCACCTGCAGCGTGCCGTCGAGCACGAAGAACAGCTCCGAAGCGCGGGTGTGGAAGTGCGGCGGCGCGCCGTCGGAGCCGTCGCGGAAGGTGGACCGGTTGCTGGTCAGGCCGTCGAGGTCGGCGAGGAGGGTGACGACGGCGGCGGGGTCGGCGTCGAGCTGTTCGGCCTGGTCGGCGCGGACGAGGAGGGTGTTTTCCATGAGGTCGAGCCTCGTCGCGGACCGGGGGCCGAACAACGACGACGATCGAATGGAACGATAACCTGGCGGTTATGGAACGACGTGACCTGGAGGTTTTCCTGGCGCTGGCGGAGGAGCTGCACTTCAGCCGCACCGCCGAGCGGCTGCACGTCTCCCAGGCGCGCGTCAGCCAGTCCGTCAAGCAGCTGGAACGCCGCATCGGCGCGCCGTTGTTCGAGCGGACCAGCCGCCGGGTCGCGCTCACGCCCATCGGCCGCCGCCTGCGTGACGACCTGGCACCGGCCTACCGGCAGATCGTGGACGGCGTAGCGCGCGCTGTGGAGGCCGCACGCGGCACATCCCTGCTGCGCGTCGGGTTCGAGGCGCCCGCCGTCGCCGACCTCGTCACCGACGTCCTCGACACGTTCCGCGCCCGGCACCCGGACAGCGAGGTGCGCGTGCGGGAGGCGCCGTTCAGCAACCCGTTCTCGCTGCTCAGGGCCGACGAGGTGGACGTGCTGGTGACGTTGTTTCCGGTCCGCGAACCGGACCTGACGTCCGGGCCGGTCGTCCACGAAGAGCCCTTGGTGCTGGCCGTGTCCGACACGCACCCGTTCACGCGGCAGGACTCCGTGACCCTGGAGGACCTGGCCCGCGACACGGTGTTCCGCGCCGCCTACTGGCGCGACACGACACCCAAGGGGGCGCCGATCAAGCGGGGACGGGACGTCACGACGTTCCAGGAACTGCTCACCGCGATCGCCAACGGCGAGGGCGTCTGCCCGCTGGGCGCGCACGCGGCCGGCTACTTCGCCCGCCCCAAGATCGCGTTCCTGCCGCTGGTGGACGCGCCGCGGCTGGCCTGGGGCATGGTCTGGCGCACGGCGGGCGAAACGGTCCGCGTGCGCGAGTTCGCGGCGGCGGCGCGCTAACCTCGACGTGTGCTCCTGTTGCAGGAAGACCCCACGGGCCTGTCGTCGCCGATCGCCACGATCGCGGTGATCGCCGGGCTCGTCGCCGCGATCGTGGTCGGCGTGCGCGCGCTCTGGTACAACCGCAAGCGCTGATCACCGCACCCGCTGCATCGACGCGAACAGGCACGCCATCAACAGCGGCAGCGCGGTGAACCCGACGACCAAGCCAAGCGCGGCGTAGGACCACGCGGTCACCACGACGCCCGCCGTGACGCCGCCGAGCGCGCCGCCGACGTTCATGCACAGGTCGGACAGGCCCTGCGCGGCCGGCCGGTCCACCACGCCCACCGACTCGGTGAGCAGCGCCGATCCCGCCACCATGCCCGCCGACCAGCCGAACGCCAGCAGCGCCAGCCCGGCGGCCAGCTGCGGCGCGTCGTGCGACGGGGCCATGCCCGCGATGCCCGCCGCGGCGACCACGAGCGCCGCGCCGATCGCCAGCACGGGCACCCGGCCGAGCCGGTCGGCCATCCACCCGAACAGCGGGCTGGCCGCGTACATCGCGGCGACGTGCAGGCTGATCACCACGCCGACGACGCGCAGCGACGAGCCCGCGTGCTCCATGTGCACCGGTGTCATCGACATCAGGCCCACCATCGCGGTGTGGCACAGCGTCACGCCGCCCACGGCGAGCTTCCCGGCGGCGGGCAGGGACCGCCACACCGCCACCGACCGCTTGGCGCCGACCGCGGGTTCGAGGGCCGACTTCGCCAGCGTCAGCGGATCGGGCCGCAGGAACCGCAGCACCACGAGCGCGGCCAGGCCGAACAGCACGGCCGACAGCAGGTACGGCCCGGCGCCGATCGGCAACCCCAGCCGCACGGCCACCTGCCCCGCCGGGTCGGCCAGGTTCGGCCCGGCCACCGCGCCGATCGTCGCCGCCCACACCACCAACGCCACCGAGCGCGCTCTGCGGTGCGGGTGGGCCAGGTCCGCGCCCGCGTACCGGGCGGCGAGGTTCGCGCTGGACGCCGCGCCGAACAGCACGAGCGCGACCAGCAGCACCTGCCACGAGCCGAGCACGACCGCGCACGCCGCCACCGCCGCGCCCAACGCGCCCGCGCCGTAGCCGAGGACCAGCGCCGGACGCCGTCCGCTGCGGGCCGCCAACCGGGCCGCGGGCAGCGCGAACGCGGCCGCGCCGAGCACCGCGGCGGTCTGCGCCATCCCGCCGACCGCGTCGGAGTCGGCGAGCACGGCCGCGATGAGCGTGCTCACCGCCAAGCCGATGGTGACGCCCGCCGCACCGAGGATCTGGGTCACCGCGAGCACTCGCAGGACCCTGCGCTGCACGACGTCGACCACGGTCACGATCTTGACTGTGCCAGGTGGAATCAGACCCGAACAGCCACCGTCCGGGTCTCAGGTGCCGGGTTGTACCGCAGCCTCGAAGAAGTCCGCGACCTGGTCGGCGGTCAACTCCTCGCCGCCGCTCTTCGTCACGATGCCGAGCAGCGGCAGGTCGTTCGCGGTGAACACGAGCAGCCCCAGCCCGCCGTCCGCGGCGGCCCGGTACTTGCCGGTGAGGCCGTTGCCCGCCCACTGCGCCTCGACCAGGTCGGTCTTGAGCGACCGCACGACGGCGTCCGCGCCGTGCTGCGCGCCGACGACCGTCTCGGTGAGCACGTACTGGACCGAGTAGTCGTCCTTCACCGCGCAGCTCACCACGGTGCCCTTGATGCCGTTGACGCCGCCCACGCCGGGCGTGCCACCCGCCTTGCACGTGCTGGTGTCCGGGATCGTGCCCGCGAGCCGGCGCAGGCACTCGGTGAAGCCCTTGTCGTCCTGCTGGGTGTCGTTCTTGCAGTCCTGCGCGCTCGGCACGCCCGGCCCGTTGAACGCGAACAGCCCGCCCACCACGGCCAGCACGAGCACCACGGCCGCCGCCGAGATCAGCACGGTCCGGTTGGGCTTCTTCCGCTCCGGCTTGGCCTGCGCGCGGTTGCCGACGGTCGGGAAGTTGAACTGCTGAGGCCCGGTCTGCGGGTAGACCTGGTACGCGCCGCTGGAGTTCGGGTTGACCTGGTAGGCGCCGCTCGCGCTCGGGTTGACCTGGTACGCGCCACTGGCGCTGGGATTCACCTGGTACGCGCCGCTGGCACTGGGGTTGACCTGGTACGCCCCGCTGGCGTTGGGGTTCACCGGGTGCGCGCCGCTGACCGCCGGGTTGGGCTGGTACGTGCCGGACGGCGGGGTCACCGGCTTGGTGACGACCGTGTCGGGCTCCGTCGGCCTGGCCGGCTCCTGGGACCGCGGCGTGACGCCGTTCTTGGGCACGTGGTGCGCGCCGAGGGCGACCGAGGTCTCGGGCTGGTCCAGGCTCGTCGGCACGATCCGCACCTGCTCGCCGATCATGGTCGCCACCAGCGGGATGCGGCTGGCGCCGCCGACCAGGTAGATGCCCGCGAGCTGGTTGGGCGCCATGCCGGTGGAGCGGATCGTCGACTCCAGCAGCTCGACGCTGCGCATCATGCTCGGCCGGACCAGCGCTTCCAGGTCGGACCGGTTGACCAGCACGTCCTCGAACGGCTCCGGCATCGGCACCTCGGTGTGCGCGTGCCGCGACAGCGACTCCTTGGCCGCGCGCACGTCCTCCTGCAGCGTGCGGCGGGCCCGGCGGTCCGCGGTGGACTCCGGGCGCAGCAGCCGCTGCCAGGCCGCCGGGTCGCGGTGCGAGACCTGCCTGCCCACGTGCTCCAGCAGCGCCTGGTCGACGTCCAGGCCGCCCAGGTCCTGCAAGCCGTCCTCGGCGAGCACGGTGAAGCCGCTCTGGGTGGCGCCGACGATGGCCACGTCGAACGTGCCCGCGCCGAGGTCGTACACCGCGAGCGCCTGGCCGACGGACAGCGAGGCGTAGTGGGAGGCGGCGGCGACCGGCTCGGGCACCAGCACGATCTCGCCTGTCACGCCCGCGAGGCGGGCCGCGGACAGCAGCACGTTGCGGCGCGTCGGCCCCCACTGCGCGGGGTGGGTGAGGCGGACCTCGTCCACCGCCTCGCCGCCCAGCTGGCGGGTGGTCTCGTCGAGCACGCGGCGCAGCACGGCGGCCAGCGCGTCGGTGACCGGGACCACGTTGTCGCCCAGGAGCAGCACGCCGTCGTCCACCCGGCGCTTGGGGTTGGGCTCGAAGCGGGCCGGGTCGAGGCGGGCGCGGCGTTCGGCGTCACGGCCGACGACCAGCGTGCCGTCCTCCTCGCAGTAGACGGCCGACGGCATGGTGGCCGAGCCGTCCACCTCCACGACCCTGGGCGGCCGGCCGTGCGCGGCGAGCACCGCGACGGTGTTGGAAGTGCCCAGGTCGACGGACAGGACGCGCACGATGGATACACCCCTCAGGTTCAAGCCGTGGGTGATCGTGCCACAGCCGACCCACCCCGCGAGGTCGCCGAGGTCGCGTCGGTCGTTCGTGACTCATTTTCCGGCGATCACGCTTTTCGATCGTCGGAAAATCAGGCGCGAGCGGCCGACTTCCAGGCGACCTCGCCCGCCGTCTGCGGAGCAGCGGCAATCCAACGCAGCGGCAATCCAACACTGTCGGTGGGGTGGGTCACTATGGACGGCATGGACGTGCTCGGCCGCTTCTCCCCCGCCACCCGGCAGTGGTTCGCCGGGGCCTTCGCCGCGCCCACGCCGGCGCAGGCGGGCGCGTGGGAGGCGGCGGCCGCGGGTGAGAACGCGCTGGTCATCGCGCCGACCGGGTCCGGCAAGACGTTGGCCGCGTTCCTCTGGGCGCTCGACCGGCTGGCGTCCACGCCGAAGCCCGCCGAGCCGAAGCGGCGGTGCCGGGTGCTGTACGTCTCGCCGCTGAAGGCGCTGGCGGTGGACGTGGAGCGCAACCTCAGGGCGCCGTTGGCGGGCATCCGGCAGGCCTCGCACCGGCTGTCGCTGCCCGAACCGGACGTCACGGTGGGCATGCGCACCGGCGACACACCGGCGGACGCCCGGCGCGCGTTCGCCCGGACACCGCCGGACGTGCTGGTCACGACGCCGGAGTCGTTGTTCCTGGTGCTCACGTCGGCCGCGCGGGACTCGTTGCGCGGTGTCGAGACGGTGATCGTCGACGAGGTGCACGCGGTGGCGGGCACCAAGCGCGGCGCGCACCTGGCCCTGTCCCTCGAACGGCTGGACGCGCTGCTGGAGCGGCCCGCGCAGCGGATCGGGCTGTCCGCGACGGTCCGGCCGGTCGAGGAGGTGAGCGCGTTCCTCGCGGGCGGGCGGCCGGTGCGGGTCGTGCAGCCGAAGACGCCCAAGACGATCGAGGTCCGGGTCGAGGTGCCCGTCGAGGACATGTCGGTGCTCGGCGAGCCGACCGGCGAGGTGTCGGGTTCGGCGGCAGGCGCGGAGCAGCGGGCGTCCATCTGGCCCTCGGTGGAGCAGCGGGTGCTGGAGCTGGTCCGGCAGCACCGCTCGACCATCGTGTTCGCCAACTCCCGGAGGCTGGCCGAACGGCTCACCGCGCGGCTCAACGAGCTGGCCGAGGAGGCCGTGGAGCTGGAGCGGTTCCCCGCCGAGGCGCCCGGCCAGTCCGGCATCACGACCCAGCGCACGACCGCGATCGCCCGCGCGCACCACGGCTCCATGTCGCGCGAGCAGCGGGTGGTGGTCGAGGAGGAGCTGAAGTCGGGGCGGCTGCCGTGCGTGGTGGCGACGTCGTCGCTGGAGCTGGGCATCGACATGGGCGCGGTCGACCTGGTGGTGCAGGTGGAGGCGCCGCCGACGGTGGCGTCCGGGTTGCAGCGCGTCGGCCGGGCCGGGCACCAGGTGGGCGCGGTGTCGCGCGGGGTGATGTTCCCGAAGTTCCGGGGCGACCTGGTGTCGTGCGCGGTGGTGGCGGAGCGGATGCGGGACGGCGCGATCGAGGCCGTGCGGTACCCGCGCAACCCGCTGGACGTGCTGGCGCAGCACGTGGTGGCCATGGTGGCGATGGAGACGTGGACGGTCGAGGCGCTGTCCGGGCTGGTGCGGCGGGCCGCGCCGTTCGCCGCGCTGCCGGAATCGGCGCTGCAGGCCGTGCTCGACATGCTCGCGGGCCGGTACCCGAGCGAGGAGTTCGGCGAGCTGCGGCCCCGCATCACGTGGGACCGGATCACGGGCGAGCTGCGCGGCAGGCCGGGTGCGCAGCGGCTGGCGGTGACCTCGGGCGGCACGATCCCCGACCGCGGCCTGTTCGCGGTGATGACGCCGCCGTCCGAGCGCGGTCCCGGCTCGCGGGTCGGCGAGCTGGACGAGGAGATGGTCTACGAGTCGCGGGTCGGCGACACGTTCCTGCTGGGCACGTCGTCGTGGCGGGTCGAGGACATCACCCACGACCGGGTGATCGTGGTGCCCGCGCCGGGTCAGCCCGCGCGGATGCCGTTCTGGAAGGGCGACGCGCAGGGCCGTCCGCTGGAGCTGGGGCGTGCGCTGGGGAAGTTCGTGCGCGAGGTGTCCACCATGGACGACGCGAAGGCGGCGGAGCGGACGGCGTCGGCCGGGCTGGACGCGTGGGCGACGTCGAACCTGCTGGCCTACCTCGGCGAGCAGCGCGAGGCGACCAGGCACGTGCCCAACGACCGGGTCGTGCTGGTCGAGCGGTTCCGCGACGAGCTGGGCGACTGGCGGCTGGTGGTGCACTCGCCGTTCGGCGCGCAGGTCAACGCGCCGTGGGCGTTGGCGATCGCGGCTCGGCTGCGGGAGCGGCGCGGGATCGAGGTGCAGGCGGCGCACTCCGACGACGGGATCGTGATCCGGCTGCCCGACGCGGTCGACCTGGACGGCGCGCAGGTCGTGGCGGGCGCGGACGACGTGCTGCTCGACCCGGAGGAGGTGGAGCAGGTCGTGGTGGCCGAGGTGGGCGGCTCGGCGTTGTTCGCGGCCCGGTTCCGGGAGTGCGCGGCGCGGTCGCTGCTGCTGCCCCGGCGCGACCCGCGCAAGCGCTCGCCGTTGTGGCAGCAGCGGCAGCGGGCGGCGCAACTGCTGTCGGTGGCGGCGAAGTACGAGAGCTTCCCGGTGGTGCTGGAGGCGATGCGGGAGGTCTTGCAGGACGTGTACGACGTGCCCGGCCTGCGTGAGCTGATGACCGACATCCGGGCACGGCGGGTGCGCGTGGTGGAGGTGGAGACGCCGTCGCCGTCGCCGTTCGCGCGCAGCCTGCTGTTCGGGTACGTCGGGATGTTCCTGTACGAGGCGGACGCGCCGCTGGCCGAACGGCGGGCGGCGGCGTTGTCGCTGGACTCGGCGCTGCTGGCGGAACTGCTCGGCTCGGAGGCGATCCGGGAGTTGCTCGACCCGGAGGTGGTCGAGGAGGTCGAGCGCAACCTGCAACGCCTCGCGCCGGACCGGCACGCGCGGGACGCGGAGGGCGCGTCCGACCTGCTGCGGTTCCTCGGCGACCTGTCCGAGGCCGAGGCGCTGGCCCGGGGCGTGCGGCCGGAGTGGCTGGCGGACCTGGTGGCGCAGCGGCGGGCGATCCGGGTGCGCATCGCGGGCGAGGACCGGGTGATCGGCATCGAGGACGCCGGGCGGGTGCGTGACGCGTTGGGCGTGGCGTTGCCGGTGGGCGTGCCGGAGGTGTTCACCGAGCCGGTGGCCGACCCGTTGGGCGACCTGCTGTCGCGTTACGCGCGCACGCACGGGCCGTTCCCGGCGGCGGAGGCGGCGGAGCGGTTCGGGCTGGGCGTGGCCGTGGTGACGGGGGTGCTGGAGCGGATGGCGGCCACCGGGCGGCTGGTGCGCGGCGAGCTCAGACCAGGGGGAACCCACACCGAGTACTGCGACGCCGAGGTGCTGCGGCGGCTGCGGCGGGCGTCGCTGGCCCGGTTGCGCGCCGAGGTCGAGCCGGTGGAGCCCGCCGCGCTGGGCCGGTTCCTGCCGGGCTGGCACGGGGTGGGTCGGCGGCTGCGGTCCGCGCCGACCGTGGACGACGTGTACTCGGTGGTCGAGCAGCTGGCGGGCGCGCCGCTGCCCGCGAGCGCGGTGGAGTCGCTGGTGCTGCCCGCGCGGCTGCCCGGCTACAGCCCGGCGCTGCTGGACGAGCTGACCGCGTCCGGCGAGGTGACGTGGACCGGGTGCGGCTCGCTGGCCGGCGGCGACGGCTGGATCGCCCTCGCCCCGACCGACGTCGCCGACCTGCTGCTGCCGGACCTGGTGCCGGAGGCGATGCCGGACTCGTCGCTGCACACCGCCGTGGTGGAGGCGTTGGGCGGCGGGGCGTTGTTCTTCCGGCAGGTGGTCGACCGGGTGTCGTTGCAGGGTCCGACGACGGACGGCGAGGTCGTCGGCGCGCTGTGGGACCTGGTGTGGGCGGGAGTGGTCACGAACGACACGCTGGCGCCGCTGCGTGCGCTGGTCGCGGGCGGCGGCACGGCGCACAAGCCCCGGCGGGCCGCGCCACGTGGCCGGTACGCGCGGATGCGGGCCGGGAGACCGGACATGCCCAGCCGCACCGGGCCGCCGACGGTCGCGGGCCGGTGGTCGTTGGCCGTGGTGCCGGCGACGGACGCGACACGGCGGGCGCACGCGCGGGCCGAGGCGTTCCTGGAGCGGCACGGTGTGCTGACGCGGGGCGCGCTGGACACCGAGCGGGTGACCGGCGGGTTCAGCGGCGTGTACCGGGTGCTGCGCGCGATGGAGGAGTCCGGGCAGGTCGTGCGCGGGTACGTGGTCGAGGGGCTCGGCGCGGCGCAGTTCGCCGCCCGCGGCGCGGTGGACCGGCTGCGAGCGTCGTCGAGACCGCCCGGCCAGGAGCACGCGGGCACGCCGGACGCCGTCGTGCTGGCAGCGGCCGACCCGGCGCAGCCGTACGGCGCGGCGCTGGCGTGGCCGGAGTCGTCGGGCGAGGGCAAGCACCGGCCGGGCCGCAAGTCCGGGGCGCTGGTCGTGCTGGTGGACGGGCTGGCCACGCTCTACGTGGAGCGGGGCGGCCGTTCGCTGCTGTCGTTCACCGAGGACGAGGACCCGTTGCGTGCGGCGGCCCAAGCCCTGAGCCGAGCCGTGCGCGACGGCTGGCTCGGTCAACTGGCCGTGCAGCGCGCGGACGGCGAAGTGGCGCTGGGCTCCCGCCTGGCGGGCATCCTCCAGGACGCGGGCTTCCGCGCCACGCCGAAGGGGTTGCGGCTGCGGGCGTGACGGGAGGTCAGCGGTCGTCGGTCGCGGTGATCGCGCCCGCCAGACCGTCCAGCTCCTCCCACGTGGACGTGTCGGGCAGCCACTGCGCCACCGCTCCTTCCGGCATCACCCGGTACACCCGGTCCGGGCCGACGGCGATGTCCGCGCCGCCCTCGCCGATCCGCGTCCACGCGTCGGGTTCGCCCTGGTAGGAGTGCAGGCCACCGGTCCGGTCGACCATGAACAGGCCGGCGCCGCCCACGTGGATCGACCGGGCCGCACCGCCGATCCTGGTCCACGTGGCGCGCGGGAAGTCCCACTCCCACACCGCCGACCCGTCCGCCGGGAGCCGGTACAGGGATTCCTCGCCGACCAGGACGGTGTCCTCCGGGTCCAGGGTGTCGGTGATCCACGTCCAGTTGCCCGGCGAGCCCTCGTAGCGGAACAGGTCGTGGCCGTTCGGGCCGGACGCGAACATCCCGACCCGGCCCGCGTACAGATGTCTGGCCGCGGCGCCGATGAGCAGCCACGAGTTGGTGTGCTCCACCCACGCCCACACCGCCGCCCGGTCCGGGGCCAGCCGGTACAGGTGGTCGCGGCCCACGGCCAGCTCGGCGCCGCGTTCCCCGATGTACGTCCAGTTCCCCGGCGAGTGGTACTGCGCGATGTGGCCGACGCCCGGCGCGACCCCGAACAGGCCCGCCGCGCCGCCGTGCACCTCCGCCGCCGGCCCGCCGATGTCGACCCAGCCGGAAATCGGGTTCCACGAGCGGACCGCGTCGCCCGAGGGGGTGATCAACGCCAGCATCGCCGCCACCCGCGGCGCATCGGACGCGGACGACCGGCCCGCCGATCCGCTCTCCGGTCCCGTCGCGACCAGCGTCACCGACAGGGTCACCGCGACCGCGGACACCACGGCGACGGTGTGCGTCAGCCACGGCCGGAAGCGTCCTCCCAGCCGACCGGGCGGCGGTTGCGGGGACAACGGCGGCAACGCGACCGGCTCGGCCCGCTCCTCGACCCGCTCGGCCGCCGCCCGCCGGTGCAGGCTCCGCGCGCGGGTCAGCAGCAGCTCCCGCCCCGCCTGGTCCGGCACCCGGTCCTTGACCACCTGCTCCAGCAGGTGCAGCGGGATGACCTGGGCGCCCGACCGGTACAGGCTCCACGCCGTCCGCCCGCCCATGTACCGCACGGCCAGCTGCCGCACGGTCTGGTCCTTGGTCAGCTGCCGCACGAACACCGCCAGCTCGTTCGCCGCCGCCGTCGCGCCCTTCAGGTCTCCCTGCGGCCGTCCGGGGCCCTTGGTCGTGTCCACGCCGCACGTCCCCCTTTGTCCGCGGACAACCCGTTGACCGTCCGCATGCCCGCCCCTACCAGCGGTTTCGACGGCGGCGACAGCGGACCGGTTCCGGGCGAACACAGAATGCGACCACGAACTCGGGACGATCGGCGAGAGGGGTCGGGAATGAGGGGATTCCGCACCGGTGAGGACGGATTCGTCGCACCGGACGTGATCGGCGGCCGGTACGCCGGCTGGGAGGAGGACGCGACGCCGGAGTTGGCCTACGTGCCCGCGACGGTGGTGGCGGAAGACGTCGCGTTCGAGTTGCGGAGAACGGCCGAGGGCGGGCTGGCGCTGCCCGCGTACTCGACGCTGGACGACCTGGTGCGGTGCTGCGGGCCGCGCCAGCGGTGGGTCTCGGTCCGCACCGAGGGAGTGGCCGAGTGTGCCCGCGCGTGCGGCGCGGACGTGGTGCTGTGGGACGTGGCGCTGCCCGAGGAGGCCTTCCGGTGAGCGGGTTCACCACCAGCCTCGACACCCTCGCGACGGTGGCGGGCAGGTTGCGCACCGCGGCGGACGCGGTCGGCGGCGTGTCCGCGGCACCGCCGCCGCCGCGGGCCGGCGTGTGCACGGCCATCGTCAACGCGGGGTTGGGTGCCCTGTGCGGCCAGGCCGCGGTGGTCGTGACGGGCTACCTGGCCGCCGCCGACACCGTGGACGTGACGCTGCGCGACTACCGGGACGTGGACGACGACGCGACGATCAAGGAGGTGTCCTGATGCCGTTGGAGACCGCGGTCCAAGGCGATCCGGCGAGCTTGCGGGCGACCGCCGGGTGGCTCCGCGAACTGGCGCGGGCCGCCGAGGAGGCCGGGACGATCGCGCGCGGCGCGTCGACCACGTCGGAATCGGGGTGGACGGGCCCCGCGGCGGACTCGTTCCGCGCCACGGTCGGCGCCACCCTCGGCGAGGTCGACGGGATCGCCGCCACGAACACCGGCACCGCCGCCGCGCTCGACGCGCACGCGGCGGACCTGGAGACCGTGAAGGCGCGGATGGCGCAGGCGGTGGCCGTGGCCATGGGTGCCGGGTTGACCGTGTTCGGCACGCTGATCTGCGAGCCGTCCGGTCTGGCCGACGGCGCGAAGCTGAAGGCGTTCGAGGAGTGCCTGCGCACCGTCGCCGAAGCCGACGCGCTGGAACGGGACTCCCTGTCCAGGTTGGCGGACTTCTTCGGCGCGCTGGGCGACGTGGCCACCCACCCGGCGACGTTCGTGGCGCTGGACGGCGCGTCGGGCGCGGCCGGCGCGCACTTCGCGGGACGGCTGGTGCAGCTGTCCGAGGCCGCGGACCGCTACACGTCGGCGGCCACGACCGCCACGGTCATCGCCGGGCAGACGGAGGCGGCCGCGGGCCGGCCGCTCGTCGGGCCCCAGCGCTGGGACCTGCTGCGCGCCATCGCCCTGAACCAGCGGGAGGCGGATCGCCGGAGCGCGGAGCTCGCGCGGCTCTTCGGCGGTTCGACCGCCACCACCGCCCAGAACGGCCGGTTCATCCTGACCACGAACGTCGGGAACACCACCCGGTGGGGGCAGAGCCTCACCGGGCGGTTCGGGACCGTGGTCAAGAGCGTGCCGTGGACGGGGCTCGGGCTGACGACGGTCGGCGTCGGCATCGAGATCATCAAGGAGCCGACCGTCGAGAACTCGATCGTCGCCGTCACGGCGGGCACGGCGGGCCTGGTGGCGTCCACCGCGACGGCATCGGCGGTCACGACGGCGTTGGTGGGGCCTGCGGTGCTGGTGGGCGCGCCGGTCCTGGCACCGGTGGCCGCGGGCGTCATCGTGGGCGGGTTGACCGCGTGGGTGGTGGACAGGCACGGCGACGAGGCCGTCGAAGGGGTCAAGGACGTCGGCGGGGCCGTGGCGGACAAGGCCAAGGACATCGGGAAGACCGTGGGTGGCGGCATCAAGAAGACGTTCACCGGCGGCTTCCTCTGACCGCGCGGTCCGGGCCGCCCGCGTCGGCGCGCGGCCCGGACACCGGTCAGCGGAACAGGGAGCTGTAGGCGTTGAGGGCCGGTTGGCCGCCCAGGTGGGCGTACAGGACGGTGGAGTCGCGCGGGATCTCGCCGGTGGAGACGAGTTCCACCAGGCCCGCCAACGACTTGCCCTCGTACACCGGGTCGGTGATCATGCCCTCCAGCCGGGCGCCGAGCTTCATGGCCTCCACAGTGGACTCGCCCGGCACGCCGTAGACGCCTTCGTGGAACCGTTCGTCGAGGATGACGTCGGCGTCGGCCACCTCGACGCCCAGCAGGCCCGCCGTGTTCTCGGCGATGCGCGTGATCTGCTCGCGGGTGTCGCGCGGCTTGGCGGAGGCGTCGATGCCGATCACCCTCCGGTCGCCGCCCGCGAACCCGGCGACCATGCCCGCCTGCGTGCTGCCGGTCACCGAGCACACGACCACCGTGTCGAACCGGACGCCCAGCTCGGCCTCCTGCCGCTCGACCTCGGCCGCCCACCCGGCGAACCCGAGCCCACCGAGCGGGTGGTCCGACGCGCCCGCCGGGATGGCGTACGGCTTGCCGCCGGCCGCGCGCACGTCCTCGACCGCCTGCTCCCACGCGGGTTTCACGCCGATGCCGAAGCCGGCCTCGACCAACCGCACCTCGGCGCCCATCAGCCGGCTGAGCAGGATGTTGCCCACCCGGTCGTACCCGGCGTCCGGCCAGTCGACCCAGCTCTCCTGCACCAGCACGCACTTCAGCCCGGCCCGCGCCGCCGCACCGGCCACCTGGCGCGTGTGGTTGGACTGCACGCCGCCGATGGACACCAACGTGTCGCAGCCCGTCGCCAACGCCTCCGCCACCAGGTACTCCAGCTTGCGGGTCTTGTTGCCGCCGTAGGCCAACCCGGAGTTGCAGTCCTCCCGCTTGGCCCACACCCGCGCGCCGCCGAGGTGCCTGGTCAGCCGTTCCAGCTCGTGCACCGGGGACGGGCCGAAGGTCAGCGGGAAACGCGCGAAATCGCCCAGCGCCATGTCAGTTCTCCTCAGCCGTGTCAGTCGAGAGCAGGTCGGTCGAGAGCAGGTCGGCCAACGTCGCCCAGTTCCGCTCGACCAGCCGTGCCGCGAGGTCGGCGTCGGACGCGGCGAAGGCGGTGATGATCTCGTCGTGCATCGCCACCGAGTGGCGGCCGGTCGGAGCGGCGAACCGCAGCCGTTCCAGCCTGCGCACGAGGGGCGTGTAGCGCTCGATGGTGGCCGTGACGGCGAAGTTGCCCCCACGCCGCACCGCCACCGCGTGGAACTCGTCGTCGGCGGCGAGCGCACCCGGCACGTCACCGGAGGCCAGGGCGCGGGCGAACGCCGTGTTCGCGGCACGCATCGCGTCCAGGTCCGCCTCGACCAGGCGTGACGCGGCCAGCCGGGCGGCGAGCGCGTGCATGGTCTGGACGACGACGTGCGCGTCACGCACCGCGGCCGTGTCCAGCGGCGTGACCCGCGTGTAGCTGTGCGGCTTGCTCTCGACCAACCCCTCGTCGGTCAGCCGCGCCAACGCCTCGCGCACCGGCGTCCGGGACAGCCCCAGCCGCTCGGCCAGCTCCACGTCCTTGATCGGCACGCCGGGCGCCAGGTCGCCGCCCAGGATCGCCTCGCGGATCGCGATCAACGCCTGGTCGCGGTACAGCGCCCGACTAATATATTGCATACCGGAGCACGGTAGACGGTCGCCGCCGAGATCACCAGCACCGGCGCGGACTTGCCCCAGGCGGGCTCGCGCTGCGGAAATGTGCGGTGGAAGGGCCCTTCGCGTCGGTACGGTGCGCGTTTCGGCCTACCTGGAGGGGTTCGGTGATCGGTGATCGGGCGCGGTTCGGAGTCTTGGTGGGCCCCACCGAGGCAGGGCAACCGCAGCTGCGTTCCGTCAAGATCTACGTCGACGGCGAGGACCTCACGTTCCTGGACGACGAGGTGTACGTGCCGAACTTCCTGCTCCGGGTGGGGTTGACGCTGCGCGCGCTGGACGACTGGCCCGATCTGGCGCCGCACGCGGCGGTGCTCGGCACCGACCCGCGGGTGCTGCACCAGCGCCTGGTCGCCGAGAGCGAGCACGACCCGATCTTGGCTTCGTGGGACGAGCGGCTGTCGTTCCTGGAGTGGGGCGAGATCACGTTCCCGTTCCACTCGTTCCTGTTCCGGTTCGGTGACCGCATGTGGCTGACCGCCCGGCACCGCGAAGGCGGGTTGCGGGTTGCGCAGGTCGAGCCGGCCGAGGTGCGGGACATCGTCGAACGGGCGCACCGGGCGGTCGCCGACGACTACGCGGACCACCGGAGGCGCGCCGGGCTGGACTGAGCCGCGTCGACCAGGCGGTCAGGCAGGCGCACCGCACGGCGAGATTTACAATACGGAGCAGCTCTGTATTGTAATCGGCATGGCGAACGACGATCGCGCACCCGGCCGGCCGCGCAGCGGGGAAGCCGACGCCGCCATCCTCGGCGCCTCGCTGGAACTGCTGATCGAACGCGGCGCGGAGGCGACCAGCATCGAGCAGGTCGCCCGGCGGGCCGGGGTCACGCGGGCCACCGTGTACCGGCGCTTCCCGGACAAGACCCGGCTGCTGATCGCCACGGTGGAGGCCGCCTACGGCAACCCGCCGCGGAACCCGGAGATCGGGAACGTCGACCAGCTGGTGGCCGGCTGGACGGCCGTCCTCGCCGACCCGCACCAGCGACGCCTGCTGCGACGCCTCTACGGCGCGATCGAGGACTTCCCCGAACTCGCCCGCACGTACCAGGAGTTGTTCGGCCGGCACCGCGACCAAGCCCGCCGGGACGTGCTCGCGCAGGCCCGCGACCTCGGGCAGCTGCCCGCCGACACCGACCTGGACGTCCTGCTGGACGTGCTCACCGGCGTGGTCTGGCAGCACCTGGCCACCCGCCCGGACACCGGCGCGGCCGACGACGTCGAACGGTTCCTGCGCGCCGTGCTCCACCAGGCCGGCTACCGACCCGGAGGTCGACCACGTGAAGCCGACCGGCAGGGCCGACAACCCGGGAGATGACAAGAGGAGCAGCACGGATGTCCACCGCAAGCATCGACGCGCAGCTGCGCACCCGCGCGTTCGCCCGCGTCATCGGCCCTTACATCGCCTCCTTCACGACCGTCTACGCGATCCGCCTGCCCGACCTGCGGGGCCTCATCGACGAGTTGTTCACCCAACCCGTCCAGGTGTGGATGCTCGGCGCCCTGATGCTCGGCGGCGGACTGGTCATCGTCGGCGGGCACCGCAGTTGGCGCGGCCCGCTCGCCATCACCGTGTCGCTGTTCGGCTGGTTCGTCGCACTGCGCGGGTTCCTGCTGATCGCCAACCCCACGGCGATCCGGTCGGGCGTCGAGGCCACCCTGCTCTCGCCGACCGCGATGGTCGTGGCCCGGGTCTTCTTCGGCGTGCTGGCGGTCGTCGGCTTGGTCCTGACCTACGCCGGTTGGTTCACCCACCCACGACGGGTTCGCCCGGAGTGATCCGCGCCATGTCCTGTCACAGCCTTCGGCGAGCCGGTGTCCTGTGACCGATCCCCCCGGAACGAAGGAGACACCATGGCGCAGAGCACCGACCTGACCGTGACCCTGACGGCGTGAGATGGACGACCTCACCGACCCGGCGACCAGCGCTTTCGTCGCCCACCGCAACCTGCTCTTCACCGTCGCGTACGAGATGCTCGGCTCGGCCGCCGACGCCGAGGACGTCCTGCAGGAGGTCTGGCTGCGGTGGGTCGAGGTGGACCTGGCGCAGGTGCGCGACCAGCGCGCCTACCTGGTCCGGATCACGACCAGGCAGGCGCTCAACCGGTTGCGCACGATGCGGCGGCGCAAGGAGGCGTACGTCGGCTCCTGGCTGCCCGAGCCGCTGCTCACCGCGCCGGACGTGGCCCAGGACTTCGAGCTGGCCGAGAGCGTGTCGATGGCGTTGATGCTCGTCCTGGAGACGCTGTCGCCCACGGAACGCGCCGTCTTCGTGCTGCGCGAGGCCTTCGACGTCGGCTACGACGAGATCGCCGCCGCCGTCGACAAGACGCCCGCGGCCGTCCGCCAGATCGCGCACCGCGCCCGCCGGCACGTGGACGCCCGCCGATCTCGGACGGCGGTCTCACCGGGCGAGGCGCGGGCGGCGCTGGAGTCGTTGCGGCGCGCGCTCGAGACCGGGGACGTGCAGGGACTCCTCGACGTGCTCGCGCCCGACGTCGTGCTGGTGAGCGACGGCGGCGGTGTCAAGCGGGCCGTGCCGCGGCCGGTGACCGGCGCGGACAAGGTGGTCCGCATGGTCCTCAGCGGCCTGGGCCGGATCGAGAGCACGTTCACCGGCGAGCCCGTCGTGCTCAACGGCAACCCGGCCCTCGTCGTGCGGCTGGACGGCGTGCTCGACGGCGTCATGGCGATCCGGGTCGAGCACGCCCGCATCACCGGCCTCTACTACGTCCGCAACCCGGAGAAGCTGACCCGCGTCGACTCCGAGACCGCGCTCACCCTGCGATGAGCGAACGGGCTCAGCGCGGCGTCAACACGCAGAACTCGTTGCCCTCCGGGTCGGCCAGCACCACCCACGGCACGTCGAGCTGCCCCACGTCCACCCGCACCGCGCCCCACGCCTCCAGCCGGGCCACCTCGGTCGGCAGGTCGCCGTCGGCGGGCGGCGCGAGGTCGAGGTGCAGCCGGTTCTTGACCGCCTTCGGCTCGGCCACCCGCACGAACTCCAGGGACGGCCCGGCGGTCTGCGGCAACGACGCGAAGTCGCGCTGCGCGAGCGTCACGGGCAGGCCGGTCAGCCCGGCCCAGAACGCGGCCTGCGCCGGCGGGTCGAACGCGTCCACCACGACCGCCGCCACCCGACCGGTGTGCGAGTACTCGTCACGCCGCTCCAGCACGCAGAACTCGTTGCCCTCCGGATCGGCCAGCACGGCCCACGGCACGTCGCCCTGCCCGATGTCGATCGGCTTCGCGCCCAGCTCCACCGCCCGCGCCACGACCGCCGCCTGGTCCTCCGGCGACGTCGACCTCAGGTCCAGGTGCACGCGGTTCTTGACCACCTTCACGTCCGGCACGAGCCCGAACACCAGCTCCTGCCCGTCGCTCAACGCCACGTCGGTCTCGTCGTCGCTCTCGCCGGTGATCGGTTGGTCCAGCAGCGCCGACCAGAACCGGCCGAGCGCGGCGGGATCGGCCGAATCGACCACCACGTCGCACCACCTCGTTGACATGGTCCGAAGGTAACGTCTGCGCAATGGCTCAGCTGGTTCTCGGTCCGGTGCTGCGGCACGTCGACCCCACGTCGGCGACGGTGTGGGTGGAGACGGACGCGGCGTGCGAGGTCGTCGTCGCGGGCTGCCGCGCGGAGACGTTCCAGGTCGGCGAGCAGCACTTCGCCCTGGTCGTGGTCGAAGGGCTCGAACCGGGCACGACCACGCCCTACGACGTGCGGCTGGACGGCGACGTGGTCTGGCCGCGGCCGGACTCGCCGTTCCCGGCGCCGACCATCCGGACCACGCCGGTGCGGCGGCTGCTGTTCGGGTCGTGCCGCGCGGCGAAGGGCGAGGGCACGCCGGACAAGCTCGGGCCGGACGCGCTGGACGCGTACGCGTTGCGGATGAAGGACGAGCCGCCGGAGCGGTGGCCCGAGGCGCTGGTGCTGCTCGGCGACCAGGTCTACGCCGACGAGCCGACGCCGCGGGTCAAGCGGTGGCTGGCCGAGCGCAGACCGGAGCCGGCGGGCGAGGTGGTGTCGTTCCGCGAGTACGCCGAGCTGTACCACGAGTCGTGGGCCGATCCCGAGATCCGCTGGCTGATGTCCGTGGTGCCGACCTCGATGATCTTCGACGACCACGACGTGCGCGACGACTGGAACACCTCGCGGACGTGGCGCGAGCAGATGGCGGCCAAGCGCTGGTGGCCGGAGCGCATCCGGGCGGGCCTCGCGTCGTACTGGGTCTACCAGCACCTGGGCAACCTCAGCCCGGGTGAGCTGGCGGACGACGAGCTGTACGCCAAGGTGCGGTCCACCGGCGGTGACGTGCAGGCGTTGCTGGAGGACTTCGCCGAGCAGGCGGACCGGGAGGTCGACGGCGGCAAGTCGACGCGGTGGAGCTACCGGCGCGACTTCGGCCGGGTGCGGCTGCTGGTGATCGACACGCGCAGCGGGCGCATCCTGGCCGGGCCGCGACGGCTGATGGTGGGCGACCGCGAGTTCGACTGGATCGAGGAGAACGCCCGGGGCGACTTCGACCACCTGCTGGTCGGCTCGTCGCTGCCGTGGCTGATGCCGCACGCGTTGAGCCACTTCCAGTCGCTGAACGAGCGGATGGCCGGGCTGCCGGGCTGGCGCGGCCGGGTCGGGGAGAAGGTGCGGCAGGTCGGGGACCTGGAGCACTGGCCCGCGTTCCGGGCGTCGTTCGAGCGGATGGCCCGGCTGCTGGAGCGGATCTCGCGGTCGGACGACGCGCCCGGCACGGTGTGCGTGCTGTCCGGGGACGTGCACCACAGCTACGCGGCACGGGCGACGTTCGCCTCGTCGGTGGACGCGAAGGTGTACCAGCTCGTGTGCTCGCCCGTGCACAACGAGCCGCCGTGGGTGTTCCGGCCCGCGTTCCGGCTGGCGTGGTCGAAGCCGATCGCGCGCGTGCTGCGGTGGTGGGCCGACCGGCGCGGCATCTCGCCGGACCCGGTGGCGTGGCACAAGCTCAGCGGACCGCACTTCGGCAACTCGGTGGGCGTGCTGGAGATCGACGGCCGCCGCGCCCGCTTCCGCCTGGAGACCGCCAGGACCGACGGCTTGGCGGAAGTCACCGCGCTGGCGCTCTGAGTTTGTGTGCGGACCGTGTGGTGATCATCAGTAGCTTCTCCGGGCGCGTGTGCCGTTCGAGTCGCACGCGCGCGAACCACCGCAGTCCCATGGTTGGAGAAGCATCTTGAGCAAGTTCGTCCGCGGCCTGCGCGCGCCGATCCTGGCCGCCGCCCTGGTCGCGTCGGTCGGCGTGGCTCCCGCGTCCGCCGCTCCCGCTCCCGTCGGCGAGGTCCTCACCTGGGGCACGGCCGCGGTGGCGAAGGTACCCATCCCCGACGAGGCCAGGTCGGGGGTCACCGCCATCTCCGCCGGGTTCAAGCACAACCTGGCGATCAAGGACGGCAAGGTCCTGCTCTGGAGCAACCCCGGGTCGCTGGAGGGCGATCACCTCCGGGTGCCGCTGGCGTTGTGGGACGGGGTCGACGCGATCGCCGCCGGCACCTATCACAGCCTGGCGATCAAGGACGGCCAGGTGATCGCCTGGGGTCGGTCGCTGCTCGTCCAGGTGCCCGCGGAGGCGACGTCCGGTGTCACCGCCATCGCCGCGGGCCAGCACTTCAGCCTGGCCGTCAAGGACGGCGGGGTGCTCGTCTGGGGTTGGGAGTCGGGTGGCCCCGGCATCAACTTCGGCCAGTTCGACGTGCCGAAGGAGGCCACGTCGGGCGTCACGGCGATCGCCGCGGGCCTCGGGCACGCGCTGGCCCTCAAGAACGGCGGGGTCATCGCCTGGGGCTGGAACAAGTACGGCCAGGTCGACGTGCCGGAGGCCGCCCGGTCCGGTGTCGTCGCCATCGCCGCGGGCGCCCAGCACAACCTGGCGCTGAAGGAGAACGGCGAGGTGATCGCCTGGGGCTGGAACGAGTACGAGCAGGCGTCGGTGCCCACGATCGCGAAGTCCGGCGTCACCGCCATCGCCGCCGGCCAGATCCACAACATGGTCCTGAAGGACGGCAAGGTCATCGTCTGGAACTACAACGGCCAAGGCCAGATGGACGTCTCGGCCGCGGTCCGCGAGGGCGGGATCAAGCAGATCAGCTCGGCCTACTACCACAACCTGGTGCTGCGCTGAGGGTGGTGCGCCCGCCCCGGCCGGTGGCGGGCGCACCCCCTGCTCGGTGGCCGGCTACTTGGTGGCCAGCCTCAGCAACGCCCACAGCTGGGCGATCGCGTCGTGGTCACCGGTCGTCGGCGGCAGGTCGCGGTCCGGGATCCGGCCCCACAGCCAGCGGTACACCTGCATCGGCGGGCCGGTCACCTCGCCGATGGCCGTGGCCGCCTCCTCCTCGGTCACGATCCGCGCCACCGCCGGGTCGGGTCCGGTCGTGGCCAGCCACACCTTCCCGCCCGTGCGGATCGCCACCGTGCCCTCCCGCGTGCCGCGCACGCCGAGGATGTCCAGCCGGTGACCCAGCCACAGCGTGAGGATCTCGTCCACGCCGTCCTCGGCCACGTCGTCGTCCACCGGGTCGATCGGCAGCCCGGCCGCCGCCTGCACGTCCATCCGGTGCACGGTCGACTCGTGCGCCAGCCGCCGTGCCCAGAAGTTGTGGTTGCGCTCGGCGGGCCACCACGTCTCGCACGGGTCGTCCGGCTCGTGCGGGCGCAGCGCGCGCACCAGCGGCCGCACGCCCGCGCGCACGTACTCCGGCAACGGCTGCCCCGGCTCGGGGTCCTGTTGCCACACCAGGGGTTGGCTGCCTTCCCTCAGCCACGTCGACACCATCCGGTACGTGCTGCCCACGTGCCGCGCCGTCTCCCCGAGGTTGAGCCCGGGGCACGCGGGCACCTGGCGTTCCGGGCGCTGTCCCTCGGCCGACGCCGCCAGGCGCTCGGCTTCGGCCTCCACTACGTCGATCAGGCGGTCGTAGGCGACCAGTCCCCTGCTCACAGTCCGTCCTCGTACATGATCTCGTCGACCAGCTCGGTGAACTGCGCCGCTTGGCGCACCAGGTCGTCGGCTGCGCGCTGGGTGACCTGCCTCGTGATGCCCGCCAGCACGGCCGCGCGCGTCGCCGAGCACTCGGCGAAGAACGCGGCCCACTCGCGCAACTCCGGCGCGAGGGAGGACAGCAGGACCCACACGCTGGTCGGCTTGGCCCGGCCCCGGTGGGGTCGGCCCCTGGCCGCCAGCACGGCCGCCGCGGCCCGCATCGCGGCCAGGTAGGCCGTGGCGAAGCGGGTGGGCGGCGACGGGTCCCGTTCGGCCTCGGCCAGGCACTCGCGGGCCTGTCGGAGCAGGGTCACCGCCGACGCCGGTGGCAGAGGGAGGGGAATGCGGCGGGGGAAGGTCTGAGTCATCTCGCGGCCTCCTCGCGGCGTCGGGACAGCGACGACCGCCGCGGGGAGACGGCGGCACTTGGTGGTGGGGCGCTTCCCCCGCCCCACCACCAAGGCATTGCTCGAACAAACGTTCGAGCAAGACCAGACTATCCTGCCGGCCCGGAACTCCTCAAGCCGACCGCCCGTGGTCTTATGAACAGGTGAGCGCACTCGACCACCCCGGCATCCGCAAGGTGGCCGCCGCACTGTCCGAGGCGGGCCATCACGAAGCGGCGAACGGGATCCGCGTGTTGGCCGACGCCGTCCGCACCGCCGCCGCGGCGGCCGAGGCGGTGGGCGTGCCGGTCGGCGCGATCGCCAACAGCCTGATCTTCGCCGCGGTCCGCGACGGCGTCGCCGCGCCGTTGCTCGTGCTCACCTCCGGCGCGCACCGCGCGGACACCGCGAAGCTCGCCGCGCTGGCGGGCGCGGACTCCATCGAACGGGCCACGCCCGCGTTCGTGCGCGAGCACACCGGCCAGGTCATCGGCGGCGTCTCCCCGGTGGGGCACCCGGCGCCGGTCCAGACGTTCGTGGACGTCGCGCTGGAGCGGTACGAGGTGGTGTGGGCCGCCGCCGGGCACCCGCACGCGGTGTACCCGACGACGTACGCGGGCCTGCTCGACCTGACCGGCGGCACGCCCGCCGAGGTGGCGCAGTGACCGCCGCGCCGTCCCAGCGGGTCGTCACGTTGTCCGCCCGGGAGTTGAACTCCCGGCTCGACGAGGCGCTCGCGCTCTACGTCAGCGCGATGGACTACCCGCCCGGCACGGCCGAGCAGCGCGCGCCCATGTGGTTGGCGCACATGCTGCGCGACGGGTGGCGGTGCGTGGTGGCGTTGGGCGAGCGGGACGAGCTGATCGGGATCGGCTACGGCTACCGCGGCTCGGTCGGCCAGTGGTGGCACGAGCAGGTGCGGCACGGGTTGACCATGGTGTCCGGGCCGAGGGCGGTCGAGGAGTGGATGCGCGACTACTTCGAGCTGACCGAGCTGCACGTGCTGCCGCGGGCGCAGGGCCGGGGCGTCGGCGAGCAGTTGCTGCGGAACCTGGTGCAGGACGTGCCCAGCTCACGGGTGCTGCTGTCCACTCCGGAGGGTCCGAGCAAGGCGTGGCGCCTGTACCGGCGGGTGGGGTTCGTGGACGTGCTGCGGCACTACCAGTTCACCGGCGACCCCCGGCCGTTCGCGGTGCTGGGCCGGGTCCTGCCGATCACCTGAGGTCGTTCACGCCACCACTGCCTGGTCCGGCAGTGGCTAGAAGGGCGAGACGAAGCCGGACGCCTGGAGGTACCGGCCCGCGTTCAGGCCTTCGATCTTGCGCAGCTTCGAGTAGACGACCCGTTCGCCGAAGTTGCCCTCGACGGTGCGGACGTGGGTGGCCTTGAGGCCCGTCCGGTCGTACTTGACCTCCACCACGAGGCCCACGTGCGCGTGCATGTCCGGGTAGTTGCCGTAGACGACGGCGTCACCGGGCGCCACGTCCCGCTCGGAGATGTCCTTCCAGCGGCCGTTGGCCTTGCCCCACTTCTGCCAGTACGTCGCCCAGTGGCCCTGGTCCAGGACGGACGCGCCGGGCGCGGGGCGCATCGACGGCCGGTCCGGCACGCCGGCGGTCGTCCAGGCCCAGTTGACGAACACGCCGCACCACTCCGCCGGGCGCAGCACGCCCTGACCCGCCACCTGGTACTGCTGCGGGTAGTAGTTGCCGCTGCCCTCGCGCTGGCCGACCTGGCGCAGGGCGTGGTCGACGATCTCCTGCCGGACGCGCCACTCGGCCTGGTCACCGAGCGGTTGCGCCTGGCTCACCGCGGGTGACCCGGCGGCCAGCAGCGCACCGGCCAGCACCACGCCGAGTGCGGCACGCCTCGCACGTCCGGTCATCAGATCCCCCCTACGGTGGTTCGCCCACAACATCAAACACCAGTTCCGGTGACCTCGGCGTGAGGCCGAGGTCACCGGGTCGGGTCAGAGTTCCGTGAGCCGCTCACGAAGAGTGTCCAGCCCCATGGCCCCCATCTCCAAGGCCTGCCGGTGGAACGTCTTGAGGTCGAACGCGGCGCCGTGCCGGGCGCGGGCGTCGTCGCGGGCCGCCAGCCACAGCCGCTCGCCCAGCTTGTACGACGGCGCCTGGCCGGGCCAGCCCAGGTAGCGGTCGATCTCGTCGCGCACGTGCGCCGGCTCGGTGATGGTGCGGGTGAGCATGAACTCCAGACCGAGGTCCGGGGTCCACCGCTCGCCCTCGTGGAAGCCGGTGCCCTTCGGGATCTCCAGCTCCAGGTGCATGCCGATGTCGATGATCACGCGGGCCGCGCGGAACAGGTGCGCGTCGAGCATGCCCAGCAGGTCGCCGTCGTCCTCCAGGTAGCCGAGCTCGCGCATCAGCCGCTCCGCGTACAGCGCCCAGCCCTCGCCGTGGCCCGACACCCAGCACAGGAGCCGCTGGAACTCGTTCAGCGTCTCCGCCTGGTAGACGGCGGTGGCGACCTGGAGGTGGTGACCCGGCACGCCCTCGTGGTAGACGGTCGAGACCTCGCGCCAGGTGGAGAACTCCTCCTTGTCGTCCGGCACGGACCACCACATGCGGCCGGGACGGGAGAAGTCCGGCGTGGGGCCGCTGTAGTACGCGCCGACGCCACCGCCGGGCGGCGCGATGCGGCACTCCAGCTTCATCAGCTCGTCCGGCAGGTCGAAGTGCACGCCGCGCACGTCCTGCAACGCCTTGTCCGACAGCTCCTGCATCCACGACCGCAGGCCGTCCTTGCCGTGCACCAGGTAGCGCGGGTTCGCGTCCAGGGCGGCGGCGGCCTCGGCGAGGGTGGCGCCCGGCTTGATCCGGTTCGCGACCTGCTTCATCTCGGTCTCAAGGCGGGTGAACTCCTCCCAGCCCCACGCGTAGGCCTCGGCCAGGTCGAGGCGGGAGCCGGTGAAGTAGCGGGACTGGAGCCGGTAGACGTCCTCGCCGACGGCGTCCTTCTTCGGCGCCTTGGGCGCGAGGTCGGCGCGCAGGAACGCGGCCAGGTCGCCGTAGGACTCGGCGGCGGCCTTCGCGCCCGCTTCGAGCTCGGTGCGCAGCGCGCCGTCCGCAGGAGCGTCGGCGATCAGGTTCGCGAAGAACGACTTGCCGCCGGCGCGGCCCGCCCACGTGTCGCACTGGTCGGCGACCTTGCTGACCTGCCGCAACGCCGACACGTGCCCCTTGTCGGCGGCGTAGGCCAGGCCCGCGCGCAGGTTCGCCACCGCGTCCGGCACGGCGGTGAGCCGCTTGGCGATCACGGCCCAGTCGTCGGCGGTGTCGGTGGGCATCTGGTCGAACACCTCGCGCAGCGACTGCACGGGGCTGGCGATGACGTTGAGGTGCCCCTCCATCTGGCCGGCCTCGTGCAGCTCGACCTCGAGGCCCACGCGTTCCAGGAACACGGCCTTCGCGTCGGCCTCCGACTTGTCCGCGGGCTCGGCCGCGTTGATCGCGGCGAGCGCGTTGATCGCCAGCTCCTTGCGGGCGGCGTGCCCCTCCGGCGAGTAGTCGGTGAGCCGGTCGTCGTGGCCGGGCTTGCCGATGAACGTCGCGGTCAACGGGTCCGCGGCCGCGTAGTCGGCCACGAACTGGTTGCTGATGCCGTGCACGCCGGCGGAGGAGGGTGACATGAGCCGCACGTTACCTGCGGGCCGTGTCCCTCCAACAGGTAATTAGCCACGCTCACGATCGTGTCCCGACGGTCAACTTTTGACCGTGGCCGGCAGGATGACCGGGTGCCCAGGGCCTCCGCGCTCCTCCTGCCGGTCTTCCTCTTCGCGCTGTTCGCGCTGACGGGGTGCGTCCGGCTGCACGCCGCGATGGCGTTGTCCACCGACGACCGCGTGTCCGGCGAGATCACCGCCGCCACGCCGCCGACCAAGGAAAACGACCCCGGCCCGCAGTTGAAGGTGCCGAACGAGCTGGCCAGCAGGGTCACCACCAAGCCGTACCTGGTGGACGACTACGTCGGCACGCAGCTGTCGTTCAACGGGTTGTCGTTCGACGAGGTGCACGCGCTGTCGCTGGCGACCAGCGCGTCGTCCAGCCGGTACCAGCTGACGTTCCGGCGGTCCGGCGACCTGGTGACGTTGTCGGGGTCGGTCGACCTGACGCAGGTGCCGCCGGAACGCGCCGACATCCAGGTGAAGATCAGCTTTCCGGGTGAAATCGTGGACACGAACGGGCGAGAGGAGGACAACGCGACCATCGCGTGGTCCCCGAAGCCCGGCCAGGCCTCGATGTTGAACGCGACGGTGCGCTACGCGGGCGCGAACTCGGTGTCGTACATGGGCTGGACGTTGCTGGTCGCCGGCCTGACCGGCGGCGCCGCACTGATCGTGCTGATCCTGGCCCTAGTCGCCCACCGCCGGCACCAAGTCACCTGAGGCACGGTCTTCGCGGTCACGCCACCCGCGAGGTCGCGTCGATCGTTCGCGTCCTCATTTTCCGGCGATCACGCTTTTCGATCGTCGGAAAATCAGGGCGCGAGCGGTCGACTTCCAGGCGACCTCGCCCGCCATCTGCGGAGCAGGGGCAATTCTATGCAGCGCGGGCCGGGACGAGGCCCAGGCGGCCGACGATTTCGCGCGTCGCCTTCGACCGGTTGAACGTGTAGAAGTGCAGGCACGGCACACCCTCGGCGAGCAGCCGCTCCCCCATCTCGGTCACCAGGTCGATGCCCGCCGCGCGGAAGCCCGCCGGGTCGTCGGCGTGCGGGTCGAGGCGGCGTGCCATCCAGTCCGGCACGGACGCGCCCGACAGCTCCACCGTCTTGGCCAGCGTCCGCGGCGTCGTCAACGGCATGATGCCGGGGATCAGCACGGTGTCGCAGCCACGGGCGGCCACCCGGTCGCGCAGGCGCAGGAAGTCCTCCGGCTCGAAGAACAGCTGCGCGATCGCGAAGTCGGCGCCGGCGCGCAGCTTGCGCACCAGGTACTCGGTGTCGGAGTCCAGGTCCGTCGACCGCGGGTGGCCGTACGGCGACGCCGCCACGCCCACGCAGAAGTCGCCCAGCTCACGGCACAGCCGGACCAGCTCCTCGGCGTAGGTCAGGCCCTCCGGGTGCGCCACCCACTCGCCGTTCGGGTCGCCGGGAGGGTCGCCGCGCACGGCGAGGATGTTGCGCACGCCGACGGCCGCGTACCAGCCGATCACGTTGCGCAGCTCGGCCACCGAGTGGTCCACCAACGTGAGGTGCGCCATCGGCAGCAGGGTCGTCTCCTGCGCCACCCGGCCGGTGGTGCGGATCGTGCGGTCCCGCTGCGAGCCGCCCGCGCCGTAGGTGATGGACACGAACGCCGGGTCGAACGCCTCCAGCTCGCGGATCGCGCGCCAGAGGATGGTCTCCTCGGCCTCGTCGCGCGGGGGGAAGAACTCGACGGAGAACACGGGCGACTCCCCGTGCAGGCGTTCCACCACCGACGTCATGCCGCACAGCCTAGAGGTACGTCCGAGGCGTGGAAGCAGGCTGTCACTGGATGGGACGAGCCCCCCGGTTGGGCACCCCGAAGCCGCAGAGGTGACCATAGACGGGTGCCGCCCCACCCGTTGGACCTCGAACTGCCCAAGCACGTCGACGAAGCGTTGGCAGCGTATCTCGCCGACCGCCGGGCACTGGGTGAGCGCATGGAGGAGAACTTCACCGGCGCCGTGGACGCGCTGGCCGACTTCGTCCTCGGCGGCGGCAAGCGGATCCGGCCCACGTTCGCCTGGTGGGGCTGGCGCGCGGCGGGCGGCGACCCGGACGGCGAGCTGGCCGACGCCGTGCTCACCGCGGTCAGCTCGCTGGAGCTGATCCAGGCGTGCGCGCTGGTGCACGACGACCTGATGGACGCCTCCGAGACCCGCCGCGGCATGCCGACCGTGCACGTCCGGTTCGCCCGCAAGCACCGCGCCGAGGGTTGGCTCGGCGAGCCCGAGCGGTTCGGGCTGGCCGCGTCCGTGCTGATCGGGGACGTGGCGCTGGCCTGGGCGGACGACATGCTGTTCGCCGCCGGCCTGCCCACCGACGCCCTCCAGCGGCTGAGCCTGCCGTGGCGGGACATGCGCACCGAGATGCTGGCCGGCCAGTACCTCGACGTGCTCACGCAGGCACGCGGCGACGCCTCGCCGGACGCGGCGCTGCGCATCGACCGGCTCAAGACCGCCGCGTACACCGTGGAACGGCCGCTGCACATGGGCGCGGCGATCGGCGGCGCCTCACCCGAACTGGTGGACGGCCTGCGCTCGTTCGGCACGGACATCGGCGTGGCGTTCCAGCTGCGCGACGACCTGCTCGGCGTGTTCGGCGACCCGGCGGTGACCGGCAAACCCGCGGGCGACGACCTGCGCGAGGGCAAGCGGACGCTGCTGGTCGCGCTGGGCATGGAGTTCGGCGCGGACGTGCTGCACGAGGCGCTGGGCAAGCCCGACCTGGACGTGGCCCTGGTGGACGAGGTGCGCGCGCGGCTGCGCGAGGTCGGCGCGGTGGACGCGGTCGAGGAGCGGATCGCCGAGCTGACCGAGTCCGCGCTGCGGGCGCTGGACCGGTCCCCGATCGCCGAGCCGGCCGGTGAGCGGCTGGCGGAGCTGGCGATCAGCGCCACGAAGCGGACCTCCTGACGATGCGCGCGGTCACCGGCCGGACGGACCACGTCGTCGTGGTCGGCGCGGGGCTGGCGGGCCTGTCCGCCGCGCTGCACCTGCTCGGCGCGGGCCGCCGGGTCACCGTGGTCGAGCGCGACGCCGTGCCCGGCGGCCGGGCCGGCCGGCTGGACCTGGGCGGCTACCGCTTCGACACCGGGCCGACCGTGCTGACCATGCCGGAGCTGGTGGACGAGGCGCTGAACGCGGTCGGCGACTCGCTGGCCGACCGGCTGGACCTGCGGCCCGTGCACCCCGCCTACCGGGCCCGCTTCGCCGACGGCAGCACGCTGGACGTGCACTCCGACGGCGAGGCGATGGAAGCCGAGGTGCGCCGGTTCGCCGGTCCGCGCGAGGCCGCCGGGTACCGGGCGCTGCGCCGCTGGCTGACCGAGCTGTACCGGGTGGAGCGCGAGCAGTTCATCGGGTCGAACTTCGACTCGCCGTTGTCGCTGGTCACGCCCGCGCTGGCGAAGCTGGCCGCGTTGCGCGGGTTCTCCCGGCTCGGGCCGTCGGTGGCGCGGTTCGTGCGCGACGAGCGGTTGCAGCGGGTGTTCTCGTTCCAGTCGCTGTACGCGGGCGTGCCGCCGCGCAAGGCCCTCGCCGCGTACGCCGTCATCGCGTACATGGACACCATCGCGGGCGTGCACCACCCCGAGGGCGGGATGCGGGCGCTGCCGGACGCGTTGGCGGCGGCGGCCCGGGACGCGGGCGCCGACCTGCGGTTCCAGACGCCGGTGGCGTGGCTGGAGCGCATCGGCGGCCGGGTCACCGCGGTGCGCACCACGCACGGCGAGCGCATCCCGTGCGACGCGGTGGTGCTCACCCCGGACCTGCCGATGTCGTACCGCCTGCTCGGCCACCGGCCGCGCCGTCCCCTGCCGATCACGTGGTCGCCGTCGGCGGTCGTGCTGCACGCGGGCGTGGACCGGACGTGGCCGGAGCTGGCGCACCACACGTTGTTCTTCGGCCGGGAGTGGGACCGGACGTTCGACGAGCTGACCCGCCGGGGCACGTTGATGAGCGACCCGTCGCTGCTGGTCACGGCCCCGCCCGGGCAGGGGATGTTCGTGCTGGCGCCCGCGCCGAACCTGCGCGCCGGCCCGATCGACTGGGAGCGCGTCGGCCCGGCCTACCGCGACGAGCTGGTCGGCGTGCTGGAGGCGCGCGGGCTCACCGGGTTCGGCGACGCGATCGAGGTCGAGCGCCTGGTCACGCCGGCGGACTGGGCCGCGATGGGCCTGGCCGCGGGCACCCCGTTCTCGGCCGCGCACACGTTCGCCCAGACCGGGCCGTTCCGGCCGCGCAACCTGGTGCTGGACAACGCCGTGCTGGCGGGCTGCGGCACCACGCCGGGCGTCGGCGTGCCGCCGGTGCTGATCTCGGGCAGGCTGGCCGCCCAGCGGATCACGGGGTCGGCGGGCGCGAGGTCGCGGCGACCCGCGCAGGCACGGCGGGCGCACACCCGGCGCTGACCCCACACGCTCACTCGCTCGGGTGACGAGCCCGTCACGTGTGGCGTTGTGCGACGATGTTCGCGATGGCCGTGACCACGTCCTTCCCCCGATCGAGCGCCGCACCTGTCGAGCCGGTGCGGTCGTCGGCTGCCCGGGTGGCGGACCGGCCGCGCGGCAGGCACGCGTGACCGACCTGGCCGCGGCGTACGCCCGCTGCCGCGAGCTGAACGCCCGGCACGGCCGCACGTTCTTCCTCGCCACCCGCCTGCTCACGCCCGCGCAGCGGCCCGCCGTGCACGCCCTGTACGGCTTCGCGCGTTGGGCCGACGAGATCGTGGACAGCGGCGACTCGACCGACCCGGCCGGTGACCTGAAGCTGCTGGAAGCGCAGCTCGTCGACGAGCTGGCGGGACGTCCGACGGGCCACCCGGTGCTCGTCGCGCTGGTGGACACCGTGCGCCGCTACTCGATCGACCCGGCGTTGTTCACCGACTTCATGGCGTCCATGCGGATGGACCTCACCGTCACGTCCTACCCGGACTTCCCGGCGCTGGAGCGGTACATGCACGGCTCGGCGGCGGTCATCGGGCTGCAGCTGCTGCCGGTGTTCGGGACGGTGGTGCCGCGCGCGGAGGCCGAGCCGTCCGCCGCCGCGCTCGGGCGGGCGTTCCAGCTCACGAACTTCCTGCGCGACGTCGGCGAAGACCTCGACCGGGGCCGCGTGTACCTGCCGCAGGACGTGCTGGCGGCGTACGGCGTGGACCGGGAGCTGCTGGTGTGGTGCCGGCGGACCGGGAAGGCCGACCAGCGGGTGCGGAGGGTGATGGGGCACCTGGTCGCGCGCACGTTGGCCGAGTACCGGGAGGCCGACGCGGGTGTGCCGCTGCTGCGGCCCGTGTCGCGGCCGTGCGTGCGGACCGCGTTGACGCTGTACCGGGAGATCCTGGACGAGATCGCGGCGGCCGACTACCAGGTGCTGGACCGGCGGGTGGTAGTGCCGAACCGGCGGCGGCTCGCGGTGGCCGTGCCCGGGTTCGCGCGGGCGCTGGTGGCGAGGGTCACCGGGCGCTAGGCCGGAGCGGCTCGCCGACGTGCGGTGGAGCACGACGTCCGGGCGGCTGGCAGCCGCCCGGACGTGGTCGGTCGTCTGGGGTGGCGCGGTGGTGCTGGTCAGAAACCCAAGGCCTGTGCCCGCCGCTTCACCTCACGGCCGCGGTCGCCGCGCAACGCCTCGATGGGCGTGCCGGGCAGGGTCTCGTCCTCGGTGAACAGCCACCGGAGGATCTCCTCGGTCGAGAAGCCGGAATCGCGCAGCACCGTGATGGTGCCGGGCAGGCCCTTCACCACGCCTCCCGCGGCAAGGAACTGCTCGGGGACGACGAGGACGCCGTTGCGGCGCTCGGCGATCAGTTGACCGTCGCGCAGCAACTGGTGGACTCGGTTGATCGGCAGGTCAAGACGCTCGGCGACCTCGGGGAGGGGCAGGACCTCCAGGTCGGGAGCCAGCACATCCGCAGCGGCAGGAATCGCACTCACCTGCGTCACGATGCCACAACGACGTGAACGACGCCCTGCGCCAACCGGGTGGTGGCCGTACACCCGGGGGTCGGCTTGTCGCTACCCCCTGTTTCACGTCACTTTGACGCGGATCCCACAAGCACGCGTGGGATGCTCCAGCGCACAGCGATCGGTCGGCACCACCCACCGTACGATCCACGGCTGTGGAAAGGTCGGCGACGAACGTGATCGGCGGGCTGCTCGAACAACGCTACCGGGTGGGAACCCTGGTCGCGCGGGGCGGCATGTCCACCGTGTACCGCGGTGTGGACACCCGCTTGGAGCGGACCGTGGCCATCAAGGTCATGGATCCCCGGTTCTCCGCCGACCCGCAGTTCGTGGCGCGGTTCGAGCGCGAGGCGCGGGCCGCGGCGAAGCTGCACCACCCGGGCGTGGTGCAGGTCCACGACCAGGGCGTGGACGAGGACCGGGTCTACCTGGTCATGGAGCTGGTCGAGGGCGGCACGCTGCGCGACCTGCTCAACGCGCGCCACAAGCTGGACGTGCCGCTGGCGCTCACCGTCATCGAGAAGGTCCTGTCGCCGCTGGCCGCCGCCCACCGGGCCGACCTCGTGCACCGGGACGTGAAGCCGGAGAACGTGCTCATCGGGCCCAACGGCACGGTGAAGGTCGCCGATTTCGGCCTCGTCCGGGCGGTCTCCACGGCGGGCGTGACCAGCGACACCATGATCCTGGGCACAGTCGCCTACCTGTCACCCGAACAGGTCACCACGGGCACCACGGACGCGCGCAGCGACGTGTACTCGGCGGGCGTGCTGCTGTACGAGATGCTGACCGGCACGCCGCCGTACGTGGGCGACAACGCCATCTCCGTGGCCTACCGGCACGTGAACGACGACGTGCCGCCGGTGCCGGACGTGCCCGCCGAGGTGGCGGAGCTGGTGCGCCGGGCGACCCGCAAGGAGCCGTTCCTGCGGCCCGCGGACGCCGAGTCGTTCCTGTCCGAGGTGGAGACCGCGCGGGCGGCGCTCGGCATCGCCACCGTGGACGTGCCGGTGCCCACCGCGGCGCAGCTCCCGGAAGAGGCCACCGAGCACGTGCCCGCGCCGGTCAGCCCGGCCGAGCAGACGGTGCGGGTGGAGCCGGTGCGGGTGGGCGCGGGCGCGCCGTTCGCCGACCCGACCGTGCCGGTGCACCGGCCGAACCCCCTCGTGCCGCCGGCGGCCGGTCCGCAGGGCACCAGGGCGATCCCCCGGGCCGAGCTGCTCGCGCCGGCCGAGCCCAAGCCGGCCGCGGCGACGCCACCGGCGGGCCGGCCCCGTCCCAAGAGACCGCCGAAGAAGAAGACGCCCGAGCAGCTTTACGAGGAGATGCGGGCGCGCAGCAAGCGGCAGTTCATCACGTGGCTCAGCGTGGTCGTGGTGGCCGCGATCGTCATCGGCATCACGAGCTGGTGGCTGGTCGTCGGCCGGGTCGCCACCGTGCCGAACCTCGTCGGCCAGGACGAGGCCGCCGCCACCGCGCTGCTGGACGAGGCGTCGCTGAAGAAGACGGTGCGCCGGGAGAACAGCGACACCGTGCCGAGCGGGCAGGTGATCAGCACCGACCCGCCCGCCGGGACGAAGGCCAACCAGGGTGACCTGGTGCGGCTCGTGGTGTCCGCGGGCAGGCCGGTGGTGCCGCAGGTCAACGCGGGCGTCGAGGTGGCCGCGGCCGAGCAGGAGATCACGTCGGTCGGGCTGAAGTCCCAGCTCAACCCCGCCGAGGACGCGTTCAGCGACCGCGTGCCCAAGGGCAAGGTGGTGACGCTGAAGCCCGCGCCCGGCACGCCGGTGCCGATCGGCTCGACCGTGACGATCGTGCTGAGCAAGGGCTCGGAGCCCAAGCCGGTGCCCAGCGTCACGGGCAAGACGAAGGACGAGGCGTTCGCCGAGCTGAGCGCGGCCGGGTTCGAGCCGGTCGAGGGGCCGACGGAGTTCTCCGACAAGGTCGACGGCGGCCGGGTCATCCGCACCGACCCGCCGGCGGGCACGAACCTGCCGCCGAACAACCGGCGGGTGACCGTCGTGCTGTCGGCCGACACGGTGACCGTGCCGCAGGTCGAGGGCAAGTCGGTCAAGGAGGCGAAGAAGATCCTCGAGGAGGCGGGCCTCAAGGTCGACGTCCAGTTCAACGACCGCGACCGGGCACGGGTGGTCAACCAGTCGCCGCGGGCCGGCGAACGCGTCCCGAAGGACACAAAGGTCACGATCATCGCTGTGTAGATCTGCGGGAACGGCTGCGGCCCCCGACTCGCGTGGAGTCGAGGGCCGCAGTCGGTCGGCGTGCGAGCTAGCTCCGCAGCATCTCCGCGACCAGGAACGCCAGCTCCAGCGACTGCTGCGTGTTCAGCCGCGGGTCGCAGGCGGTCTCGTAGCGGCCGGCCAGGTCCAGGTCGGAGATCTCCTGCGCGCCGCCCAGGCACTCGGTGACGTCCTCGCCGGTCAGCTCGATGTGGATGCCGCCGGGGTGGGTGCCCAGGCGCCGGTGCACCTCGAAGAAGCCCTGCACCTCGTCCACGATCCGGTCGAAGTGCCGGGTCTTGTAGCCGGTGGACGCCTCGTGCGTGTTGCCGTGCATCGGGTCGCACTGCCAGATGACCTGGTGGCCGGAGGCGGTGACCTTCTCCACGATCGGCCCGAGCACGTCGCGCACCTTGCCGTTGCCCATGCGGCTGATCAGCGTCAGCCTGCCGGGCTGGTTGTGCGGGTCGAGCCGCTCGACGTACTCGACGGCCATCTCCGGCGTGGTCGACGGGCCGATCTTCAACCCGATCGGGTTGGACAGCAGCTCGGCGAACGCGATGTGCGCGCCGTCCAGCTGCCTGGTCCGCTCGCCGATCCACAGGAAGTGCGACGACAGGTCGTACAGCCGCGGCTGGTCACCGTTCGTGTCCAGGCGCAGCAGGGCCCGCTCGTAGTCCAGCAGCAGCGCCTCGTGCGAGGCGAAGATCTCGGTCGTGTGCAGCGACGTGTCCTGCACGCCGCACGCCGACATGAACCGCAGGCCGCGGTCGATCTCGCCGGCCAGCGCCTCGTACCGCTCGCCGGCGGGCGACTGGCGGACGAAGTCCTTGTTCCAGTCGTGCAGCCGGTGCAGGTCGGCCATGCCCGCGGTGGTCATGGCGCGCAGCAGGTTCATCGCCGCGCCCGCGTTGGCGTAGGCGCGGATCATCCGGGACGGGTCCGGCACGCGCGCCTCGGGCGTGGCGACCAGCGAGTTGACGATGTCGCCGCGGTAGGACGGCAGGCCGAGCGCGTCGATGCCCGACGAGCGCGGCTTGGCGTACTGGCCCGCGATGCGGCCGATCTTCACGACGGGCAGGCTCGCGCCGTACGTGAGCACGACGGCCATCTGGAGCAGGGTCCGGACGTTCGCGCGGATGTGCGGCTCGGTGTTGTCCGCGAACGTCTCCGCGCAGTCGCCGCCCTGCAGCAGAAACGCCTCGCCGCGGGCGACCTCGGCCAGGTTGTCGCGCAGCCGGTCGATCTCGGCCGGCACGGTGATCGGCGGCACGCTCTCCAGCACGGCGCGCACCCGGCGCACCTGCTCGGCGTCCGGCCACTCCGGCTGCTGGGCGGCAGGCCGGCCCAGCGCGTCGTCGAGCCGGTCGCGCAGCTCGGGCGGGAGGGGCGGAAGCTCGGGAAGCGTGTCCACGGGCACGTCCACGGTCCAGTTCACACGTTAAAGATAGCTGTCCACATGGAGAGACGGACGCGGGTCCACCTGTGCATTATGTGGACCATGTCGGACACCCGATTGGATGACAACACGGCGACCAGGCTGCTGTCGACCGCGGTGGAGAACGTCCGGCGGGACTACCCGGCGCACTGGTCGCACGTCGTCTCCTCCGAGGCCGACCTGGTGCCGCTGCGCGTGCTGCACCCGATCTTCGCCGGGTCGTTCGACTGGCACTCGTGCGTGCATCAGACCTGGTTGGCGGTCCGGCTGCTGCGCCTCCGCCCCGAGGTCGAGGGTGCGGCGGAGGCCCGGCGCGTGCTGGACTCGCTGATCACCGTCGAGCACGCGGAGGTCGAGGCGGCGTTCTTCGACGGACCCGGCGGCGGGTTCTGGGAGCGCCCCTACGGGTGGGCGTGGCTGCTGGTGCTCGACGCGGAGCTGCGCACCTGGGACTCGCCGTGGGCGGCGGCGCTGCGGCCGTTGAGCGCGGTGCTGCGTGACCGGTATCTCGCCAAGGTGGCCGGCGCGCGGCTGCCGGTGCGGACCGGCACGCACGGCAACACGGCGTTCGCGACCGGGCTCGTGCTGGACGCGGCACGTGCGGTGGGTGACGAGGAGTTGGCCTCGGCGTGCGTCGAGGCGGCGTTGCGGTGGCACCGCGAGGACGTCGGCTACGGCGGGTTCGAGCCGGACGCCGCGGACTTCCTCTCGCCCGCGTTGACCGAGGCGGACCTGGTGCGGCGGGTGCTGCCCGCCGACGAGTTCACCGCGTGGTTCGAGGCGTTCCTGCCGCACCTGGAGGACTCGCGCTGGAAGGTGCTGCGCGAGCCCGTGCCGGTGGACGACCCGGGTGACGCGTACGGCTCGCACCTGATCGGGCTGGCGCTGTCGCGGGCGTGGCAGTGGCGGGCCGTCGCCGACGCGCTGCCCGACGACCACCGGTACGCCGACCTGGCCCGCACGTCGGCCGAGGCGCACCGGGAGACCGGGCTGGGCCTCGTGTTCGGGCACGGCTACTACGCCGAGCACTGGCTGGGCACGTTCGCCGCCTACCTGGACGTCGGCGCGTTCACGGACCGCTGAGGGACGCCGCGGCGGCCCGGCACCTGGTCTCCTCCAGCGGTCGGCGCATCGCCGCGAACCGCTCGGCCGCCTCCAGGAACAACGCCGCCGCCTGCGTGCACTGTCCCTCCGCGCGCCGGACCTCGGCGCGCACCTCCCACAGCGCCGCCGTCCACGGGCCGCCCTGCCAGAGGCCGCTGATCCGCTCCGCCTCCGCCAGGTGCGGCCGGGCCCGGCTCGGGCTGCCCGCGTTCGCGCACGCCGTCGCCGCCGCGATCCGGAACCCCATCGAGCACGGGTCGCACACGTGCGGAGCCTCGGTGAGCCACCGTTCCGCCTCGCGGATCGCGCCGAGCGCGCCGCCGAGGGTGCCCGCGGCGAGCACGCGGACCCCGTGCACCCGGATGACCAGGTGCGACGGGATGCGTGACGAGCGGGCCAGCGGCAGCGCCTCGTCGAGGTCGGCGCGGGCCGCGGCACGGTCGCCGCGGCGGGTCTCGGCCTCCGCCCGCCGTTCCAGCGCCAGGGACCGGGCGGACACGCAGCCCGCGCGTTCCGCCTCGGCCAGCGACTCGCCCAGGGTGGCCACCGCGGCGTCGAGGCGCCCGGACAGCAGCGCGAACTCGCCCAGCAGCAGGCAGGCCAACGCCCGGCCCGCCGCGGACCCCGCCCGTGACGCGATGTCGAGCAGGTCGCGGCCGAACGACTCCGCGCCGTCGTGCCCCTCCGGCCCGTACAGGTAGAACTCCTGGAAGCACAGGTGCGCGTCGTAGACCTCGGGCCGCGGCGGGTGCCGCACCGAGTCGGCGAACTCCTCGCGGAACAGCCGGTGCCACGTGCCGCGGGCGTGCGCGACGAGGGCGAGCAGGGTCGAGGCCTCGCCCAGTTCGTGCCCGAGGTCGGCGTCCAGCGCCAGCACCCGCGCCTGCCGGGCCAGCCGTTCGGCTTCGGCGAGGCGACGGCGCCCGAACGCGACCAGGCCGTTGGCCAGCGCGACCGCCGCGCGTTGGGCCGGTGACGGCGGCTCGGCCGCGTCCAGGGTGAGCGCCGACTCGTACAGCGCGACGGTCTCCGCGTCCGGCCCGACCCCGATCCGCTCCCGCAGGGTGCGGCGCAGCCGTTCGAACTGGCGCAGCGCCTCACGGCGGCGACCCGCGGCCAGGTGCCCGCGCATCACCGCGCGGTGCGCCTGCTCGTCGGTCTCGTCCAGCTCCAGCAGCCGCTCCCAGTCGCCGGCGGCCCTCAGCAGCGCGACGTACCGGCCCTCGACCTTCTCGTGCGGCTCCGCGACCCAGCACTCGTAGCGGTCGTCGACGAGCAGGCCACCGCGGTACTCGGCGGCGGCGAGCGCGCACTGGCCCGGGTCGCCCGAGGCCAACGCGGCGTCGGCGGCCCGCTCGAACCGGTCCAGGTCCACGTCGAGGACGCCGTCGGGCCACAACGTCAGCAGCCGCCCCTCGCAGCGGACGGCGTCGGCGCACCCCAGCGCGCGGCGTGCGTAGTACACCGCCTTGCGCAGGTTCGCCCCGGCCGCGTCGGCGGGCAGGTCGGGCCACAGCCGGTCCATCACCTGCTCGCGGTGCAGCCGGTGGTCGGACGCCACGGCGAGCAGCTTCACCACGTCGGCCGCGCGCCGGTTGCGCCACACGTCACCGGGGACGGGCCTGCCGTCGACGGCGACGGTGAACCTGCCCAGCACGCGCACCTGGCAGGTGGCCGGCATGGCGGCACCCTACGTCCGGTCCGGCAGGACCGCCGTGGGAACGGTTTGGGAACGCCGCGCCGCCTAGCGTGTCCCGATCCACTGCCAGTCGGGAGGACCCCATGTTGTTCATGGACGTGCACAACCACCTGCCCGAGGGCGCCGGTCCGGGTGACGTGGCCGAGGCCCACGCGGCGGATCTCCGCACCCAGGACCAGTACGGCGTCCGGTACCTCAACTACTGGGTCGACGAGAAGGACGGGAAGGTGTTCTGCCTGGTGGACGCGCCGGACGCGGAGACGGCGCACCGGGTCCACCGCGAGGCGCACGGCCTCGTGGCCGACGAGATCTACCCCGTGGTCCAGGGCTGAGAAACGACGAGAGGTGACGAAGATGTCTGTGCTGGCGTCGAAGAGCTTCACGGAGCCGGAAGAGGTGCGGGAGTTCCCGCACGGTCACATCGACCTGGTCACCGTCGGTGACACGACGGTGGGCAGAGCCGAGTTCGAGCCGGGCTGGAAGTGGTCGCGGGACGTGAGCCCCATCGCGGGCACCGACTCGTGCCAGGCCTCCCACACCGGGTACGTCCTGTCCGGTCGGATCCACGTCGTCATGGACGACGGCGCCGAAGGCGAGGCCGGGCCGGGCGAAGCGGTGATGGTCGAGCCCGGCCACGACGCGTGGGTCGTCGGCGACGAGCCGTGCGTGATGGTCGACTTCACCGGCCTGCGGGACTACGCCAAGAAGTAGGTCTCGGCGAAGCCGAAAGCGCCCCCGGACACGTGGTCCGAGGGCGCTCGTCGCTGGTGGTCGGCTCAGCCGAAGAAGACCTCGGCCTCCTGGTAGCGCTCCAGCGGAACGGTCTTCAGCTCCGCCGTCGCCTCGGCCAGCTTCACCCGGACGATGTCCGTGCCGCGCAGCGCGACCATGACGCCGAAGTCGCCCTCGGCGACCGCGTCCACCGCGTGCAGGCCGAACCGGGTGGCGAGCACGCGGTCGTAGGCGGTGGGGATGCCGCCGCGCTGGACGTGGCCCAGCACGACCGCGCGGGACTCCTTGCCGGTCCGCTCGGAGATCTCCTCGGCCAGCCAGGTGCCGATGCCGCCCAGCCGGACGTGGCCGAACGCGTCCTTCTCGCCGGAGTGCAGCACCTCGGCGCCGCCCTCGGGCATCGCGCCCTCGGCAACCACGATGATCGGGGCGAACTGGCGCTCGAAGCGCCGCTCCACCCACTCGACCACCTTGTCGACGCTGAACTCGCGCTCCGGCACCAGGATCACGTTCGCGCCGCCGGCCAGGCCGGAGTGCAGCGCGATCCAGCCCGCGTGACGGCCCATGACCTCGACCACCAGCGCCCGGTGGTGCGACTCGGCCGTCGTGCGCAGCCGGTCGATCGCCTCGGTGGCGATGTGCACGGCGGTGTCGAAGCCGAACGTGTAGTCGGTCGCGCCCAGGTCGTTGTCGATGGTCTTCGGGACGCCGACGACGCCGATGCCGTCGTCGGTCAGCCGCTTGGCGACGCCGAGGGTGTCCTCGCCGCCGATCGCGATCAGCGCGTCGACCTTGTTCGCGGCGAGGGTCTCGCGGATCCGGTCGACACCGCCGTCGATCTTGTACGGGTTGGTGCGCGACGAGCCGAGGATGGTGCCGCCCCTGGTGAGGATGTCCTCGACGTCATCGAGCCCGATCGGCTTGGTCAGGTTCTCGACCGGTCCCTGCCACCCGTTCCGGAACCCCACGATCTCCCAGCCGTGGGCCTCGATGCCCTTGCGGGCCACACCGCGGATGACCGCGTTGAGGCCGGGGCAGTCGCCACCGCCGGTGAGCACACCAATGCGCATTTGCTTAGCCAATCTCTTCTCGTGGCGTGGGTCACCCAAGCCTGACACGCCCTGGATCGGTGCAGCAAGCGAGGGTCCACCTACCGGACCGTGAAACCCTTGCGCAGCCGCTCCGACTCGATCACCTTCCAGCGCGCGAGGTTGTGCCTGGCGTCGGCCAACGCGTCGTGCGCGTCCGCGGGGGCCTGCGGCAACCGGGGTTTGCCCACGTCCTCCCAGCGCTGGCGCAGGTCGCGGGTGAACCGGGGCAGGCAGCGCGGCAGGGCCGGCATCGGGCCCCAGAGCTGCGCCAACGCCACGTGGTCGTAGGCGGCGAACCACGCCCACAGCTCGATGTCGTCCCGGTTGGCCTTGGGCCCGCCGAAGAAGTCGAGGAGGTCGGCGCGGATCCGCTCCCGGCTGCGCCACGCCCGGTCGGCGGGCGGCGGCAGCTGGTTGAGCACGTTGGCGCGCACCCACGGTCCGGCCTTGGCCGGGTCGAACTCGGTGGACACGGCGTAGAACTCGCGGCCTTCCTCGTCGACCACTCCGATGGAGACGAGGTCGATGGTGACCCCGTCCTCGATGAACTCACAGTCGTAGAAGAACCGCACCCCGCCAGCCTAGGGGTGCCGATCAGCCCGCCTTCGTCTCGGGCAGCCGATCGACCGCCTTCGCCGGCTTCTCGGCACCCTGCGTCTCCTTGGCCTTGGCCGCGTAGACGTCGACGTACTCCTGGCCGGACAGCTCCATCAGGGCGTACATGATCTCGTCGGTGATGGACCGCAGCACGAACCGGTCGCCGGACAGGCCCTCGTAGCGGGAGAAGTCCAACGGCTTGCCGATCTTGATCCGGATCGGGTACGGCTTCCACATCCGCGAGCCGATGGGGTTGGCCTTGTCGGTGCCGAACATCGCGATCGGGATGACCGGCGCGCCGGACTCCAGCGCGATCCACGCCACGCCGACCTTGCCCTTGTAGAGGCGGCCGTCGGGCGACCGCGTGCCCTCGGGGTAGATGCCGAGCAGCTTGCCCTCGCGCACGATCCGGACGCCGGTGTCGAGCGCGCCCTGGGCGGCCGACGCGCTGGACCGGTCGATCGGCACCTGGCCGACGCCGTAGAAGAACCAGCGCTGGAACCGGCCCTTGAGACCCTTGCCGGTGAAGTACTCGATCTTGGCCGGGAAGGTGACCCGGCGCGACAGCTTCAGCGGGAGGAAGAACGAGTCGGAGACCGCGAGGTGGTTGCTCGCCAGGATGGCGCCGCCCTCCTTGGGGATGTTCTCCGCGCCCTCGATGATCCGGGGTCGGAAGAACAGCTTCAGGAGCGGCCCGAGAAAGATGTGTTTCATCAACCAGTACAGCACCGCGGCGAGCGCCTCCTCGACGTGCTTGATCCCCGACGCCAGCCTACGGAGCCGGCGACGAAACACACAACGAACACCCACGCCGAGGCGGTACGGTCCCTAGGTCCACCGGCTGCCGTAATCCGCAACACAACGGGCTCGTGGGACGATGGAACCTGGCAGAGGATTGGCCTTCACGACCCGGAGGGCTGGAGCACGCCGATGAACTCCCGACGCGACTCGACCGACGGCCCGGAGGACGTCGACGCGACCTTCGCCGAGATCGTGGCGGGTCTGGAACGCGAAGGCGTGGGCAAACAGGCCTTCACCGACGAGGTCGAACCGGACGACGGCGACGAGGCCGAGCCGGCGCGGTCGATGCGGCCCGAGGGCCAGCCCGCCGTGGCCACGGCCGACGACGACCCCGACGCGTACCCGGACTCGGACACCGACTCGGACGACCCGAACGACCACTACGTGCCGCCGGAGCCGCCGCCGCTGCCCGCGTTGCGGCCGGGCACGATCGCCGCGCTGCTGCTGATCGTCCTCGGCGTGGTCCTGCTGCTCTTCCCGGGCCTGTTCGGCCTGACGGGCGCGATCGGCACCCCGCTGGCCCTGATCGTGATGTGCTCGGGCGCCGGCTGGCTGATCCTGCGCATGCGCAACTCCCAGCCACCTGACTCGGGCTGGGACGACGGCGCCGTCCTCTAACCCTCCCGCGTGTCGAACCCTCAGGCCCCGCGTGTCCCACGTTCAGAACGCGCGTGTCCTACGTTCGCGTACCCCGAGTTCAACGCTCAGAACAGTCGATCTTGTTCTGAGCGTTCAACTCGCGTGTTCTGAACGTAGGACACGCGTGACGCGAACGTAGGACACGCGCGGTCTGAGGGTTCGACACGCGGGAGGTCAGGGGCCGGCGGTCAGGCGGATGGTGTAGCCCTCGGGGTCGCGGCTCATGGTCACGTCGCGGCACGTGCGGTGCGTCAGCCACAGGCCCACGCCCGCTGTCGTGGTGCGGTCGGTCGGGACCAGGCCGGCGAGAGGCGAACGCGGCCCGTCGCCCCGATCCGTCACGGCCACCAGCACGTGCGTCGGCCCCGCCCACGCCCGCAGCCGCACGGGCGGTCTGCCGTGCGACTGCGCGTTGGTCACCGCCTCACTCGCCGCGTACACGAGGTCGTCCACCTCGTCGCGGCTCAGCCGGGTCGCGGCGCACGCCGTGGTCACCGCACGTCGCGCGTCCGCGGGCGTCGGGTCGGTCAGCTCGACCAGCGGCCGCCCCGCCTCGAACGCCGTCGGCCCGGCGGGCGGCAGCGTCCACGACGACCGGTAGCCCGGGTTCGGCAGGTGGGAACCGTCCGTCCCGGCCACCCGCGGGTGGGTGCGCGCCACGTCCGCCAGCACCCGCGCCGGCGTGGTCCGCAGGTCGTACGGGCACAGGCCCCACAGCGGGTAGTCGGCGAAGACCTCGTTCACCGCCGCCTCGTACCGCGACCACCAGTCCCACGACGCGCCGACGCCGGGGTGCGGCACGTCGCCCACCACCCGGATCTGCGCCGCGCCCGCGTACCGCTCGAACAGCTTCCGGTAGGCCAGGATCGCCTCGGTCGGCCGGGCGTACTGGTCGGCAGGCAGGAACACGACGCCGCACGGGTCGGCCACCGCGTCCCGGATCAGCCGCTCGTTGGCCGGGCGGCACGCCACGAGCACCGGCTCGCGCGCCGCCACGCCCTCGTCCACGAACGGCACGACGACCGATCGGTAGTCGTCGTCGCTGCCGTAGAACGCGGTCTCGTGGAAGTAGCCGACGTGCCCGCTCGCCGCACCGGTCCTCATCGGCGCACCACGGGGTCGACGCGGGACTCGCGGACGTGGTGGTCGCGCGGTCCCCGGATGACGGCGGTCCGCATTCCGCGATGCTACGCGCGCCCGCGAGTCAGCGGTGCCTGCCGTTGCGAGCCGTGCTCGCCGCCACGTCACGGGCCAGCGTGGCCACGCCGACGATCCCGGCGTCGTCGCCGAGCTGCGCGGTCCGGATGCGCGCCAGCGGCCGGTGCCCGGCACCGGTCACCACGGCCGCGTACCGCTCGCGCGCGTCGTCCAGGAACAGCGGCGCGGACTCCGACACGCCGCCGCCGATCACCACGACCTCGGGGTCGTACACGTCGGCGACCAGCGCCAACCCCTCCCCCAGCCACCGGGCCAGGTCCGCCATCGCCCGCTGCGCCAACGGGTCGCCGTCACGCGCCGCGCCCGCCACCCGACGCCCGGTGACCGCCCGCGAGTCGCCCAACGCCTCCCGCGCCAGCACGGTCGACTGGCCGGGGTAGCGGGCCAGCAGTTCGACCGCCGTCGTGCTCAGCGCCGTGCCGCTGCAGTACCGCTCCCAGCAGCCGTTCTTGCCGCACGGGCACGGCCGCCCGTCGGGCACCAGCCGCAGGTGGCCCAGCTCGGGCGCCACGCCGTGCGCGCCGCGGAACACCTGCCCGTCGATCAGCAGCGCCCCGCCGATCCCGGTGCCGATCGCGACCAGCGCGGCGATCTTCGCCCCCCGTGCCGCGCCGAACCGGTGCTCGGCGAACGCCGCGGCGTTCGCGTCGTGCTCCAGCACCACGGGCATGCCGACGCGCTGCGAGATCCGTTCGGCGACCGGCGCCTGCCGCCACGCGAGGTGCGGCGCGAACCGCACGGTCCGCCGGTCGGAGGCCACGAACCCGGCCACGGCCAGGCCGACACCGGAGATCCGGTGCCTGGACGCCAGTTCGGCGACGGCCTGCCCGATCGCCTCCTCCAACGCCTCTTCGCCGCTCGGCGTGGCCGCACGCGCCGTGTCGAGCACCGCGCCGTCGCCGTCGACCACACCCGCGCGCACGCTCGTCCCGCCGACGTCGACGCCGACAGTCAGCACGGCGTCCCCCGGTCGCGCCGCACCACCGGGATGTGCTGCACACGGGGCTTCTCCGGCGCCGGCTCGTCCGCCACCGACCCGGACGACCCGGACGTGCCGGACGACTCGGACGTGCCGGGCTCGGACGTGCCGGGCTCGGCCAACGCGGCACGCAGCACCGCGATCAGCCCGGCCACGTGCTCGGCCGCCTTGGCCGCCAGCTCCGACCGGTCGCCGCGGGCCAGCGCCACCGCGTTGCACAACGGGCACCAGCCGCACGTCCTCGTGTCGTGCTCGCCCTCGGCGGCCACCCGGTGCAGCCACGGCTGCGCCCGCTCGGCGGCGGCGTCGAGCAGCAGGCGCAGCTCTTCGGCGAGCTTCGAGTCCACGTGCCTCACCGCATCCACAGCTCGGGGTCGGGTGCGAACCGCACCGCCAACCCGGTGTCATCCAGCTCCGCGCCGGTCACCAGGCAGCGCTTGAGCAGCGACGGCAGCGCGACCAGCCGCCGCCTGCCGTCCACCGTCACGGCCAGGTCGTCGCCCACCCGCGCTAGGTCGAGCGACGAGTCGCCGATCGGCAGCGCGAGGCGCAACGTGTACTCCAGCTCGCCGGTCCGCTCCACGGTCAGCAACTGCCCGTCGGCGTCGGCGCCGTCCAGCGGGTCGCGCCCCTGGTAGAGGCCTTCGGCGACGTCCAGCAGCGCGGCCGTGCCGACCGGTTCGGCGGCCCGGTGCTCGACCGTGCGCACCGATCCGAGGTCGGCCAGCTCGGCGAGCACCGCGTCCTGCTCGGCACGGCGGGTGCGCAGCCACGCGGCGGCCGGACCGCGGTCCGCGCCGGGGTGCGGCACGACCCGGTTGGCCACCACGCCGTCGACCCGGATGCCCTGCAGCGCGAGCGCCGTCACGGTCCGCCGGGTCTCCGCCGCGACCACCCGTTCGGGGGTCAGCACCAGCCGCACGCTGGTCGTCGGCGAGGTCAGCAGGCCGCGCAGCTGCTCCAGGTTCTCCGCCAGCCTGCCGAGCGCGTCGGCGGTGGCGTCCCACTTCTCCACCGTGGCGTTGCCCGCGACACCGGCCAGCAGCCCGCGCACCACCCGGCGGTGGGTCGGGAACAGCCGTTCCAGGTAGGAGGCGAACGCCTCGGGCAGCGCGAGCAGGCGCAGCGTCTCGGCGGTCGGACCGCAGTCCACGACCACCACGTCCCACGGCCCGGTGCCGGCCAGCCGTCGCACCTCCGAGAGCGCGAGCAGCTCCTCGACGCCGGGCAGGACGGTCAGCTCCTCGGCGTCCAGCTCGTCGACGCCCGCGCCGGCGAGCACGGTCCGCAGGTGTCCGCGCAGGTCGCGCCACGCGTCGTCGACCAACGCGCGCGGGTCGATCTGGGCGGCGTGCAGCGACGCGAAGGACGAGCCGCCGTCGATCTCGCCGACCTGCCCGGACAGCGGCACGCCGAACGCGTCGCCCAACGAGTGGGCCGGGTCGGTGGACACGACCAGCGCCTTGCGGCCGCCCGCGGCGAGCGCGGTGGCGGTGGCGGCGGCCAAGGTCGTCTTGCCGACCCCGCCCTTACCGGTGAAGAGCAGCAGGCGGGCGCTCATCCAGCGTTGTCCACCCGGTTTTCCACCCGGCGCTTGAGCTCCTTGAGCGCGGTGTCCATGATCATCTTCTCGGCCTTGCGCCGGAACAGGCCGATCATGGGCACGATCAGCTGCACCGACAGGGTGTAGGTGACCTCGGTCGAGCCGCCCTTGGGCGCCAGCGCGTAGCTGCCCTCCTGCGACTTCTGCATCTGGCCCTTGACCAGGTGCCACGAGATGCGGCTCGGCGACCACTCGTCGTAGGCGAGCACGTACTCGTCCTTGATCGGGCCCTGGTCGATGTTGAACCTGACCTGCGCCGCGCGACCGTCCGCCCCGGTCTCCAGCACCTCGGCGCGCTTCACCCCGTTGGCCCACTCGGGGTAGGCGTCGAAGTCGGCGATGACCGCCGCGATCTCCTCGGGCGTCGCGTCGATGACGATGGACTGGGTGGACTCGTCGGCCATGCCGGGGAGGCTACCCGGTGGTTCGGCTCACCAACGCAGGACGTGGGGCGTGCCGGTGCGCTGGAAGTGGCCGACGTTGACGCACTCGGTCCAGCCGACCCGGACCCGGCGCGCCATCGGCTGGTGCACGTGCCCGAACACCGACCACCGGGGCCGGTCGCGCTCGATCACCTTCAGCAACGACGTCGAGCCCAGCTCGGGCCGCCGGGCCACTACGTCGTAGGTCAGCTCGGCCACCGCGGGCGGCACGTGCGTGCACAGCACGTCGACCTCGCCCAGCCCGGCCAACGCCGCGCCGAACTCCTCCTCGGTGCGCAGGTAGGGCCGCCACGGACCGCGCCGGTTCGGCACGAAACCGGGGTGCAGCAGCGCGCCGCCGGCGAAGCCGAACCGCAGCCCGCCGATCTCGGCCACCTGCCCGTCCAGCACGTGCACGCCGTCGCGGGCGAACATCGGCCACAGCTCGGGGCTGTCCACGTTGCCGGGCGTGGCGTAGGTGGGCGCGCTCATCGCCGCGAACATCGCGGTGTACTGCTCCATGATCGCCTCTTGGACGACGTCCGCGGCGTTGTCCAGGCCCTCCCACAGCGACCGCATGTAGCGGACCGTCTCGGCGCCGAACCGGCCGCGCCGCAGCCGGGCGAACACCTCGACCTTCTCCGCGCCGAACACCCGGCCGAGGATGCCCTTGCCGTGGTCGTAGTAGTCCACGAAGTCGACCAGGTCGCCGAGCACGACCAGCGCGTCGGCCCCGTCACCGGCGCGCGCGAGTGCCTCCGCGTTGCCGTGGACATCCGAGACGACGTGTACCCGCACAAGAGCCAAATCTACGGCAGCACGGGCGGCACACCAGGCGGCCGACCGGCCTCCAAGATCATTTTGAGGCCGAGTGACACCTCCTTGGCGGCCAACTGGCGGCGACGCACCTCGCGGCGTATCCGCTGGTCGGACGCATCGCCCGGCAAGTCGGCACGCAGGAAGTAATGCAGCAGGGTGCCGTCCAGCACCGGCTCCAGCCACACCTCCATCGTTCCGACCAACGCGCCGGCGACCGTCCAGCGCAACCCCTGAGTGCCCCGATCGGCGTACACGTCGAGGGTCAGGTCCGGCCAGAACTCCGCCCACGCGGCGGGCGGCGCGAAAGCGGCGGCGACCACCGCCGGAGGCACTGCGAGGAACGTCTCGTCAACGACGTCGACACTGGGCACGGGAGGGAAGAGTGCCACGACACGGTTACGGAAACACGGGCCGGCCTGGTGTATCGCCGGAATCACAGGCTAAGTTTCCCCACCGGTAACAAACAATCGTCCGGAGGTCGACGTGCGCGAGTTCAGCGTCCCCGCCACCGCCACTGTGGCTGCCGAGGAGAACCTCACCGACATGGTGTGGGCGAACGCGGAGCGCTTCGGCAACGCCGTCAGCTTCCGCCGCCGCGTGGACGGCACGTGGGTGGACGTCACCGCCCGCGACTTCGCCGCCCAGGTCCTCGCGGTCGCCAAGGGGCTGGTCGCGGCGGGGTTGGAGCCAGGCGAGCGGGTGGGCCTGATGTCCAAGACCCGCTACGAGTGGACCCTCCTCGACTTCGCCATCTGGCACGCCGGCGGCGTCGTGGTCCCCATCTACGAGACCTCCTCGGCCGAGCAGGTCGAGTGGATCCTGTCCGACTCCTCGGCCAAGGCCGTGTTCGTCGAGACGTCCGAGCACCGCGCCACAGTGGACTCGGTGGTCGCCGGCCTGCCCGAGGTGCGGCACGTGTGGCAGATCGACGGGCCCTCCGGTGACGCGGCGGGCGCGATCGACGAGCTGACCGCGCTGGGCGCCTCGGTGTCCGACGACGACGCGCGGGCCCGGCGCAAGGTGGTCGGCGCCGACGACACGGCGACCATCGTCTACACCTCGGGCACCACCGGCCGGCCCAAGGGCTGCGAGCTGACCCACCGCAACCTGCTGTCCGAGGTGCGGGGCGGCATCACCGCGTTCCCGCAGCTCATGCAGGCGGGCAACTCCCTGCTGGTGTTCCTGCCGCTGGCGCACATCCTGGCCCGCGCCCTGTCGGTGTGCGGCGTCTACACGCGCGTCACCATGGGCCACACCGCCGACGTGAAGAACCTGGTGGAAGACCTCCAGTCGTTCCGACCCACGTTCGTGGTGGCCGTGCCGCGCGTGTTCGAGAAGGTCTACAACGGCGCGAAGCAGAAGGCGCACGCGGCGGGCAAGGGCAAGATCTTCGACGCCGCCGAGGCCACCGCGGTCGCGTACAGCCAGGCGCTGGACACCGGCAGCGTCGGCCTCGGGCTCAAGCTCAAGCACGCGCTGTTCGCCAAGCTCGTCTACAGCAAGCTCCAGGCGGCGCTCGGCGGCCGGTGCACCCACGCGGTGTCCGGCGGCGCGCCGCTCGGCGAACGGCTGGCGCACTTCTTCCGCGGCATCGGCGTGCCGGTGCTGGAGGGCTACGGCCTCACCGAGACCAGCGCGGCGGCGTGCGTGAACACGTCGGCGGCGTTCCGGGTCGGCACGGTGGGCCGCCCGGTGATCGGCACCTCGGTGCGCATCGCCGAGGACGGCGAGATCCTGATCAAGGGCGACATCGTGTTCCGCAGCTACTGGAACAACGACCAAGCCACGTCGGAGGCGCTGGACGACGGCTGGTTCCACAGCGGCGACATCGGCGAGCTCGACGAGGACGGCTTCCTGCGGATCACCGGCCGCAAGAAGGAGATCATCGTGACCGCCGGCGGCAAGAACGTGTCGCCCGCCGTGCTGGAGGACCGCCTGCGCGCCCACCCGTTGATCAGCCAGTGCATGGTGGTCGGCGACGCGCAGCCGTTCATCGGCGCGCTGATCACGATCGACCCGGAGTTCTTCCCGGCGTGGAAGGAGCAGAACGGCAAGCCCGGCTCGGCGACCGTGGCCGACCTGATCGACGACGAGACGCTGCGCGGCCAGATCCAGGCCGCGGTGGACGAGGCCAACCAGGCGGTGTCCAAGGCGGAGGCGATCAAGAAGTTCCGCATCCTGCCGGTGGACTTCACCGAGGCGGGCGGCGAGATGACCCCGAGCCTGAAGCTCCGCCGCTCGGTCGTCGCCACGACCTACAAGCAGGACATCGAATCCATCTATGCGGGCTGAGCCCCAACCGCGAGGTCGCGTCGATCGTTCGCGTCCTCATTCGCCGGCGATCACGCTTTTCGATCGTCGGCGAATCAGGGCGCGAGCGGTCGACTTCCAGGCGACCTCGCCCGCCGTCTGCGGAGCAGCGGCAATCCGACACAGACGAGTGGCCTGCGCCGCAAGGCGCAGGCCACTCGACCCCCAGTGATCGCGTATCCGCTGACGCGGACCCGAGAAGTTGTGTTGTCCCGGTCCCCCAACCGGGACGATTCATAGAGTGCCGGAGCGCGCTGTCGTATCGCTGACGCGGCGATGACTCGTGCCGTCAGCGCCCGCCCTAGGCTGTGCCACGGCGACGCGGAACGAGGGGACGCAAACGGATGGGCGCTGGGCCGTGGTTCAGCCTTCTCGGCCCACTTGAGGTGCGCATACAGGGTCGACCGGTGCCCGTTCGGGCGGGCAAGCACCGGGCGTTGCTGGCTGCCCTGTCGCTGCGCGCCGGCCGGGTCGTCTCAATTGGCGAACTGGTCTCGTTCCTGTGGGGCGGCGACCCTCCCGCCCGCACGCGCGGCACGTTGCAGACCTACGTCATGCGGCTGCGGCAGCTGCTCGGCGACCCGTCGCTGATCCGGACCACATCGGACGGCTACCGGTTGGTGGTGCCGCCGGAGCAGGTGGACGTGCACCGGTTCACCACCACAGCGGGTCTCGCGCGGCAGGCCGCGCAGTCCGGGCACCTGACCGACGCTGCCGAGCTGTACGGCCAGGCGCTGGGCCTGTGGCGCGGGCCGGCGCTGTCGGACGTGCCGTCGGAGGCGTTGCGCGACGAAGAGGTGCCGCGGCTGGCCGAGCGGCTGCTCGTGGTGCACGAGGAGCGCAACGACGTCGAGCTGGCGCTGGGCAACCACGAACGGCTGGTGCCGGTGCTGCGGTCGTTGACCGCGGACCACCCGCTGCGGGAGCGGTTCTGGGCGCAGCTGATGGTGGCGCTGTACCGGGGCAGCAGGCAGGCCGAGGCGCTGGAGGCGTTCCGGCTGGTCGACCGGATGCTCGGCGAGCAGCTCGGCATCGAGCCCGGCGCGGCGCTGCGCGAGCTGCACCAGGCGATCCTGGTCGGCGACCCGAGCCTGGCCGCGCCCGTCGAGCGGACCGATCCGGACGTGCCCGACCAGCTGCCGCCGGACGTGCCGGACTTCGTCGGCCGGGTCGAGCTGGTGGACCGGATCTCCCGGCTGATCGCGCCGGACGGCCCGCGCACCGCCGTGCCGATCGTGGCGCTGACCGGCGTGCCCGGCGTGGGCAAGACGGCGTTGGCGGTGCACGTGGCGCACCGGCTGCGTGACCGGTTCCCGGACGGTCGGCTGTACGTGGACCTGCGCGGGTACGCGTCCGGGCCCGCCACGCCGGTGGAGGTGCTGACCCGGTTCCTGCGCGCGCTCGGCGTGCCGCCGGAGCAGATCCCGGTCGACTCCGACGAGCAGAGCACGCTGTTCCGGTCGCTGCTGACCGGACGGCGGATGCTGCTGGTGCTGGACAACGCCGCCGCGCCGGACCAGGTGCGCCCGTTGCTGCCCGGCGCGGCGAGCTGCCCGGTGCTGGTGACCAGCCGGGACGACCTGCGCGGGCTGATCGCCGTCGACGGCGCCCGGCGGGTCGGGCTGGACGTGTTCGCGCCGGACGAGTCGCTGGCCGTGCTGCACCGGACCGGGGACGCGGCGGAGGAGCTGGCGCGGCGGTGCGGGCACCTGCCGTTGACGCTGCGCATCGCGGCGGCGTCGGTGGCGGGCGGTTCGGTGGCGCGGTACCTGGAGAAGCTGGGCGACCGCCGTCCGCTCGACCTCGCGCACGCCGCACTCACGCCGGCCGCACGGCGACTGTTCGCGCTGCTCAGCGTCGTGCCGGGACCCGACTTCACGATCGAGGCGGCGGCGAACGCGGCCGACCTGACCGTGCCGGAGGCCGCCGCGCTGCTGGGGCAGCTGACCAGGGCGCGGCTGGTGAGCGCCGACGGCGGGCGGCACGCGTTCCACGACGAGCTGGCCCGGTTCGCGGCCGAGATGGCCGAGGCCGGGAACGAGGACGTGGCCGCGGCGCGCGTGCGGCTGCTGGAGTTCTACGTGCGCGCCGTCGACCACTGCGCCGAGCTGCTGTACCCGGACCTGATGCGGCTGCCGACGCCTGCCGGGCGGGCCGTGCGGCTGCCGCGGATCGAGACGGCGGCGCAGGCGCGGGCGTGGCTGGACGCGGAACGGGCGAACCTGACCGCGGCGATCCGCTCGGCGGCCGAACGGGGACCGGCCGCGATGTCGTGGCGGCTGGCCGACGGGCTGCGCGGCTACCTGTGGATCGGCAAGCACGTCACCGAGTGGCTGTCGACCGCGCAGTACGGGCTGGACGCCGCGCACGAGCAGCGCGACGTGGCCGGTGAGGCGGCGATGCACCAGAACCTGGGCACGCTGCACTGGCGGCTCGGCGACTTCGACACGTCCGTCGCGCACTACACGCGTGCCGTCGAGCTGCACCGGATGTCCGGTGACCTGGCGTCCGAGGCGGAGGTGCGCGGGAACCTCGGCGTGGTGCGGCTGGAGTCGGGCGACCTGGCGTCGGCGCGCAACGACCTGGAGACGTGCCTGGCGTTGAAGCGCGAGTCCGGCGGGCCGCGGTCGGCCGACACGGGTGTGCTGACGGGGTTGGGCGTGCTGGCCATCGAGACCGGTGAGCTGGCCGAGGCGGTGGACCTGCTGGGCGAGGCGCTGGCGATCAGCGTGGAGCACGGGCTGCGGGGCAGCGAGATCACCGCGTTGACGTTGTTGGGTGTGGCGTCGCAGCTCATGGGCGAGCCGCAGCGCGCGCTCACCCACCTGTCCGAGGCGTTGCGCCTGTCGACGGAGTCGGGGTTCCGCGAGGCCGCCGCGCGGGTGCTGGAGAGCATCGCGTCCGTGCGGCTGGACCTGGGCGAGCACGCCGAGGCGCTGGAGCTGGCCGACCGCGCGTTGGCCGAGCTGCGGGAGGACGGCGACCAGCGGATCACCACCAACGTGCTGGTCGTGATGGCCTCGGCGAACCGCGGCCTGGGTTCCCTGCGGACCGCCGACGAGCAGTTCCAGCAGGCACTGACCAAGGCGCGCCGGATCGGCTACCTGCCGGGCGAGGCGCGCGCGCTGGTCGGCCTGGCGGGCGTGCGCAGGCTGCTTGGCCAGACCGCCGAGGCCAAGACCCTGGCCACCCAAGCCGTCACCCTGACGTCCGACCTTGGCCTGCGCCTGACCGAACGCCTCGCCCGCGCCGAACTGGCCACCGTCGACGACGCCCTGACCGGCCCGACCCCACCCCGAACGTAGAACTCACCGCACCTGAACGTAGGACTCACGCGTCCCCAACGTAGGACTCTCGCGTTCTGAACGTAGGACACGCGCGCGCGTGTCGAACCTTCAGGTCGCGCGTGTCGAACCTTCAGGTCGCGCGTGTCGAACGCTCAGGTCGCGAGAGTCCTACGTTCAGGGTGCGAGAGTCCTACGTTCAGGACAGGTGAGTTCAACGCTCAGGCGTCGATCAAGCGGACCAGGCGGTCGGCCAGGTCGTCCCAGCGCCAGTTCGCGGTGACCCACTCGCGGCCCGCGGCGCCCATCTTCGCGGCGGTGCCGGGGTCGGCCAGCAGGCCGGCGACGGCGTTGGCCACCTCCGCCACCTCACGCCCGTCCACCACCCGCCCCGTCACGCCGTCGCGCACGGTCTCCGGCGCGCCCCCCGAACGGCCCGCCACGACCGGCAGGCCGGTGGCCGACGCCTCCAGGTACACGATCCCCAGCCCCTCGACGTCCAGCCCACGCCCCCGCGTCCGGCACGGCATCGCGAACACGTCACCGGCGTTGTAGTGCGCGGGCAGCTCCTCCCACGGCACGGACCCGGTCAGCACCACGTGCTCCGACACGCCGACCGACGCCGCCAGCCGCTCCAACGTCCCCCGGTACGGCCCACCGCCCACCACCAGCAACGCCGCGTCCGGCACCTGCCGCCGGATCTCCGGCAACGCCCGCACCAGCACGTCCTGCCCCTTGCGAGGCACGAGCCGCGACACGCACACCACCACCGGCCGGTCACCCAGCCCGTACCGTGCCCGCATCTCCGCCCGAGCCGCCGCCGAAGGCGCGAACACCGACGTGTCCACCCCCGACGGCAGGTGCTCCAACGCCGCCAACGGCCCGAACGCCGCCGCGAACCGCGACCGCGTGTACCGGCTCACGAACGTCACCACGTCCACGTCCGACCCGATCCGCCGCAACGCCTGCCGCGCGCCCGGCAGCATCGACCACCCGACCTCGTGCCCGTGCGTCGACGCCACCACCCTCGACGCACCGGCGGCACGCAGCCGTGACGTCATCAACGCCAACGGCGCCGCCGCCCCGAACCACACGGCGTCACAGCGCGCTCCGCGCAGGATGTCCGACGCCCGCCGCACGACGTCCGGCGTGGGCAGCATCAACGTCCCGGGATGCCGCACCACCTCGAACGGCTGCGCCGCGTCGAACTCCGGGTGCGAGCCGGACGACGATTCCCACGACGGCGCGTACACCACCAACTCGGGCAGCCGCACGGCCAACGCGTGCAGGTAGGCCTGGATTCCGCCGGGCCGTGGCGGGAAGTCATTGGTCACCAACAGGGTCCGACGCACGCGACCACGTTACGGGAACGACCGCCGCAGGAACTCCTGCCACCCGCGCACCAGCGCCGCGGTGTCCCCGCCGGTGGCCTCGAGCAGCACGCCGTCCACTTCGGACGCCCGAACCCGCGCCAGCCGCCGGTACAGCGCCACCAGCCCCGGCTCGCCGAGCGACGACGCCAGGTACAGGTTCACCGACCACGCCTGCTGGTAGGCCAGCTCCATCCCGGCACCGCGGAAGTCGGCGTCGGACGGCAGCGCGGAGGGCAACGACTGCCGCACCCGCGCGGCCAGCAGCGGCGCGGCCTTGGGCGGCGGCACGTCGCTGCGCCGGTAGCCCACGTAGTCCGCGAACCCCTCCAGCACCCACATCGGCGCGCCGTCCACGGTCTCACCGCGTGCGGCGATGTGCGTGATCTCGTGCCGCAGCAGCACCCGCAGCGCCAACGGCGACAACGCGCCCGCGCTGTCCGGGTTCAGCACCACTCGTTGCCCGCGGGCGGTGTGCGTGTCCGGGTCCACCCGGTCGGCCACCGCGACGCCCGCGATCGCACCGGTGGCGAACCCCGGCCCGACCAGCGCGACCATCTCGGCCGGGCTCGCCGGGATCAGCACGGCCACCTGACGCGCCCACGCCTGGCCCCACACCTCGGTCACCGCCGTGACGGCGCCGTCCAGCTCCGCCAGCACCCGGGCGGCCAGCACCTCGCCGCCGGGGTGGCTCAGCACGAACCCGCCGGTGCCGGTGAGCACGTGGCTCGGCCCGAAGTCCCACGGCCCGCGCCACGTGCGCTTGCCGAGCGGTTCGAGCGCGGTGTCGGAGTTGAGGTACCAGCGGCCGTCGCGCCGGGTGAACAGGTAGGCCATGCCCTGGCTGCTCGGCTCCACGTCCACGCCGCCGAGCCGGTACGACAGCCGCACGTCGGGCGCCCACACCTCGTCGGCGGCGGGCAGGTCCAGCCCCGAGAGGTCGGCGCCGGCGGGGTCGACCCGGCCGTACTCCCACTCCGCCAACGGCACCGCGGCGAGGTTGCGGAACAGGTCGCGCTGCCGCTGCCGGAACCCGGCGTCCGCGTGGGGGTCGAGGTCCGCGGTGAACGCCGTCTCGTCCCGGTCCAGCACGGCCCGCGCCCGCCGGTCGAGCAGCGCCCGGACGGCGTCCGCGCGTGACGTGGCGGCGGTGTCGGCCGACGCCGGCGGCGCGGACGGGGTCGCCGGGGCCACGGCCGTGACCAGTCCGGCGAGGAACGTCACGGCCACCAACGCGGCCAGCACGAACCGAAAGCGGCTCACGAGCCTCCAAAGTGATCGGCAGGGCCACCCCCTTGAGGATGGCCCTGCCGGATGAAGGTTGTCAGCCCGCGATGCGCCGCATCGCGTAGATGCTGCCGGGGTTCTCCAGCGGCACGACCTTGACCGGGACGCCGTCGGTGGACGCGTGCACGACGCGCGCGTTGTCCACCGCCATGCCCACGTGGTTGCCGCCGTTGTAGATGATCAGGTCGCCCGCCTGGACCTCGCCGCGGCTGACCGGCCGACCCGCGCCCGCCTGCCCGCCGGAGGTGCGCGGGATGGACACGCCGGCGTAGGCGTAGGCCTTCGACGTCAGGCCGGAGCAGTCCCAGAGGTCCGGCCCGGTGGCGCCGTAGCGGTACATGTCGCCCTGCTGCTCCAGCGCGAACTGCAGCGCCAGGCCCGCCGCGCCCGCGGGCACGTTGGTGGTGACCCGCTCGCCGACGCTGGCCAGCGTGTTGCGCTCCTGCGAGGACAGCCGGGCCAACTGGTTCTTGACCTCGGTGATCTGGCCCTGCAGCTCGTCGTTGCGCTTCTTGACGTCGTCGGCGATCTTGATCGCCTCGTCGGTCGCGGCCTGTGCGCGGGCCTGGGCGTCGGCCGCCTTCTGCCGCGCGTCCTCGGCCGCGTCGACCGCGCCGGAGAGCCGTTCGAGGGATTCGTTGTTGTCCGACGCGAGCACGCCCAGCGCGGACATCCGGTTCAGGAAGTCCTGCTGGGAGTCGGACACCAGCAGCGCCGACAGCTGGTTGAACCGCGCGCCCTCGAACGACGCCTCGGTCAGCTTGTCGACCTGGACCCGGAAGGTCTCCTCGTCCGTCCGCGCCTGCTCGCCCGCCTGGGTCGCCTGCGCCAGGTCGGCGTTGGCCTTGTCCAGCTCGGCTTGGTTGGCGTTGCGCGATTCTTCGGCGCGCAGGAGTTCTTCGTTGAGCTTGGTGGCCTGCTCGGCCAGCTCGTTGTACTTCTTCAGCGCCTCGGAGGCGTTCGCGGGGGTGTTCGGCTGGGCTCCGGCGGGTACGGGCAGTGCGCCCACCGCGGCAGCGGCCACCGCCGTGGCCGCCATCGCCCCGCGCAGGCCGCGCTTGAGTCGTTGCGACGCCACAGTCGCGTGTGTCTCCTTCGTCTGAACCCGCCTGCCGGCCGGGCGCGTGGAGCAGCCCGACACACCTCTGCTGAGAGATTCCCGGCTCGGCTCCCCGACAGGCCGATTCGGCGGTGAACCCGCGTCGCGGCCCAGGATGGACCACTGCTCGCCGCGAGATCTCGGCTAGGTTACGAAAAGTGAGGTCCGGAGTCCACTAGCGGGGCACGGAAATCACGCCGGGTTCACCTTTGTTCCCAAACGGCCTAGCTGTGACCTGGTCGTGTGACCACCGGTGGTGTTAAAAACACGATCTGTGTCACACCCGGCCCAGGCGTGCCAACAGCACCGCGGACGGCACCGGGTGCGCGCCACGCCGCCGCACGGAATCGGCCACCGCCCGGTCGGACGTCACCACGACCACCGGACGGCCCTCGGGCTCGGCGGTCACCAACGCGCGGATCACGTCGTCGGCCAGCACGCCCGGATCGCTGAACAGCACCCGCACCCCGCGCGGCGCGGACGTCGGCACGGCCACCACACCCGCGCCGTCGAACACCAACGTCACCTCCGCGCCGGTGCGCGCCGCCAGCACGGCCAACTGGTGCACCAGCCGGTCCCGCTGGTCCGACAGCGACAGCTCCGGGTAGCCGGTCTTGGTGACGTTGTAGCCGTCCACGATCAAGTGCACGGCGGGCAGCGCCAGCAACCGGTCCAGCGCCGCCGGGTCCTCCACCCGGCCGACCGCGCCCTGCGCCGCGCTGGCGCCGCGCACGAGGTCCGCCGGACGCGGGCCCGCGCCGCCGAGGGCCAGCTCGCGGCGCAGGCCGTTCACCGCGCCGTCCAGCGTCTCGACCAGCAGGGCCAGCCGCACCTCGTCGGCCTGCCGCGCCTCCTTGGCCGACTGGCGCGCCACCTCGGCATCCGCCTCGGCCCGCTGCGCCTTGGCGCGCTCGTGCTCGGCGCGTTCGCGTTCGCGGTCCCGTTCGGCGGTCAGCCGGCGCAGCTCGGCCTCGGCCTCGGCACGCACCCGGTCCGCCTCCACCGACGACGACTCGGCCCGGTCCTTGGCTTCGCGAAGCCGCACGCCCTGCTCGCGCAACCGTTTGCGGAGCCGTTCCAGCTCGGCCTCGGACGCCTCGCGGATCTTGTCCACCGCGCCGCCCGCCTCGGCCCGTTCCGCCTTGAGCCGCTCCAGCTCGACCTCGAGCTTCTCGGCCCGCTGCACGGCCAGGTCGCGCTCCGAGCGCAGCGCCGCGTCCGCCGCGCGCCTGCCGACCAGCTCGATGAAGTGGGACGCGACCTCCTCGCCCTGCAGGATCGCCGCCGCGCCCGCCGCCACCGGATCGGGCGAGGTCACCTCCAGCACCGCCGGCCGGTTGCGCCTGAGCCACTCCACGACGGCGGCCCGGAAGTTCGCCGACGACTTCAGGCCGCCGATGAGCGCCGGCGTGCCGAGCCTGGCCCGCTTGGTGGGCGCGAACCGGGCGACCGCGCGCAGGGACTGCGGGATGTCGACCTTCGCCATGTCCCCCAACGCATCCGCGCTCAACTCCGCGAGCCGCGCGCGCAGGGGCTCGGGCAGGGCGGACCAGTCCACAGTGGACTCGACGGCCTGGCCGGGTTCCAGGTCGTCGGCGCCGGGCGGCGGCTCGATCGGGTCTTGCACCCGTACAGGCTAGCTGTGCCGTGTTGCGCCGCTGTGCACGATCGCCGCCGGTCCACGCCTGACGGACTGTTCGCACCCCGCGGTGACCCGCCCGCCAGGTCGCGACGCCGGAGGCGGCGCAATCCAACACTGTCGGTGGGTGCGGATACGGTGCCGCCCGATGACTACTCAGCTCACGTTCGACGAACTGGGCACACCGCTGCGCGAGACCACGTTCGTCGTGTTCGACCTGGAGACCACCGGCGGCCGGGCGGACGGGGACGCGATCACCGAGATCGGCGCGGTGAAGGTGCGCGGCGGGCGGGTGATCGGCGAGTTCGGCACCCTCGTCGACCCCGAGCGGGGCATTCCGCCGCAGGTCGTGGCCTTGACCGGGATCACCCAGATGATGGTGACCGGCGCGCCGCCGCTGTCCACGGTGCTGCCCGCGTTCCTCGAGTTCGCCGCCGGCTCGGTGCTCGTCGCGCACAACTCCGGCTTCGACGTGGGGTTCATCAAGGCTGCCTGCGCCCGCCTCGGGTACACGTGGCCCAAGCCGACCGTCGTGTGCACGGTGAAGCTGGCCCGCCGGGTGCTCAGCCGGGACGAGGCGCCGAGCTGCCGGCTGTCGGCGTTGGCGCACCTGTTCGGGGTGTCCGTGCAGCCGAACCACCGGGCGCTGATCGACGCCCGCGCGACCGTCGAGGTGCTGCACCACCTGCTGGAGCGGGTCGGGTCGGTCGGGGTGCACTCGCTGGAGGAGCTGGTCGCCTACCTGCCCGAGGTGACGCCGGCGCAGCGGCGCAAGCGGACCCTCGCCTCGCACCTGCCGTCCACCCCCGGCGTCTACCTGTTCCGCGGGCCGTCGGAGGAGGTGCTGTACGTCGGCACGGCGTCCGACCTGCGGCGGCGGGTGCGGCAGTACTTCACCGCGAGCGAGGGTCGGAAGCGGCTGCGGGAGATGGTGTCGCTGGCCGTCCGGGTGGACGCGGTGGAGTGCGCGCACTCGTTGGAGGCGGAGGTGCGGGAGCTGCGGCTGCTGACCGCGCACAAACCCGCCTACAACCGGCGTTCCAAGAACCAGGGTCAGGCGTGGTGGCTCGTGCTGACGGACGAGGCGTTTCCACGCCTCTCCGTGGTCCGCACGCCGCGTGAGGGGGCGTTCGGCCCGTTCCGGTCACGGCGGCTCGCCGAGACGGCTCTGGAGGCGGTGCTGGAGGCCGTGCCACTGCGGGCGTGCTCGCAGCGGATCCCGGCGCGCAACGCGTCCGCCACGCCGTGCGCGCTGTTCGAGTTGGGCCGGTGCAAGGCGCCGTGCGCGGGACGGCAGTCGGTGGACGAGTACTCCCCCGCCGCTTCGTCGTTCCGCCGGCTGGTCGCTGGTGCGGACCTGGCGCCGTTGCGGGAGCTGACCGCGCAGATCGACGCGCTCGCCCTCGCCCACCGGTTCGAGGACGCCGCCACCCGCCGTGACCGGGTGTCGTCGTTGGTGCGCTCGTTGGACCGGGCGCAGCGGCTCGCGGGGCTGGCGGCGTTGCCGGAGGTGGTCGCCGCGCGTCCCGACGGGTCCGGCGGGTGGGAGTTCGCCGTGGTGCGGCACGGGCGGTTGGCGTCCGCCGGGGTGGCGCGGCGCGGCACGCGGCCGATGCCGGTGGTCGACGCGCTGGTGGCGTCGGCGGAGACGGTGATCCCGGGCGAGGGCCCGCTGTTCGGCGCGCCCGCCGAGGAGGTCGGCGTGGTGCTGCGGTGGATCGACCGGCCGGGCACGCGGCTCGTCTACTGCGACCGACCGTGGACGTCGCCCGCCTTCGCCGCCGGCGCGTGGCGGGACTGGGTGGCGCGCGCGGAGGCCGGTCGCGACCAGTACCGGATGGCGGGCCACTAGCATGTGATCGGTCGATACCCCGACGACTTGTGGAGGACCGCTGTGATCACCGCGATCGTGCTGATCCAGGCCGCCGCCGAGACCATTCCGGACGCGGCGCAGGCGATCGCCGACATCGAGGGCGTCACCGAGGTCTACTCGTGCGCCGGCGACGTCGACCTGATCGCCCTCGTCAAGGTCGCCCGGCACGAGGACCTCGCCGACCTGGTGCCCGGCCACATCTCCAAGGTGCCCGGCGTGCTGAACACGGACACCCACATCTCGTTCCGGTCGTACTCGAAGCGGGACACGGACGCGGCGTTCGCCATCGGCCTCGAAGACGCCTGATCGGTTGACTCCTGACCGGCCGGAATTGTCGGACCCGGCCGGCGAGAAGCTTTAAGCTGGCTGCTAAAGCGGGCTTTTAAAAGCTTAAAAGCATGTCCTCGCCGGACGGGCAGATCAGCAGGATGACCCCCACTGCCTGGTTCTGTGGCGGGTCCGTTGTTGGTCCGGGCTCCGTGCCATCCCACCGACCTCCACAAGGGCTACCACACGTATCAAGGGGGGCGCGGCCCACAGTCGATGCCGACAGGCATTGGTGGACAGGCGCCCCCCTTGACACGCGCGGTAGGGCTGCGCCAGGTCGGCGGGATGACACGAAGCCCTACTTTTGAGGAAAGACCCGTCAGTGGACTGGGTCGGGGGTCGCGCGTCGGGCGCGGTGCCGGGCCCGACACGCGGTGCGGCCGCCGACTGCTCTTCCCCACCATAGGGAGGGCTTCGTGTCATCCCGCCGACCTGGCTTTGCCCTACCGCGCGTGTCAAGGGGGCCTGTTCACCATTGCCTGACCAGTGCTTCTGATGGCTGCCCCCTTGATACGTGTGGTAGCCCGGAGGGAGGTCGGTGGGATGACACGAAACCCGCACCAA
>NZ_LGED01000205.1 GCF_001280085.1 Saccharothrix sp. NRRL B-16348 | reverse complement strand
CGGCGGGGTACCGCCGAGGAACGTGAACTTCACCGGGCGGGCGGACCTCCTCCAGGAGCTCGAACGGCGTCTGGTCCGGGGCGGGACCGCGGCTGTGCTACCCGAAACGCTCCACGGCATGGGTGGCGTGGGCAAGTCGCACCTGGCCATCGAGTACGCCTACCGCAACCGCGCGAACTTCGACCTGATCTGGTGGGTGCCCGCGGAACGACCGGTGAAGATCGTCAACTCGCTGGTGGAACTGGGGCAGCGACTGGACCTCGTCGTCGGTTCCGAGGCCAATGTGGCGGTCCAGCAGGTGCTCGACGCCCTCCGCAGCGGCAACCACCACAAGATCCCGACCAACTGGCTGCTCATCTTCGACAACGCCGACAGCCCGGACGCCGTGCAGCAGTACCTGCCGACCGGCGGCACCGGGCGCATCCTGGTCACCTCGCGCAACTCGCAGTGGTTGAGCGTCGCCCGCCCGCTGGAGGTGAACGTCTTCCAGCGCGCCGAGAGCGTGCAGTTGCTGCGCCGCCGTGACCCGGAGCTGGGCGAGGAGGACGCCGACCGCTTGGCCCAGGCGTTGGGCGACCTGCCGTTGGCGATCGCGCAGGCGGCGGCCTGGCGCGTGGAGACGGGCATGCCCGCAGGCGAGTACCTCCAACTGCTCGCCGAGAAACAGCTGGAGCTGCTCGACGTCACGACCACCCTCGACTACCCCGAGTCGGTCGCGGCCATGTGGGACCTGTCGCTCAACGAGCTCAAGCGGAAGAACCCCTCGGCGCTGCGGTTGCTCCAGGTGTGCGCCTTCCTGGCGCCGGAACCGATCAACCGCAAGATGTTCAGCTACAGCCGCAGCATCACCGATGTGCCGGCCGAGCTGTCCCGGGTGCTGCGCGACAGCCTGCGCCTCAACGAGGCCATCCGCGACATCAACCGCTTCGCGTTGGTGCGCGTCGACCACCGCACCAACTCCATCGAGCTGCACCGCCTGGTCCAGTCCGTGCTCATCAGCCAGATGAGCGAGGACGAACGCGTGACCATGCGCAACGCCGCCCACCAGATGCTGGCCGAGAACGACCCGGAGGGACCGGCAGAGCCGGACAACTGGCCGATCTACGTCGACCTGAGCGCGCACCTGGCCGCGTCCAACGCCTATGAGAGCGATGCCGAATCGGTCCGGTCGCTGCTGTCCAACCAGGTCCAGTTCCTCTACCGGTGGGGCGAGCACAAGCGCAGCGCCGAACTGTCCGAGCAGATCTACAAGATCTGGGTGGACCGGCTGGGCGGGGACCACCCGGAGACCTTGAGGATGGGCCGCTGGTACGGCTTCATGCTGTGGGTGCAGGGTCGGTACGCCGAGGCCACCCCGCTGAACGCGGACCTGCTCGAACGGCACCGCCGCATCTTCGGCGAGGAGCACGAGGAAACGATCCTGGCGATCAGCCAGGTCGCGGCGGACAAGCGCGCTGAGGGCGACTTCCTGGGTGGGCTGGAGCTGTCGAAGCGCAACTACGACATCTGCGTCCGCTACCTCGGGGACGAGGACCCGACCACCCTGGCCGTCGCGCACAGCCTCGGCGTGAACCTCCGACTCGTCGGCGACTTCACCGCCGCCGTCGAGCTCGACGCCGACACCTGGGACCGCAGGGTCCAGATCTACGGCCAGGACCACGAACTGTCGCTCCTGACGCAGGCGGGCCTCACCATCGACAAGCGGGAGCTCGGCAACTACCGGGAGGCGTGCGCCGAGCACGAGGAAGTCGTGCGCACGTACGAACGGCGCAGTCAGGGCCGGCCGCTCAACCCGGCGTGGCTGCGCGCCCTGCGCCACCTCGCCGTGATGCGTCGCAAGGCGGGCGACCACGTGGGCGCGATGGAAGCCGCGGAGACGGCGTTCGACGGACTGCGGTTGCGGTACAACCTCGACCACGCAGACACGCTCGCCGCCGCGTTGGCGCGTTCCATCGAGCTGAGGCACCTGGGTCGGCTGGAGCAGGCCGAGCAGCTCGGCCGCGACACGTTGACGCGGTACGAGCGGACGTTGGGGCCGAGCCACCCGCACACCCTGTCCGCGGCCGTCAACGTGGCCATCCTGCGCAGGTTGATGGGCGACGCCGAGGGCGCGCGCGAACTGGACAGCGCGACACTCGCCAGCTTCCGCGCACGCCTGGGTGACGATCACCCGTCCACGCTGGTGACCCGGATCAACCTCGCCAGTGACCTGCACCAGTCGGGCGACCCGCAGGGCGCCCACGACATCGGCGCCGAGGTTCTCGTCCGCGCGACGGAGATCCTGGGCGCCGATCACCCGACGACGCTGGCGTGCCAGACGAACCTCGCGCACGACCTGCGTGCGCTCGGGCGCACCGACGAATCGGAGACGCTGCACCGACGAGCAGTGGGCCTGCTGCGCGAACGGCTCGGGCAGCACCACCCCGCGGTGACGGAGTTGAGCGATCCCCGTGTCCGCGCGAACTGCGACATCGACCCGATGCCCCTCTAGCGGCCCGTCACGGCACTAGAGGTCCGCTCCCAGCCACGCGGCGAGGCGTTCCACGTCGGGCGCCTCGTCGGTGAGGGCCAACTCGTTCCGCACGGCGCGCACGAGGTCAGGGCGTTCCAGCAGCGCCCGCGACGCCGGACCGGGTGAGAGCGCGCGCACCGCGAGCCCGAAGCCGGACCACGCTCCCGCTCGGTTCGAGCCCTCGGCGAGTTCCGCCGCGTAGAGCGCGTGCGCCCGGTCGTGGTGGCCCGCCACCAGGGCGAAATCCGCCTCGGTCAGGTCCGTGGCGATCTTGGGGAGGTCGTCGGAGGCGTCCGACCGCATCGCGTCGAACGCCGCCCGGTCGGAGAGCAGCACGCGCGTGAGGATCGCCTTGGCGTCCAACCTGGGCGGAGCGGCATCGGCGACCACGACCGGGCTCGGCCCGGAGGTCGGCGCGGGCTCGCCGGCACGTCGGCGTTCGACGCACTCGAGCACGTGTGCCCGTGCCGGGCGCAAGTGGGTGACGCGCCACGCCGCGCGGTGGTCGAGCGTGGCCGTCTCGGCCGCCGTCAGCAGTTCCGCCGGCACCGCGGACTCGGTCAACGTGGCCAGCCGCTCGGCCAGGCGGGCCGCGAACCTCCGTCCCGGTTCGGTCAGCGAAGGGTGCCGGCGCAGGGCGTCGAGCGCCTCGGTCACCTGCACCCGGACGAGGGCGAACTCGAAGTGGGCCAGGGCGGCGTCCGGTCCGCTCACGCGCCCGCGTTGCCGCCACCAGAATTCCGCGACCGCCAGGAAAGCGTTTACCCCCTGGTAGAGCCCGGACACTGGACGAGCGTCGTCACGCCACGGCGCATAACACGTGGTGGCCGGGTCCACGCGGGTGAGGGCCACCAGGTGGCCGATCGCGTTCAGCTTGCTGTGCTGGTACTCGTGCACCATCGTCACGGCCAGCTGCACGGCGTCGTGCGGTTCGGAGATGATCGCGGCGCCGTAGCCGTCGCCGACCGACCCGCTGTGCGGTCGGAAGCGGTAGGCCGCCGGGCGCGGCGTGATCACCGACAGTCCGGTGGACAGTTCCCGCGCGCGGTGCGGGTGGTCGCGCTTCAAGATCGCCCACGCGTCGGCGAAGAGCGCGTTCCACCGTGCCGCCGAGGAATCCGACAATGGGTCGGGCCGCTCGGGGATCGCCAATCCCCGGTACGGTCCGGTGTCGTCCAGGTGGATGCGCGGCGCGGTGGAGTCGACGTCGCCCTCGAGAATGCGGATCGGCTGCCATTCGACGGGATGAGCGGCGCCCGAGCCGGTTTTCACCGTTAACCCCGACGCGTCCGCGACCAAGGTGCCGTGACCCCATCCGGTCGTCTCGGGCACGCGCGCGGTGCCCCAGCCGGGAAGCACCGCGATGCCATCCCGCAGGGGAATGGCCATCGTGAAGCGCAATTCTGCGGACAGGCCGGCCGCGGCGGCCAACAAGTGCAGTTGGCCGACGTGGAACCACGCCGGAGCGGTGTCGGACGCCTTGTCCCGGAGTCGGCGCAGTACGTGCGCCGACCAGACCCCCACCTGGGGCAGCGACAGCAGGTCCGCCACCGCCTCCGGACGGGCGCGTTCGGCGGCCACCAGGAGTTCCCACGCCTCGTCCACCGAGGGCAACGGGTTGCCCGGAGCGGGGTGGTCGCGCGCGTGGTGCAGCACCAACCGCAGAGCGAGCAGACGTCTCGTCCGTTCGACCCGGTGCAGCAGCGCGGTGACGCCGCCGTCGGGTTGTGCGGACGCCAGCGCGTCCAACTCGGTCAGGGACATCCCGTGGTTGGGCAGCGATATCCCGTGCGTGGAGTTCCAGCCTGCCACCTCGTGGTCGCCCCTCGTCATGGGTGCGGAGCCCGCCGGTCAGGAGTCGTGGCCGCCCACACTGATGGTGGCGTGGTCCAGCTGTCTGAGGAAACGGTCCGTCGACGTCAGCAGGATCTCGTCGTCGAATGCGTCCAACGCGTCGAGAGGAACGTTCGTCAAGTCGACCAGACCGGAGTCGATCCGAATTGCCGATTCATCCACTAGCGGGCCTCCCGAGTTGGCCACCAGGTAGCGGTGCCCCTGCGCGGTGGGGTTCACCATCGACGGCATGACTCAGTGTAATGTCACGGAAACAGAGGGAAGAGGTGCGTATGGTGGTATTCGGCACCGCGTGGAGCAACTAAACGCCACTGCCCCGTTCGGCCAACAGGGTGTCCAGTTCGGCCATTTCGGTGGAACCGGCGGCGTAGAAGCGGATCGCTTCCAGCAGTGCGGCGAGGCCACCCGGGTAGTGCGCGCACGTCCGGACGATGCTGACGGTGTCCGGCCGGTTCGCGCCGTGGCGGCTGATGGCGCCGGCGAACGGCACCTCGCGCAGCACCAGGTCGCGTCCCTCGCGCGTGTCGAAGCCGGGCGTGCGCAGCAGGACGTCGACGACCGGACCCAGTTCGGCGAGGGTCAACTCGACGCGGGGACCGGCCGCGGCGCGGGCGCCCTCGTTCGGGTGACCGTCGACCAGGCGGACCCAGACGCGGGCGTCCACCTCCTTCACCTTGGCCTGCGCCGCCGTGTAGTCGCCGGGCCTGGCGGCCGCGTCGTGGCGGACCACCGAGCGGTAGAACAGGTCGGAGACGACCAGGACCAGGGTGGCGGTCGAGGACTTGAGGGACTCCTTGGCGGCCGGCGCGTCGAGGATCCGGTAGGCGAAGATCATCTCCTCGCCCGTGCGGCCGCGGTCGTCGAAGTGGACTTCGCCGGCGTGCACGGCCATCCGCATGCGCAGCCGGGCTCCGTGCGCGTGGATCTCGTTGTGCCTGCGCAGGGCCGAGACAACCCGTTCCGGCAGCCGTTCGACCAGAACGGCCTTGGTCACGTCCGCGGGCAGCAGCACCAGCAGGCTGTCGCCCGCGTCGTCCACCGACTTGTCGTCCCACGGCAGGTCGCACTCGGCGAACGCGGTCATCAGCACCTGGTACATGCCCTCGCGCACGGCGGTGCGCTGGGGCGACGACCTGTCCGGATCGCCGTAGGACTCCACGTCCACGACGACGAACGACCGGTGCACCGCAGCCGACCCCATGAGACCTCCCCACGCCAGTTGTAGCCCAGCCCGGTCCACAAGGGCAGCCGCTCCACTCGAAATGACCAACCCTCCGGTTGCGGGACGGGCCGGTTCGGGTATGGAGTCGGGTGTGGACGGGTACGGGTGGACGATCGCGCTGGTCGCGGTGTTGGTGTTGCTGAACGCGCTGTTCGCGGGGAGCGAGATGGCGTTGATCAGCCTGCGCGAGGGTCAGTTGCGGGCGTTGGAGCGGGACGACAGGGCGTCCGCGAAGACGCTGGCGAGGCTGGCGCGCGACCCGAACCGGTTCCTGGCCACGATCCAGATCGGCATCACGCTGGCCGGGTTCCTGGCCTCGGCGACGGCGGCGGTGTCGTTGGCCAAGCCGTTGGTGCCGGCGCTGTCGTTCCTCGGCGACGCGGCGAACGCGGTGGCGATCGCGCTGGTCACGGTCGTGCTGACGTTCCTGACCCTGGTGTTCGGCGAGCTGGCGCCCAAGCGGCTGGCGATGCAGTACGCGTTGCGCTGGGCGTTGCTGGTGGCACGGCCGCTGCACGTGCTGTCTGCCGCCTCACGGCCCGCGGTGTGGGCGTTGAGCGCGTCCACGAACGTGGTGGTCCGGTTGTTCGGCGGCAAGCCGGACGCCGAGTCCGAGCAGATGTCGTCCGAGGAGCTGCGCGAGCTGGTCTCCGCCCAACGCGGCCTCAACGCCGAGCAGCGCATGATCATCACCGGCGCGCTGGAGATCAGCGAACGCCGGTTGCGCGAGGTCCTGGTGCCGCGCCGCTCGGTGGTGACGCTGGCGGCCGAACTGGACGTGCCGTCCGCCCGCGCCGAGCTGGCCGCCTCGGGCCACTCGCGGGCGCCGGTCGCGCGCGGCGGGCACCTGGACGATGTCGTGGGCGTCGTGCACCTGCGTGACCTGCTCGAAGACGACGCGAAGCTGGTCGACGTGGCCCGGTCGCCGATGGTGTTCCCCGACTCGGTGCGGGTGTCCGACGCGCTGCGCCGGTTCAAGGCCGAACGCGAGCAGCTCGGCCTGGTCGTGGACGAGCACGGCGCGGTCGACGGCATCATCACGCTCGAGGACCTGCTGGAGGAGATCGTCGGCGAGATCCTGGACGAGACCGACCGCGACGTGATGGCCGTCCGCAGCGGCGCGGACGGCTCGCTCGTGCTGCCCGGCACGTTCCCCGTGCACGACCTGGTCGACCTGGGCGTGGAGCTGCGGGACCCGCCCGAGGGCGACTACGCCACCATCGCGGGCCTGGTGCTGGTGGTGCTCGGCCGCATCCCCGAGGCTCCGGGCGACCGGATCTCGATCCCCGGCTGGTCCGTCGAGGTGCTGAAGGTCGAGCACCACGCCATCACGTCCGTGCGCCTGCGCAGGCGCTGAACGCATCGCTTGCGGACAGCCGTCACGAACCGGCGGTCTTGCCCCGCCAGTGGACCAGCAGCTTGCGCGCCTTCGCGGTGTAGGGATGCCCTGGCGTCAGGACCCGGCGCTGGTCTTCGAGCAGCCGTTCGAACTGCGCCACCGCCCCGGCCGGGTCGCCCGCCCGACCGGTCCAGTCGGCCAGCCCGCGTTCGCGACGCAGGCGGTAATCGGTCGAGCGGTTCGACCGACAACGCCCACGTGGCGGCGACCGTGTTCCGGTGGTCGTCCGGCAGTTCGTCGGCTCCGGGCAGCACCTGGGCGAGGGTTCGGCCCCGAGCGGCGAACCGTCGGCGGTGCACGACGTGCCACCGGCGGCCGGCCAGGCGGGCATCCGGTTCGCGTCGTGCACCGGATCGGTGCGGTCCGAGCCGATCACCTCGGCGGAGGCCGCCGCGTACCCCAGGCACCACGACGACGTGCGTGGCGTTGACCTCTTCGACGAGACCGGCCCGCACCACGTCGCCGTGCACGACTCCGCCGACATCGTTGTGGACGGTGCCCGGTTCCGAAGATCCGTTGGCCGGTGGTCCTGCGGCCGTGGCACCGTCCTCGGCGTCTCGTGCTAGCGGCCCGCCGCCGCGACCCAGGATTCCAGGCCGGCCGCGTCGTTCGGCAGGGCCGACGACAGCACGCGGTTGCCCGAGGCCGTGACCACGACGTTCTCCTCCAGTCGCACGCCGATGCCCCGCAGCTCCGGCGGCACGGTCTCGTCGTTCGGGTGGAAGTAGAGGCCCGGTTCGACGGCCAGCGCCATGCCGACCTCCAGCGTCCCCTCGTGGTAGGCGGTGGAGGTGGAGTTGGCGCAGTCGTGCACGTCCAGTCCGATGAAGTGACCCACGCCGCACGTGATGTAGCGCCGGTGGTGTTGGCCGTCCGGGTCGAGCGACTCCTCGACCGACACCGGCAGCAGGCCCCAGTCGTGCAGGCCCTCGGCGAGCACCCGCATGGCCTCCTGGTGGAAGTCCCGGTACGCCGCGCCCGGCCGCACGACCGCCAGCGCCGCCGCCGACGCGCGTTCGATCAGCTCGTGCACCTGCCGCTGCGCGGGGCTGTAGGAGCCCGACACCGGCAACGTCCGGGTGATGTCGGCGGTGTAGAGGGTGTCCAGCTCGACGCCCGCGTCCAGCAGCAGCACGGCGTCCTCGGGCACGGGACCGTCGTTGCGCACCCAGTGCAGCACGGGCGCGTGCGGCCCGGCAGCCACGATCGAGGCGTAGCCGGGGCCGTTGCCCGCGGTGCGGGCGCGTCGGTCGAACGTGCCCTGCAACCACCGCTCGCCACCGCCCTTGACGGCCGCCCGCAGCTCGGCGGCGACGTCGGCGAACCCGAGGATCGTGGCGTCGACGGCGGCCTGGAGCTGGCCCACCTCCCAGTCGTCCTTGATGCGCCGCAGCTCGGCCAGCACGGTGCGCAGCTCGGCGGTGTGGTCGGCGCCCGCCAACGCGTCCAGCAGCGGGTCGACGCCGGTCGTCGCGTGCACGGCGGGCAGCCTGCCGCGCAGGGCCGACGGCAGCTCGTGCGACGGGCGGCAGCGCACGCCGAGCGCTTCGGCCCACTCGGCCAGGCCGGGCACCGGTCCGATCCACAGCTCGCCGTCGCGGGCGTTGGCGAAGAAGTCCGGCTCGTCCGGACCGGCGGGCGGGCGCAGGAACAGCTCCGCGTCGTGACCGCCGGCGACCGGGTGCATCACCAGCACCGCGCCTTCCGCGGCGCAGCCCGTCAACCAGGAGAAATCGCTGTCCGGGCGGAAGCCGTAGTCGGTGTCGTTGGACCGCACGGGCGCCCAGCCGGCGGCCACCGCGATGCGCGCGCCGGGCAACGCGGCGCTGAGCCGGTCGCGGTGTGCGGCGGCGGCCTCGGCGGCGCCGGGTGTGACGCGGGCGGCGCGGTCGGCCGGGCCCCAGCCGTGCTGGACGAACTCGCGGAACCCGGAGGCGTCGACGAGCTTGCTGGGGTCGCGGCGGGCGGGTTTGGTCACCGTGGGCAGCCTTTCGGGTCGGGGCCGTGAGCACGCCCGATCGCGATCGGCGACCGGGCGTCACCGGAGGATGTTCTCACCAGCCCTTGCGTCGCCCAACCGGGTGTCTCCTGCGCTGAAACGGCCTACCGCACGTGGCCGATCCGGTAGGCAACAGCTCACGGCCACCTACGGCAGGGGAAAAGCATGCGTCCCGAGGATGTCGTCGAACTGCGGGTGCACGGCGTGTCCGGCACGCCGCCGGAAGCGATGCTGGGCGACCCGTTCCCCACCCCGGTGGCCGGTGACGACGTCGCCAGGTTCCTGCGGGCGGGCAAACCGGCGCGGGCGCTGTCCAGCGGGCGGACGCGGACCGTGGAGGCGTTCCACTGGGGCCGGTTCACCTCGGGCGGTGCGAGCCGGGCGCTGTGGCTGGTGCTGATCCCGTTCGCGATCCTCAACCTCGCCCGGTACACGCTGCTGGGCGCGGGCCGGTTCGCCGAGGCGGTGCTGCGGCTGCTCGGGCTGGTGCTGACGTGCATGCTGGTCACGGCCACCGCGTACGCGTCGCTGGAGCTGCTGGTGCGGCAGTGCGCGGGCACGGCGGCGTGTCGGTCCGAGCACCTGGGGTTCTTCGACGGCTGGCCGTTCGGCGCGATGCTGTTGGTCGGCATGGTCCCGCCGGGCCTGGTGATCACGGTGCTGTGGTGGTTCGGCCGGCAGACGTTCCTGTACGAGCCCAAGGGCACGCACCACGCGTGGGAGACCCGCACGGGCAGCTTGGGCGACTACGCGTTCTGGCACACGTCGCCGCGCACGCCGGTGCTGCGTGACGCGCACGTGGCGGCGGCGTGCGTGGTGGTGGGGGTCCTGTACGCGGGCGCGTTGCGGACCGAGCAGCCGGACCGGCCGTCGGACCTGGTGTCGTGGACGGTGGTCGGGCTGGGCGCGCTGGTGCTGGCGTGGGCCGTCGGGTGCGTGGTGATGTCGCCGGACCGGCGGAAGGTGAACTCGCGGGCGCTGAAGTGGGCGTCGGTGGCGTACCTGCTGCTCGCGGCGGGGTTGGCGACGGCGGTCCTGTGGCAGGCGCCGACCGGCGCGACTGGGTCGGTGACGCCGTTGGCCGGGTTCGAGGCGGTCACGAACGTCCTGGCGGCGTCGGCGATGCTGCTGCTGGTCGTGCTGCTCGGGGCGTGCGTGCGCATGAGGCACTCCGCGCGCGGTGTCGAGCTGATGGTGGCGGACAAGCGGTTCCGGCCGATGTGGCACGGCTACGCGGCCGTGGTGATCGCGGCCGTCGCCACCACGTTGGCGGTCGGGTTCAGCGGCGGGCTGGCCTACCGGGTGGTGGACTGGGTCGGCGACCCGGTGCCGGAGGCGGGGCGGCAGGGGCTTGTTTTGAGCACGAGCTACCTGGTCGGCGCGGGGCTGTGGGGCGTGCTGGCGATCGCGTTCCCGCTGCTGGTGGCGCCGATCGTGGCGGCCATGGTGCGGCAGGTGTCGAGCGCGCTGGTGTTCGCGGCCGGGTCGGTGGCCGCGGCGGTGGCCGTCGCGCTGCGGTGGACGGCGATGCCGGGCTGGGCGTTCTGGGCCGCCGCGGTGGCCGCCGGCGTGCTGTACGCGGTCGGCGCGGTCTCCTGCGTGCGCCACGCGAACGGTGTGGCGGTCCGCGACGGCGTGGTGGCCGACTACCCGGGTCGCGCGGACCGGCCGGGCATCGGCAAGGTGGCGTTGAACCAACGCCTGGCCTCGGCGAAGTACCGCTACCACTGGCTGCTCGGCGCGGTCGCGCTGCTGGGCGGCGTGCTGGTGGCGGCGGGCGGCGGTCTCGCGCTGGCCCGGCTCGCGCACCCGGCCTGGCGGGCCGCGCCGCCGCCGGGCCTGGCCGACTGGCTGTCGACGGTCCCGGCGCAGGAGTTGGGCGCGTTGGGCAGCCTGGTGGTGTCGGGTCTCGTGCTGGTCTTGTTGTTGTTGGGTGTGCGGACGTGGCAGAGCCCTCGGATGCGCACGGCGGTCGGCATCGTGTGGGACCTGGTGGCGTTCTGGCCTCGGCTGGCGCACCCGATCTGCCCGCCGCCCTACGGCGGTCGCGCCACCATCGAGCTGACCTCGCGCGCCGTCCGGCTGGCCGGGCACCACGACGTGGGCGCGGTCGTGCTGTCCGGGCACAGCCAGGGCAGCGTGGTGTGCTTCGCGGCGTTGTCGTTGCTGCGCCGGGAGAGCGAGCGGCCCGACCCGGCCGACGGGGAGCGGTACATCAGGCAGGCGGACGCGGTCGCCGCGCTGCGCCGGGTCGGCCTGGTCACCTACGGCTCGCAGCTGCAGTGGGCGTACTCGCGGCTGTTCCCGCACTACCTCGGCCACGCCGAACTCGTCCGCCTGCGCGACGAGCTCGGCGACCGGTGGTGGAACGTGCACCGGTCGACCGACCCGCTGGGCGGGCCGGTGCAGGTGTGGCCGGAGACGGCGGAGGAACGGGTGTTCGCCGACCCGAAGCTGTGGGGCGTGCGCTGCGGCAACGACGTGCGGCTGCGCGACCCGGAGTTCCTCGACCCGGACCCGGACATGGTCGCCTCGCCGTTGCGCGGGCACAGCGACTACTACGACGACCCGGTGTTCGACGAGGTGGTGGCCAGGGTGGCGGACGCCGTCGCGCCGTCGCGCACGACCGTGGTGATCGGCGACCTGTCCCTGTCGGGCGGGTCGTGAGCCACGGATCTTGAGCCTCAGGGCCGCACGCGGGTGAGCTTGTCCGGGTTGGTGATCGAGTAGACGCCGCCGACCCGGTCGCCGCGGACTTCCAGCACCAGCACGGCGAACGGCGCGTCGTCGGCGAACAGCAGCACCGCCGGGTCGCCGTGCACGCGGCGGAACCGCACGTCCATGGTCTCCGCGACGCCCTCGGCGACGGCGATCAGCAGCCGTGCCACCCGGTCGTCGCCGTGCACCGGCTCCAGGCTCGTCGCGGGCCCCTTGCCGCCGCCGTCGGTCCACAGCGTCACGTCCGGCGCGAGCACGCGCAGCAGTCCTTCGAGGTCGCCGCCCAGCGCGGCGGCCATGAACCGCTCCGTCACCTGCCGCCGGGTGCGCGGGTCCACCGCGTACCGGGGCCGCCGGGCTTCGACGTGCTCGCGCGCCCGGTGCGCGAGCTGCCGGACCGCCGCCGGGCTGCGGCCGAGGATGTCCGCGATCTCCGGGTGCGCGTAGCCGAACACCTCGTGCAGCACGAACACCGCGCGTTCGGCCGGGGTGAGGGTCTCCAGCACCACCAGCACGGCCATGGAGAACTCCTCGCCGCGCACCACCTCGTCCGCCGCGTCGCCGACCAGCGGTTCGGGCAGCCACTGGCCGGGGTAGGTCTCGCGACCGGCCCGCTGCCGCTCCCGGCGGCGCAACGCGTGGTTGACCGCGATCCGGACCAGGTAGGCGCGCGGGTTGTCGACGTCGTTCCTCGGCGCCCACGACAGCCACGTCTCCTGGAGCACGTCCTCGGTGTCGGCGACCGTGCCGAGCATCCCGTAGACGATGGAGAACAGCAGTTCCCGGTGCTCGACGAACGCGTCCGTGCCACCCATGGGTCCCTCCCTCGTGTCGCATCTAAGAGCGAAGGGAGGGGTGGACTGTGACGTGATGTGACGTGGACCTCATCAGGTCACAGTCCGCGGGGCGCGTTCCCTCTTGGTTGGCGACTCGACCCGTTGGAGGGAGACACCATGCGAACCCTGATCCGTGACGTGCGCGTGTTCGACGGCCACCGCGTCGTGCCGCGTGCCGACGTGCTGATCGACGGCGCGCTGATCGCCGAGCCAGGTGGTCGGTGCGACGTCGAGGTGGACGGCCGGTGCAGGACCCTGCTGCCCGGCCTGATCGACGGGCACACCCACGCGTTCGACGGCAGCCTGGCGCAGGCGCTGGCGGCCGGTGTGACGACCGAGCTGGACATGTTCTGCCTGCCGGGCAACCTGGCCCGGCAGCGCGAGCTGGCCGCGTCCCGCGACGACGTCGCCGACCTGCGCAGCGCCGGCCTGCTCGCCACCGCGCCCGGCGGCCACCCGAGCCAGCTGCTGGCGTCGATCGGCGACGAGCTGGGCGACGCCGCGCGACCGTTCGAGACGGTGGCCGACGTGGCGGCGGCGCGGGCGTTCGTCGCGGCACGGGTGGCGGAGGGCGTGGACTACCTGAAGGTCGTGATCGACGACGGCGCCGTGCACGGCGTGGACCTGCCCGTCCTCGCGCCGGAGGTGGTGGAGGCGTTGGTGGACGCGGCGCACGGACACGGGCTGAAGGTCATCGCCCACGCCATCACCGCGAAGGAGGTCGGGATCGCGGTGGACGCCGGGGTCGACGGCCTGGCGCACGTGTGGTGCGACGCCGGTGACGACCTGGTGGGTTGGGTCGCGCAACGGGGCGTCTTCGTGGTCAGCACGCTCGTGTACTTCGAGTCCATCAGCGGCCCGACGGCCACCGTCGACCACGCCGCGCACGGCAGCTTCGAGCACGCCGTGCACGCGGCACGGGTGCTGCACGAGGCCGGGGTGCCGATCGTTGCGGGCACGGACGCCAACCCGTGGGCGCCGCGGCACGGCGTCGCCATGCACCGCGAACTGGCGCTGCTCACCGCCGCCGGCCTGACCCCGCCGGAGGCCCTGGCCGCGGCGACCAGCGTGCCCGCGGTCCACTTCGGACTCACCGATCGGGGACGGGTGGAGCCGGGCCTGCGCGCGGACCTGCTGCTGGTGGACGGCGACCCGACCACCGACATCACGGCCACCGCGTCGGTGGCCGCCGTGTGGCGGCGCGGGGTCAGATCCGCTCGACCTTGATCCTCTTGCCCGCTCCCACGACGCGGTGGCGGTTCGCGTAGACGCGGACCGTCATCCGCCGGTCGCTCAAGGGGGACAGGTCGATGTCCCGGGTGTCGTCCCGGCTGGACAGGATCTCCAACACCTGAACCCCGGACAGCGCCCTGATCTGTTCGAGGTACTCGGCGTGGGCCGTCGTGGAGATCTGGAGAGTCGTCAGGGAGGTCGCCGCGTCGAGCCGCGACAGGTCGAGCGCCCCGCAGAGGCGTAACGACAACCTCCGCAATGCGGGGAAATGCGCCAGTTCAGCGAGGTCACCGAGCCCGTCGACCTGGTAGAACCCGAGGCTCGTCAGGTGCGGCGCGTACTCGGCGAGTGCTCGCAGCCCTCCCTCGAACCCCAGCGGTCGCCCTTTTCCGAGGTCGCCGAGGTCGAGGTCGCGCAGCGCCTCCAGCGCGCCGAGCGGCGCCGGGTCGAGGCCGGTGGGGAAGTCGTAGAGCGCCAACTGCTCCAGCCGGGGGAGGCCCGCGAGCGGGGCCAGATCGGCGGTGGACGCCAGGTTCTTCACCCCCAGCCCGGCCAACCGGGGCAGCGCCCGGAGTTCGGACAAGTCGACCGACTGACCGCCGCGCGGGTAGAAGTACAGGCGCTCCAACGCCAGGCCGGCGAGCGGCCCCAGGTCGGCCAGGTCCGCCAACTCCACCCGGAGCCCGCTGAGGCGGCGCAGCTTGGCGACGTGGGGCAGGAGGGCCTCGTCGTCCACCATGATCTCCCCGTCCAGGAGCGGCGCGTCGGCGAGGACCCGGTCGGCGTACTCGCCCGGGTCGAAGTAGGGCCACGCTTTGATCAGCTCGCGTTGGACGTCGTGGCGCGGGTCTTGGGCGAAGCGTTCGAGCACCGGCCAGGCGTCCGGGCCGTTGATCAACGCGGCGGTGCGCACGGTGGCCGCGGCGGCGGCCTCCGACAGGTCGCGCGGGTCGAGGAGCAGGCGGGGGAGCAGGACTTCGCCGCCTGCCGCCAACGACCGGGCTTCCACGGCGCGGCGGGGTGGCAGGAGGTCGGCCAGGCAGCGTTCCATGCGTTCGGCGAGGTCCGGGGCCAGGGCGGGGTCGGCCTCCATCGCCGCCGCGGCGAGGAGGTGGAGCCGGCGGCGGCGTCGCGGTTCGGCGTCGGCGCGGTCGAGCAGGCCGGACAGGAGTTCGGCGCGCAGCGGGGCGTTGGCCAGGCCCGCCGCCATCACCACGACGTCCCGCCACTGGTCCAGGTGGGCGTGGTCCACCAGCAGGCCGATGTCGCCCTGGTCGGCGGCCTCCTCCGCGGTCAGGAACTCCTGGAAGCTGCGGTGCACGAAGTCGATCCGGCCGGTCACCGGTTCGCGCACCACGCCGCTGCGGTGGACGAGGTGGTCGAGCACGGTCTCCGCGTCGTGCGGCACGCGTGGCATCGCGGCGAGTCGTTCGGCCAGGCGCCGCACCGCCTCCTCGCGGCTCAGCTCGGACCGGCCGTTGATCGACAGCCGCCAGGCCAGGTGGCGCAGCAGGTGACGGCGGTCCTGGCCGGCCAACTCGCTCGCGCCGGGGATGTGGCGCTCGGCGTCACGGCGGTCCAGCAGCAGCGTCAGCGCCGTCCGGTACAGCTCCAGGCGGTCACGGGGCAGGAACGTGCGCCGGTCGAGGTTGAGCGCGCAGAGCATCGCGCACAGCAGGGGAGTGGTGGCCAGCGCCCGCAGGTGCGGGTTGGCGTCCAACCGGCTCAGCAACGCGCCCTCGTGCCGGGGCAGGTCCGCTTCGTCGCACGGCAGCCCGCCCGCGTCCCGCGCGGCCTGGTGCCAGTGGCGGATCAACGCGCGGACGTCGGCCGCGCTCATCCGCTCCAGGAACGCCGACCCGAAGCCCTCCGCCGTCAGCCACCCCGCCGTCGCCGCGCCGGGACGGGACGTCAGCACCCACCGGACGTCCGGGAACGCCCGGCTCAGCGTGCCCAGCCACCCCCGCACCGCCCCGCGTTCGGCCGCCGGCAGCTCGTCCACGCCGTCCACGAGCACCAGCGCGTGCCCGGACTCCAGCTGCCGGTGCACGAAACCGGGCGGCATCACGGCGGCCAACGGCTGCGCGGTGTCCTCCACGAACCCCTCGGGACCGGGTAAGCCGCGCCCGGCGTGACCGCGCAGCTCGATCAGGAACGGCACCCGGCCGTTGAGGTCCGCCAGCTCGCCCCGGAACGCGCCGCGCGCCGCGTTGACCGCCAGCCAGCGCAACAGCGTCGACTTGCCCGACCCGGCCTCGCCCCGGATGAGGAGGCGGTCGTGGGCGGCCAGGGCGTGCTCCACCCGCACCGCGCCGTCCTGCGCGTCCTGCGCCCCGTCACGCCACCGCGTCACCTCGTCGGCCGGGTGCGCGCGCCGTCGCGCCCCGCTGACCGACAGGCTGATGTACGCGACGCTCAGCGTGGTCCGCGGCCGGAAGCGGCGCACGTCCACGCCGAACAGCTCGATGTCGTCCAGCGACTCGCTGACCAGCCGCAGGTACCGGGTGCGGAACTCGGCGTCGTTCGCGGTGCCCTGGGGCGCCATCAGCGTGGGCGCGGGCAGCCGGGCGAGCACGTGACCCACCTGGTCGGCCAGGCCGGACACCCGGCCCAGCAGCTCGGCGCTCGCCCGTGCCGCGAACGGCGTCAGGTGCACGACGAGCTGGACGAAGCACGCGCAGCACTCGTCCAGCAGCACGGTGTGGAACCACGTCGCCGCCTCGCCGAGCCCGGCGCCGCCCGGCAACCCGGCGCGCAGCCTGCGGGCCAGCTTCGCCGGGTCGACGTCGACGTCGAACAGCCCCGCGTCGGACAGGTCGGCGTGCTCGAACGCCGACACCACCTCGGCCATCGCGGCGAGCCGTTCGTGCTCGGGCAGGCCCGGCACCTCCTGCCGGCACAGCGGCAGCAGCCGTTCGGCGACCACGTCGACCAGCGCCTCGACCTCGCGGTTGAACCGCCGCCGCTGGAAGTCGTCGGTCAGCCGCGCCCCGACGAGGTCCACCAGCGGCCTGGTCCGCTCGGCCCGGCCCTTGCGGTGGGTCAGCCACAGCTTCATCGCCGAACCGACCAGCGTGCCGCCCACCCGCAGGACCACCGGCTCCACGGACCCTCCTCCACCGTCGACACCCCTGTGTATCGCGTCGGGCACACGATCCGCACCGGTTCGCTGCATGTGATGGGCTGGGGACCAGCCACCAGGGAGGACCGTGCCAGTGATCATCCGTCGTGCCACCGTCGAGGACGTGCCCGCGATCGTCGCCCTGCTCGCCGACGACGACTTGGGCGCGCGGCGCGAGTCACCGGACGACCTGGCGCCCTACCTGCGGGCGTTCGAGGCGATCGACGCGGCCGGGCACGAGGTGCTGGCGGTGGCCGAACGGGAGGGCGAGGTCGTGGGCACGCTCCAGCTCACGGTGTTGCGCGGCCTGTCGCGGCGGGGTGCGGCGAGGGCGCAGGTCGAGGCGGTGCGGGTGGCGTCCGCGCTGCGCGGGCAGGGGTTGGGTGAGCGGCTGATGCGGTGGGCGATCGACGAGGCGAGGGCCCGGGGTTGTGTCGTCGTCCAGTTCACGTCCGACAAGTCCCGCGTGGAGGCGCACCGGTTCTACCGCCGCCTCGGGTTCGCCCAGTCCCACGAGGGCTTCAAGCTGACCTTGTCGTGACGCGGGGTAGGTTGGCCGCGTACCTCCGCTCGACCGGGAAGCTGAAGATGATCCCTGTCCTCGCGACCGCGTTGACGGTCGTGGCGCTCGTCGCGGCCCTGTGGTCGCTGGTCCTGGTCGTCGCCGACCGGCCCATCACGCTCGCCACCAAGCCCACCCTCGGCCTGGCCGCGGTCGTCGTGCTGCTGGAAGTCGGGCTGCTCGTGCAGGCGGTGGCGGCGACGATCACCGTGCTGACCGCCGACCACCCCGGCCTGGACGCGCCCACGTTCTTCGGCTACCTGGTCGCGGTGGTGGCGGTGCTGCCGGTCGGGGCGTTCTGGGCGTTGGGCGACCGGTCGAGGTGGGGTGCCGGGGTGCTGGCCGTGGCGTGCCTGAGCGTGCCGGTGATGGTCCTGCGGCTGAACCAGCTGTGGGCGACCCATGGCTGAGCGGCGCGACGAGCTGAAGCGCACGACCAGGTCCGGGCCCGGCCGGATGCTGATCGCCGTGTACGGGATCTTCGCCGTCGCGGCCACGGCCCGGTCGGCGGTGCAGATCGCCACCCGGTTCGACCAGGCGCCGCTGGCGTACGTGCTGTCGGCGTTCGCCGCGGTCGTGTACCTCGTGGCCACCGCCGCGCTGGCCGGTGTCGTGTCACGGCGGATCGCCTACCTCGCGTGCGGGGTCGAGCTGGCGGGCGTGCTGGTGGTCGGCGCGGCCAGCCTCGTGGCCCCGGCGGCGTTCCCCGAGGCCACGGTGTGGTCGGACTTCGGCGGCGGCTACGGGTTCGTGCCGCTCGTGCTGCCCGTGCTCGGGCTGCTGTGGCTGCGCCACACCGGCCGCGCTCAGCTGGACCGCACCACGACGTCCACCCAGTAGTTCGTGGCGTTGAACGTCGAGTTGGGGAAGCTGCCCGCCGGTCCGTAGGTGAAGACGCCGTTGCCGCCGCCGCTCGCGCTCGACAGGCCGGTCAACGAGCCCTTCACGTGGTGGGCGCCGAAGAAGTCCGGCGTGGCCGAGTACGGCGCGTTCGTGTGGTACGACGCGATGTAGGTGACGCCGGCGGTCAGCGGCACGGGCGTGCCGAAGACGACCTGCTGCCAGCCGCTCGCCGTCTCGCCGGTGAACGTCGCCGACGCGAGCAGCACCCCGTTCGCGGTCCACAGGTGGGCCGTGTGGGCGCCGGTGTTCTGCGGTCCTTTGTAGAACCGGATCCCGACCGCCGCCGCGTCCGTCGCCGACGTGCGGAACTTCGTGCCCAGCTGCACGGGTCCCGAGTCGGCCACCGTCACGACGGCGGGCGTGTCGGCGACCTCGAAGAGGGTCCGCAGCAGCGGCGCGGGCGCGTCGACCACCACGTCCACCCAGTAGTTCGTGGCGTTGAACGACGAGGTCGGGAAGGCGGCGGACGGGCCGTAGGCGAACACGCCGTTGCCTGCAGAGCCGGCGCTGGACGGCGCGACGAGCGCGTCGCGGGTGTGCGCGTTGGCGAAGAAGTTCCCGGTGACGGCGTAGTTGCCGGCCGTGGTGTGGTACGACGCGACGTAGGTCGTGCCGGCGGTGAGGTCGACCGGTGTCGGGAAGGTCGCCTCCTGCCAGCCGCTCGCGGTCTCGCCGGTGAACGTCGCCGACGCGAGCAGCGTCCCGTTCGCGGTCCACAGGCGGGCCGCGTGCGTGCCGGAGTTCTGCGGCGCCTTGTAGAACCGGACGCCCTTGGCCTTGGCGCCCGTCGTGGTGCAGTGGAACTTCACGCCGAGGTTGACCGGGTGGGGGTCGTCGAAGCCCGCGACCGCCGGGGTGTCGGTCGGCCGGAACAGCGTCTGCCGGACGGCGGCGGCCAGCACGGACACGGACACCGTCGCCGACACGGGGGCGTTGTGGCCGTTGGTGATCGTGTAGCGGAACGTGGCCAGGCCCGCGAAACCCGCGCTGGGCGTGAACGTCACCGCCTGCGCGGCCGCGGACCACGTCACCGTGCCGTTGACGGGGTTGTCCGCGCCGGTGATCGACAGCGGGTAGCCGTTGGGGTCGCTGTCGTTGGCCAGCAGCGCCGCGGCCGGGATCACGATCGCCGTGCCCTGGTTGGTGGTGAAGCCGCCGTCGTTGCCCGCGACCGGCGGGAGGTTGCCCGCGCCGCCCGCGCGGGCGAAGACGACGTCGACCCAGTAGTTCGTGCCGCGGAACGTGTTGGCGGGGAACGTGGCCGACGCGCCGTAGGCGAACACGCCGTTGTCCCCGGCGGGCGCCGTCACCGCGCCGCCGGTCCGCGCGGTCGTGTAGTAGTTCGGGTCGGCGGAGTAGAAGCCGACGTTGTGGTAGGACGCGATGTAGGTCGCGCCGCGGGACAGCGCGACGGGCGCGGGGAAGTTCGCCTGCTGCCAGCCGCTCGCGGTCTCGCCGGTGAACGTCGCGGTCGCGAGCAGCGTGCCGTCGGCGCTCCACAGGTGCGCCGTGTGCGCGCCGGTGACGTGCGGGTTCTTGTAGAAGCGGATGCCGGTCGCCGAGCCCGCGGTGTTGACGGAGAACCGCACGCCGAGTTCCAGCGCGGCGTGCTCGGCCGTGCGCAGCGCGAACGGCACGTCGGTCGGGTCGAACAGCCGGACCGACGCGGCGGGCGTCACGGTCACGGCGACGCTCGCGGCGGGCGACTGGACGTTGAGGCTGTCGTCCACCGCCCGCACCCGGATCGTGTGCTGCCCCGGCAGGCGGGGCCACCAGTCGAACGTCCAGCTCGCCGTGCCCTGCGCCGCGCGCCACGACGTGCCGCCGTCGGTGGAGACCTCCACGGCGGCCACGACACCGCCGACGTCGCTCGCCGTGCCGCTGACCACGACCCGCTGCTGCTGCACGACGGACGCGCCGTTCGCGGGCGCGGCGATGACCGCCGTCGGCGGCGTGACGTCGGTCGACGCGGTCGCCGCGACCAGGTCGCCCTGCCGCGTGGTCGGCTGCACGGTCATGTCGGCGAACAGGTTCACCATCGTCTGCTGGACGGCGCGGTCCACCACGACAGGGGGATACGTGCCGTTGCTGGTCTCGTCGTGCACGGCGTCGAGCCCGAACGCCCAGAAGACGGTGCCCGCGCCGAACACGATGGCGCCGCTCGGGGCCCGGTAGAGGGTGAGGTGGTGGGTGGCGGGCGCGGCGGCCGTCGTCCGGCCGTAGTCGACCAGGTAGGCGTGCACGTCCAGCGAGGTGGACGACAGCCGGATGAGGCCCGGCGGGCGGAACCGGTTGTTCGGCGACTCGTCCCACTCGTAGCCGAGCAGCCCCGGCACCAGGTCGGTCGTGCCGCCGGGCGGGGTCAGGGCGACCCGGGTGTCGCGCCAGAACCTGGACCGCGTCAGCGGGTGCGGCACCCGGATGACGTCGTAGCGGTAGGAGTCGACCTGGAAGAGCGTGCCGGTCAGCGCGTTCTCCGGCCGGCCGCCGTCCGACGGCGGGGTGGCGGCGGTGTCGCGCCAGGTGCCGGTCCACTCCGCGCTCGGGTCGATCTTCTCGCCGGCCCAGGTCTCCTTGTAGCAGACCAGGGTGCGGCCGGGCGCCCCGGTGATGTCCGGCTCCCACCTGGTCTTCCAGTAGACCTCGTTGCCGCTGATGAAGACCAGGTGCACGCCCGCGTCGCGGGCCGCCTGGACGTGCGCGCGCTGGTCGCCCGACCAGTACTCGTCGTGGCCGGTGGACAGGAACACCTTGAACTGCGTGAGCGGCACGTTGCCGGGCCCGACGTCGACCGCGGCGAGGTAGGCGACGTCGTAGCCGTTGCGCTCCAGCCACCGGATCGCCGCGTACTCGGCGCTCAGCAGGTAGTCCTGCGGCGCGGCGGCGGCGCCGACCCGGTCGCGGGTGCGGATCGGGCGGTTGTAGCTGACCTTGTACGCGCGCCCGTCCGGCGCGGCGGTGGCGTTGCCGCCGTACAGGTTCGCCCCGCCCCACCCGTTGTAGGCGTGCCAGGTGGTGTCGGAGGTCTGGAAGGCGATGTCGTGCTGGGTGCCGTCGGCGCGCACCACGAACGGGATGTGGGACGCGCCGGTGACGCCGTCCTGCCGGACGAGCTTGGCCAGGTACACGCCGGACACGGCGTCCGCGGGCACCGCCCACGACGCCGTGACGCTCCAGTTGCCCGCGTCGTAGTAGCCGATCGCCGGGTCGCCGCCGGGCGCGGGCTGGGGTGACGGCGTGGTGCGCTGGATCGTCGCGACCTTCCGGGCGCCGAGGCCCGCGTAGTAGCCGAGCCGGTACACGTCGATCCGGTAGTTCGACGACGTCGTGTTGATCTTGAAGTCGACGGTCGTGCCGCGGTTGACGCTCATCCGGGTGGCGAAGCCCTCGATGGTGGGCGACGCCGGTCCGCCCAGGTCCCACTCGCTCGCCGGGTTCCCTGGCTTCTGGTTCTCCAGGGCGATTGCGTTGAGCGGCATAGACACCTCGCACAGGTGATGGCGGTCACACGTCGGATACCTGTGACATCACCCTGTGGTGAACCCTGTTACGGCCGGTCACGAACAATCCCCCGAAAGGAGTAGTGGTGCCGAAGCGTTCGCCGTGATAAAGATCACCGGACGGGGACGATCTTGTCGGGCATGGCATCCGCGCAGGTCAGAGGCGTCCTGAGGGGCGCGCGGTCAACCCATGTCTGAGTCCGTTCTCAGGTGGCGTGTGCCAGCGTTCGCACATCCGCCCGCGGCACCCCGAGCAGTCGCCTGCCGGCAGGTCCCGCCCACCAAGGAGATTCCCACGATGTCCGTGCTGGCTCGGCTGAGCCTGGCCAACCGAAGTCTCGTCGGGCTGCTCAGCCTGCTCGTGATCGGTTTCGGCGTGTTCTCGCTGCCCTCGATCAAGCAGCAGCTCTTCCCGTCCATCGAGTTGCCCGCCGCGGTGGTCATCGCGCCGTTCCCCGGCGCGTCGCCGGACCTGGTGGACAGCCAGGTCGCGGAGCCCATCCAGTCGGCGGTGCGCGGCGTCGAGGGCGTCGAGCAGGTGTTCACCCGCTCCGCCGAGAGCTCCGCGACGGTCCAGGTGATGTTCACCTACGGCACCGACATCGACGCCGCCGTGGCCAAGATGCAGCAGGCGGTGAACCGGCTCCAGCCGCGCCTGCCGCAGGGCGTCGAGCCGACCGTCGCGCAGGGCAGCACCGACGACATCCCGGTGATCGCGCTCGCCGCGACCTCCGGTGACGACGACATCGCCGCCGCGGCCCGGCTGCGCGCCGAGGTCGTGCCCGGCCTGGAGGCGATCCCCGGCGTCCGGGAGGCCACGGTCAGCGGTGAACGCGACCGCCAGGTCAACGTCACCGTGGACTACGCCCGCCTCGGCGCGGCCCGCGTGGACCCCCAGGCGCTGACCGCGGCCCTGACCACGGCGGGCGCGGTCATGCCGGCGGGCACCGTGCCGGAGGCCGACAAGACGCTGACCGTGCAGATCGGCAGCCCCGTCGCCACCGTGGACGACCTGCGGAACCTGCTGCTCGCCTCGCCCGCCGGCCCGGTGAAGCTCGGCGACGTGGCCCGGGTCGAGTCCGCGCCCGAGGCGGCGACCGTGCTCACCCGCACCAACGGCGAGGCCACGTTGGGCGTCGCGGTCACGATGACCGCCGACGGCAACGCGGTCGAGATCTCCCAGCAGGTCCGCGCCAAGCTCGGCGAGTGGGGCGAGGCGGCCGACTCCACGCTCACCGTCGCGTTCGACCAGGGCCCGCAGGTGGAGAAGGCGATCAGCGGCCTGACCACGGAGGGCCTGCTCGGGCTGCTGTTCGCGGTGGTCGTGATCCTGCTGTTCCTGCTGTCGGTGCGGTCCACGCTGGTGACGGCGGTGTCGATCCCGCTGTCCGTGGTGGTCGCGCTGATCGCCCTCTACACCGGCGACCTGTCGTTGAACCTGCTCACCCTCGGCGCCCTGACGATCGCGGTCGGCCGGGTGGTGGACGACTCGATCGTGGTGCTGGAGAACATCAAGCGGCACCTCGGCTACGGCGAGGAGAAGCAACGCGCCGTGCTCGACGGCGTGCGCGAGGTGGCGGGCGCGGTGACCGCGTCCACGCTGACCACGGTCGCGGTGTTCCTGCCGATCGCGTTCGTCGGCGGCATCGCGGGCGAGCTGTTCGGGCCGTTCTCCATCACGGTCACCGTGGCGCTGCTGGCGTCGCTGCTGGTGTCGTTGACGATCGTGCCGGTGCTGGCGTTCTGGTTCCTCAAGCGCCCGGCCGTGCCGACCGACCCGGAGGAGGCGGCGAAGGCGCGCGAGGCGGCGCTGGAGAAGGAGAAGCGCAGCCCGTTGCAGCGCGCCTACGTGCCGGTGCTCAAGTTCGCCACCACGCGCCGCTGGGTGACGTTGCTGATCGCCGTGCTCATCTTCGGCGGCACGCTCGGCCTGGCCGGCTCGCTGGAGACCAACTTCATCGACAACGCGGGCGGCACCGCGTTGCAGGGCAGCCAGAAGCTGCCGCCGGGCAGCAGCCTCGCCGCCCGGGACGACGCGGCGCGCAAGCTCGAAGGCGTGCTGGCGGAGACCGACGAGGTGGAGACCTACCAGGTCACCATCGGCACGGACAACAGCCTGGCCGCGTTCGGCTTCGGCGGTGACGGCGACACCAGCGTGCGCGCCACCGTGCGCGAGGGCACGGACCTGGAGGCGTTGCAGGACCGGCTGACCGAGCAACTCGCGAACACGCCCGGCGCGGGCGAGGTGGCGTTCGGCGCGGCGGCGTCCGGCTTCGGCTCGGACACGATCGACGTGCTGGTCACCGCGCCCGACGCGGACTCGCTGCGGGCCGCGGCCGACCGCGTGCGGCAGGTCGTGTCCGGCACGCCCGGCGTCGGCGAGGTCACCGACGACCTGTCGGTGAGCGCGCCGCGCGTGCAGGTGACCGTGGATCAGGCCGCGGCGGCGGCGCGAGGGCTCAGCGGCCAGGTCATCGGCCAGTTCGCGGCGCAGGCGCTGCGGGGCGTGCCGGTGGGCCAGTTGCCGATCGACGGCAGCTCGCAGCAGGTCGTGCTGCGCACGGGCACCACGCCGGCCGACGTGGACGCGTTGCGCGCGTTGCCGCTGCCGGGTGGCGTCACGCTCGGCCAGGTCGCCGAGGTGGCCGTGGTGGACGGTCCGGTGCAGGTGCGGCGCACCGACGGCGCGCGCAGCGCCACCGTGTCGGCCAAGGCCACCGGGTCCGACCTGGGCGCGGTGACGGCGGACCTGACGTCGCGCCTGGACGCGGTGGACCTGCCCGCCGGCGCCACGCACAGCATCGGCGGCGTCAGCGCCGACCAGGCCGAGACGTTCGCCGACCTGGGCCTGGCCATGCTCGCCGCGATCGCGATCGTGTTCCTGATCATGGTGGCGACGTTCCGCAGCCTGGTGCAGCCGCTGATCCTGCTGGTGTCGATCCCGTTCGCGGCGACCGGCGCGATCGGCCTGCTGCTGCTCACCGGCACCCCGCTCGGCCTGCCCGCGCTGATCGGCATGCTGATGCTCGTCGGGATCGTGGTGACCAACGCGATCGTGCTGATCGACCTGGTCAACCAGTACCGGCGGGACGGGATGCCGGTGCGCGAGGCGGTGGTCGAGGGCGGTCGGCGGCGGTTGCGGCCGATCCTGATGACCGCGGCGGCGACGATCTTCGCGTTGCTGCCGATGGCGTTGGGCATCACCGGCGAGGGCGCGTTCATCGGCAAGCCGCTGGCGATCGTGGTGATCGGCGGCCTGATCAGCTCCACGCTGCTCACCCTGGTGCTGGTGCCGACGCTGTACTCGATGGTCGAGGGCCGCAAGGAGCGCCGCCGGGCGCGCAAGGCCGCGCGGCCCGTCGAGGACCGGGAGCCGGTCACCGTCTGACGTTCGCCGGTTCGACAGGCCCCGTCGCCCTTGGTGGGCGGCGGGGCTTTGTCGTGACGGCGCTTATTCGGCTTCGCCGCGCCGGCCGTGCGACCCACAATGGCGAGGTGATCACGATGACCCCGGTGTTGGAGCGCCCGTTCGGTGACTGCCCGTTCTGGCCCGTCGAGCCGGGGGAGTACTTCCTGGAGGTGCCGCGCTCGCCGACCGCGGGCCGGGTCGCCACCCTGGCGTGGGCGCTGGTCGCGCACGGCGTCGGCGACGTCGACCTGAACGCCGACGTGCCGGACGCGGCCGGCGCGGTCGAGGCCTTCCTGGCCGCCGACGCCGACGAGGACGGCGACCGCCACTCGCCCGGCGGTCTCCGGGTCGCGTCGGGCGGGCTCGTGGTCCAGCCCGGGTGCTGCTTCGGGCTGGAGGAGTGGCGCACCTGGCTGGACGTCCTCGACGGCGAGGCGATCTGGCTCGGCCACAGCCCGGACGCCGTGATGGCGCACCGCGGCGAGGTGGTCCGGATCTGGCCGGACGACGACCTGGTGAACCCCCGGCGCACCGGGCCGCACGTCGACGTCCCGACCGCGGCCCTGCCCGGTCTCCTCCGGGACGTCCGGCGGGACCTGGTCGGGTTCCTCGACGCCCTGGGCGCGTGGGCGCGGTCCGTCGTGCCCGACCGGGCCGACCGCTTCGTGGCGGCCGTGGACCGGCGGCTGGTGATCAGCCCGCCCCTGGACCGCTGACCGTTCCGCCCGCACCGAAGCGGAGGCCGTCGATGAGCAGCGCGACCATCCGCTGCGTGTGGCCGTCGTCCTCCCGGGCGGGCAGGGTCAGGTTGGCCGTGGCGCGCAGCAGGTCGTACGGGTCGACGTCGGAGCGGACCTCGCCGGCCTCGGCCGCGCGGTCGAGCAGGGCGCGCAGGACGGGCACGAAGCGCTGCTGGAAGTAGGCGGGCAGGCTGCTGTAGGCCGGGTCGCCGGAGTGCAGGGCGGCGCTGAGCCCGTGTTTGGTGCCGATGAACCCGGTGAAGCGCTGCAACCACTTCACCAGCGCTTCGAGCGGCTCGTGCTGTGCGGCGAGGGCGGGCGCGGCGTCGGCGCACGCGTCGACCTCGTGCCGGAACACCGCGGCGATGAGGTCCGAGCGCTGCGGGAAGTGGCGGTAGAGCGTGCCCGCGCCCACGCCCGCCTTGGCGGTGATCTGGCGCACCGGGGCGTCCACGCCCGAGGTGGCGAACACCTCCGCGGCAGCGCTGAGCAGGGCGTCGGTGTTGCGCTGCGCGTCGGCGCGCACGCGCTTGCCCGCCCGCTCCCCGGTCACGCCGGCGTCGACTTCCTCGCTCACGACCACCCCACCTTGCTAAGCGGAACGTTGTTCCGTATCGTCGAAGTTGAACGTTGTTCCGTTTGTGTCAGCGTAGCGCTGCGCCGGGCACCTGCCAACGCACGAGGAGAACCATGAAGTACCGCACGCTGGGCCGCACCGGCATCAAGGTCAGCCCGTACGCCCTGGGCGCGATGATGTTCGGAGCCGCGGGCAACCCCGACCACGACGAGTCCGCCCGGATGATCCACAAGGCGCTGGACGCGGGCGTCAACTTCGTCGACACCGCCGACATCTACTCGTACGGCGAGTCCGAGGAGATCGTCGGCAAGGCCCTCAAGGGCCGTCGGGACGACGTCGTGCTGGCCACCAAGGCCCACCTGCCGATGGGGGAGGACCCGAACCGCCAGGGCAACTCGCGGCGCTGGCTGGTCCGCGCCCTGGAGGACTCCCTGCGCCGCCTGGAGACCGACCACGTCGACCTGTTCCAGGTCCACCGGCCCGCGCCCGACACCGACGTCGAGGAGACGTTGTCGGTCCTCACCGACCTCATGCGGGCCGGGAAGATCCGCGCCATCGGCACCTCCACCTTCCCCGCCTCGGAGATCGTCGAGGCGCAGTGGGTGTCCGAACGGCGCGGCCTGGCCCGGTTCCGCACCGAGCAGCCGCCGTACTCGATCCTCGACCGGCGGATCGAGAACGAGGTGCTGCCCGTCTGCGAGCGCTACGGCATCGGCACGCTCGTCTGGAGCCCGCTCGCCCAAGGCCTGCTCACCGGCCGTTACCGCAAGGGCACGCAGACCGACAGCAAGCGCGCGAGCTACGGCTTCAAGCACATGACCGACGAACGGCGGCTCGACGCGGTCGAGCAGCTCATCCCCGTCGCGCAGGACGCCGGGATGTCCCTGACGCACCTGGCGATGGCCTTCGCGATCGCCCACCCCGGCGTCACGTCCGCGATCATCGGCCCGCGCACCATGGACCAGCTGGACGACCTGCTGGCCGGCGCGGACGCCGTGCTGGACGACGACGTCCTCGACCGGATCGACGCCATCGTGCCGCCCGGCACCGGCGTGGGGGCGCTCGACATGGACTACCGCACACCGGCCGTCCAGCAGCCCCGCCTGCGCCGCCGCCCGGCCGACGAACGCTCGGCCGCCTGAGTCCGGCTGCCCCGTCGCCTGACCGGCGAACGCTCGGCCGCCTGACCTCGGGTCCTTTTACCGCTGATTCCGCATTCGTTCCCGGAATGGTGCTGCCCGCTTCTGCGGAGAAGGGGCAGCACCATTCTCTTCACCCATGGGACCGTTGATTAACGGGTAATGTGGTCAGCTGGAGTACCAGTCCACGCAAAGCTGGGCGACGTAACCGGTGCGGCCGTCCCACTTCACCTGGACCCACCAGTCGCTCGTGCCGCCGCACGCGGTGTAGCTCCCGCCCGACGTGGCCTCGCACGCCGCCGGCGCCTGCTGCCCGGGCTGGATGATGCCCAGGCGCGTGGAGTCGTCGTTCGCGCGCAAGCGGACGTTGACGCCGCTCACGCCCGATTTGGGTGTGACGTGACAAGCGGGCACCGCCGACCGGTCCACCGCGTAGCCGGTCGGCGCCGGCGCGGCCAACGACGCCGCGGACGCGGACGACGGCGCCAACGCCATCATGACGAAAACGATCAGCGCGCCCGTGGACGCGATCAGAGAATTCTTTTTCACAGCTCCCCCTTCGGGATCCATTCACGGTCCCGAAGGCGACGATAGCCATGACTTCGAAGACTTCGCAGTCCCTCGTCAGTGTGAATGCGGCGACACGCCGACGAGGGACTGTTGATCCTTTATCCGCGCATTCGCGCGACCGGTCAGGCGCCCGGCTCGTAAGCCAGGTTCGGCCGGAGCCAGCGCTCGACCTCCGCCACCGGCATGCCGCGCCGGCGCGCGTAGTCGACCACCTGGTCGCGGCCGATCCGGCCCACGGTGAAGTAGCGGGCCTCCGGGTGCGCGAAGATCACCCCGCTCACCGCCGCCGCCGGCGTCATCGCGAACGAGTCCGTCAACGCCAGACCGACCCGCTCGGCCTCCAGCATCGCGAACAGGTCCGCCTTCTCGCTGTGGTCGGGGCTGGCCGGGTAGCCGAACGCGGGCCGGATGCCGCGGAACCGCTCGGCGTGCAGGTCCTCCAACGCCGGGTCGGCGTCCGGCTCGAACCAGTCCCGCCGCGCCTGGAGGTGGACGTGCTCGGCGAACGCCTCGGCCAGCCGGTCCGCCAACGCCTTCACCATGATCGACTTGTAGTCGTCCTGCTCCCGCTCGTACCGCGCGGACAGCTCCTCGGCGCCGTGGATGGCCACCGCGAACCCGCCCAGGTGGTCGCCCGCGGGCGCGATGTAGTCGGCCAGGCTCCGGTTCGGCCTGCTCGCCGGCTTCTGCGTCTGCTGGCGCAGCATCGGCAGCCGCCGCCCGTCCACCACGATGTCGTCGCCCTCGGATTGCGCGGGCCAGAAGCCGTACACGCCCTTCGCCTGCAACGAACCGTCCGCGATGATCTGGTCGAGCATCGCGTTCGCGTCGTCGAACAGCTCCTGTGCCGCCGGGTTGGTCTGCAGGATCTTCGGGTACTTGCCCTTGAGCTCCCACGCCAGGAAGAAGAACGTCCAGTCGATCATCGCCCGCAGCTCGGCGAGCGACGGCTCGACGACCCGCAGCCCGGTGAACGCGGGCGTCGGCAGCTCCTCGAACGACACCGCCTCGGCGTTCGCCCGCGCCTGCTCCACCGTCAGCAACGGCGTGCTCTGCCGGTTCTCGTGCTCCTCGCGCAACCGCTGCTGCTCGACCCGCGTCGCCACTGCCAGCTCCTCGGCGCGCTCGTCGTCCAGCAGCGCCGACACCACGCCCGCCACCCGTGACGCGTCCAGCACGTGCACCGTGGTCTGGTCGTACACCGGCGCGATCCGCACCGCCGTGTGCTGGCGGGACGTCGTCGCGCCGCCGATCAGCAGCGGCAGCTTCATCCCGCGCCGCTGCATCTCCGCCGCCACCGACACCATCTCGTCCAGCGACGGCGTGATCAGCCCGGACAGGCCGACCGCGTCCGCGCCCTCGGCGATCGCGGTGTCCAGGATCTTCGCCGCGGGCACCATCACGCCCAGGTCGACCACGTCGTAGTTGTTGCAGCCCAGCACCACGCCGACGATGTTCTTGCCGATGTCGTGCACGTCGCCCTTCACCGTGGCCAGCACGACCTTGCCGTTGCCGCGGGTGGAGCCGGAGGCTTCCTTCTCCGCGTCCATGTACGGCTCCAGGTGCGCGACCGCGCGCTTCATCACCCGCGCGCTCTTCACCACCTGCGGCAGGAACATCTTGCCCGCGCCGAACAGGTCGCCGACGACCTTCATGCCGTCCATCAGCGGACCCTCGATCACGTCCAGCGGACGCGCGGCCTCCAACCGGGCCTCTTCGGTGTCCTCGATGATGAAGTCGACGATGCCGTGCACCAGCGCGTGCTCCAGCCGCTTCGCCACCGGGCCCTCGCGCCACGCCAGGTCGATCACCCGCTTGGTGCCCTTGCTCGCCACCGACTCGGCGAACGACACCAGCCGGTCCGTGGCGTCCGGGCGGCGGTCGAACAGCACGTCCTCGACCAGTTCCAGCAGGTCCTTGGGGATGTCCTCGTAGACCGCGAGCTGACCGGCGTTGACGATGCCCATGTCCAGGCCCGCGCGCACACCGTGGTACAGGAACGACGAGTGCATCGCCTCACGCACGGTGTCGTTGCCGCGGAACGAGAACGACAGGTTCGAGATGCCGCCGCTGATCCGCACGCCCGGACAGCGCTGCTTGATCAGCGGGATCGCGTCCAGGAACGCCTTGGCGTACCCGTTGTGCTCGGAGATGCCGGTCGCGACCGCGAGCACGTTCGGGTCGAAGATGATGTCCTCGGCCGGGAAGTCCGCCTTCTGCGTCAACAGGTCGTACGCGCGACCGCAGATCTCGACCTTGCGCTCGGCGGTGTCGGCCTGGCCCAGCTCGTCGAACGCCATCACCACCACGCCCGCGCCGAAGTCGCGGATGCGGCGGGCCTGGGCCAGGAACGACTCCTCGCCCTCCTTCAGGCTGATCGAGTTGACCACGCCCTTGCCCTGCACGCACTTCAGCCCGGCCTCCAGCACGCTCCACCGCGAGCTGTCGATCATGATCGGGACGCGGGCGATCTCCGGCTCGGTGGCGACCAGGTTGAGGAACGTGGTCATCGCCCGCTCGCTGTCGAGCAGGTCGGCGTCCATGTTCACGTCCAGCAGGTTCGCGCCGCCGCGCACCTGCTCCAGCGCGACGTCCACCGCCGCCTGGTAGTTGTCGCTCTCGACCAGCCGGCGGAACTTCGCCGAACCGGTCACGTTGGTGCGCTCGCCGATCATCACGAACCCGGTGTCCGCGCTGATCTCGAACGGCTCCAGACCGCTGAACCTGGTCCGGTCCGGCACCCGCGCCACCGACCGCGGCGGCAGGTCCTTGACCGCCGCCGCGACCTGCGCGATGTGCTCGGGCGTCGTGCCGCAGCAGCCGCCGACGATGTTGACCACGCCCTCCGAGGCGAAACCGTGCAGCAGCGCGGCGGTCTCGTCCGGGGTCTGGTCGTAGCCGCCGAACGCGTTGGGCAGCCCGGCGTTGGGGTGGCTCGCGGTGTAGGTGCCGGCGATCCGGGACATCTCGGTGACGTGCGGTCGCATCTCGGCCGCGCCCAGTGAGCAGTTCACGCCCACGATCAGCGGCTTCGCGTGCGCGACGGAGTTCCAGAACGCCTCGACGGTCTGCCCGGACAGCGTCCGCCCGCTCAGGTCCACGATCGTGACCGAGATCCACAGCGGCAGGTGCGGCGCGACCTCGCGGGCCGCGGCGACGGCGGCCTTCGCGTTGAGCGTGTCGAAGATCGTCTCGATGAGCAGCAGGTCGACACCGCCCTCGGCGAGCGCGCTGATCTGCTCCGCGTAGGCGTCCTTGACCCGGTCGAACGACACCGTCCGGTACGCCGGGTCCTCGACCCGCGGCGACAGGGACAGGGTGACGTTGAGCGGGCCGACGGAACCGGCCACGAACCGGCCGCCCGCCTCGTCGGCGGCCTGGCGGGCGAGCTGCGCGCCGCGCAGGTTCATCTCGCGGACCAGGTTCTCCAGGCCGTAGTCGGCCTGCGCGATGCTCGTCGCGGTGAACGTGTTCGTCGTCGTGATGTCCGCGCCCGCGGCCAGGTACTGCCGGTGGACGTCGAGGATGACGTCCGGCCTGGTCAGGTTGAGCAGGTCCGGGTCGCCGGTGACGTCGTGCGTGTGGTCGCCGAGCAGGTCGCCGCGGTAGTCGGCCGGGGTGAGCCCGGCGGCTTGGAGCATCGTGCCCCAGGCGCCGTCCAGCACCGCGACGCGCTGGTCCAGCAGCTCTCGCAGGGCGTTTTCCGACACGCGGCCTCCCAGGTTTGGGAGGCGCCCTTCGGATCGTCGAGCCCCGGCCGAGCGTGGCGGGCTCGTCGCCCGTTGCAGCGCCTCTCGATCGGGAGTCCGATCCTAGCGAACCACGCGATCGTGGGCGGACCCGCCCAAAGGGTGAGACGGCGGTGACGGGATTCAGCGCGTGATCACGACCTCCAGCGTGCGCGGACCGTGCACGCCTTCGACGCGTTCCAGCTCGATGTCGCTGGTCGCGGACGGTCCGCTGATCCACGTCTGGGTGCGCACCCCGACCAACGCCGCCACCGCGTCCGGCACGCCCGCCACCACCTGGTCGGCCCGCACGACCACCAGGTGGTAGTCCGGCACGAGGGTGAGGGCTCGGGGGCCTTGGTCGGCGGCGTCGTGGTCGAGCACGATCGTGCCGGTTTCCGCGACCGCCACGTGACAGGCCGTGACCACCGCGTCGGCGGCTTCGACGATCCCGCGAAGCGCTTCGCGAGCGTCCCCGCCAAGGGGAACCCTTGATTCGATTCTACCGACGGGGTCCGACAATTCCGCGTGCTCCGACCCCGCCCCACCCGGTTCCGACCCTGGTCCGCCTGGTTCGGCACCTGATCCGGTCGCCGGTCCCGCCGCGGGTTCAGCCGCCGGTTCCGCCGCTGGTCCGGTAGGTTCCGCCTGGGATCCGGTCGCCGGTTCGTCGCCCGGCCCGGCGGCCGATCCCGCCCCCGGCCCGCCGGCCGGTTCAGCCCCGGATCTCGCCCACCCCGCCGTCCACTCGGGCGGAACGCCGGGTGCCGTCACGACGTGGCGCGCGCCCCGGTCACGCAGCGCCGCGGCGACCGCGTCGGCCACCTCGTCGGCCGCCACCACGCGAACCAGCGCGCGGTAGTCGCGGAGGCGTTCGGTGAACAGTTCCAGGTCACCCGGCCCCCGCGTGCCCGCCGCCCGGTAGTCGCGCGGCACCGGCGGGACCTCACGCGGGCCCTTCGCCCGTCGCACCCTCGCCAAGACCTCGTCACGAGCACTCAACGTGACTCCCACCAGTCGCGGAACGTCTCCTGAGGCGGTTGTGGCAGGTCGCGGGCCGTCGACCAGCCCGGCAGCGGCACGTGCCGGCTCGCCACCCGCCCGAACTTGCCCAACCGCACCAGCCGACGCCACCGCCGCGCGTCCGACATCGCCCACGCCAACGCCCGCATCGCCGTCGACTCCGGCGTGGTCCGCTTCGACGACGTGACCCGCTCCCGCAAGTGCACCAGCATCGACGGGATGTCGATCGCCACCGGGCACACGTCGTAGCAGACACCGCACAGCGACGACGCGAACGGCAGCGTCGGGTTGCGGTCGACGCCGGTCAGCTGCGGCGACAGCACCGCGCCGATCGGACCGGGGTACGTCGAGCCGTACGCGTGCCCGCCGGTGCGCTCGTACACCGGGCACGAGTTCAAGCACGCCGAGCACCGGATGCAGCGCAACGCCGCCCGCCCGTCCGGGTCGGCGAGCGTGGCCGTGCGGCCGTTGTCCACCAGCACCACGTGGCTGGTCTGCCCCTCGGTCGGCCCCGTCCACACGGACGTGTACGGGTTCATCCGCTCACCGGTCGACGACCGCGGCAGCAACTGCAGGAACACCTCGAGGTCGCGCCACGACGGCACCAGCTTCTCGATGCCGACCACGCTGATCAGCGTGCGCGGCAGCGTCAGGCACATCCGGCCGTTGCCCTCGGACTCAACCACCACCAGCGACCCGGTCTCGGCCACGCCGAAGTTCGCGCCGGAGATGGCCACGTCCACCGTCATGAACTTGTGCCGCAGGTGCCTGCGCGCCGCCTCCGCCAACGCCCGCGGGTCGTCGGTCAGCTCCGGGTCCACGCCCGGCATCTCGCGCCGGAAGATCTCCCGGATCTCCGACCGGTTGCGGTGGATCGCGGGCACCAGGATGTGGCTCGACTTGTCGTTGCCCAGCTGGACGATCAGCTCGGCGAGGTCCGTCTCCACCGCGTGCACGCCGATGTCGGCCAAGGCCTCGTTCAGCCCGATCTCGACCGTGGCCATCGACTTGACCTTGATCACCTCGCGCGTGCCGGTCGCCCGCACCAGGTCGGAGATGACGCGGTTGGCCTCGTCGGCGTCACGCGCCCAGTGCACGTGCGTGCCGCGGCTGGTCAACGCCTCCTCGAACCGCACGAGGTACTCGTCCAGGTTCGCCAGCACCTCGTCCTTGATCGCCGCGCCCGCCGCGCGCAGGGGCTCCCAGTCCGGCAGCTCGCCGACGACGTTCGCCCGCTTCGCCCGGATCGTGCCGGTCGCCTTGGCCAGGTTGCGGCGCAACTGGGCGTTGCCGAGGGCCTCGCGCGCCGCCTTGGGGAACGGCTCGCCGGTCAGGTTCCCGCCGCCGGCGGGCATGCCCAGGAACGTCGTCATCGCGTGTGCTCCAGGATCTGGGCGAGGTGCAGCGGTCGGACGCCGCTGCGCAGCCTGCTCAGGCCGCCGCCGATGTGCATCAGGCACGACGAGTCGCCCGCCGTGAGCACACCGGCCTTCGTGCTCAGCACCGCGCTCATCTTGTCGCCGAGCATCGCGGTGGAGGTGTCGGAGTTCTTCACCGCGAACGTGCCGCCGAACCCGCAGCACGTCTCGGCGGACGGCAGCTCGACCAGGTCGATGCCCTCCACGGCGCGGAGCAGCCGCAACGGTCGGTCGCCCACCTTCAGCACGCGCAGCGAGTGGCACGTCGGGTGGTAGGTGACCCGGTGCGGGAAGTACGCGCCCACGTCGGTGACGCCCAGGACGTCCACCAGGAACTCCGACAGCTCGTACGTGCGCGCGGCGGTGTCCGCGGCGGCCTCGGCCAGCTTCGCGTCACCGTGCTTGCGGGCCACGTCGGCGTGCTGGTGGCGCACCGATCCCGCGCACGACCCGGAGGGCGCGACGATCACGTCGGCGCCCTCGAACGCCTCGACGTGGTTGCGGATCACCGGCATCGCCTGGCCGGGGTAGCCGGTGTTGATGTGCATCTGGCCGCAGCAGGTCTGGGCGGACGGGACGACCACCTGGTGGCCGAGCCGTTCCAGCAGCCGGACGGTGGCCTTGCCGACGTCCGGGAACAGACCGTCGACCAGGCACGTGACGAACAGCGCGACTCTCACCGCGGTGAGTCTAGACTCTGTGGTCTGACCACACCAGGCTGTGGTCAGACCACAGTGCGGAGGTGTTCCCTTGTCCGGGTACGGCGAGGTGCTGCGGCACGTCGAGGCGGAGCTGAGCGCGGGCCGGCTCGGCGTGGGGCAGCAGCTGCCCGCCGAGCGGAAGCTGGCCGAGGACCTCGGTGTCAGCCGCGCCACCGTGCGCGAGGCGATCCGGGTGCTGCAGGCCATGGGCGTGGTGCGCAGCGGCGTCGGCTCGGGACCGGACGCCGGCACCACCGTCATCGCCGATCCGGCGGGCGGGCTCGGCGCGGCCCTGCGCCTGCACCTGGCCACGCGCCGGCTGCCGATGGCCGACCTCGTCGGCACCAGGGTGATGATCGAGAGCCACTCCGTGCGCGCGGCCGCGGTCCGGCCCGACCACCCCGACCTCGTCCGGGCCGCCGAGCTGCTGACCAGGATGGACGCGCCGGACCTGGACGCGGACGCGTTCCACCAGCTCGACGCCGACTTCCACGTCGCCCTCACCGCCGCCGCGGGCAACGCCGTGAACACCGCGATCATGGCGGCGCTGCGCGACGCGATCCACCGGACCGTGCTGGACGCCGTGCAGGCGTTGCCGGACTGGTCGCGGACCGCCGTGCGGCTGCGCCGCGAGCACCGGTCGATCCTGCGCGCCGTCCAGGCGGGCGACGGCGAGCTGGCCGCCACCAGGGTCACCCGCCACGTCGAGGGCTTCCACCGCGAGTGGGTCCGCCACGCGTGAGCGGTGGGCGTTGGCCGCGCGACCGGTCCCCGGCCTTCGAGAGGGACCGGTCGCGGGCGAACGTCAGTCGCCGAGCGGGTTGAGCAGGTCCGCCTTGCCCTCGAACGCGAACAGCAGCAGGTCCGTCATCCGGAACGTCTGCGCGTCCGGTCCGAACGCCGGCCGCCACGACGGTTCGCGGACGATCGACGTGCGGCTGCCCTCGATGGCGCGGTGGAACACCTCGGCCACGATCCGGCCGCCCACCGGCCCGAGCCTGCCGTGGTTGAACTCCGCCTCCCGCAGCACGTACAACCACAACGGGGTCGCGACGGTCACCGCGGCCTTCTGCGCGTCGGTCAGCGCGTCCAACGTGACGCCCCCGTCGCCGACCAGGATCTGCTCGTCGGTCAACGGCTCCACGCCGAAGAACTCCGCCAGCTGCTGCCCGCTGGCCAGCCGGACCATGTTCGCCCGGGTCAGGTTGCGGAACGCCAGGTTGCGCTCGATCTCCGGGAACGTGGTGCCGCGCCCGGCGAACGTGCCCGCCGGGAGCTGGGTCAACGGGTTCACCAGCAGGCTGTCGACCCGCTTGGTGACGTTCCCGCCGTCGGCCGTCGGCGGCGCGAGGTCCGGCCGGTCGGCCTCGGTGAAGTCGAACAGCCTGCGGAAGTCGGCGATCCAGTTGGTGGGCAGCGTGTCGACCGTGCCCGAGTTGGGGTTGTCCAGGTCCGGCAGCGTCGATCCCGGGTCGAAGTTGCCGGACGTGCCGGTGAAGACGAACAGCAGGAACAGGGTGGCCGCGCCGCCCGGCCCGTCCGAGTTGAACACCCGGTTCCACTGGTACGCGCCCCGGATCATGCTGTGGCCCAACCGGTACGCCGCCACCGAGAACTCCAGCGGCATGGTGGGCTGGAGCCCGTGCGGCGACCGGCCCCGGCCCGGCGCCTCGAAGAACCGCCGACCGTTGGCGAACACGTCGTCCACGATCGCCGGGTCCACGATCCGCGGCAGGAAGTCGGTGCGCAGCATCCACTGGTAGTGGCGCACCACCTGCTCGCGTGCCGCGGTGAACAGCCGCGGCCCGGTCAGCCCGCGCAACGCCAGCTCGTCCACGACCCGGTTGTGGAACCTGATGAACGCCAGGTGGGTCTGGGCGACGGCCAGGTTCTCGTCGTTGCGGCTGTCCGGGATCAGCGGCCTGCGCCGGTCCGCCCCGGTCGTGCCCGCCGCGCCGAACCTCGGCAGGTCGAACCCCTCCAACGCGACGTTGACCCGTTCGTCCGGGAACGGCACCGGCGAGGTGCTGCCCACCTTCAGCTTCACGCCGTCCGCGGCGTAGAAGATGCGGTCGGTGCGGTCCTGGGGACCGCGCCCGTACACCGAGTCGAGGTCCAGCGCGGGCGAGCGGCCCTGCACCAGCTCGTCGAGCGTGACGTCCTCGCCGAGCTGCGACTCGGTGCGGTCCATGGTCAGGTCGTGGTCGACGAACTGGCCGAGGTAGGTGAAACCCGCCGGGATCGACGGGTCCGCGGAGTCGGGCTGCGGCACGTCCGCGGTCATGGCGGTGGCCAACGCGATCCTGGTCTCCTCGTCCAGCGGAGTCCCCTCAGGACCCAAGCGGGAGAACCGGAACCGCCGTAACTCCTCGACGGTGAGCGGCGCACGGGTCGTCGCCGTGCCGTCGCGGTCGAACTCGAGCACTCCTTCGCCCACGACGAAGAAGCTGTTCGTGCCGTGCTGTTTCATCGATCCCCCACGTCATTTGGTACGCCCGGGAATCCCGGGTGGGACGAACGCACCCCCTGTGGCCGCCCTCACCAACACATGTACCAGCATTTGTCGATCAGATACGCGGCCCATTCCACTGGTCCGGTCGCACTAGTCCAAGTGGGCGGGCAACCCGCAGGTCCACCGCTTCCTGTGGAAACCTGTGAATCCCACGCCACCGCGGTTTCGTCATGACCGTCACACCGCCGCCCACCGCCAGGCCCGGGGTTTCCCGGCGTGACCCTCTACCGTGACGGGGTGTTCTCCGACTTCCACCGCGCGCCCAACATCGCCGACCACCCCGACGTCTACGAGCGCGAGAACGAGGCGATCGACCCCGACGGGCGGTTGTGGCGGGCGTTGCGCGAGCGGGCCGACTGGGCTGGGCGCACGGTGCTGGACCTGGGCTGCGGCACGGGGTTCTGGCTGCCCCGCTACGCGGTGGACGCGGCCGAGGCGATCGGGGTCGAGCCCGATCCGGACCTGCTGGTCAGGGCGGCGGAGCGGGGGACGGTGCGGCACGGTTCGGCGGAGCACATCCCGTTGGCCGACGCGAGCGTGGACGTCGTGCACGCCCGGTTCGCCTACTTCTTCCCGCCCGGCTGCGACGCCGGTCTCGCCGAGGTGCGGCGCGTGCTGCGGCCCGGCGGCACGCTCGTCGTGATCGACAACGACGGGCGGCGCGGTGAGTTCGCCGACCTGCTCACCGCCTCACCGTGGGCGTCGGCGCAGTGGACCGCCGACACGACCGACGCGTGGTGGCGCGAACGGGGCGCCGAGCGCACCGAGGTGATGGCGTCGTGGCGCTGCCGTGACGCGGCGGAGCTGGAAGCCGTGCTGCGCATCGAGTTCCCCGGCGACGTGGTGGACGGCTGGGTCCGCGCGAACCCCGGCCGGCGGGAGCTGAGCTACGGCTACGTGCTGTTCACCGTGACCGCTTGACCGTGCCCCTGGGGTAGGGGTTAGACAGGGCGGCACACAGGGCGAGGGGAGCCACACATGATCGACTACGCCACGCACAGCCGGTTCACCGATCCCGGTCCGGCGGGTGAGTGGTTGGCCGGCGTCGGACCGGACCTGGCCGAGCTGCGGCGGGTCGCGTCCGGGCTGGTGTTCCACTTCTGGGGCAACGGGGACATCACCGACCACGGGTTCCCGGCGGAACGGCTGGCGGAGGTCGACCTGCGGTACGCGGCGGACATGTTCGCCCGGCTGCGCGCGCTCAACCCCGCGCCGTTGGCGGAGGAGCGTGCGCCGACCGAGCGGATCGTGGGCTGCTGCCGCGACTTCACGCTGCTGTTCGTGTCGATGGCGCGGCACCACGGGATCCCGGCGCGGTCGCGGGTCGGGTTCGCCGGGTACCTCTCGCCCGACTGGTACATGGACCACGTGGTCGCCGAGGTGTGGGACGGGAGGCGGTGGCGGTTGGTCGACCCGCAGTTCCTGGACGGCAGCGTCGACCTGATGGACGTGCCGAGGGACCGGTTCCTGGTGGGCGCGGACGCGTGGCGGGCGTGCCGGTCGGGCGCGATCGACCCCGAGCGGTTCGTGGTGTCACCGGAGCTGACCATCCCCGGCACGCGCGGCCTGACCCAGGTGCGGCACGACCTCGTGCAGGACCTCGCGTCGTTGAACAAGCACGAGATGATCCTCTGGGACCTGTGGGGCGGGTTGAGCGACGCGCCGGAACTGTCCGAAGAGGACGTTGCGGCGGCCGACGAGCTGGCCGCGTCGATGCAGGACCCTCACGTCGACCTGCGGGCCCTCTTCGACACCGACGCCTACCGCGTGTCGCCGGTGATCACGTCGTTCGACCAGGTGACTCAGGTGCCGGTGGAGGTCGTGTTGCGCTGACCCGAGGTGCGGGCGGCGGCCGGGCTGAGGCGGTTCATCACGGCCAGGTGCGAGGTGGGGAAGAGACGGGCCAGGAGGTCGGGCACCACGGCGGTCCACGCGATCAGCACCCGGCCCTTGCGCTTCGCCACACCGGCCAGGATCCGCTCGGCCGCCTTGTCCGGGGGATAGGTGAGGAGCTTCGCGAAGCTCTCCTTGCCCCGCGCCGCCTCCGCCGCGTCGACCCCGGCCGCCACCCGCGCGGACTCCGCGATCCTGGTGCGGATGCCGCCCGGGTGGACGCAGGTCACGCCCACGGCGCGGTCCGCCAGTTCGTGGCGCAACGACTCGCTGAACCCGCGCAGGGCGAACTTGCTGGCGGAATACGCGGTCTGACCGGGTGGCGCGATGAGCCCGAAGAGGCTGGACACGTTGACCACGTGGCTACCGGGGGTCGCCAGCAACGTCGGCAGGAACAGCCGGGTCAACGCGACGGGCGCGCGGAAGTTGACGTCCATGACCCAGTCGAACTCGTCGGCGCCGACCTGGTCGAACGTGCCACCCAACGCCACGCCCGCGTTGTTCACCAGCAGCGTGATCCTCGGGTTGGCGGCCAGCACGCGCGCCGCGAGCCCGTCCAGCCCTGCGATGTCCGCCAGATCGGCCACGACCGTCTCGACCTGGACGCCCCGGATCTTCCCGGCCACCGCCGCGAGCCGTTCGGCGTCCCGGTCGATCAACACGAGCCCACTGCCGCGCCGCGCCAACCCGTACGCGAGGTGCTCGCCGATCCCACTGGCCGCCCCGGTCACCACCGCCGTGCCACCCGCGAACCGGTAGGGCGAGAGCTGGGACATGCGGCCTCCTCGAACGTCGACGTTCCTCACCATTCTGGCCCGCCGCGCACGCCTCGGGCTCACCTTCACGCACCCGACATCGACCCGCCCCGACCGATCACGCCACCCGACCGATCAAGCCCACCTCATGCCCCGCGGCTCATGCCGCTGGGTCGGGCCGCCGAGGCCCGCCGCTGGGGTACTGCCGCTGGGTCGGCCCGGCGGGGGCGTTCGCAGGGGTGGTTGCTCGGGCTCCTCATTTCTTCAACCGACGTTTGACGGCAACGATAACGGCGTTTTCTGGATTGCCGAATGTCAAGTTCACTCGACAGTGTTCGGGTGACCGCCGCCACCCTTGGTGTTACCCCAGGTCGGAGGGGGTTGGCAGGTCCAGCACACTGGAGGGCATGACCACTCCCGAGCACCTCGACGTCGTGATCGTGGGCGCCGGACTGTCCGGTGTCGGCGCGGCCTACCGGTTGCGGGACGAGTGTCCGGGCAAGTCCGTCGCGATCCTCGAAGCCCGCGACACGATGGGCGGGACGTGGGACCTCTTCCGGTACCCCGGCATCCGGTCGGACTCGGACATGTTCACGCTCGGCTACCCGTTCAAGCCCTGGCGCGAGGCGAAGTCGATCGCGGACGGCCCGTCGATCCTCGACTACATCCGGGACACCGCCGCCGAGTTCGGGATCGACCGGCTGGTGCGCTACCGGACCAAGGTGGTCGCCGCCGACTTCTCCACCGAGACCGCCCGCTGGACGTTGACGATCAGCCGCCGCGACGAGCACGACACCGTCACGGACAGCGTGATCACCTGCGACTTCCTCTACTCCTGCGCCGGCTACTACGACTACGACCAGGGCCACGACCCGGTGTTCCCCGGCATCGAGTCGTTCCGCGGCGACGTCGTGCGGCCGCAGTTCTGGCCCGACGACCTGGACTACGCGGGCAAACGGGTGGTCGTGGTCGGCAGCGGGGCGACGGCGGTGACGTTGGTGCCGGCGATGGCCGAGACCGCCGCGCACGTCACGATGCTCCAACGCTCGCCGACGTGGATCGGTGTGGTGCCCGGTCGCGACAAGCTCGCCGACAAGGTCCGCGAACTGCTGCCCGCCAACGCCGCGCACCGGCTGATCCGCGCCAAGAACATCCTGTTCGGCCTGGCGTTCTACCAGTTCTGCCGCCGCTGGCCGAAGGCGGCGCGCAAGGTGCTCACCGGGCTGTCCGCCAAGGTGCTCAACGACGACGACGCGATCCGCGAGCACTTCACCCCCACCTACGACCCGTGGGACCAGCGGCTCTGCGCGATCCCGGACGCGGACCTGTTCAAGGCTCTCAAGCACGGTCGGGCGTCGGTCGTCACCGATCACATCGACACGTTCACGCCGGACGGCGTGCGGCTCAAGTCCGGCCGGGAGCTCCGCGCCGACGTCGTGGTGACGGCGACCGGTTTGCGGCTGCTCGCGTTCGGCGGGATCGCGCCGAGCGTGGACGGGCGGCGGGTGGAGCTGTCCGAGCAGTTCATCTGGCGCGGCGCGATGATCACCGGGCTGCCGAACTTCGCCGTGTGCGTCGGCTACACGAACGCGTCGTGGACGTTGCGCGCCGACCTCACCTCACGCCTGGTGTGCCGGGTGGTCAACCACATGGACCGGCACGGCTACGCGTCCGTCGTACCCACGCCGGACCGCCCGCTGACCCGCCGCCCGCTGCTGGACCTCGCGTCCGGCTACATCCAGCGGGCCATCGACGCGTTCCCGCGCCAAGGCGACCGCGGCCCGTGGCGGGTGCGGCAGAACTACGTGCTCGACGCGGTGTCCACGTTGCGCGGCGACCTGAGCCGGCAGCTCGTCGGCAAGCGGCGTGCGACTGGCAAACCCGCGACTGCCGAACCCGTGGCGGTCGACGGCGCGCTGCCGGTGGTCCAGGGCCGGTAGGACGTCAGGGCCGGTAGCGCAGGCCGTCCATCACGAGGTCGAGCATGCCGTCCGCCGGGCCGACGTCGGGCACGGTGAGCGCGATGCCGCCGATCGTGGCGATCACGTCGAGCGGTTCGACGTCCGGGCGGTCGACGGCGGCCAGCAGCGTGCGCATCGCCTCGGTCAGCCGGTCCTTGCTCTCCGCGTACGGGTCGCCGCCGGACGCGATGACGGCGCGCAACGCCTCACCCATGCCCTGCTTCGTGGCCATGTAGGCGACGAACCGGTCCATCCACACCCTGGTCGCCGCGTGCGGCGGCAGGGTGGAGAGCAGCTCGGGCACGGCGTCGCAGAGCTTCGCCAGCTCGTTGCGGTAGACCGCCTCCACCAGCGCCTCACGGGTGGGGAAGTGGCGGTAGAGCGTGCCGATGCCCACGCCCGCGCGCTTGGCGATCGCGTCCAGCGTGGCGTCCGCGCCCTCGGTGGTGAACGCCTCCAGCGCCGTCTCGATCAGGCGGTCGCGGTTGCGCTGGGCGTCCGCGCGCAGTGGGCGGGACAACGGTGCCTCCATACGGGTGTGACGCGGCTCTCACTGCTAACCGGAGGAACCTCCGCTTAAGGTGGAGTTACCGGAGGAACCTCCGCTTCAGTGTACGACAGGGGAGCAGATCATGACCGAGCACATCACCACGCCGTTCGGCGCGGACTCCACCGCGGCGGAGGTCGTGGCCGGTGTCGACCTGACCGGCCGGCGTGCGGTGGTCACCGGCGCCGCGTCGGGCATCGGCGTCGAGACGGCGCGGGCGCTGGCCTCGGCGGGCGCGGAGGTCACGCTGGCGGTCCGCGACACCGCGGCCGGGCGGCGGGTGGCCGACGAGATCGGCGGCGACGTCCGGGTCGCCCGGGTCGACCTGGCCGACCAGGCGTCCGTGGCGGCGTTCGTCGCCGGCTGGGACGGCCCGCTGCACGTCCTCGTCGACAACGCGGGCGTGATGGCCACGCCGGAGACCCGCACGCCGGAGGGCTGGGAACTCCAGTTCGCCACCAACCACCTCGGCCACTTCGCGCTGACCAACGGCCTGCACCGGTTCCTGGCCGCGGAGGGCGCACGGGTCGTGGTCGTGAGCTCCAGCGCCCACCTCATGTCGCCGGTCGTCTTCGACGACATCCACTACACCGACCGGCCGTACGACCCGTGGACGGCGTACGGGCAGTCGAAGACCGCGAACATCCTGTTCGCCGTGGCCGCGAACAAGCGTTGGGCGGCCGACGGGATCACGGTGAACGCCGTGATGCCCGGCGGGATCATGACGAACCTCCAGCGGCACGCCGATCCCGCGCAGATGGAGGCGATGATCGAGGGCGCCGTGGCCGACGGCTTCCGGCTGAAGACGCCGGAGCAGGGCGCGGCCACGTCGGTGCTGCTGGCGGCGTCACCGCTGCTGGAGGGCGTCGGCGGTCGGTACTTCGAGGACTGCGCCGAGGCCCTGCCGCACGAGGGCGGCAGCATGATCAGCGGTGTCGCGGCCCACGCGCTCGACCCGGAGGCGGCCGAGCGGCTGTGGCGGGTCACCGAGGAGACCCTGGCCGGCTGAGCCGGGCCACGACCAGGTCGATCACGGGCCGGTAGGCGCGCAGCTGGTCCGCCGGCCAGTCGCCGGACGCGCGGTTGTGGGTGACGATCCGGTAGATCAACGCCCGGAGCAGCACCTGATCCCACCCCGGCAGGTGCGACCACCGGTCGACCAGTGCCGGCGGGGCGCCGTACCAGCACAGGCAGTCCGCGACCGCGACCGCCGCCGCCCACGACGCGGGACGCCAGTACGGCGGCCAGTCGATCACCGCGGGCGGCAGGCCGGCGGCGAACAGCACGTTGCCCGGCAGGTCGCCGTGCACGACCTGGGCCGGCAGGTCCACCGGCCGGCGGGCCGCGACGAGCGGCTCCAGCAGATCGAGGGCCGCGGGGCCGACGTCCGCCGGCGCCTCCTCCCAGGCGACCCGGTCGCCGACCGACCACGGGTCGTCGCGCAGGTCGAGGTACGCGGGCCGGGGCACGTCGCGCACGGCGGCGTGGAACGCGATCCCGGCCCGCAGCACGTCGTCCGGCCTGCCGACGTCCGGCTCGCCCGCCACGAACCGGCACGCCTCCCACCCGTCGACCACCCAGTCACCGGTCGCGGACCGCACGGGAGGCGCGACCCGGAACGCGGTCGACGGCGGCAGCGCGGCGAGCACGTCGGCACGCCACCGCGTCTCGGGCTCGAAGTCCACCGGCTTGAGGACGAGCCCGCCGGCCCGCCACGTGCCGCCGCGGCCGCCGGGCAGCACGACGGGCTCGGCCGTGACGCCGAACGCGGCCAACGCCGTCCGGGGAGGTCTCGAAGGCGGTGGCACGGCCGGGATCGTAGGCAACCCGGCTCGGTGGCGGCGCGTCCTTTTCCCCAGGCCGAGGAGGACTGAGGACCACATGACCGGGCGAGCCACCGCACGTCGTGCCGGACCCGCGTGGGCGGGGTGGGCGATCGGCGTGCCGATGAACCTGGCCCTCGGCCTCGCCGGCTACTACCCGGTGCTGTCGCTGTGGCTGCTCGGCACGGTGGTCGTGCAGGAGTGGGGCTGGACGCCGTACGACTCGGACCTGGTCGAGGAGGGCTTCGCCCCGGTGGTGCTGCTCGCGGCCGTGCTGTGGGTCGTCTTCCTGCCGGTGGTCGTCGGCCTCAACCACGTCGTCACCCGCGTCACGGCGGTGCGGCGGCTGCCCTACCGGCTGGCCGCCGCGCTGCTCGTGGCGACGCCGTTCGGCTGGGAGCTGATCACGTCAGCTTGACGCCGGTGATCTCCGCGCAGGCGTCGAGCAGGCGGTCCTGGACCTCCACGTCGTACGCGGCGGGGTTGGCGCGCAGGTCCTCGCGCCACTTGAAGTAGCGGCCGGTGACGGTGGCGGCGGGCTCGTCGCTCGTCGCCAGCCACACCTGGGTGTCGGCGCCCGTCGGCAGCTCGTCCGTGGCGTCCGGGCCGCCCAGCTTGGTCTTGATCCAGCCGGGGTCGACCGCGTTGCTCAGCACGTCCGGCCACCGGCGGGCCACCGCGAACGCCAGCGCCACGTCCAGCAGCTTGGAGTCCGAGTACGCCTGCATGCCGTGCCACGGACCGCGTTCGTGCTGGAGGTCGTCGAGGTCCGCCACGCCCTGCGACTCCAGCCCGGACGTCAGGTAGACCAGCCGCCGCGGCCGGGGCATCAGGGCCGTGAGCAGGTACGGCGCCAGCACGTTGACCTGGAACAGCAGTTCGAGGCCGTCGTCGGTGACGGTCCGCTCGGGCAGGCCGCCGCCGAGCCCCGCGTTGTGGATCACCACGTCGAAGGGCTCCGCGGCGGCGGCCAGCTCCCTGGTCTGCGCCAGCGACGAGAGGTCGCCGACCAGCACGCCGTCCGCGCCCGGCACGGCGGCCAGCGCCTGCCCGGCCCGCGCCGCGTCGCGCGCGTGCAGCACCACCCGGTGCCCGAGCGACACCAGCGTCGCCGCCGTCTCCCGACCGATACCGTCCGCCGACCCCGTGACCAGAACGCTCGTCATGGGCGGCAGCGTACCGAGAGAGCGCTCCCAGGGCTCAGCCGTAGACCTGCCACCGGGCCAGCTGACCGGCCGGCCAGCCCGTGTTGCCGCTGAACCGCAGCCGCACGTGCCGGGCGCTCACGCCGGCGGGCAGCGCGACGGTGACCGCGTTGCCGGTGGCCGGGTCGAACACGTAGCCGGTCGCGCCGACGACCGTGGTGAACGCCGAGCCGTCCACGCCCGCCTCCACCGCGATGGTCTGCGTGCGACGGCCCCACGCCGGGTTCGGCGGCAGGCTCAGCACCATCCGGCGCGGCGCGGCCACCGTGCCGAGGTCGACCCCGATCCACTGCGGGAACGCGCCGTTCACGCTCTCCCAGTAGCTGTGCGGGTCGGCGTCGACGGCGAAGTGGCTGCCGTAGTGCTGGGTCTGGCCGCTCTGGGTGGTCGGCCTGCCCGCCGCCAGGTCGCGGTCGACGGGCGGTGTGTCGGAGAGCATCGGCTTGGTCGGGCGCACGGGGGTCAGCGCGATCGCGCCCTTGAGCATCCGGCCGCCGTCACCGGTGAGCCGCAGGTAGTAGTCCGACGAGCACCGCGTGCCGTCCTCGTCCAGGGCGAGGAAACCGGAGCCGGCCGGGATGCCCGCCTGCGTCTCCGGCGTCTTGGCGATCTGGTTGGCCTCGTTGTACTCGTCGAACATCGAGATGTAGACGCCCTGCACGCCGAGCCGGGCCATGTTGTAGAACTGCCGCCACATGAAGTCGCCGTGCGCCCGGTGCCGCCGGGACAGGTCGCCCGGCAGCACGCACGGCTGGTAGTCGATGCCGAGCCTGGCGCACTCGGCCAGGTCCGGCGAGTTCACGTTCGCGTGGAAGTGGTCGGCGTCCGTGACAGTCCCGATCCGGCCCACCATCCACGGCGAGATCATGTCGAAGCTGCGGTAGACGCCGCCGAAACCGGGCCGCGAGTCCTCGATCTCGCGCCGCCAGTGGGTCGGCACTCCGCCGATCAGGTACACGCCCTGGCCCTTGAACCAGTCGACCACGTCCTGGCACTGCTGCGGTGTGAACGGGCGGCCGGGGTCGTTGAAGCCGAAGCCCCAGACGCACACGACCGGCTTGCCGTTCTGGCGCGCGTACATGGGGGAGGCGGTGTGCGCGCGCATCTTGTCCAGCCAGTCGGCCTTGATCTCCGACTGCATGGCGGTCCAGTTCGTGACGTCGTACATGAGGTAGAACTTCACGCCGTGCGCCTCGGCGGCCCGCCGGACGTGCGCGGTGACGGCGTCGCGGATCGGGCCCTCGCCACCGTTCGGGTTGAACCGCTGCAACGCGGCGGTGTCGCAGCCGTACTCGCGCATCCAGCGGAAGTGCACGTCCACGGTCTGGTAGTCGTGGTTGGAGAACACGGTCGCCGGTCGGCCGTCGCCCAGGGCGCCGAACGCCGTCGGGTACCTGGTCGCGTAGTCGGTCATGTCCGGCCAGGCCATCAGCGCGTGGTTGGTCGGCGACGGCGGTTGGCCCCAGTTGTCGCTCCAGTGCCACCAGCCGTTGATCGGCGAGTTGTCGCCCCGTGCCGCGAACCAGCCCTGGTAGCCGACGGTGATCTTGCCGACCACGTCGCCCGGCGGGCTCGCCGCGCCCGCCGGGGTCGACGTGGTGGTGGTCAGGGCGGAGGCGGCCAGGGCCGATCCGAAGAATGTCCTGCGTGACAGGGGCACCGCACGCTCCTTCGTTGGAGGGACGGCACCAGCATGCAAGAAGTGAGCAGCGTCACGCAATAACTCGACAAACCGGGATTCTGTCGCCGGACCGGGACTACCCGAGTTCGGCGAGCACCGCGGCGGACTCCCGCGGCCGGACCAGGAAACCCATGTGGCTGGTGTCGAGGGTGCGCACGTCGAACGGGTTGTCCGGGAGCAGCGCGTCGGCCTCGCGGATGAACCGGTCCTGCAGCGCGACCGGGAGCGAGCGGTCGCCGGCCAGCCGGACGTAGGTGTGCGGCAGCCGTGCCCACGCGTCCGGGTCCACGCGGTCGGTGCCGCCGTCCAGGCTCTCGTCCGGCTCCAGGGTGTTCAGCGCGGCCAGGAACTCGGCGTCCGTGCCGTCGGCCAGGATCGCGGCCTTGAGCTTGGCCAGCAGGTCCGGGTCGGCGGTGCGCCAGTTCATCCGGAGCACGCCGAGGTCGGCCGGGTTGCCCGCGAGCAGGCCCGGGAGGTCGTTGAGCGCGCTCGACGCCCACTCCGGCCCTTCCGAGTACTCGCCGACGGTCGCGTCGACGCAGCACCACGCGGACACGTACACGACCCGGTGCAGCAGTTCGGGGACGGCGTTCGCCACCCCGGTCAGGGTCATCCCGCCCCGGCTGTGCCCGACGAGGACCACCGGCCCGTGCTTGCCCGCCCGCCGCACCACGTCGATCACGTGCGCGACGTTGTCGGCGTGGCTCGCGCCCTTGAGGCCGGCCGGCTCGACGGCGAGCGCGGCCGGGTCCTGGGGTGCCTGGTAGGACGCGGAGAACGTGGCGTCGAAGCCGTGTCCGGGCAGGTCGACGGCGAGCGCGCGGTGGCCGAGCAGGGTCAGCTCGCGCAGCAGGGGCGAGAAGTGGAACGAGTTGGAGTTGGAGCCCGGCACGAAGACGTAGATCGCGTTCATGCAGAGATCCTCACATTCGGTCGGGAGCGGGCCAGCAGCACACCTCCGATCACGATCACCCCGCCGACCACCGCGTGCCACCCGACGGGCTCGCCGAGCAGCAGCGCGCCGATCGCCGTCGACCACAGCGGCGTGACGTAGGTGACCGTGGACGCCACCGCCGGCCCGGCCGCCCGGATCACGTCCAGGTTCAGCACGTACGCCAGCCCGGTGCCGGCCGCGCCGAGCACGACCAGCGCCACCGCCGCCGACGTCCCCGGCCACGACGGCGCCCCGCCCAACGCGGGCGCGACCACCGCCAGCTGCAGCGTCGCGCACGTGATCTGCACGGCCGACAACGCGCTCGCGCTGTGGTCGCCGCCGGAGAAGAACCGCCGGGTGTAGGCGAAACCCGCGCCGTAGCAGGCGGTCGCGGCCAGGCACGCGAGGCTGCCTTCGAGGACGTTGTCCGCCAACCCGCGCCACGCGCCCAGCACCACGAGCACGCCCGTGAAGCCGACCAGCAGCCCGGCCACCCGCGCCCGCGTCATCCGCTCGCTCGGCACGATCAGCAGCACGAACACCAGCGTGGTCAGCGGCGTGGTGGCGTTGAAGACACCGGCCAGCACTGAGCTGACCTGCGTCTCGCCGTGCGCGAGCAGCGTGAACGGCGCCGCGTTGAGCAGCAGCGCGACCACCGCCGCGTGCCCCCAGGTGCGCCGGTCCAGCGGCACGGCCGCGCCCTGCGCCAGGCAGATCGCCCACAGCGTGAGCGCGCCGAACAGGCAGCGGGCCAACGCCACCCACACCGGGGGCACGCCCGCGTCCACCGCCACCTTGATCAACGCGAAGCTGCCGCCCCAGATCGCGGACAGCAGCACGAACTTCCCGGACGTCTGCACCGGGCGAGGATCGCCTCGCCTGCGATGATGAGTCCAACAAGTGACGCCCACCCACTCATGAGAGTTGTTCATGGCACTGAACCTCGCGCAGCTCCGCGCGTTCCTCGCCGTGGTCGACGAGGGCGGTTTCGGCGCGGCCGCCGACGCGTTGGGCCTGACCCAGTCGGCCGTGTCGCACGGCGTGGCCGCGCTCGAACGCACCCTCGGCCACCCGGTGCTGGTCCGGCGCGGCAGGCCGCGGCCCACGGCGTTCGGCGCGGAGGTCGTGGCGCACGCCCGGGCCGCGGTGTCCGCGTCGGTGGCGATCACGGACCTGGCCGCGCGGCACGGCGGCGCGGCCAGGGGCACGATCAAGCTGGCCGCGCCGCCGACCGTGTGCCAAGGGCTGCTGCCGGACCTGCTGTCCCGCTGGGAGGCGGAGTTCCCGCACGTGCGGGTGCGGGTGTTCGAGGGCGAGGACGACGAGGTCGCCGAGTGGCTGGCCAACGGCACGGTGGAGATGGCCGTGGTGGTCGACCCGCCGCCCGGTCACGGCGTGCTGGTGGGCGAGGACGCGTTCCACGCCCTGCTGCGCACCGACCATCCGTTGGCCGGTGAGGGCGAGGTAGACGTGGCGGACCTGGCCGACGACCCGTTCCTGCTGTCGTGCGGCGGGTGCGAGCGGCACGTGCGGCAGGTGCACGCGGGCCTGCCGTTCGACCCGCTGCACCGGGTGCGCGAGTTGGGCACGTTGCTGGCGATGGTGCGAGCCGGTGTCGGCATCTCGATCGTGCCCGGCCTGGTGGCGTCGATGCCGGCGCCGGGGCTGACCCTGGTGCCGGTGCGGCCGAGGGTGGTGCGGCGGCTGGTGGCGAGCGGCCCGCCGGGGCGCGAGTGGCACCCGGCCGTCACCGCGCTGGTCGACTCGCTGCGGGGAGGCGATCGTGCCTGACCACGCGTTCGCGGTGAACGGCCTGGGGTTCGGCGGCGCGCCGTTCCCGTTGACCTTCAGCGCCCGCGAGGCCGAAGGCTCCTGGGTGGTCGACGCGACCGCGGCGTCCGCCGCCGAGGTGGCCGACATCGTCGTGGGCGCGGCGAGCGAGCACGTCGCCGTCGTGGACCTGGCGACGGTCAGCTTCCTGGACGAGGAGTACGCGCAGTGGCCGCCGTCGCGCATCGCGGCGGAGCAGGGCGTCGGCGCGAAGGTCCACCACTTGGGGGCGTTGGCGTCCGGTGTCGTCGGCCTCAGCGAGGAAGTCCTGGTGCTGCGGCGGGACGACCTGCCCCGGTTCCTGGCCGGGTGGTCGCCGTACCAGTTGACCCTGGTCGACCTGCCCGGCCCGCCGAGCCCCGACCGGCTGGACGAGATCGCCCTCGCGCTCGGCACCGCCGCCCACGACGAACCGGTGCTGCCCCGTCTCGTCGGCTCGCGCGTGTGGTTCTCCGGGCACGACGACTGCTACGCGACCCTGGAGTCGACCGATCCGGCGATGCCCGCCGCGGTGCTGGGCCGGCTGCTCGCGCTGCTCGCCGGCACGGCGCTGGACGACGCCGTGGCCGAACCCGACCGCGCGCTCGTGGCGGACCTGGTCGCGCGGAACGCGCACTGGGTCGGCGGGGTGGGCCGGGTGTCGGCGGACTCGGTGGAGGTGAACCTGGCCGCCACGGCCGAACGGTGGCGGCTGACCACGCGACTCCCGGAACGGGTCGACCACACGGTGGTCCTGGACCGCGCGTGACGCGGCCGACCGACCGTGCCGCGCCGACCGTGCCCGCACCGACCGTGCCCGCACCGACCGTGCCCGCGCCGACCGTAGAGTGGGCGCGACGAGCCCGTTCGACGGTGGCGACATGAGGAGCGGCGGCCCGGTGGCACTGCGCGGAACGAGGCCCAACCCGGCCCAGTGGCTGTGGTACGCGTTCGGCGGGCGGCTGCCGCAACGGTGCAACGAGTGGGTGCTGCACGACGTGACCTGCCGCACGTGGGCGGTGCGGCACTTCGTGCGCGGGTTCATCCAGATGTCGCCGGTGCTGGTGCTGCTCCTGCTGCCCGGACCGCTGCTGATCCGCGTGCTGTCGATCGTGCTCGGCCTGCTCGTCGGCTACTTCTACTCCATGTCGTACATGTGGCAGACCACCGAGGAACGCCTGGTCAAGCAGGGCTACCCGCGTGGTCTCGGCGCGGAGACCCGCCGTGCCGCGCACGCCGAGCAGGACGCCGCGGCGCAGGCCGCCTACGAGCGGCTCTACCGGGGCGCCTGAGCGCCGTCGAGCAGTTCGGCGAGCCGCCCGACCGCGAACTCCACGAACGGCCGCGCCGGGATCAGCACGCACGACGCCCGGCCCACCGCGGTCCGCTCGACGCCCGCCCGCCGCTCGAACTCGTCGCCGACGGTGGGGAAGTGGGTGTCGTTGTCGTCGCCGACGTCCAACGCCTCCAGCCACACCCGCTCGCCGGCCACCAGGACCGGGAACCGGCGCAGCTTCAACCTCGGCCGCGGGGTGAACGTCTCGGCGTGGTGCAGGAAGCTGTCGCGGTTGTGCCGCACGCCGATCAGCAGGATGCGCGCGTCGAGGTCGCGCAGCCGGCCGAACGGCGAGTCCGCGCCCAGCGCGAAGTTCAGCGGCTGGTGCGCCACGACGTCCCGCGCGTGCCTGCCGACGGCGGCGACCGACGCCTGCGGGTGCGTGCTGCGAACGCTGTCCGGGCGGGTGCGCAGGGCTTCCGCGATCGCGCCCATCGGGCTGGGCAGGCCGGGGTGGAACAGCGGCACGGCCGCGCGCCGCGCCCGCAGGGCCGCCTCGGGCACGCCACCGCGGCCCGGCTCGGGGTCGGCGACCTGCGGCGTGAACGCCGGCACGACGACCGTGCCGGTGGGTCCGACGGCCGTGAGCAGGCTCTCCACGACGGCGGGCGCGCCGCCGTCGACCGGGCCGAGGGCGGACAGCGACGAGTGCGCGATCAGCGTCATGCCCTCGGTCACGCCGGTCCGTCGCCAGCCCTCCGTCAGCGTCGCGTGCGTCAGGGTCATCGTCGGCAGTCCTCGATCGTTCCTCCGGGGTCGACCAGATCGTGCCTCCCGGCGGCGGCACGCGTGCCGGCGGGGGCTGCGGCCTGCCGAAGCAGGTCCATTGTGGACAGATGGTTTACTGGTGCGAACACCGCCGCCGGTTCCACTTGATCAACGCCGATCAGTTGGAGGAGACCTCCGTGTCCGTCACCAGCTTCGCCCGCGGCCTGCTTCCCGCGCTGGCCGTCACGGCCGCCCTCGGCGCCGTGCTCGCACCCGCCGCGACCGCGGCCCCGACCACCGACCTCACCATCACCGTGTACGAGCCGCTCGGGCCGGTCGCCCGCCAGTACCGCCTCACCTGCGACCCCGACGGCGGCACCCACCCGTGGGCCAAGGCGGCGTGCGAGGCGATCCGCAAGACGCCGGGCGCCATCAAGCCGCCGCCGCCGACCGCGAACTGCTACGACCAGGTCTTCGGACCGCAGCACGCCAAGGTGCGCGGCCAGTTGTTCGGCGTCGACGTCGCGGCCGAGTTCAACCGCCGGGACTCGTGCCAGGAGGACCGCTGGCAGGCGTGGCTGCCGGTCTGGGGCTGACCGCCGACCGAGGGTCCCGGACCGGTGGTCGACCGGTCCGGGACACCGGCGGGCCCTACTTCCGGGTGATCTTGTAGGCGCGGATCACCGTGTGCTCGAACGTGTTGCCGTCGCTGTCGGCGCCGGACGCGCGCAGTGACACGTGCCCGGACGCGTCGGGGTGCCGCACCAGGGCCGCGCCGCCCGCGACCGGCACCCGCCGCCAGGTCTTGCCGTCGTCGAACGACACGTCGACCCGGACCTGGCCCACCTCGCCGTTGTCCGCGCCGTCCTGCTGCTCCACGGCGAGCGGCACGCTCAGCAGCCGTCCGGCGGGCGCGCTGCCCGCCGCGTCGAGCTCCGGGTTGAACCGCACCACCGACAGCGGCAGCCGGCGGCCGTGCCCGTCGGGCAGGGTCGCCATCCGGAACGTCCACGCGCCGCTGACCCGCGTGCTCAGCTCGTGCGCCGTCGGGTCGCGGACGATGTCGTGCTCCACCCGGTAGCGGCCCTCGCCCTCGGGCACGGTGAACTCGCCCCACTGGTCGCGGATCTGGCCGACGAGCCGCCCGTCCCGGTACACGGAGGTGCGCGCCGACTCGTGGCTGCCCCGGCCGAGGTTGCCGTCGCGGTCGTTGATCAGCGGGACCTGCGCCGTGACGCGGTCCTCGTGCACGCCGAGGTAGGTGGCCGAATAGCCGGACAGGCCGGGGCCGAGCACCGGGTGCACGAACCGTTCCGTGTGCCGCTCGCCGAGTCGGTAGGTGCGGTTGAACGAGGAGTAGTCGACCTCGGTCCGGTACTGGGGCGACAGCCGCTGGAAACCCCAGCTCCAGGTGAGCCGGTCGGGCGTGACCAGGTCGACCACCGCGCCGCCCGAGGGCACGGGCAGGCCCACCGACCAGCCGCCCGAGCCGTCCGGCGGGCTGGCGTTGCCGCTGTGCAGGTACTGGCGGTCGGCCGGGCCGGGCGCGAACGTGGTCCGCACCTCGGCCAGCTCGGCCGCCGTGGGCGCGCGGGTGTACCCGGTGGGCACCGCGCCCTGCTCCATCCAGCGGAACCGGTAGTGCGTCGGCGTGCCGTCGACCGGCGGGCTCTGGAACTGGGCGCCGATCGAGACGGTCAGCTCCTGGTCGGTCAGGGTCGGGCCGACGTGCCCGAGCGCCATGTCGCCGAAGCCGCCGATGAACGCCGTGTTGAGCACGACGCGCCTGCCGTTGAGGAGCCGGGACACGTTGATGTCGCCGATCATCGGCGCCGCGGCGGGATCGGGCGCGGTGACCCGCACCGGTTTCGCCACGCGGGCGTCGAAGGTGTAGCGGGTGTGGTCGGCGTCGACGGTCAGGACCGGCCGGGCGAGCACCCAGGTCTTGGGCCACGCGCGGATCACCGCCCGCGCCATGTACTGGCCCTTCGGCACGCGCGCGGTGGCGGTGCCGTCCGGGCCGTACAGGTTCTCGTAGGTGTCGTTGTCCATCCCGACGAGCGCGGTCGAGTTGTCCAGGGCCGGGTTGCCGTCGGCGTCGATGTTCTCGATCGCGATGTCGTAGCTCTCGACCTCGCGGGCGAGGCTGACCGGGACGCGCGTCGGCCCCCCGACCACGGCGCCGGAGTAGACGCCGTCGACTGCGCCGACCCTGGTGTCCGCGGTGACGGCGACGGCGGTCGTGCCGCCGGCGGGCACGGTGACCTTCGCCGGCGTCACGGTGAGCAGGCCCGCGGGCGCGGCGGCGCCGTTCGGGCCGCGCAGCTCGACGGCGAGGTCGAACGTGACGGGCTCCGGGCCGTCGTTGCGGTAGGTGACGGTCTTGGTGACCGGCGTGTCGTCGTGGTGCGGCCACAGCTGCTCTTCGAACGTGACGCTCACCGGCGTGGCGCCTACGTTCGCCGTGATCGCGCGCGACAGGTCGACCCGGCCCGTGCCCTGCTCGAACACGGTCAGCGCCGGGTTCGGCTTCGCGGAGGCCATGAGGACGGCCTTGAGCTGCGCGCCGGTCCAGTCGGGGTGCCGCTGGGCGAGCAGCGCCGCCGCTCCCGCGACGTGCGGTGTCGCCATCGAGGTGCCGGACAGGGACGCGTGCCGCCTGCCGACGGGCGTGCCGAGGGTGCCCTCGGCGGCCTTGGCGGCGACGATGTTCAAGCCGGGCGCGGTGATGTCGGGTTTCACCGCGTCGTCGCCGTTGCGCGGGCCGCGGCTGGAGAAGTGGGCGAGGTCGTCGTCGTGCCGGACCGCGCCCACGGTGAGCGCGGCGTCGGCGCTGCCCGGCGAGTCGATCGACCGGGACCGCCCGCCGTTGCCCGCGGCGACGACGAACAGGGTGCCGGTCTTCTCGGTCAGCTGGTTGATCGCCTCCTCCAGCGGGTCGACGCCGGGCGAGTCGTAGCCGCCGAGGCTGAGGTTGACGACGTCCGCGCCCTCGTCGACGGCCCACTGCACGCCGGCCAGGATCGCGGACTGGGGGCAGCCGTTGGCGCCGCAGACCTTGCCGTCGAGGATGCGGGCGTCGGGCGCGACACCCCGGTACGTCCGGCCGCCGCTCGCGATGGTGGCGGCGACGTGCGTGCCGTGCCCGGTGAGGTCGGTGGTGTCGGGGTCGTCGGTGAAGTTGCGCTCGGCCACCTCCTTGCCCGTGAGGTCGGGGTGGTCTCCGTCGACGCCGCCGTCGAGCACGGCCACCCGGACGCCCTTGCCGGTCAGGCCCGCCTGCCACGCGGCGGGCGCGCCGATCTGGGTGGTGGAGCGGTCGAGGGAGGGGCGCAGCACGCCGTCGAGCCACACCCTGGTCACGCCGGGGTCGGCGAGCAGTTGCCGGAACGTGGCGCCGACGTCGGCCTTGGGCGCGTGCGTGGCCACGGCGCCGGGCAGCGCGCGGGCGGCGCGCAGGCCGGTGGTGGGCGTGCCGGTGACGATGAGCGGCACGTGGTCGCTGCGGGCGTCGTCGTAGCCGGCTTCGATGAGGCCCGTGACGTCGAACAGCCGCGGGTCGAGCTTGCCCGCGGCGATGCCCTTGAGCGCGTCCTCGGGGACGACGTTCAGCCGACCGTCCCGGTGGGTCGTGTGGAAGGTGACGTGGTCGCGGCCGGGGCCGGGGCGGAAGGACCCGACCGCCTCGCCGGACACCACGACCCGGTCACCGGTGACGAGCGTGACGGTGCGCGGCTGCACGCCGGCGGCCGGTGCGTCACCAACGCTCACCGCCGCGCCGCTCACCGCCACGGCCTCGGTAGCGCTCACCGCCGGTGCCTCACCGCCGCTCACCGCCGCGGGTTCCGCGCCGGCCACGCCCGTGGCCGGCGCGGAGAGCAGCCCTGCCGCCACTAGGAGCGCTCCCAGGGCTTTCCCGCGCTTTCGTGGTCTGAACACACATACCTCCCGGTTTCGGCGCGCGCGATGGATCGCGCGGTCCGGGGGCGTCGCAGACCCGCGGTGGCGGTGGACCGGAAGTGACGAAGCCCCCAACGGCCTCGACGCTAGCCATCCCGTCCCGGTGCGGTCAGCGTCTGTTGGCAGGGTGTTCGGCCACCCGAATGCACCATCGGCGGCTCGTGCGGGTCACCAGGAGAGGTCGCCGGACTCCACCCGCGTGGTGAACGCGCCCGCGTCCGCGGCCACCGGCACGGGGTCCGGCGTGACGCCCAGCAGCGACACCGGGGCGGGGTCGCGGGTCAGGTCGAACGCGAGCCGCCCGCGTGAGCCGTCGTCGCCGACGGTCGCGGCACCGGCGTGCTCGGTGGCCTTCAGCGTCTCCGCCGGCGTGTAGAGGGTGACGACCGCGTCGCCCAGCCGGCCGCTGCGGAACCACGACTCGCCCTGGAGGTAGCGCCGCCACGCCGCCGGCAGCGGACGTCCCAGCCGGTCCTCGGCCTGAGCGAACTCGTCGTCCGCGACCGGGCCGCGGTACTCGGCCTCGCACACGATCGCGCCGACGATGTTGGCGTTGAACTCCTCCAGGTCCTCGGCGGGCACCCAGTGCTCCAGCACGTCACGACCGCCGGCCTGCTGCACGGGGTACCGGTCGAGGAAGTCCCGCCGCACGCTGAACCGCGTGACGAAGCCGACGCCCCCGGCGGGCACGTTCCACTCGCGCGCGATTTTCGTCGCGTACCAGCGGTTCGCCACCGGGTAGAAGATCGGCTGGTCGGGCAGCCGCGGCGGCCACGCCCGCCACCGCGACGCCGCGACGAGGTCCAGCTCGGCGCGTCCGGTCGGGCGCCACAAGTCCACCGTGTCCATGGCGGAGAGGGTAGGTCGATCTCCCCGCGACACCACCGGAATTAGTCGCGGACGGTGAGCGCGGCCGACACGCCGTACCACGACGGGTGATCGAATGCGGCCTCCTGATCCGCCCGTCGGTGCCAGAATCATCGGATCGCCGGCGGTGTGGAGAACACGGGAAGCGGTCGAGTGCGCATCAAGGGTCGTGAGCGTCGACGTGCAGCGGTGCTCGGTGTCGTGGGAGTCGCGTTCGTCGGCCTGGCGATCGCCGTGGTCAGCGGTGACCTCGCCGCGAGCGACATGGTGGCGAGCGTGGTCAGTGCGTTCACCGGGCTCGCCGCGCTGGCCGCGGCCGTGCTGGCGCTGAACCGGTCGCCGCGGTCCTCGCTCGGGGCGGCCGAACTGGCGCAGGACCTTGCCGAGACGCTGCGCGGCGAGTGGCTGGACGAAGCGCGGGCCCGAGGGCTGCGCGACGCCAAGGTGCTCCCGCTGTCCTGGTCGACCGGGCGCACGGACGGTCGGTTCGACGACGCCGCCGCCGGGTTGGCCGACGAGTACCGGAGCATCGCCAGCGGGCGGCTGGTGGTGCTGGGCGAGCCGGGCTCGGGGAAGTCGGTGCTGGCCGTCCTGCTCACGCTCGGCCTGCTCGCGGACCGGGAACCCGACGAGCCGGTGCCGGTGTTGTTGGCGGCGTCGTCGTGGGATCCGGTGCGTGACCCGTTCGACGAGTGGATCGTGCACTCAGTGGCCACGGGGTACTACAACGGCCGGGACGACGTGGTCCGCACGCTGCTCGCCAACGGCCTGGTGCTGCCGGTGGTCGACGGGCTGGACGAGGTGCCCGAGGACGCCAGGCGCCACGCGGTGCGACGGATCAACGCCGCGGTCGGCGTAGACCGGCCGGTGGTGCTGACGTGCCGCTCGGTGGAGTACGACGACCTGATCGACGCCGGCGCGCCCGCCCTGAGGAAGGCCCCGGTCCAGCGGGTGCGCCCGGTCGCCGTCGAAGACGTGGTCGGCTACCTCAGCGCGGTCGGCGACTGGCCCGCCGGCACGTCGTGGTCGGCGGTCTACGAAGCCCTGCGACGCGCGCCGGACGGCCCGGTGGCCGCCGCGCTGTCGACGCCGTTGATGGTGTCGCTGGCGCACACGACCTACCAGCGCGGCGGCGGTGACCCCGGCGAACTCCTCGACGTCGCCCGGTTCCCGTCCCGGTTGGCGGTCGAGGACCACCTGGTGGACCGCGCGATCGACACCGCGTACGCCCCCGACCCGGCGGGGACCGCGCCGGACCGCTGGGACGCCGTGACCGCGCGGCGGTGGTTGGTGTTCCTGGCCCGGTACCTGCACGACCGGCGCGAGCGCGGCCTGGTCTGGTGGCGGTTGGCCGACCACGTGGTGTCGCCGTGGGTCGCGCCGATGCTGGGCATCGTCCTCGGGCTGGTCGCGTTCGGGATCGTGTTCGGTTTCGTGGCGTTGGCTGTCCCCTCCGTGCAGCGCCCGGCGGACACGTTCGAGCAAGGCGCGCTGCTGGGCGTGATCGTCGCGACCCTGGTCACCGTCCTCTGGCACGGCACGGCGGGGCGTGCTCCCGGACGCATGGCGCTGGTCCGGCGTGGTTCGGCCGCCCGGCTCCGGCGGGGGTTCCGGGTCGGCGCGGGGTTCGTGGCCGTGCCCGGCCTGCCCTTGGTGCTGGGACTCGGTGTCTTCACCGTGATCGACGACCCCGGTTTCTCGGACATCACCGAATTCGTGACGCAGACCGCGTTCTTGGTCGGCTTGGTCGTCGTGGTCGGCGCCGCGGTCGCGGTCCACCACTGGCTCGACGCCCTCCCGGAACGGCCCTTGCGCGCGGACCCGATCGCGTTCCTCCGGCAGGACCGGCTGGCCTCGGTCGTGAGCGCGCTCGCCGCCGGCGCGGTCGCCGGGCTCTTGAGCCTGCCGGCCTTGCCGGTCACCGCGTTCACAGGCGAGGTGCTCGGTCGGGGTTTGGCGGGATGGCTCGGCGAATCCGGGGACGGCGATTTCTCCGGTGCGGGGGAGTGGAATGCCACAGAGGCCAAGACCGTGTCCCTGCTGGTGCTGCTCGTGGTGGCCGTGCTCGTGTTCATCGCCAGGGCTTGGCCGCGGTTCGTCGTCGCGAGCACGGTGCTCGCGGTCCGAGGCAAGTTGCCGTGGCGGCTGCTCGACTTCCTCTCCGACGCCAGGAGCCGGGGCCTGCTGCGGCAGTCCGGTGGCGCGTACCAGTTCCGCCACGTCCGCATCCAGGACCGCCTGGCGACACCGGTGGAGACGTCAGCGCCGCCGGCGCGCGGACGGCGGCGGCGCGCGGTGCCGGTCGGGCTCGCAGTCGCACTCGGTGCGACCGCGGTGGTCACGCTGACCACGGCCACCCACCTGCGCTGCAGGCCGGTCCTGCACTTGGGCGCCGACTTCGACCGGGTTCGCGTGTACGACGACGGAGTCGCGTCCTGCATCGGCCTGCTGGCCCCGTCCGACCTGGACCGGCTCGCCGCCTCGGAGAAGGCGATCGCCCGATTGCGCGAGGGCAACGAACTGGCGGAGGGCGTGCCCGGCGCCACGACGATCGCCCTCGTCCTGCCGTTGGGCGTGGGGACGTCGCTGACGCCGGCCGCCAGGTCGGTCGCCGAAGGGGTCGCGCTCGCGCAGCGGGAACGCGCCCGGCTCGGTTCACCCACCGTGGTCCGACTCGTGAACAGCGGTACCGACGACCGTCACCTCGGCACGGCCCTCGACCGGATCAGGGCGATCAACCAGCGCCCCGGACGCCACTTCCGTGCGACGGTCACGACGTTCGCCGACCGCAGCGAACTCGTTCTCGACGGGTTCCCGTTGGGGCTGCGGGGCGAATCCGTTCCCGACCGTCGCCTCGACGGGGTCCCGTCGGCGCTGCGGGGCGAATCCGTCCTCTTCTTCCCCCAGGACGGAGCGTTCGCCGAGATCGCCTTGCGCCAGTCGACCATGCACGAGCACATCCGCAACGTCCTGGACATGGAGTGGCTCGACGAGCTCCCCTCGCCGAACGAACAGCCGTCGGCGCTGCTCTACTACCGGAGGTTGGACCCTGACGGGCCGCTCTACGACAAGGATCTGTGTTGCCTCAGGTCCACGGTGCTCGTCACCCTGGACGAGGCGGTTCCCAACGAACTCCGGACGACCCGCGACGCGCGTGACTTCCTCGGCCTGACGCTGTACTACCCGACCCACACGCCCTCCGCCGCCCGCGACTACGCCGACGTGGTGCCCCGAGCCGGCTCCGACGGGTCCGACAAGTCCGACGCGTTGTCGGGGGCCGCCTACCGCACGGCCCTCAACGCGGCCGGGACGAGCGACTACACGATCCACCGGCTCACCGCCACACCCGACGGGTGGTTGGACGAGGTCGACCGGCGGTGACCCGCGCGCTCCGGCCGCAGCGAGGTTCAGCCCACCTCCACGCCCACCGGCATCCCGGTGACGGGCCGTCCGGTGGCGAACGCGATCGCCGCCGCCGCGGGCGGGTAGGCCAGTTCGCCCAGGCCGCCGATGGGCGCGTCCGACGGCACGAGCACCACGTCGATGTCCGGCGCTTGGTCGATGCGCGCCCACGCGTAGTCCCGGAACGACGACTGCACGACCCGCCCGTCCCGCACGGTGATCTGCGCGCCCGACACCGTGGACAGCGCGTCCATCACGCCGCCCTCGACCTGCGCGCGCACCCCGGACGGGTGCAGCACGGTGCCGACGTCCACGGCCGCGGTGACGCGCCGGACCCGGCCGTCGGAGGCGTCGGCGACCACCGCGATCACCGAGCCGTAGTCGTCGTGGCACGCCACACCGCGGGTGGAGCCCGCCCGGACGGCTCCCGCTCGTGCCGCCGCCGCAACCCGACCTGGTCGAGCCCGGCGCGGTGCCGTCCCGCAGCGTCACGTCCACCTGATCCGGCACCGCGTACGGGAAGTGGTCGCCGCTCGCCTTGACGATGGCGGGGTTGTCGAAGAACGGGAAGACGGTCAACGGCCAGGTGGCGACCCCGTGCGCCCGCCACGTGGGCACGCCCGACGCGTCAACCACGGCGGCAGCCGGTGCACCGACATCGGCCGGTACGAGAGTGCCGCAGGTCGTCGTCCCCGCGTCCACAGGACGCTCCCACCGCGGCCTCCTCCACGTTCGGCCTGCCTCATCGTGGTGGCATGCGGACCAGGCGGAAATCGTGCGTTCAGGGCCTCCGGCCGTGGAACGTGCGGCGCAGGTCGCCCACCCAGGCGTCGGGGTTCTCCCAGGGGATGAAGTGGCCGCCCCGGTCGTGGGCGTTGACGTTGACGTGGTTGAACAAGCCGGCCAGCGGACCGTTCTCGAACGCCCGGACGCGCTCCTCGGCGGTGTGGACGCCAGGCGGGTTCTCGTAGGTGACGAAGGTGAGGCCCACCGGGGCCCGCACGACCGGGGTGCGGTCGTGGGCCGGGGTCCACGGGTAGCGGTTGGCGTTGGCGTAGTAGCGCATCGACGTGGCGATGGAGTTGTTCACCCAGTAGATCGTGGCGTGGGTGAGCAGGTCGTCCTTGGTGAAGACGGACTCGACGTCGCCGCCGTTGTCGCTCCAGGCGCGCCAGCGCTCCAGCAGCCACGCGAGCAGTCCGGCGGGCGAGTCGCTCAGCCCGTGGGCCAGGGTGGCGCCGTCGAGCACGTGCACGGCGAGGTGGGACGCGAAGCGGCGGTCCAGCTCGACGACGCGGGCGCGGACGTCGGCGGGCTGGTCGTCGGTGAGGGGCCGGTTCCGGGCGAAGTCCCAGGCGCGGGGCCCGGCGAAGAAGTCCAGCGGCAGCCCGGAGCCGATGTGGATGCCGTACAGCTCGTCGGCGTACTTGTGGCCCAGCTGGCTGGAGACGATCCCGCCGATGTCGCAGCCGCCGGCGGCGTACTTCCGGTAGCCCAGGGTCTCGGTCATCAAGATGTGCCAGAGGTCGGCGACCTTCCAGAAGTTGACGTCCGGGAAGCCGGTGAGCGGGCCGGGGAAGCCGAAGCCGGGCAGGGACGGCACGATGACGTCGAACGCGTCGGCGGGGTCGCCGCCGGACGCGGCCGGGTCGGCGAGCGGGTCGATCACCTTCGACCAGTGCCAGAACGTCCACGGCCAGCCGTGGGTGAGGATCAGCGGGATCGGGCGGGGGCCGCGGCCGGGCTTGCGCATGAAGTGCACCGGGACACCGGCGACGTCCACCCGGTAGTGCTCGTAGGCGTTGATGGCGGCTTCGGCCGCGCGCCAGTCGTAGCCGTCCCGCCAGTGGGCGACCAGCTCGCTGAGGTAGCTCGCCGGGACGCCGTAGGACCAGTCCTCGTTGCCCTCGTCCAGCGGCGGCCGGGTCGAGGCGAGACGGGCGCGCAGGTCGTCGAGGACCTCGTCGGGCACGTGGATCGGGGTCGGCTCCAAGGGGAAGGGGTGCGTCACGGCGATGTTCCTCAGGGGTAAGGGTCGGCGGTGTCGTCGGTCCGGAACGTTTCCACATCCGCCCCGGGACGGTGGCGCACAGGTGATCACCGGTCCGTCCGACGGCGCTATGAAACGTTTCACTTCTGTGCGACAGTCGTAGTCCGCCGCCGCGACCCGACAACCGATCACCGAGGTCTTCAATGAGGAAGGCACCACTCGCCGTGGCCGCCGTGCTGACCGCGTCCCTGGTCCAACCCGGCGTCGCGCACGCCGCGCCGGGCGTCACCCTGTTGTCCGACACGCTGCTCGACCAGTCGGCGCTGTACTTCGTGTCGTACGACGGCCTGGTCAACAACAACGCGTTCCAAGACGCCCTGGTCACGTACAACGGCCACCAGTACGCGGCCTGGTACACGTCCAGCCGCAACGCCGTGATCGCGCGGCGGCCGCTGGGCGGGAGCTGGGAGAAGGCGGTGCTGCCGCACCAGCTGAGCGCCAACGACTCGCACAACGTGATCTCGCTGGGCATCTCGCCCCAGGACGGCACCCTGCACGTCGCGATGGACACCCACGACACCCGGCTGCACTACTCGAAGTCCGTCGCGGGCCTCGCGTCGCAGCCCGGGTCGCACCGCTGGTCGCCGTCGGTGTTCGGGACCGTGCAGCGGACCCTCGGCGGGGTGGAGCTGGGCAACATGACGTACCCGCAGTTCGTCGTCACGCCCGAGGGCGCGTTGCAGTTCAGCTTCCGCACCGGCCGGTCGGGCAACGGCGTGAACGAGCTGGCCGAGTACACCGGCGGCGCGTGGCGGAGGCTGGGCGGCTGGTCGTCCGCCACCGGCGACTACCGGGGGCCGAACGGCGTCGTGTCCACGACCCGCAACATGTACCTGCACGGCCTGACCTACGACCGGCGCGGTCGGCTGCACGCCGCGTTCACGTGGCGCGAGGGCAACTCGGGCGTGCTCTGCAACCCCGGCGGCCTGACCAACCACGACACCGGCTACGTCTACAGCGACGACCGCGGTCGGACGTGGCGCAACGCGGCGGGCGCCGTCGTCGGCGCCACGGGCGGCACGAGGGTGTCGGTCGGCTCGCCCGGCCTGGTCGCGGATCCGTTGGACCCGAACCACGGCCTGATGAACCAGGAGGGCCAGGGCGCGGACTCGGCGGGCACGCCCCACGTGGTGATCAGCTACGTGCCGGGCCGGTTCACGCAGTGCGTCTCGAACTACGCGCAGCAGCGCACCCAGTACGGCCGCACGTTCCACGTCGTGCGCAACGCGAACGGCACGTGGACCAAGCGCGAGGTGCCCGTGCCGCCGGGCAGCACCCAGCGGACGAAGCTCGTCTTCGACCGCGCCGACAACGCCTACCTGGTGATGCCGCGCGGCCGGATCGTGTCGGCGAGCAAGGCCAGTGGGTGGACCGACTGGACCCTCGTCTTCGATCGGGCGTCGATGAACGCGTTCGGCGAGGTCAACGTCGACACGTCCAGGCTGGCCGCCGACGGCGTGCTGTCGGTCCAGTACCAGCAGCGCTCCAGCGGCACCACGCCGTCACCGATCCGGGTGGCGGACTTCCGCCTGGGCTGACCGTCCCGGGGACGCCTCGGTGAGTCGCCCCCGCGGGATCACCTCGCGGGGGCGACTCGGACCGCGTTCGGGCTCGGTCCGACGACGGTCGATCACGGTGCCGGGTCAGTCGGGCAGGGGCACGTCCACGTGTCGCACGGTGAAGTCGCCCCGGACGGTCTCGGCGAACGGCGCGGGCGCGAGGCACGGGCGCAGCTCCCGGCCGTCGACCAGGCCCCAGGAGAAGCCCATGCGGTCCCGGTTGCCGTCCAAGACGCTGAAGCCGAGCCGTGCGCCGTGGGGCAGGTGGCCGTGCGACGTCGACGTGACGATCGCGGTCAGGGTCGCGACCGGGCCGCCGGTGAGCAGGCAGTCCACCTCCGCTTCGGCGTGGTACGCCGTGCCTTCGACCACGTGGGAGAAGCGGACGGTGCCGCGCGCGTCGGTCGGCAGGCCGGAGGGCGCCTCCGGGATCGGTCGGGTGAACGGCGCCGCGTGGACGTCGAAGTGGAACCGGATGTCGTCGTCCGGCACGGGGTGGTACCGGATCTGTGCCGAGCCGGTGACGCTCGCCGACCTCGTCGGCTTCGCGCCGCCGGCGTCGGGACTCGCGGCGGCCCCCGGCACGGCCGAGATGCCCGTGAGGAGCGTGGCGGTGGCCGCGAGGGTGATCAGTGCGTTCATGACGCACACCTTCGCGTTGTGCCGCTGAGGGCGCGCTGAGGAGCTGAAAGATCGCTCAGGAAGCGCCGACAGGCCGTCCGCGGCCGCCAGGGCGTTCGCCGGAGCCGTCCGCGTCGCACCATGACGGGGAGCCGGTCGCCGTGCGCGGGCGCGTCCCGTGACCCGGGAGTACCAGGCCCGGGTCACGGGACCGCCGCGAGTCGTCACGGCGCGACGTCGACCTGCTACGAGCGTCGGGCGCCTCGGTGCGTCGACAGGACGCGTCCGTCGGGACCGCGACCAGCTCAGTAGCCGACGTAGCCGGTGCCGGCGTTGATGCCGACGAGGCCGGGGTGCCGGGCGAAGCCGCCGTAGCGCGAGTAGGTGTAGCGGACACCCGCGATGATGTTGTCGACCGGCGCGTAGATGTCGTCGTAACCGGCCAGCTTGTACGTCTGGAACGTCGGGTCGATGCACTGCATCAGGCCCTTGGAGGGTGTGCCGCGGGCGGCGTTGGAGTCCCAGGTGTTGACGGCGTTGGGGTTGCCGTTGGACTCCTTGATGATGATCGTGTAGATCTCGTCGACGCTGCTCTCGTCGATCGCGGTGCCGTTGGCGGCCAGGACGCCGATCGCCTCGCGGATCCAGCCTTCGATCTGCCGCTGCTTCGGCGGCTTGCGGGCCTCGGCGGCCTCGCGCGCTTCCTGCGCCGCCTTCTCCTCGGCCGCCTTGCGGGCCGCGTAACCGTCCTGCGTGATGCCGCTGGCCTGGTTGAACGTGTGCAGCGCGGCCAGTTGCTCCTGGCGGATGATCCGGGCGGTCTCCGAGCCGAGGTCCACGGCGTGCACCGTGTCGACCTTGCCGGTGCGGACCGTGTCGTCCGGCACGCCGCCGAGGTCCGCGCCACCGGCCACCGGGCTGAACGTCCCGGTCATCGCGTGGGCCGCGGCCCCGGCGCCGGAGACGATGCCGACGGCCACCGCGACACCGGCGATGCGTCGCGGGAGGACCCGCTCGGCCTCGGCCCGGTGCGCGCCCTTGTAACCGGGCGGCGGCGGGGGTACCTGGAACGTGGTCTGCCCACGTTTGTTCTTGTGACGGACGTGCCGAGCCAAGGGTGCAGCCTCCTGCGGTCGGGGAACTCCGTCACCGAGGCCTGGCGGGGGATCCAGGTGGACGTGGGCCGTATCGGGGGATGTCGGGCCCGTGTCCCTTCGGTGATGGAACCGTGATCTGCGGCCGAGAACGTAACCGTTCGTGTTTTGCGGAGGCAAGGCGTGGACGTTAATGGGTGACGCTCATCACGTTTGTGTCACGCAACCACCGGCAACTGTTGCAGAGAGTGTTGCTAACCCTCGAAAGGGTCACGGTCGTGGATATGGGCCCGCCCTGAACGGCGTAAACGCGGGGCGCACCGTCACGTCGGCGCCGCTGAGCGGGTCGCGGGTCAGCTGCCGCGCGGGCCCCAGCGCGGCCGCGGCGGCGTTCATCGCGGCCACGTCGGCGCCCGGCCACCGCCCGGTCCCGATCCGCTCGAACAACGTCCGGAACGCGACGATCTCCTCCGCCGCGCTGAACCGGCAGTGCCCGGCCCGGTCGACCGCGTACTGGCGCAGCCGCTCCGGCTGCCGCACCCGCGCCGCGTACGCCGACCCGTTCGACCGGGGCGTCAGCCCGTCGCCCGCGTTGTGCACGGTCAGCACCGGCCACGGCGTCAGCCCGACGGGCAGGCTCGTCCGGGCCAGGTACGCCACCGCGCGCCGATCGGCCGCGACCCTGGGCGCGGCGGCCAGCCGGTCCAGGTCCGCCGCCAGGTCCAGCCCGGCCGCCGCGTAGGCCGCCGACACGAGCGCGCGCTCGTCGGACCGCGCCAGCACCTGCCGGTAGTCGACGCCGACGTTCCAGCTCGGGTTGCCGCCGGCCCACTCCTCCATGTCCGCCCGCGCGGACCCCGCCGCGCCCGACTTGACGTACCGCAGCCAGACGGCGGCCCACTCGACCTGCTCGTCGACGGACGTCGGGCGCGGCCGGGTCGGGTCGAACCACCCCGGCACGTCCGCTAGCGCCGCGGCCAGCGCCAGCCGCGGCCGGGCCGCCGGATCACCCGTGGCCGCCGCGATCGCCTCGACCAGCCGGGCCTCGTTCGCCTCCGGGTCCGCCGCCTTCACCAGGTCGACGTCCACGCCCAGCAGCACCGACAGCGCGAACACCACGTCCAGCCCGGAGTTCCAGTACGCCGTGCCGCCCGCCGTCGCGCCGCACAGCGACAGCACGCCGTCGAACCGTCCTGGGTGGCGTTCCGCCAGCACCAGGGACGTCGCGCCGCCGATCGACTCGCCTGCCGACACCGTCCGCCGCGGCCTGCCGACCTCGCGGCCGAACCAGTCCAGCAACCGGAGCTGGTCGCGCAACCCGTCCTCGGCCGACCAGCCCGCCGGCGTCCGGAAGAGGGACGCGCCCAGCGCGTACCCGCGCGACAACAGGTAGGCCTCGGTCTCCGGCCGGTCGGTCAACGCGATCTCGGCCGGCGGCGACCCGTACGCGCCGTGGCTCCACAGCACCAGCGTCCCGTTCCACCGGTCCGGCACCATCACCCGGTACCGCGCGCCGTCGATCTCGCCGTCGTACCGGCGGACACCGCTCGCCGCCGCGGGCGCGACGACCAAACCCATGAGCACGACCACGAGGAGGACCGCGAACCTGCGCATGACGACCTTCCTACCGAAGCCGCGGTCCGTGCGGGCCGAATCCGCACGTTTCCGGACGATTTCGGACAACGGTCGGGCCGGGCAACGGGAAAGGCCGTATCCGCAAGAGTGCGGCGACGTGCGCGACCATCGCGGAACCGCCCGAACCGGACGGTCCGGACGGCTACAGTCGGAAGTCCTGCGTCACACCGGTGAAGGTGGGGCGAGGCTGGTCCGCGCGAGGAGTCCGGTGGCCGAACACGGTGCGGGGGAAGGCTTTTCGTCGGTCGACGTCGTGGACGAGCTGGTGAAGCTCCTGCAGGAGCTCACCGAACGACCGAGGTTCGGCGAGCTGCCCGGCCGCCGGGCGGGCGCGCGGGCGAGCGGCGACCGGGGCATCCCGTTGGTCTGCCTGGTCCGCGGCACACCGGCCGACGGCCTGCTCGGCGCGCTTCGGGCGCACCTGCGCGGCGCGCACCCCGGCCGCGTGCCGCACGCCTACCACCGCTTCCCCGAACCGGCGCCCGACGGCGGCACGACCGAGACCGGCACGTTGGACGCCGTCGGCGCGGTGCTGGTGCGCATCGCCCGCGAACTGGCGCACGGCGCCAACGACCGCTACGGGCGGCACGAGTTCCGCCGCTTCGAACTCGTCTACTGGCTGATGAACCAGCGCACGGACGGCACCGACCCCGAGTCGACCGCGACCCTGCTGACCCGGCTGCGGGAACGGGACCTCGGCCGGCGCAGCGGCGACGACCTGAAGGACGTGCTGGACGACGCCGCCGAGACCGCGCCGTGGTGGGTGCGGCTGGTGGTGCGGCTCGTGCCGTCCTTCCTCTTCCGGGCGAAGCTGCGCGGGCTCGTGCCGGGCAGCGAGTACCGGTGGCTGCTGCGCCAGCCCTACCTCGCGCCGCACGACCCGGGCACGTTCATCGGCTTCGCCGAGCGGCTGACGTCCGCGCTCGTGCCCGGTCAGAGCGCCGAGCCGCGCGAGGACACCGGCCAGCTGGCCAAGCTCCTGGTCAACGCCTTCCTGGAGGACGTGCGCAGCGCGTACCGCCGGTCGTGGTGGCGGATCAGGTCGGCCCGCCGCACGGTGTACCCGGTCGTGCTGCTGGACGGCATCCGCCGCGACAACGGCGGCTACGCCCTGCTGAAGATCATCAACGACGTGCGCAACGACACCGGCGCGTTCGACCCGCTGGTGATCATCAGCGGCAGCGCTAAGGTGCCGCCGGACGCGGAGACCACCGCCGAACGCGCACCGGCGCCCGTGAGCCAGGCGAGCCACGCCTACGAGACGTGGGCGCGGAAGCTGGCCACCGACAGCCGCGCCCGCCGCCCCACCGCGTGGTTCCTGCCGTTGCAGGTGCCCGACGTGAGCGTCGAGCGCGGCGAGGTGCCGCCGACGGCCACCCTGTCCGTGCGGCAGGCCCCCGTCTGGTCGCGCACGTCGGTGCTCGCGATCGTGACCGTTCTGCTGCTCGCGTCGGTGGCCGCGGTCGGCTACCGGCACGTGGTCGACGTCGTCACCGCGGACGCGAGATGGAGCTACGAGCACTGCGGGCTGGAGCGCGACAACCCCGACGCGCACACCCTCCGGCGGATCGGCGACGACTGCGTCGGCGTCACCACCGGGCACGTGCCGCTGTTCGGCGAGGCGGACCCCGCCGACTTCCAGCGCTTCAACCGCATCCAGGAGCTGATCGTCCGCCAGAACGAGGAGGTGCTGGCGGCTCACGCGCGCGACGCCGGCCGCCCCTACGCGACCGTCGTGTACGTGTCGGCGATGAGCGCGGCCCGTGACGCGCTGGCGAGCAACACCGCGCGGCTGCTCGGCCTCGCGGCCCGGCAGGCCCGGCTGCTCGACCGCACCGACTCCGACGACCCCCTGATCCGGATCCTGCTGAGCAACGCGGGGTCGGCCATGCAGCACGGTGAGGTGGTCGCCGAGCAGCTCCAGTCGATGTCGGCGAAGGACAAGAGCATCATCGGCGTGCTCGGCATGGCGTTGAGCAGCACGCCGACCAGGAACACCATCACCGAGCTGGGCGAGGTCGGCCTGCCGGTGGTGGCCGCGACGCTGTCGGACGACGCGATGCCCACCGCGTCCCGGATGTACTTCCAGGTCTCGCCGACCAACGACCGGCAGGCGCAGGTCGCGGCGCGGCACGTGCGGGCGGCGTACCCCGGCAAGCGGGGCGTCGTGATCGTGCACTCCAGCGACGAAGCGGACTCCTACGCGGCGAACCTGCGCCTCGACGTGGCCGGGCGGTTCGCCGAGCAGGGCCTGCGGGTGCGCGAGGAGCCGTACCAGCCGGTGTCGGTCGGGCAGGGCTCCGACGCCAGGCGGCTCGGCCAGTCCCTGTGCGACGTCGGCGACGACGAGGTGGTGTTCTTCGCCGGGCGGCCCGCCGACTTCGGCAAGCTGGTGGACGGCGTGAGCGCCGGGTGCAAGAGCGACCCTCCCACCCTGCTCGCCGGTGACGACATCGCCCGCTACGCCGCCGACGACAAGCTGCGCGGCCGGCACCCGGAGATCCCGTTCGAGTACGTGTCGTTCGCGGTCGGCGCCGAGGGCTGCGCGGCGGCGACGGAGATGTACCAGACGCTGCGCGAACTCGTGCCGGAGGAGTGCGAGGGGAACGCGGACCCGTCGCTGGACGGCCACGCCGCGCTCACCTACGACACCCTGTACCTGTACGTGCACGCCATGATCCAGCTCGGGAACATCCCGGTCTCGCCCGGCCACATCTGGAAGGAGATGAGCGACGTCGGGGGCGCGCGGGCGTTGTCCGGCGAGAGCGGCGTGATCGACTTCGGTGACGGCCAGGTGCCGATCGACAAGTTCCTGGCCGTGCTCCGGGTGGCGGACGGCAAGGCGCCCACCGTGCTGGCCTCGTGCGGCGGCTACCCGAACCGCCAGGACGTCGACCTCCGCCGCGCGCCCTGGTGCCCCACCACGCCGCGCTGAGGCGGCCCGTCAAGAACCCGTCGCCCACCGGACGTCACCTGCCTCGCCCTGCGAAGCTCACCCGGGCGACCGGCCGTCCGCGAACTCCTGGCGCTTTCGTCGACACCGGCTCCACCCTGGTCCGCACGTCGACGCGGATCTCCTGACGCCTCAGCCGGACGACGCCGCGCGGTCAGCGACCGCGGGTGAGCCAGTCGCCCCGGTGCGGCGCTTCCGCGCCGATGGTGGTGTCCTCGCCGTGCCCGGTGTGCACGACCGTGCGGGCGGGCAGGGTCAGCAGCCGCCGCGTGATCGAGTCCACGAGCACGTCGAAGTCGGAGTATGACCGCCCGGTGGCGCCCGGACCGCCGTGGAACAGCGTGTCTCCGGTGAAGACCACACCGAGAGCGGGCACGTGGAAGCAGCACGCGCCGGGGGCGTGGCCGGGTGTGTGCAGCACGTGCAGCGCGATGTCCGCCACCTCCACCACCTGGCCGTCGGCGAGGTCGCCGGCCGGCTCCACGTCCGGGTGGGTCAGGTCCCACAGCGCGCGGTCGGCGGGGTGCAGCAGCACGGGCGCGCCGGTCGCGCGGGCGAGGTCCGGCGCCACGCGCACGTGGTCGTCGTGGGCGTGCGTGGCGAGGATCGCCTTCACCTCGCGGCCGCCGACGACCCGCAGGATCGCGTTCACGTGGTGCGGCGCGTCGATCACCACGCACTCGGTGTCGTCCCCGATGACCCAGACGTTGTTGTCCACGGCGAACGTCTGCCCGTCCAGGCTGAACGTGCCCCGCGTGACGGCGTGGTCGACGCGTGCCATCAGCAGACCACCGCCGAGCGCCGCACGTCGCCGCGGACCACCACGCCACGAACCGTCCGAGTCACGAAAAACCTTCCTCGTTCCCACACAGGGTGCACGCGCACCAGGAGAGAGTCCCACGCGCGCAAGGTGTTCGCCGACGGTGCGGGGGCCCGCCGTCGACTAGCCTGCCGTGTCGACGAAGGCGGGTGGGGCGGTGGCCGGTCGCAGGCAGCGCGCGGTGGACGCGGCGATCGAGGTGATCGCCGCCGACGGGCTGCGCGGGTTGACGCACCGGGCGGTGGACGTGCGGGCCGGGTTGCCGCCGGGCAGCACCAGCAGCGTCTTCCGCACCCGGACGGCGTTGCTCGGCGGTGTGCTCGACCGGTTGGTGGAGCTGGACGAGGCCGTGCTGCGGGACGTGCCGGTCACCGGGTGGGGTTCGGCGGCGGAGATCGCCGAGCTGCTCACCGGCCTGCTCACCTACTGGCTCGGACCGGCCAGGTCCCGGACGGTGGCGCGGCTGGAGCTGTACCTGGACGCCACCCGGCGCGCGGAGCTGACGCCGGAGCTGCGCACGGCGAACCGGCGGTTCCGGGACCGGACGGCGGAGGGGATGCGCGCGGCGGGTCTGCCCGATCCGGACGAGTCGGCGCGGATCCTGCTGGCGCAGCTGGACGGCCTGCTCTACGACGCGCTCGCGCGGCCGTTCGCGGGTGGCGCCGAGCCGGAGCGGCTGCGGCGCGCGGTCGACGTGATGCTGCGCGGGCAACTCGGGTAGCCTCCGGTTCGCTACACCTGTAGCGGAACGGGGGGCGGTCATGGACGCGGTGAGGTATCGGCCGGGCGAGCTCCTGCTGGCGGCGCACCGGCGGCGTGGTCCGGTGCTGCGGTTCGGTCCGTACACCTACCTGCTCGGGCCGGAGGCGAACCGGTTCGTGCTGGGCAACTCGGACCTGTTCCGCTGGCGTGAGGCGTTCCAGTCCCTGGTGCCGGTCGACGGCCCCACCTCGCTGATCGTCAGCGACGGCGAGGACCACGCCCGCCGGCGGCGGCTGGTGCAGCCCGCGCTGCACCACCGGCGGATCGACCAGTACCTGTCGATCATGGTCGAGCACGCCGACGCGACCCTCGCCACGTGGCGGCCCGGCCAGGTCGTGGACGTCTACCGGCAGTTCCGGTCGGTGATCCGGCGCGGCACGATCCACGCGCTGTTCGGCCGCAGGCTCGCCGGCGACGAGGCGTTCTTCGGCGAGCAGCTGCAGGTGCTGCTCGACCTGGTCGATCGGCTGCCCGCCTCGGTGACGTGGGCGCGACGGCTACGGACACCGGGCTGGCGGCGGGCGATGGCGGCCCGGGGCCGGGTGGACGAGCGCGTGCACGCCGAGATCGACCGGGTGCGGTCGGGTGTGCTGGACGAGGACGACCACGTGCTGGCGACGTTGGTCCGCGGCCGTGACGACGATGGCGCGGGGCTGAGCGACGAGGAGGTCCGCGACCAGGTGGTCAGCCTGATCGCCGCCGGCTACGAGACGACCAGCGCGGCCATGGCATGGGCCGTGCACCTCATGTTGTGCACGCCGGGTTCCTGGGAGCGTGCGCGCGCCGAGGTGGTGGAGGTGGTCGGGGACCGGGCTCCGGTCAAGGAGGACCTGCGGCGGCTGACCTACCTCAACGGGGTCGTGCACGAGGCCTTGCGGCTGTGCCCGCCCGCCGTGGTGGTGCCGCGGTGGGCGGTCGAGGACTTCACGTTCGACGGTCGGCGGATCCGCGCCGGCACCACCGTGCTCTACAGCCCGTACGTGACGCACCGGCTGCCCGAGGTGTGGCCGGAGCCGTTGCGGTTCCGGCCCGAGCGCTGGGACCCGGCGCGAGCCGACCACCGCAAGCCCGGCCCGCACGAGTTCCTGCCGTTCGGCGGCGGTCCGCACCGGTGCGTCGGGTCGGTGCTGGCGACCACGGAGCTGACGGTGATGCTCGCCCGCCTGGTCGTCCGCACGTCGTTGCGGTCGGCGCCGGGACGACCACGGCCGACCAGCCTGGCCGCCATGCGCCCGCGCGACGGCCTGCCCGCGCTGGTCAGCGCTCCACGGCCAGCCGGACACCCAGCCCGATGAACACCCCGCCGGTCGCCACGTCGATCCGGCGGCGGACGGCGTGCCTGCGGCGCAGCCAACCGCCGATGCGGCCGGCCAGCACGCCGACCGCGCCGTCCACCAGGAACTCCAGCGCGATCAGGATGGCGCCGAGCACGGCGAACTGGAGCCACACCCGGCCGAGGTCCGGGTTGATGAACTGCGGCAGGAACGCGATCGTGAAGGTGACCATCTTCGGGTTGAGCAGGTTGGTCGCCATCCCGGTGAGGTAGGCCCGGCGGCCGGACATGCCGCCCGTCACCGGCTCGCCGACCACGGTGCTCCCGCGGTGGCGGATGGCCTGCACGCCCAGGTAAACGAGGTAGGCCGCGCCGATCGTGCGGACCACCGTGAACGCCACCGGCACCGCGGCGAACAGCGCCGCCAGGCCCGCGGCGGCCACGATGACGTGGACGGCCTCGCTCGTCGCCACGCCCGCGGTGGCCAGCAGGCCGGCGCGCGGGCCGCCGCGCATACCGCAGCCGAGGACGAACAGCATGTCGGGGCCGGGAGTGACCATCGCGACGACGGTCGTCAGCGTGAACAGGACGAGCAGGTGCTGGTCGATCGGCATGCCGGGATGCAATCACCCGTCCGGTGGGCCGCGCCCGTGAATTCCCAAGCACCGGGACCGTGGGTCCGGAGTGGACGTTCCCGGAATTGTCGGACCCCTTTGGCACCATCACGGTGTCGAGGAGGGGAGTGGCGGTGGCGGTGCACGTGGCGAGCAGGCGGCGGGGGTCCGCGTGGTTGGCGAGGACGCATCCCGGCGCGTCGGTGGTGGACGTGACGTCGAAGGGGCCCGAGCCGTGGGTGCGGCTGAGCCCGTTCTACCCGCACGGCGGCATACCGGTGCCGTTCACGCCGGACGTGACGGCGCAGTCGGTGGAGGGCGTCTGGCAGGCGTTGAAGGTCTTCGAGGGCGCGGACGTCGACGCGGCGAAGCTCGCCGTGCGGACCATGTCCGGGTTGAAGCGCACGGTGCGGCGATTAGTACTCCAGCCGCAGTTCGTGATCATGTTCTGGTAGCTTGTCGATCTTGTGTTGGTCGATGAGGATGTCCAGGCGTGGATGACCGGCTTGGACGAGT
>NZ_LGED01000204.1 GCF_001280085.1 Saccharothrix sp. NRRL B-16348 | reverse complement strand
GCCCCTGTCCTGCTCCCGTTGACCCGCCCGACCGCTGGCCGCCGACCCGGACCGGACTCGCCGGACTCGGCACGACCCGACCTCGCCGGCCGGAGCTGACCGCTCGCCCACACGGCGGACCCGATTGCTTGCCCGACACGGCCTACCCGACATCGCTTGCCGGCACTCGAGGACTGGAGCTGACCACGTGCTCATCGCGCACCTGAGCGACCCGCACCTGCGGACCGATGCCTTGGCCGCCGAACCGGCCGCGTCCTTGCACCGCGCGTTGGGGCGGGTGCTCGCGTTGGATCCCCGGCCGGATTGCGTGGTGATCACCGGCGACCTCACGGAGCACGGGAACGTTGGGGCGTATATGCAGTTGCGTGAGGTGATTGGTGCGTTTCCGCTGCCGTTGCACCTGACGACCGGCAACCACGACGACCCGGCGGCGTTGCTCGAGGTGTTCGGTGGGTCGTCCTTCCTCGGCGGCGGGATGTCGACGCACTACGCGGTGGCGCATCAGGGGTTCACGGTGGTCGTGCTGGATTCCTGGGTGGCGGACAGTCCGGCCGGGCACGTTGGCGACGAGCAGTTGTCGTGGCTGGACGACGTGCTCGCCCAGCGGCCTGACGTGCCCGCCTTCGTCTGCCTGCACCACCCGCCGGTGGCCGTGGGCATCCCGATGCTCGACGGCATGAGGCTGGATGACGGGGCGGCGTTGGGCGCGGTCCTCGCGAGGCACGGCAACGTGGCCCGCGTGCTGACCGGGCACGTGCACCGGGCGATCAGCGTGCCGTTCGCGGGCACGGCGGTGGCGGTGGCGCCCAGCACGTACCGCCAGACGTCGTTGACGCTCCGCGCCGACCGCCAGACCGGGTACCTCGCGGAGCCCACCGGGTTCCTGCTGCACGTCGCGACCGAGTCCGGGTTCGCCACGCACACGGTTGCGGTGAGTGAGGCGGGGGCGGTGATCGGGGCGTTCTGAAGGGGCGGGATTCACGGGATCGTGTGGGGGTCTGGTTGCAGAAAGTTCAGGCCCCGAAACACACGAACGGGCGACGCAGAGGGTCCGCGGCGGTGGCTTCGGCGAGGGCGTGGGACACCGGTTTGCCGTCCGCGAGGAGCTTGTGGAACGTCCCCATGGTCACCGCGGCGGCCCGGTCGCCCACCTGGTTGACCGCGGCCACGACGGTGCGCGACCCGCTCGCCAGCAGGGCGCCCGCGAAACCCAGCGCCTCGTCGCCCGGCCGGATGTGACTCAGCGCGAGGGAGCACGCGGCGAGGATCACTTGTTCGGGTGTGGTGCCGAGGCGGGCGGTCTCGTGGGCGAACAGCGGGCCGTCGACCAGCTCCAAGCGGGAGAACAGGGCGTTGTCGGCGACGTGCTCGCCGTGCGCCGCGATGTGCGCCAAACGGGCGCCGTCCAGGGCGGCCAGGACGTCACTCACCGCTTCCGCCGTCACCGCGTCGGGGTACGTGCCGCGCAGGTCGCTCACCTCGCCGACCACCTCGGGCAGGTTCGGCCCGGCGACCAGCACGACCCGCGTCGCCGACGTCCGCGCCGACCTCGCGTTCAGCCACGCGGTCGCCGACGGGGCTACCACGATCGGGCGTCCGTGCAGCGACGGCAGGCTGTTCCACGGCACCGCGTACAGGTCACCGGTCGGCACGACGACCAGCTCGCGCCGACCGATCAACCCCGCCAACGGCCCGAACAACGCCTCGTCCAACCGCTCCGCCCGCCGCGCCGCCGACGCCGTCACCGACGCCACGAGCAGCGGCGACAGGTGGTCCGGCCCGAGCACGTCCACGTCGGCGTGCAGCTGCCGCACCGACTCGAACACCTGCGCGGCACGCCCCAGCCGCACCAGCGTCGCCTCACCCGCCACCAGCACCACCGCCGACAGCACGTCACCGTGCGTCACGAAGCTCACCATCGCGCGTTCACCCAAAGCGGCACGCACCTCGGCCACCCCGCGCACCGGCCGCGGCCGGCCCCAGACGCTCGTGTGCCACCCGAGCCGAGCGACCTCGCGCTGCAACGCGTCCAGCCGCTCCTCCAGCTCCGCCACCGGCCGACCGTCCAACCGCGCCTGCTGCACCGCCCGCGACAACGACCGCGACTGCGCCACCCGCCGCGCCAGCACCGGGTCGTCGATCGCCGGCAACGGCTCGTACCGGTACACCTGAGCCCGCGTCCGCTCCAACCAGTCGAACGCCGCCTCCGCGTCGCCGTCGTGCTCCAGCACCAGCCCGACGGCGAGTTCGCCCAGCTCACGGCCGTGCACGGCGGTGCCGCACAGCAGGTCGAGACCACCCATCCGGTCACGGACGCGGCCCAGCTCGGCCAGGCCCTCCTCCGCCTCGCGCAACGCCGGCCCCGGCTCGCCGACGGCGACGGCCAACTCGGCGCGGCACAGCCGCAGCAGCATCCGGTGGTCGATCGGCGTGATGGGGCCCGGCGCCGGGACCTGGTCGAGCACCGTGCGCGCGGCCTTGGTGTCGCCGCGCCGGATCGCCATCCGCACCGCCAGGAGCCTGGCGACGGAGGCCTCGTCGGTCAGCCCGACGGCGGTCAACCGCTCGGCCAGCCGTGTCGCGCGGGCCGGCGTCACCCGCGCCGACGCACGGGTCGGGGGTGGGGTGACGGCGACGGGCAGTGCCGCTGATCGCGCCTGCGCCGGTACGAACGACCCGGTGCTGGCGACCCCGGTGCTGGCGACCCCGGTGCTGACGACCGCAGAGCTGACGACCGCTGAGGTGGGTGCGGCGTCGGAGGTGGGTGCGGCCCCGGACGCGGGAGCAGTGGCGGAGGTGGGTGCGGCCGCGGACGTGGGGGGAGCAGGGGCGGTGGTGGCGGAGGCGGAGGCGAAGTCGGCCCTCATGCGCATCAACGCCGCCAACTCGGCCCACGACTTGCTGCCACGTCGGCGGAACCGGCGTTGGGCCTGGTCGGCCAGTTGACGCGCGGTCGTCGGGTCGCCCTGCAGCAGGGCCGCGGCGGCACGGGCCAGTTCGGCTTCCGCCAGGTCCTGGCCGACGCGCCGCCGGCGCAGCACGACCAGCGCCTCGTCCAGGTGCCCGGCCGCCTCGTCCGCCAACCCCGCGGCCAGCAGCACGCGCGCCCGGTCGATCTGGGTCCGCGCCACCAGGTCCGGCGCCAGCAGCCGGAACACCCGTTCGGCCTGCTCGTGGTACGCCAACGCCCGCGGGATGTCACCCGTCAGGTGGGCGATGTCGCCGAGGTTCCCGAGCGCCTTCGCCTTCAGCAGCGGTAGATCCTCGGCCTCGGCCAGCTCGATCGCGCGCCGCATGTCCCGCTCCGCCGCCTCCGGCAGGCCGAACGCGATGGTGGTCAACCCGCGGTTCATGAGGGCCGTCGACAGGGTCGCGACACCGACCGCGCCGGACGCCCGCCCGGCCTCCAACTGCCGCACCGACTCGTCGTACAGCGCGATGGCCTCGGCGGTCCGCCCGGCCCGGTGCAGGATCAGGGCTTCCTGGTCCTTCACGATCGCCCGCAGGCCGACCGCGTCCGGGCCCTCGGGCAGCGTGGCGATCAGCTCGGCCGCCGTCCGCAGGCGCGCCAGGCCGTCCTCGACCGAGTCCGTCTCCGCCTCGCCGTACGACAGGGTGATCAGGACCCGGATGCGCACCGTGGTCACTTCGACGCTCGACGACGTCACCGGCAGTGCACGGAGCGCTCGGCGCAGGAGCGTCACCGCCTCGGCCGGACGACCGCCCGACGCCGCCCGGAACGCCTTTTTGTGCAGGTCAACCGCCATTTCGAGATCATTCGAAGTGCGTTGGGAGACCGACAGGGCAGCACGAGACACGGACACGTCCTTAATGCCAGCACACAGAACGTGTCCGAGAAGCCGTCTAGTGGATGCTATCCCTCAGCCGAACGGGTTACTCTCCGTGAGTCCACGATCGGTCGACGCACCGTGACGCCGTCCTGGAGCCGTCTGGCGGAACCGTCCCTACAACATGATCGTCGGTGTCACGACCGTCCGCCCCGGCTCGCCACGCGAGTTCACCAGGTGCACCACGATCTGCGTGGTGCCGGCGGGCACGTCGGACAGCACGAACCGGCCACCGTCGTCTGCCTTGGTGGTGCTCGACTCGTGCTCGGCCACCCTCACCTCGACGGTGTGCTCACCCGCGGGCACGAGCCAGCCGTCGATGCGGTGCCGTGCGCCGATGGAGGTGAAGTTCACCATCAACGTCAGGTTGTCCACGGTGAACGTGATGGTGCCGGGGCTGCCCCCGCGCACGCCGGCGAACGAGCCCGCGCGTTCCCAGCGGGCCACCTCGACGTCCAGGTTCTCCAGTGCCACCGCGAACTGGATGCGTTCGACGAGCCCCGGTGGGGGCGCGTCCAACTCGTACACCAGGCGGTTCAGTTCAGTGAGGACAGCGGTGTCCTCTTGGCCTCTGCGGTCATTGCGCGGGTCGATGTCGTTCACCGCGATCCTCCTTCCGCGTCGAGATGTGTGCGCAGCATGGTCAGGCACCGACCCCGGGTGGGGCCGATGCTGCCGCGCGGCATGGACAGTGCTTCGGCGACCGCGCGGTACTCCGCCCGGCCGGCCAGCACGGTGAGCCGCAGAAGTTCCTGGCACTTCTGCGACAAACGGCCGAAGGCCCGCCACAGCCGGTGGTCCCGGTCGTCGACCAGGGCGGCGTCCTCGGGCAGGCCGTACTCGCTTTCCAGTTGTTCCGCCAGCTCGTCGCTCAGCGCCGCTTCACGACGGGCGGGTGTCCAGGTCCGTTGGGCCTCGCGGCGCGTCGCGACGACGAGCCACCCGGCCAGCGCCCGCGGCTCGACCAGCCGGTCGAGGTGCCGCAGCAGCGCGAGCCAGACCGTCTGCACCACGTCCTCGGCGGTGCTGCGGTCCAGCCCGTGTCCTCGGGCGACGTGCCACACCAGTGGCGTCAGGTCGGCGACCAGCACGTCCAGGGCCCTGCGGTCCCCGTCGCGGGCGGCGACGACACAGGCCGCGTGCCGGTCCGTCCCGTCGAGCCCCTCCCACGGTGGGCGCTCACCGGCTGTGCGCAGTTCTCCCACGTCGTCACCTCCTTCTCGGCGTCCCCCAGCCGAAGCTGATCGTCACACACCTTCGCCGCCACCGGGCGGCGGCGGTCCGCGATGCCCCCCTCGCACCGCGGACCGCCTCCCCCCAATTGCGGGCGACCTCCGATCGGCACCCCTCGAAGCCGACCGACTGCCACCCCTTCCTCCCCCAGAGGTTCAGTTGCGGGTCACGGGCGTGGCGTCGAGGTCCACCGGGACGCTGTGCGTCTGGTGGTGGCCGGTCGGCGTCACGGGTGGCACGTCGTGCAGGTCGTCCTTCGGGTCGAGCTCGCCGACCAGTTCCTCGTCGCCCGCGAACTGCTGTTCCAGTTCCACGGGATCGAGCTCGTCGACGCCAGGCGGATTGGCGGTCATGCGGCCTCCTCAGTCGGGGTGAGGACCGGTCATTAGGTAAGGAGTGAGTAGTTCTACGCGAGATACATGCGGTCGTTTTAACAGTTCACTCCTGACGACGACGGCCGCTCGCGGGCTATGGTCCAGACCATGCTCGAGGTCATCGCACTGGACGCCGTCGACGCCGAGGCCGCGCAGGCCGGCGGCGCGCACCGGCTGGAACTCACCGTCGACATGGCCGCGGACGGGCTGACGCCGCCGGTCGCCGTGCTGCGGGACGTGCTCTCCGCGACCGACCTGCCGGTCCGGGTCATGCTGCGCGACGCGCCCGGTTTCGCGCCCGGCGACCTGGCCGGGCTGCGGCGTGCCGCGGCGGCGCTGCGCGCGGCGGGCGCGACGGAGTTCGTGCTCGGCTTCCTCGGCGCCGACGGGCGGGTGGACGAGGCGGCGTGCGCGGCGCTGGTCGCCGAGTTGGACGGGTGCGCGTGGACGTTCCACCGGGCGCTGGACAACTCGGCGGACCCCGAGGCGGCGTGGACCGTCGTGGGTGGACTGGGCTGCGACACGGTGCTCGCGGCCGGCAGCGCGCGCGGCGTCGCCGACGGCCTCGGGGTGCTGGCACGGTTGGCCGCACGGCAGGACCCGGTCCGGCTGCTGGTGGGCGGCGGGCTCAAGGCCGAGCACGTCGCGCCGCTGAAAGCCGTTGGCGTCACGGGGTTCCACGTCGGCGGCGCGGTGCGGCCAGGCGGCTGGGACGCCCCGGTGTCCGCCGACGCCGTCCGGACCTGGGCGAATCTGGTCTAGACCCTTGCCGCCGCGGACATTAGCATCGCCGTTGCTTCCCGTGAAATAGCCGTTGCACATCACGCAACACGGGACACCTGAAGGGTGGGCGAGATGCGGTTCGCAGTAGCAGCCGTCGTGGGCGCCGTCGTGCTGGCCGGGTGCGCCCCGGTCCAGTCCGGCTCGGCGCCCACCGGTGGTGACGAGCAGGCGGGGCAGCTGAGGGTCTGGCTGTTCGACGAGGTCAACCGGGGTCCGAAGGAAGCGGTCGTCAAGGAGGCGATCACCGAGTTCGAGCAGGCGCACCAAGGCGTCACGGTCGACGTCCAGTACATCCAGGTGCAGACCCGCGCCGAGCGGTTCAAGGCCGCGTTCAGCGACCCCAAGAGCGCGCCCGACGTCGCCGAGTTCGGCAACACCGACCTGGCGGGCTACGTCGCGGGCGGCGGGTTCGCCGACCTCGACCTCGGCGACTGGCCCGAGGCGAAGGACCTGCTGCCCGCCGTCCTCGACACCGGCAAGGTGGACGGCAAGGTCTACGGCGTGCCCTGGTACGTCGGCGTGCGCGCGCTCTACTACCGCACCGACGTCTTCCAGGAGCTGAACCTCCAGCCACCGGCCACGTTGGACGAGATCGCGCCGCTCGCCCGCCGGATCCGCGCCGCCAAACCGGACCTGCTCGGCATCTCCGCGGGCGGCAAGTACACCTACGGCGCGATGCCGTTCGTCTGGGCCAACGGCGGCGACATCGCCCGCAAGGACGGCGACAAGTACGTCGCCGCGATCGACAGCGCCGAGTCCAAGGCGGGCCTGCGCCAGTACACCGAGCTGATCGCGGACGACATCTGCCCGCCGGCCCAGTGCGCGGGCAACGGCGGCGACGCCAGCGTCGAGGCGTTCCGCGCGGGCAAGGCGGCGATGGTCGTCGGCGGCGACTTCAACCGCAAGTCGGTCGACGCCTCCACCGCCGCGGGCAAGTACGCGGTCGTGCCGCTGCCGGGCAAGAAGGCCGGTGAGATCGCGCCGGCGTTCGCGGGCGGCAACCTGCTCGGGGTGATGAAGGGCAGCGAGCGCAGGACGCTGGCCAACCAGTTCGTGCGGCTGCTGGGCGGCAAGGAGTACCAGCGGAAGATGTTCGACGCGATGGGCAACCTGCCGACGTTCGGCGACGTGCAGGCCGAGGTGGCGAAGGCCAACCCGGTGCTGGAGCCGTTCATCGAGACCCTGGAGGCGGGCACGCGGTTCGTGCCGGTCACCCCGAACTGGGCCAAGATCGACGCCCAGGCCGTGCTGCCCACGCTGTTGCAGCAGGTCGCCGCCGGTGGCGAAGACCTCGACAAGGCCGCCGAGGACGCGGCCGACCAGATGAACGCCGCCTTCGGCTCGTGACGATGCGGACGGCCAAGGGCGACGGGCGGATCGCGTTCGCCTACCTCGTCCCGGCGCTGCTGGTGCTGGTCGGGCTGATGGGCTACCCGATCTACCAGCTCGTGCTGATCTCCCTGTTCGACTACGGCCAGGAGCAGGTCAGCGGTGGCGCGCCGCTGACCTTCCTCGGCCTGGGCAACTACGCGACCCTGCTGTCGCAGAGCAGGTTCTGGGCCGTGCTCGGGCAGACGGTCGGGTTCGCCGCGGTGTGCGTGGTCGGCACCCTGCTGGTCGGCGCCGCGCTCGCGGTGCTGGCCACCAGGGTCCGCACGTGGGCGCGGATGGCGCTGTTCCTGGCCGCGCTCGGCGCGTGGGCGACGCCGACGGTGGCCGGGTCCACGATCTGGCTGTTCCTGTTCGACGCCAACTTCGGGTTCGTCAACGAGGTGCTCGGCACCACCGGGCTGTCCTGGACCTACGACAAGTGGTTGGCGTTCGGGCTGGTCGCGGCGCAGGTGATCTGGTGCTCGTTCCCGTTCGTCATGGTCACCCTGTACGCGGGGATCAAGGCGATCCCGGGCGAGGTGCTGGAGGCCGCCGCGCTGGACGGCGCGTCCACGACCAGGACGGCGACCAGCGTGATCCTGCCGCTGCTGCGGCCGCTGCTGATCGTGGTGACGATCCAGTCGATCATCTGGGACTTCAAGGTGTTCACCCAGATCTACATCATGACCAACGGCGGCGGCATCGCGGGCCGCAACCTGGTGCTCAACGTCTACGCCTACCAGCAGGCGTTCGCCGCCTCCGAGTACGGGCTGGGCGCGAGCATCGGCGTGGTGACGACGGTGTTGCTGCTGCTCGTCACCCTCGGCTACCTGCGTGCGCTGCGGCGGAGCGGGGAGGCGCTGTGAACCGGCGGGTGTCGCGGGGGCTGGCGGAAGCGGTCACGGTCGTCGTCGCGGCCGTGGTGGCGTTCCCGCTGTACTGGATGGCGTTGACGGCGGTGAAGCCCGAGTCGGAGGTGATCTCGGCCGACCCGAGGCCGTGGACGCTCGCGCCGACGCTCGACAGCTTCGTGCGCGCGTTGACCGTGCAGAGCTTCGGCCGCTACCTGCTCAACAGCGTGGTGGTGGCGGTCGCGGTGGTGCTGCTCAGCCTGCTGATCTCGTTCCTGGCGGCCACCGCGCTGACCCGGTTCCGGTTCCGCGGCCGCACCACGATGCTGATCATGCTGCTGGTGGTGCAGATGGTGCCGGTCGAGGCGTTGACCATCCCGCTGTTCTTCCTCATGCAGTCGGTGCGGGACGTGGCGCCGGTGTTCGGGCTGAACCACCTCGGCTCGCTGGTGCTGGTGCACCTCGCGTTCAGCCTGCCGTTCGCGATCTGGATGCTGCGCGGGTTCGTCGCGGCCGTGCCGGTGGAGCTGGAGGAGGCGGCGACGCTGGACGGCGCGTCCCGCTTCCGCTTCCTGTGGCAGGTGCTGTTCCCGCTGGTGGCGCCCGGTCTGGTGGCGACCAGCGTGCTGTCGTTCATCCACGCGTGGAATGATTTCCTGTTCGCGAAGACGTTCATCATCTCGGCGGCGGAGAACCAGACGCTGCCGCTGGCGCTGCAGGTGTTCGTGAAACCCGATCAGAACGACTGGGGGGCGATCATGGCCGGTTCGACGTTGATGACGATCCCGGTGCTGGTGTTCTTCATCCTGGTGCAGCGCCGGTTGGTCGCGGGCCTGGCCGGGGCGGTGAAGTCGTGATCCTGCCGCGTCCCGTGTCGTTCGCCCGCGGTGACGGTGAGGTGCCGTTCGACGGCACGTTCCAGGTCACGCGGGAGGCCGGACCCGCCGAGGGGTACCGGCTGTCGGTGTCCGCGGCCGGCGTGCGGGTTTCGGCGTCCGACGACGCCGGGGAGTTCTACGCGCGGCAGACGTTGCGGCAGCTGAGCGGCCCGGCGGCGTTCCGCGCGGTGCCTCCCGGCGTGGTGACGCTGCCGGTGTGCGAGATCGAGGACCACCCGCGGTTCGCGTGGCGCGGCGTGATGCTCGACGTGGCGCGGCACTTCCTGCCCAAGCACGACCTGCTGCGGTACGTCGACCTGCTGGCCGTGCACAAGCTGAACGTCCTGCACCTGCACCTGACCGACGACCAGGGTTGGCGGTTCGAGTCCCGGAAGTTCCCCCGGCTGCACGAGGTCGGCGGCTGGCGGCCCGACTCGCGGTTCGGCGACCGGCGTGCCGGCGGGATGGCCGGGCGGCCCCACGGCGGCTACTACACCCAGGACGACCTGCGGGAAGTCGTCGCGTACGCGGCGCAGCGGCACATCGCGGTGGTGCCGGAGATCGACGTGCCGGGGCACGGCCAGGCGGCCATCGCGGCGTACCCGGAGCTGGGTGTGTCCGGCGGCGGCGTGTGGACGGACTGGGGGATCAACCCGAACGTGCTGCGGGCCGACGAGTCCACAGTGGACTTCTACCGGCAGGTGTTCGACGAGCTGCTGGACGTGTTCCCGTCCGAGGTCGTCGGGCTGGGCGGGGACGAGGCCGAGGGCGGCGACGGCCGGTTCGTCCGCCGCATCGCCCAACACCTGCACCGACGGGGGCGGCGGCCGTTCGGGTGGGACGAGGTGCTCGGCGTCGGACCCCTGCCGACCCGCACGATCGTCGCGTCGTGGCGCGGCGAGGAAGCCGGCCTGACCGCGCTGGACCGCGGCCACGACGTGGTGATGTGCCCTGAAAAGCACGTCTACCTGGACTACCGGCAGTCCGACCACCCCGACGAGCCGATCCCCGTCGGCACCGTCACGACCCTGGAGGACGTCTACCGGTACGAGCCCGCGGCCGCGGACCGGGTGCTCGGCGCGCAGGCGAACCTGTGGACCGAACACCTCGACTCGCCGCGGCGCCTCGACTACGCCGCGTTCCCCCGGCTGAGCGCGTTCGCCGAGGTCGTCTGGAGCCCCGCCGGACGTGACGTGGCGGAGTTCCTGACCCGGCTGGCCGAGCACCACCTGCCGCGGCTCGACGCGCTCGGCGTCGAGTACCGCCCCCTGGACGGCCCCCGGCCGTGGCAGGCGCTCCCGGGCGTGCCCGGTCATCCGCGGTGATCAGGCCTCTTCGGGCATGAGGATCCAGCAGGCGAGGTAGAGGATCGCGCCGGCGCCGAACCCGAAGAGGGTGGCGGCGACCAGCAGGATGCGGACCAGCGCCGCGTCCACGCCGAGCAGCTTGGCGACGCCGCCGCACACGCCCGCGACCATCTTGTCGGTCCGGCTGCGGCGGAGCTTCTTGACCTTGTCGGTGGCTTGGTTGAGCACGTCGTTCGTCATGTCCCAAGAGTGCGCCGCAAGGGGTCTTCGGGGCATCGGGGACGCACCCTGACTTCACCCGGAGCCCTGCTCTCAGGGTGTCACGAGGACTTTGCCCCTGAGGTCGCCCGCCTCGGCCCGGCGGTGGAGTTCCGGCAGGTCGGCCAGGCCGTGCCGTTCGGACACGTCGACCACGACGACACCTCGGTCGACCAGGCCGACGAGCGCGGTGAGCTGCGCCGGGTCGAAGCGGGTGACGAAGTGGGCGTCCGGCGCGTCGCTCAGGGTCGCGGAGACGACGACGCCGCCCAGCCGGGCCACTTCGGCGTCCGCGACGAGGTTGAGGACGACGTCGAACCGCCCCGTGGGCCCGTACCCGACGACCTCGTCCGCGCCCAGCGCCCGCACGACGTCGGCACTGCGCGGGGACGCGGTGGCGGTGACGTGCGCGCCCGCGTGCTTGGCCAGCTGCACCGCGAACCCGCCGATGCCGCCGCCCGCGCCGTTGACCAGGACCCGGTGGCCCGGCCGGACGTGCCCGTGCTCGAACACCATCTGCCACGCGCTGAGCCCGGCCAGGGGGAGGACGGCGGCATCGGCCAACGGGATGGCGCGGGGTGCGGGGACGAGTCGGTCGGGGGTGGTGACCGCGTACTCGGCCGCGGCGCCGTCGATCCAGCCGACCACCGGTTCGCCGGCGACCGTGCCGGCCACGTCCCAGCCCAGCGTGTGCGGCAGGGCGAGGTCGAACACGCCCGCCCGCACCGCGACCTCGGTCGGGTTGAACGAGGTCGCGGCCACCTCCACCAGCACCTCGCCCGGGCCGGGCTCGGGGATCGGGACGTCGTCGACCACGATCACGTCCGGCCGACCGTGTGCATGGATCCGTGCGCTCTTCACGGTGTCGAACGTAGGCCCGGCGCGGAAGACGATCCATGTCTGGAGATCCTGCATTCATGTTTAATCGTCTTCGTGGACGTGCTCAGCGACGTGATCGCGGTGATGCGCACCGGTCGGCCCGTCGCCGCGCGGGTGGCGTGGGAGGAGCCGTGGGGGCAGCGGTTCGCGCCGGTGCCGGGCGCGTCCGGGTTCCAGGTGGTGCTGGAGGGCACGTGCTGGCTCCTGCGTGATCACGCCGAGCCGGTCGAGCTGCGCGCGGGCGACGTCGTGTTCCTGCCCGACGGCCGGGGCCACGCGCTCGCGGGCAGTCCCACGACGCCGGTGACCAGCGTGCCGTGCGACCCGAACGACCCGGACTTCGCCGCCGACCACCCCGTGCCCGCGAACCCGACCACTGTCACGTTGTGCGGCGCGTACGAGCTGGACCACGTCCACCCGCTGCTGCGGGACCTGCCGGACACCGTGCTCGTCTCCGGCCCCGAACTGCACGCCGCCGTCACCCTCCTCGCCGGCGAGCTCGAACGCCCGCGCCTGGGCTCCGACGCCCTCGTCCCGGCGCTGCTCGACACGCTCCTGCTCTACCTGCTGCGCACGTGGTTCGCCGGTAACCCGGAGACCACCGGCTGGGCCGCCGCGCTCAACGACCCCGTCATCGCCACCGCCCTGCACCACGTCCACCGCGATCCCGCGCACCCGTGGACGGTGGCCGGCCTCGCCGCGACCGCCGGCCTGTCCCGCGCGCCGTTCGCCAAGCGCTTCACCGCGCTGGTGGGCCAACCACCGCTGACCTACCTGACGTGGTGGCGCATGACCACCGCCGCCCGCCTGCTGAGGGACACGGACGAGCCTTTGGCGCGGATCGCCGGCCAGGTCGGCTACACGTCGGAGTTCGCCTTCGCCGCCGCGTTCAAGCGCGCCCACGGCACAGCACCGGGCCGCTACCGGCGCTTAGGCTCGACCCTGTGACTCCGGAGGAGCTTGTCGCCGAACTGGACCGCGTCGGCTACCTGCCCGACCAGGGCATCGCGACCGCCGCCTACCTGGCGTTGCGCATGCACCGGCCGCTGTTCTGCGAAGGCGAGCCGGGCACCGGCAAGACGTCCCTGGCCCTCGCGCTCGCCCGAGCCCTCGACCTGCCCCTGATCCGGCTCCAGTGCCACGAGGGCATCGACGCGTCCCAAGCCCTCTACGACTGGGACTTCCCGCGCCAGCTCCTGCACCTGCGCGCCCTCGAAGCCGCCGGACCCGTCGACGCCGAGCAGGCCGAAGCCTCCCTCTACACCCGCCGCTTCCTCCTCGCCCGCCCGCTCCTCCAAGCCCTCGAAGACGCGCCGTGCGTACTGCTCGTGGACGAAGTGGACCGGGCCGACGACGAGTTCGAGGCGTTCCTCCTCGAAGTGCTCGGCGAGAACTCGGTGACGATTCCCGAACTGGGCCGCATCACCGCGACCACCCCGCCGCTGGTCGTCCTCACGTCCAACCGCACCCGCGAGGTGCACGACGCGCTCAAGCGCCGCTGCCTCTACCACTGGCTGGAACACCCCGACCTGGCCCGCGAGGTCGCCATCCTCCGCCGCAGGCTGCCGGGCGTCACCGAACGCCTCGCGCACCAGGTCGCGTCAGCCGTGCGGCGGTTGCGCGACCTCGACCTCCTCAAACCGCCGGGTGTCGCGGAGTCCCTCGACTGGGCGGAAGCCCTGCTCACGCTGGGCCGGACGGAACTGGACGCGGAAACGGCGGCGATCACGCTCGGTGCGGTCCTCAAGTACCGGGAGGACGCCCGGCGCGCCCTGTCGGCCGGTGTGCTCAGCAGCGTGACCGGGAGCACAATCGTGGGATGACGGGAGCCGGGGCGTCGACCGGGCTCGTGGGGTTCGCCCGCGCGCTCAGGCACGGCGGCGTCGCGTGCGGGCACGAGCGGGTGCAGGCGTTCGTCGCGGCGGTCGGCCACCTGGACGTCGCACGGCGTGAGGACGTGTACTGGGCGGGCCGGGTGACGTTGTGCGGCGAGCCCGACGACCTGCCCCGGTACGACGCGGCGTTCGCGGCCTGGTTCGGCGGGGTGCCGCCCGTGCCGCCGGCGGCACGCGCCCGGCAGACCAGTCACCTGGCGGCCCTCGGCAACGGCGCGGCGAGGCGCGACCGGCCCGCGCCCACGCTCAAGGTCGCGGCCAGTGACGTGGAAGTGTTGCGGCGCAAGGACATCGCCGCGCTCAGCCCCGCCGAGAAACGGCACCTGAACGAGCTGCTGGCCGTCCTCGACCCCGTCCCGCCGACGAGGCGCGCCCTGCGTCGGACACCGGCACGGCGAGGCGCGATCGACGCCCGCCGCACCCTCAAGGACATGCTCGCCACCGGTGAGACGACCCGGCCGCGCCACCGCCGCCGCGCCACCCGTCCCCGCAAGGTCGTGCTGCTGATCGACGTCTCCGGCTCGATGAAGCCCTACGCCGACGCGCTCCTCCGCTTCGCGCACGTCGTCGCCCGCCGCATGCCCGTCGAGGTCTGCACGCTCGGCACCCGCCTGACCCGCGTCACCCGCCAGCTCCGCCACCGCGACCCCGAACAAGCGCTGGCCGCCGCCGCCCGCGCCGTCCCCGACTACGAGGGCGGCACCCGGCTCGGCGAGACGATCAAGGTCTTCCTGGACCGCTGGGGACAGCGCGGGGCGGCACGGCGGGCCGTCGTCGTCATCTGCTCGGACGGCTGGGAACGCGGCGACACGGCCCTGCTCGCCGAGCAGGCACAACGGCTGAAACGCCTGGCCCACAAGGTCGTCTGGGTCAACCCGCACGCCGGCCACGACGGGTACGAGCCGGTGCAGTCCGGCATCGCCGCCGTCCTGCCGCACCTGGACCGGCTGCTCGCCGGCCACAGCCTCGACACCCTGCACGCCCTGCTGGAGGAGGTCCGACTTGCGTGATGTCCTCGCCGAACTGGCGGCCCGTGTCGACCGTGGCGAGACGGTCGGCGTCGGCACGGTGGTCGCCACGTTCAGCTCCGCGCCCCGCCCGCCCGGCGCGGCGATGCTGGTCGGCGCGGACGGCGCCGTCGTCGGCAGCGTCTCCGGCGGCTGCGTCGAGGGCGCGGTCTACGAACTGGCGCAAGAGGTGGTGCGGGGGAACCAGCCGGTCCTCCAGCGCTACGGCGTGACCGACGACGACGCGTTCGCCGTGGGCCTGACCTGCGGCGGGATCATCGACGTCTACGTGGAGCCGGTCAACCGGCAGACGTTCCCCGAACTGCCCGAGGTGCTGGAAACGGTCCGGGCGCAGGAGCCGGTGGCCATCGCCACGGTCGTGGAGCACCCGGAGTGGGTGGGCCGGCGGGTGGTCGTCCGGCCCGACCGCGCCACCGGCGACCTCCCGTCGGCGAGGGCCCGGGACGCGATCACCGACGACGCCCGCGGCCTGCTCGCCACCGGCCGCAGCGGCACCCTGCACTACGGGCCCGACGGCCAGCGGCGCGGCGAGGGCATGACGGTGTTCGTGAACTCGTTCGAGCCGCCACCCCGGATGCTGGTGTTCGGCGCGATCGACTTCGCCGCCGCCGTGGCCAAGCTCGGCGCGTTCCTCGGCTACCGCGTCACGGTGTGCGACGCGCGCCCGGTGTTCGCCACCAAGAGCCGGTTCCCCGAGGCCGACGAGGTGGTCGTCGACTGGCCGCACCGCTACCTCGCCGCGCAGGCCGACGCCGGGAAGCTGGACGAGCGCACGGTGGTCGCCGTGCTCACCCACGACCCGAAGTTCGACGTGCCGCTGCTGGAGGTCGCACTCCGGCTCAAGCTCGGCTACGTCGGCGCGATGGGTTCCCGCCGCACGCACGACGACCGGCTGCGGAGGCTGCGCGAGGCGGGCCTGTCCGAGGGCGAGCTGGCCGGGCTCGCGTCCCCGATCGGCCTCGACCTGGGCGCCCGCACGCCCGAGGAGACGGCGGTGTCGATCGCCGCGGAGATCATCGCGCTGCGCTGGGGCGGGGGAGGTGAGCGGCTGGCCCGTACGGACGGCTCCATCCACAAGTGAGGGGGTTGTTTGACGAGACAACAAAGAGCAGTCTCGGCTGTGACCCCCATCACCACCATACTTGGAGGGTTCATGCGGATTACGGTCACCGTCGACGGCGTCGACTACCGCGACGACGTCGAACCGCGCACGCTGCTGGTCCACTACCTGCGCGAACGACTCGGCAAGACCGGCACGGTCGTGGGCTGTGACACCAGCAACTGCGGCGCGTGCACGGTCCACCTCGACGGCCACAGCGTGAAGTCGTGCGCGGTGCTCGCGGTCCAGGCGAACGGCCGGGAGATCACCACCATCGAGGGACTGGCCCGCGACGGGCAGCTGCACCCCGTCCAGCAGGCGTTCCACCAGAACCACGCGCTGCAGTGCGGTTTCTGCACCCCCGGCATGATCATGCAGGCCATCGACCTGCTCGCGGACAACCCCGACCCCGACGAGGACGAGGTGCGGCACGGCCTGGAGGGCAACCTCTGCCGCTGCACCGGCTACCAGAACATCGTGCGCGCCGTGCGTGACGCGGCGCAGAAGATGAGCCCCGGCTCCGGCCCCGAAGCGGAGCGCGTGGACGAGACGGCGCTGGTGGACCGCGCCCCGCTGCACACCGGTGGTGGCGAATGACCGCCACCGTCGAACCCGAGGTGGGCAAAGCCCGCCGCCGCAAGGAGGACGCCCGGCTGATCACCGGCGCCACCCGGTGGACCGACAACCTGCAGCTCACCGGCATGCTGCACATGGCGTTGCTGCGCAGCCCCGTGGCGCACGCCCGGATCACCTCGATCGACGTCACCGAGGCCGTGAAGATGCCCGGTGTGCTGGTCGTGCTCACCGGCCAGGACCTGGCCGCCGAGCAGGGCAGCCTGCCGTGCGCGTGGCCGATCACCGAGGACATGCTGGCGCCGCCCGCGCCGTCCCTGGCCGTCGACCGGGTGAACTTCGCGGGCGAGGCCGTCGCCCTGGTCGTGGCCCGCAGCGCGGCCGAGGCGCACGACGCGCTGTCCCTGATCGACGTCGACTACGAGGACCTGCCGGTCGTGCTGGACCTGGAAAGCGCGATCGCGGACGACGCCGACCTCGTCCACCCCGACCTGGGCTCGAACAAGAGCGCGACCTGGGTGTTCGACTCGGCCGACGCGGGCACCGGGTCCGACGTCGACCAGACCATCGCCGACGCCGAGGTGGTCGTCGAGCGCACGTTCCGCCAGCAGCGGCTGATCCCGGCGTTCATGGAACCCCGCTCGGTCGTCGTCGACCCGTCCCCGGACTCGGTGACGATGTGGTCGGCCACCCAGGTGCCGCACATCCTGCGCTGGATGCTGGCGGCCGTGCTCGGCATCCCGGAGCAGCAGATCCGGGTCATCGCGCCGGACGTCGGCGGCGGTTTCGGCGGCAAGCTCCAGGTCACGCCGGAGGAGGTGCTGACCCTGCTGGTCGCGCGCCGCCTCGGCAAACCCGTCAAGTGGACCGAGTCGCGCACCGAGTCGATGCTCTCCGCCCACCACGGCCGCGACCAGCTGCAGCGCATCACGATCTCGGCCCGCCGCGACGGCACGGTCACCGGCCTCAAGGTGGACCTGCTCGCCGACATGGGCGCCTACCTGCGGCTGGTCTCGCCGGGCGTGCCGATCCTGGGCGCGTTCATGTTCAACGCCATCTACAAGTTCCCGGCCTACCGGTTCACCTGCACGAACGTGTTCACCACCAAGGTGCCGACCGACGCGTACCGCGGCGCGGGACGGCCCGAGGCCACGTTCGCCATCGAGCGGATCATGGACGAGCTGGCCGCCGAGCTGGGCGTCGACCCGCTGGAGCTGCGCGAGCGGAACTGGATCAAGCACGACGAGTTCCCGTTCACCACGGTCGCGGGCCTCACCTACGACTCGGGAAACTACGAGGCCGCCACGGCCCGCGCGAAGGAGCTGTTCGGCTACGAAGCGCTGCGCGCCGAGCAGGCCGAACGCCGCGCCAACGGCGACCCGGTGCAGCTCGGCATCGGCATCTCCACCTACACCGAGATGTGCGGCCTCGCGCCCTCACGCGTGCTCGGCGCCCTGCGGTACGCGGCGGGCGGCTGGGAGCACGCGGCGATCCGGATGCTGCCCACCGGCAAGGTCGAGCTGATCACCGGCACGTCGCCGCACGGCCAGGGCCACGTGACGGCGTGGAGCCAGATCGTGGCCGACCGGCTCGGCGTGCCGTTCGAGGACGTCGAGGTGCTGCACGGCGACACCCGCGTCGCACACCGCGGCATGGACAGCTACGGCTCCCGGTCGCTGGCCGTCGGCGGCGTGGCCGTGGTGCTGGCCGCGGACAAGGTGCTCGCCAAGGCCCGCACGGTCGCCGCGCACCTGATGGAGGTCGCCGAGGACGACGTCGAGTTCACCGCGGGCACGTTCTCGGTGCGCGGCACGTCCACGACGATGGCGCTGGGCGACGTGGTGGTGGCCGCGCACGTCGCGCACAACCTGCCCGACGGCGTGGAACCCGGGCTGGACGCCGAGGCCACGTTCGACCCGGAGAACTTCTCCTACCCGCACGGCACGCACCTGTGCGCGACCGAGGTCGACACGCAGACCGGCGCGGTGAAGATCCGCTCCTACGTGTGCGTGGACGACGTCGGCAAGGTCGTCAACCCGCTGATCGTGGAAGGCCAGGTGCACGGCGGCCTGGCGCAGGGCATCGCGCAGGCCCTGTACGAGGAGGCGGTGCACGACGAGAGCGGCACGCTCACCACCGCCACCCTCGCCGACTACCTGGTGCCGTCCGCGGTCGACCTGCCGCACTTCACCACCGACCGCACCGAGACGCCGGCGACCAGCAACCCGTTGGGCGTGAAGGGCGTCGGCGAGGCGGGCACGATCGCCTCCACCCCCGCGGTGGTCAACTCGATCGTGGACGCCGTGCGGCACATGGGCGTCTCCGAGGTGGAGATGCCGTGCACCCCGATGCGGGTGTGGAAGGCGATCCACCGCCGCGGCGACGGCGTGCCGACCACGCCCGGCGCGGGCGGCGGTCTCGGCTCCCTCGACTCGAGGTCCGCCGAAGAACGGGGAGGTGCGGAATGATCCCGGCCGAGTTCGACTACGTCGCGCCCGCCACGGTGGACGAGGCGGTGCGCGCCCTGGCCGCGGGCGGCGAGGACGCCAAGGTGATGGCCGGCGGGCAGAGCCTCATCCCGGTGCTGCGGATGCGGCTGGCCGTGCCCACCGTGGTGGTCGACCTGTCCGGGCTGACCGAGCTGACCGGCGTCCACGACGACGGCGACTCGCTGCGCATCGGGGCCATGACCACCCACTACGAGGTGCAGCGCGACCCGCTGGTGCGCGAGCACGCGCGGCTGCTCCGCCTGGCCACGGACACCGTCGCCGACCCGCAGGTGCGGCACCGGGGCACGTTCGGCGGCTCGCTCGCCCACGCCGACCCGGCAGGCGACCTGCTCGCGCCCGCGTTGGCGCTGGACGCCGTGATGGTGTGCGTGGGCCCGTCCGGGACGCGCGAGGTGCCGGCGGCGGAGTTCTTCGTCGACTACTTCACCACCGCGTTGGCGCCCGACGAGCTGCTCACCCACGTCAAGGTGCCCAAGCTGACCGGCTGGGGCGCGCACTACGAGAAGTTCAACCGCGTCGCGCAGGCGTGGTCGATCGTGGGGGTGGCCGCCGCGCTGCGGGTGTCCGGGGGCCGGATCGCCGACGCGCGGGTCGGCCTGACCAACATGGGCCCGACCCCCGTGCGGGCCCGCGGCGTGGAGGAGGCGCTGATCGGGCAGCCCGCGACAGCCGAGTCGATCACGTCGGCGGCCACCCGTGCCGCCGAGGGCGCCGACCCGCCGAGCGACGGCAACGCCGACGCCGAGTACCGGTCGCACCTGGCCCGCGTGCTCACCGAGCGGGCGGTGACGGCCGCGGTGAGCGCATGAAGCTCGAACACCGGTTCACCGTCCCCGCGCCCGTGCCGGACGTGTGGGCGGCGCTGCTCGACCCGGAGAAGGTGGCGCCGTGCATGCCGGGCGCCACCCTCACCGGGGTCGAGGGGCGGAAGTTCACCGGCACCGTCAAGGTCAAGCTCGGGCCCGTCACGTTGCTGTACAAGGGGACCGGCGAGTTCACGTCCGTGGACGAACGGGTGCACGCGGCCGTGCTGAAGGCGTCCGGCAAGGACACCAGGGGCAACGGCACCGCGTCCGCGACCGTGTCGGTGGCGCTGACGTCCGCGACCGACGGCACCGAGGTGTCGGTCGTCACCGACCTGAGCGTCACCGGCCGTCCCGCCCAGCTCGGCCGGGGTCTGATCAGCGAGGTCAGCGGCCGGATCGCGGGCGAGTTCGCGGAATGCCTGGCGACGCGGCTCGCGCCGGCGGAAGCTGAGGAGGTGACCGCAACGGAGACCGCCGCCAAGCCGCACCTGCGCGCCGTGCCGGACGAGCCGCTCGACCTGCTCGACAAGGCGGGCGCGCCCGTGCTCAAGCGGGTGCTGCCGGTCGTGGCCGGGCTGCTGGTGGTGGCGCTGCTGGTGCGCAGGCTCTGCGGGCGGCACCGCTGAACGCGCGCGGCGGGCGACCGGTCCTCGGCCTGGTCGCCTGCCTCTGCCTGCTCGCGGCGTGCACCGGGTCGCCGGTCGTGATCACGACCGCGCGGTCGACGCCCACCACGTCGTCGGTCGTGCCGGAGGCGCCGTCGTTCACCCTCGCCGCGGGCGGCGACATCCTGATCCACCCGGCGCTGACCGAGCAGGCCGACGCCGACGGCGCGCGGAACTTCGTGCCGCTGCTGGAGGGCCTGCGCGAGGCGATCGACGCGGACGTGTCGATCTGCCACCTGGAGACGCCGCTGTCCGCGCCCGGCGCCCCGACCTACGGCTACCCGGCGTTCAGCGCGCCGCCCGAGGTCGCGTCGGCGTTGAAGGAGATCGGCTACGACAGCTGCTCCACCTCGTCCAACCACACCCTGGACCGGGGCGCGCCGGCGATCAGGACGACGTTGGACGTGATGGACGCGGCCGGTCTGAAGCACACCGGCTCGTTCCGCTCCCCGGAGGAATCCGCGACTCCGCTGCTGCTGGACGTGCGCGGGGTGAAGGTCGGGCACATCGCGTTCACGTACGGGTTCAACGGCATCCCGCTGCCGCAGCCGTGGATGGCGAACCAGCTCTCCACGGAGGGCGTGCTGGCCGCGGCACGTGCGGCGAAGGCGGCCGGCGCGGAGGTCGTGGTCGCGAGCCTGCACTGGGGCAACGAGTACCAGCACGAGGCGACGCCGCAGCAGAAGGAGATGGCGCGGGCCGTGCTGGCGGACCCGGCCGTGGACCTGATCATCGGCACGCACGTGCACGCCGTGCAGCCGATCGAGCAGATCAACGGCAAGTGGGTCGTCTACGGCATGGGCAACGAGGTGGCCCGCCACTCCGAGCCGCGCGGCATCACGGAGGAGGGCATCGTCACCCGCTTCAAGTTCGTGAAGGGACCGTCCGGCTGGGCCGTCCAGGAGGCGTCCTACATCCCGACCCTGGTCGAGCTGGGCCCGCCGATCCGCGTCGTGGACCTGACGAAGGTGCCCGCCAACCCCCGCCGCACCGAAGCCCTGACCCGCACGGACGGCATCGTGCGCAGCCTGGGTTCGACGATCGCCCACCCCTGACCGATTCCTTTCCGGCCCGCCACCGGTCTGCACCCCCGACACCACGGATCGAGGAGGCAGGGCGATGGCGAGCGAGCAGTCGGCGGCGGTGCGCGCGATGTACGAGCGGTGGACGGCGGACCGGCTCAACGGGCGGCCGATGGACCCGGAGAGCTGGGGCGACCTGACCGCCGAGCCGCGCGGGGTGGACTACGTCGAGACCACCGAGCCGGGCACACCCGCGATGTGGCTGCTGCCGCACGGCGCCGCGTCCGACCGCGTGCTGCTGTGCATGCACGGCGGCGGGTTCGTGGCCGGGTCGATCTACACGCACCGCAAGCTGTACGCGCACCTGGCCAAGGCCGTGGGCGCGCGGGCGCTGCTGTTCCAGTACCCGTTCGCGCCGGAGCACGTGCACCCGGCGCAGGTCGACACGGCCACCTCCGTCTACCGGTGGCTGCTGGGGTCGTTCACGGCGGACCACATCGCGTTCGCCGGCGACTCGGCCGGCGGCGGCCTCACCATCACCACGCAGCTCAACGCCCGCGCGGCGGGACTGCCGCTGCCCGCCGCGGTGATGGCCATCTCGCCGTGGGTCGACATGGAGGTGAGCGGGGAGTCGTTCCGCGCCAACGCGCTGACCGACGGCTACTTCTACCAGGACCTGGTCGACGCGCTGGCGGCGAACTTCCTGGGCCCGGACGGCCACCGCCGCGACCCGCTGGCCGGCCCGCTGCACGCCGACCTGACCGGCCTCGCCCCGCTGTTCGTGCAGGTCGGAGCGCACGAGACACTGCTGACCGAGGGGCGGAGGCTGGCGGAACGGGCGAAGGACGCGGGGGTCGAGGTGCGGTTGGACGTCTTCGCCGAGCAGGTCCACACGTTCCAGATGGCCGCCGGGAGGTCGCCGGAGGCCGACGACGCGATCGCCCGGTTCGCGTCGTGGGCGCGACCGAGGCTGGGGGTCGCGTGACGCCGTTCGAGCAGGCCACCGAGCCGTTCCGGCGGGAACTGCTGGCCCACTGCTACCGGATGCTCGGGTCGCGGCACGAGGCCGAGGACCTGGTGCAGGAGACGTACCTGCGGGCGTGGCGGTCGTTCGACGGCTTCGAGGGGCGGTCGTCGGTGCGGGTGTGGCTCTACCGGATCGCCACGAACGCGTGCCTGAACGCCCTGCGCGGCCGCCGTCGCCGCGAGCTGCCGTCGTTGCTGGACCCGTCGGCGGGCGAAGAGCGGTGGGAGTGGCTGGAGCCGATGCCGGACGCGCTGGTCACCCCGGAGTCCGACGACCCGGCCGCCGTCGTCGCCTCCCGCCACGACCTGCGCCTGGCACTGGTCGCGGGCCTGCAACACCTGCCGCCGCGTCAGCGGGCCGTGCTGATCCTGCGGGAGGTCCTGGACGTCCCGGCCGCCGAGGTCGCGGACATGCTCGACACTTCGGTGACGTCGGTGAAGAGCGCGCTGCAACGCGCACGGGCCACCCTTGCCCGCGTCGCACCGACCGCCGACGACGTGGTCGAGCCGACGTCACCGCGGGCACGGGCCCTGCTGTCGGACTACGTCACGGGCTTCGAGAACGCCGACCTGTCCGCGCTGGAACGCGCCCTGCGCGCCGACGCGGCCTTGGAGGTGGCAGGCTCACCGACCTGGTTCGACGGCCGCGAAACGTGCCTGGCGTTCCTGACGACGGTCGTCGGCTCACCAGGCGACTGGCGAATGACCCCGACCGTCGTCAACAACCACCCGGCCGCCCTCGCCCACCGCCACGGCGTCCCGTTCGGCCTGGCCGTCCTGACCACGACCACCACCGGCATCTCCCGCCTGACGGTCTTCCCTGACCCGGCGCTCGCGGAGCACACCGGCCCTGACCCCACCTACGAGTGACGGCCGGATACGGGCTGGTACCACCGGTCCCGCCGTAGGATCACACCGGTGAAGCGCCGGGAGGGGGTGATGTGGTGGTCGACAGGTTCCTTGACCCGCTGCTGACCACGAAGGAGACCTCCCGCCACCTCTTGATCCCGCAGCGGACGCTGAACCACTGGTTGGCCGAGGAAGCGGGTGGCGCTCCGCTGGTGCACCGGGTCGATCCGGAGCGCCGGGGTTGGCCCACCGTCCCGTTCGTGGCCGTGGTGGAGGCGTATGTCCTGCGATCGCTCCGTGAGCTCGGCCTCACCAAGCGGAAGATCAAGGACGCGGCGGCGGCGGTCCGCGGCGAGTTCGGCACCGCTTACGCGCTGGCCACGAAGAAGATCGTCACCGACGGGGTCGACATCTTCCTGGACTACGCCGACGGCGACCTCGCCCGCGTGGGGGACCAGCAGCGCCCGATCCGGGAAGTGCTCGACCGCTACCTGACGTACATCGCCTGGGATTCCGATGACGAGTTCGCCTCGTCGTTGAGGTTGCGCCAGTACCCGGACATCGCGCCGGTGATCATCGATCCCCGATTCGGTTGGGGTGCTCCGGTCATCCAGGAGAATCGGGTCCCGGTCGACGCGGTCGTGGAGATGTGGCTGGCCGGTGACTCCCTGAAGGACGTCGCGTACGAGTACGACCTGGCTCCCGAGCAGGTCGAGGCGATCTGTCGGGCCGCGCAGCGTGTCCCAGCTTGAGTTCTTCCTCGATCGGGGTTTGGGGCGAGGTGTGGCCGACGGGCTGCGCGCGGCCGGTTGGCTGGTGCACCGCATCGCCGATTACTTTCCCGACGACGCCCAATCCGTCGCGGATGAGGAGTGGCTCGCCTACGGGTTGACACGCGGCTGGGTTCCGCTGTGCAAGGACGGGCGGATCAAAGGGCGGCACCACGAGCGTGAGCCGCTGGTCGTTCATTCCGCCGTGCTGTTCTACCTCAACAACCAACAACTGCGTCGGGACGAGATGGTGGCCCGTTTCGAGCGGGTGCGATCGGCGATCGACCACGCGGTGGGGAGAGGCGGGCCCGCCGTGTACGCGATCGGGGAATCGGGCATTCGACGCACCTGGCCCTAGCCCACGGCACGGACGCGGTCGAGGCGGGCACGCCAGCGGGCGGTGGTGGCGGGGTCGGCGGCGAAGTCGGTGAAGCGGTCGGGGGGTGGGGCGTGCGCGGGAACGGGGAGGTGGCCGTTCGCCGGGAGCAGGGAGTCGGTGGTGACGTCGCCGGTCAGCAGGGGAAGGGTGCCCAGGCCGCACGCGAAGTCCAGTTCGGGCAAGGCGGCGGCCAGTGCCAGGCCGGCGGCCATGCCGACCGAGGTCTCCACCGCGGACGACACCACGCACGGCAGGCCGCACGCCTCCGCCACGGCCAACGCCCGACGCACGCCGCCCAGCGGAGCGACCTTGATCACCGCGACGTCCGCGGCGCCGGCCACCGCCACCTTCAACGGGTCCTCGGCCCGCCGGATCGACTCGTCGGCCGCGATCCGCACGTCGACCCGCCGCCGCACCGCGGCCAGCTCCTCGATCGACGGGCACGGCTGCTCGACGTACTCCAAGCCCCGAGCCGCGCGTTCCAGCTCACGGATCGCCCGCACGGCCGTGTCGACGTCCCACGCCATGTTCGCATCGACCCGGATCGCGCCCGACGGGCCGAGCGCGTCACGCACGGCCTCGACGCGCGCCAGGTCGTCGGCCAACGAGGTGCCCGGGTCGGCGACCTTCACCTTGGCGGTGGTGCAGCCCGAGCGGGCCACGATGTCGTGCGCGCGTTCCGGGGAGACGACGGGAACCGTGCAGTTGACCGGGATCTCGGCGCGGACCGGCGCGGGCCAGCCCTGCTCCGCGGCTTCCAGCGCGCACGCCAACCAGGGCGCGCACTCGTCGTCGGAGTAGTCGAGGAACGCGCAGAACTCACCCCACCCGGCGGGCCCTTCCAGCAGCACGCCTTCGCGCACCGTGATGCCGCGGAACCGGTTGCGCATCGGGATCGAGTAGACCAGCACCGGAAGAGCTTAGAGCGGGTCCAGGGCGGCGACCCGGCGCAGTGCGGTGCCCGCGAGTTCCGGGTCCAGCTCCTCCACGACGATCCGCAACGCCGACTCGAACTGGTCGAGCCGACGGTCCAGCTCGGCCAGCTCACGGGTCGGCTCGGCGATCGCGGCGGCCAGCCCGGGACGGTTCTCGGTCCGCGCCAACGCCTCCCGCACCGGCTGGCTGTCCCGCAACGCCACCAACGCCCGCCACAGCAGCCGTTCGACGTGCGGGACCCGGAGGTCGTCCAGGTCGCGCACGGCGTCGAAGTGCGCGCACAGGCGGCCGGCGCGGCGGCGTTGGGCGGGATCGGTGAACTGCTCGCGGTGCACGACGTCGCGTGCGTCGGCCGCCAGGACCACGTCCCACTCGGTCGACCGCGCCCAGATCCGCTTCCGCTTCGCGGCACGGCGGATCGAGTCGAGATCGGCCTCCGGCCGCCACATCCACCAACGGGGTAACGGTGCCACCCGGGTCACGTCAGCGGGCCGCGAGGAACGCCGCGAACGCCCGCCGACTGAACGTCAACACCGGGCTCCGGTCACCAAGCTTCGAGTCGCGCACGCCCACCACGGTGGAGACGCCAACCTCCACACAGCCGTTCGCCGACTGGCTGTAGGACGACTTCCGCCACTGGAACTCCTTCGGGGTCACAAGTCCTTCATAGTCCGCTTGATCCACCCGTGGAAGTCTTCCGGCTTGTCCGCTCGGACCTGGAGGCGGGTCAGCGCATCCCGGTAAGCCATCACCTGAGCGGGCTCTTCGAAGTAGAAGCCCTTCACCCGGCCCTCGGTGTAGACGCAACCGGGGTCATGCGCCAACTCGTTCGGGAAGGACAGCACGATGAACCCGCCATCGACTCCGGTGTGCGCGCCCGCTGAGGCGGGGAGAACCTGCAGCTCGATGTTCGGATCTTCGCGCCGCTCCAGCAGGTGGGCCAACTGCGCCTTGAGGACACCGGTGCCGCCGACCTGCAACCGCAGTGCCGCCTCCGAGATCACCGCCCACACCTGGGGCGCGTCTTCCTGGTCCAGCACCTCCGCCTGCCGTGCGATGCGCAGTTCGACCCGGTGCGCGACCTCGGTGTTCGACAGGCTCGGATCGCCGTCGCGGATGATGGCGCGGGCGTAGTCCGGGGTCTGGAACAGGCCGGGGATGACGATGGCGTCCCAGCTCTCGATCTTCACCGCCGACGACTCCAACCCGAGGAACAGCTTGAAGTACTCGGGAACGGTGGACTCGTCGAAGCCGATCCACCAGTCACGGCCCTTCTTGGCGCGCGTCCGCAGCTCCAGGAAGAACTCCGACCGCTCCGGCACGCCGTACAGCTCCAGCAGCCGTTCCAGCTCCAACGGCTTGGGCAGCGACCGCGCCGTCTCGATGTGGCCGATGTTCTGCACGCTGCCCTTGATCGCCTTCGCCGCCTCGTCCCGGCTGACGCCGGCGTCCTCGCGGAGCTTGCGCAGTTCGAAGGCGACCCAGCGCTTGAGCACGGTCGGGCTGGTGGAGGACGCGACCACGGTGCACCTTTCACTCCGTTGAGCGATGCCGTTGGAGCGCGCTCACTTGTAGGCTGCTCCAAACTGGTCATCCAGATTTAAGTCAGAAAAGTACTCCACCCAGCACGGCGAAAAGAGGGTTCAGGTGTTCACGAATGGTGGAATCTCGGTCGACTCGTGGGTTCGGGTCGAGGAGCACTGCTCGATCGAGGCCGAAGTGGTCGGCGACGAGGCCCAGTTCGTCTTCAGTGGACGGCGTGGTGGCGAATTGAGCCTCGTCGTCACCGAGGCCGGCCTGGAGAAGGTGGTCGAGCACTTCCAGCGAGCGCTCGACCAGCTCAGGTCAGCGGAAGCCGAAGCCGGTTCAGCCGACCTCGGGCAGCTTGGGCCCGAGTAGGTCGTCCGCGTCCACGATCTTGTACGCGTACCCCTGCTCCGCCAGGAACCGCTGCCGGTGCGCCGCGTAGTCGGTGTCCAACGTGTCCCGCGACACGACGGAGTAGAAGTGCGCCTGCCGCCCGTCGCCCTTGGGCCGCAACAACCGGCCCAGCCGCTGCGCCTCCTCCTGCCGCGACCCGAACGTCCCCGACACCTGCACGGCCACCGACGCCTCGGGCAGGTCGATGGAGAAGTTCGCCACCTTCGACACCACCAACGTCCGCAGCTCGCCGCGCCGGAACCGGTCGAACAGCGCCTCGCGCTCCTTGTTCTTCGTCGAACCCTGGATGATCGGCGCGTCCAGCGCCTCGCCCAGCGACTCCAACTGGTCCAGGTAGGCCCCGATCACCAACGTCGGCTCGTCGGGGTGCCGGTCGAGGATGGCCCGCACCACCGGCAGCTTCGTCCGGGCCGTGGAGCACAGCTTGTAGCGCTCCTCCGGCTCGGCCGTCGCGTACTCCAGCCGCTCGTTGTCGGTCAGCGTCACCCGCACCTCGACGCACTCGGCGGGCGCGATCCAGCCCTGCGCCTCGATGTCCCGCCACGGGACGTCGTACCGCTTCGGCCCGATCAGCGAGAACACGTCGCCCTCCTGGCCGTCCTCGCGCACCAGCGTCGCGGTCAGCCCGAGCCGGCGCCGCGACTGGAGGTCGGCCGTCATCCGGAACACCGGTGCGGGCAGCAGGTGCACCTCGTCGTAGACGATCAGGCCCCAGTCCCGCGAGTCGAACAGCTCCAGGTGCTTGTACTCGCCCTTCGACTTGCGGGTGATCACCTGGTAGGTCGCGATGGTGACCGGCCGGATCTCCTTGCGCTCGCCGGAGTACTCGCCGATCTCGTCCTCGGTCAACGACGTCCGCGCGACCAGCTCCCGCTTCCACTGCCGACCGGCCACGGTGTTCGTGACCAGGATCAACGTGGTCGCGCCCGCCTCGGCCATCGCCGCCGCGCCGACCAGCGTCTTGCCCGCGCCGCACGGCAGCACGACCACGCCCGAGCCGCCCGCCCAGAACGCCTGCGCGGCCCGGCGCTGGTAGTCGCGCAGCTCCCAGCCGTCCTCGACCAGGTCGATCGGGTGCGCCTCGCCGTCGACGTACCCGGCGAGGTCCTCCGCCGGCCAGCCGATCTTGAGCAGCAGCTGCTTGAGCCGGCCGCGTTCGCTCGGGTGCACGATCACGGTGTCGTCGTCGACGCGCGCGCCCATCATCGGCTTGACCTTCTTGTGCCGGAGCACCTCCTCCAGCACGGCGCGGTCCAGCGAGTTCAGCACCAGGCCGTGCACGGGGTGGTTGGCCAGCTGGAGCCGGCCGAACCGGCCCATCGTGTCGACCACGTCCACCAGCAGCGGCTGCGGCACGGGGTAGCGGGAGAACCGGACCAGCGCGTCGACCACCTGCTCGGCGTCGTGGCCGGCGGCGCGCGCGTTCCACAGCGCCAGCGGCGTGATCCGGTAGGTGTGGACGTGCTCGGGCGCGCGTTCGAGCTCGGCGAACGGCGCGATCGCGGTGCGCGCGTCGTCCGACAGCGGGTGCTCGACCTCCAGCAGCAGGGTCTTGTCCGACTGGACGATCAAAGGGCCGTCGGTCACGGGTGCGCGCTCCTGTCGCTTGGTGTCCTGCAAGTGTGCATACCGCGTGCAAGTCGGTCGCGGACAGTACGCGGATGCGCACCCAACGCTTACGGACTCGGTTCGGTAAAGCCGTGTACGCCCATGTGATGCAGTCGATAGCGTCCCTGCGCCCCACCGCGACCCTACGCGCGGACGTACTGGGGCCCTCCCCGGATGGAACGAAGGTCTTCATGAGCACGGACATGCCCGCGTCCGCACCGCAGTACCCGAACGGTCCGCAGCAGGGTGCCCCGCAGTTCCACAACGCCCCGCAGGGCCAGCCGATTCCGCCCGCGCCGAAGAAGAAGGGCATCGTCGCGCGCATCCTCACCGCGATCATCGGTATCGCGGTGGCCGGTGTGGTCGTCTACGGCATCAACTACTTCACCAGCGACGCGGCCCAGTCCAAGGCCGGCGACTGCGCCAGCCTGACCGGCACCAACACCAAGCCGGAGTACAAGGCCGTCGACTGCGGCTCGGCCGAGGCGAACTACACCGTCGGCCAGGTGCTCGACTCCACCACCGCGAAGTGCGCCGGCGAGTACTACGACGAGTACACCGAGTCGGCCCGTCGCGGCCCGGACTCGAAGCTGTGCCTGGTGCCGAACCTGGTCGAGGGCAGCTGCTACGACCTGGAGAACACCACGCAGATGGGCTACCCGGCCGTCGACTGCGGCAAGGCAGGCACGTTCAAGCTGGTCAAGCTGCTCAAGGGCAGCGTCGACGAGAGCGCCTGCACCGACGGCGCGCCGCTGACGTTCCCGGAGCCGAAGATGACCCTCTGCTTCGCGCCGAACGAGAACGCCTGATCCACCTCGCGGGTGCGCGTGGCGCTACCTTCTGGGGCGTCACGCGCACCCGTCCAGCGAGGATGATCATGAGCAACGAGCCGAGTCGACCCGCCGACGACGACGCGCCGACCGGGGCCGCGGCCGATCCCACGGCCCGCCCCGCCGATCCCTCAGCCGGCCCTGACGTGCCGCCCGCCGACGCGGAGCGCATCGCGGCCTCGCAGGACGCCGCCGCGTCGGCCGACGAGCGGCAGCTCTCCACCCCCGCGTCCTCCGGTCTCGGCTCCGGTTCCGGTTCCGCCGAACCCGACGACACGGCCCCCGAGCCCGGCTCCGGCGTCAGGGAACGCCCGGTGGCCGGCAACGAACCCGCCACGCCCGCCGGCCCGACCGCCGTGACCGGTGCGCGTCCGGCGCCCTCCGCGGACCCCGTCGCGTCCGCCGAGCCCGCCTCGCAGGCGCCCGCGGCGAACGAGACCGGCAAGCCCGGCGGCAACGGCCGGAAGATCCTCGTCGGCGTGCTGGTCGTGCTGCTGATCGGCGTCGTCGCCTACGGTGTGCGCTACCTCACCAGCGGGGCCGCCAACGCCGAGGTCGGCGACTGCGTCAGCGTGACCGCCGAGGCCGACAACCGGGCCGAGGTCGACACCCTCGACTGCTCCGCCGACCGTGCGTCGTACAAGGTGGGCAAGGTCCTCGAGACGACCGACGCCGGCTGCCCCGAGGAAGGCCTCTACACCGAGATCGTCCCGGCCGTCGGCGGCGGCTACAAGCTGTGCCTGCTGCCCAACATGGCCGAGGGCGCCTGCTACAAGCCCGACGAGGGCACCGGGTTCGTCAAGACCGAGTGCACCGGCCCCGAGACCATCAAGGTGACCAAGGTCATCGAGGGGTCCACGGACCTGGAGGCCTGCCCCGACGGCGCGGGCATGGCCTACCCCGAGCCGCCCGTCACGTACTGCCTGGCGCCCGCCGAGCTGTGACGTCGGTCGCCGGGTCGTGACCACGGGCGGGTGAACCCGCTCAACCCGGCGCGCGGCCGTGCCGATGCCCTGTTCCATGCGGAAGATCGGGTGGGGCATCGGTGCGGTCGCGGTCGTGGTGGCGGGCGCGTTCGCGTTCACGCTGCTCACCGACGCGCCCAAGGGCACCGAGCCGGGCGTCTGCGCGCACATCGAGAAGGTCGAGCAGGGCGCCAAGTACCGGCCGCTCGACTGCGGGGCCGCGGACGCCAACGTGCGGGTCGCCAAGGTCGTCGACGAGGCCTCGCAGTGCCCCAAGGGCGGCGCGCCGTACACGATCTTCACCCGCGCGGACACGTTGTGCCTGATCCCGAACTTCGTGCAGGGCGCGTGCTACCAGGGCGACCGCGAGTCGGGGATGAAGAAGGTCGACTGCACGACCGCCGAGGCGATCAAGGTGGCGAGCGTCGCCCGCGAGCCCGTGGAGTGCGCGAACGGGCAGAAGTTGACCTACGTGGAGCCGGTCGTCACGTTCTGCCTGGTCCGCGCGTCCGACATGGGCTGAAATCGCTGCGCCCGCGCGGCGCGCGACGGTACGTTCCGCTCGTTGTACATCGAGAGGAACGCCAGGTGACCACGCCACCCGACCAGCCGCCCCACGGCTTCCCACCGCCCCAGCAGCCTGGCTGGGGACCGCCGTCGTCGCCGCAGGGCTTCCCGGCCCCACCGCCCGGCCAGCCGTACCCGCAGCAGCCGTACCAGCAGCCGGGCCACCCCCAGCAGGGCGGCTACCAGCAGCAAGGCCCCGGCTACCCGCAGCAGGACGGCTACCGGCCGATGCCGGGCTACCAGGACCAGCCGCCCCAGTACGCGCAGCCCGGGTACCCGGGCCAGGACCAGTACCCGGGTCAGTTCGGCCAGCCAGGCCAGCAGGGTCAGCCGGGTCAGTTCGGGCAACCCGGGCAGCCTGGCCAGTTCGGTCAGCCGGGCCAGCCCGGCTACCCGCAGCAGTTCCCGCCCCCGCCCGCCAAGGGCGGCACGTCCCGCGGCGCGAAAGCGCTGGTCGCGGTGGTGGCGCTGGGCATCGTGGGCGTCGTGGTCGCGGGCATCATCGCCAACGTCACCGGCCCAGGGGGCGCCGAGGCGGGCGACTGCATCAAGGTCGTCTCGGCCTCCGTCAGCGACGCCGACGTCGAGAAGGTCGAGTGCTCGTCGCAGGAGGCCGCCTTCAAGGTCGCCACCAGGCTCGACAGCAGCGCCGACAACTGCCCGGACGGCGACTACGCCGAGTACTCCGACAGCGGCGGCCGGCGCAGCAACGGCTTCAAGCTGTGCCTGATGCTCAACGCCGCCGAGGGCGACTGCTTCAAGCAGGAGGGCTCGATTGTCGCGGCCAAAACCACCAAGGTGACCTGCGATTCGAGCGCTTCGTACAAGGTGGGCAAGGTCATCGCGGGCCGGGCGGACGAGAACGAGTGCGAGAGCGGCGACACCGTGTCCGTTTACTCACAGCCCGCTACGACGATCTGCTTGACGGAAGCCTGATCCGGTACCGCGCCGAGACGCGGCCGTCGCCGGATCGAGTTCCAACCGACGCGGAAATCCAAAAATAGGGGGCCTTCCCGCAATGGGAAGGCCCCCTATCGCACGCCGGTTTTGCTGACCGAGAGTCAGTTGGTGGTTCCAGGCGGCAACAACCCGGGCACGTCCAACCGCTCCGACAGCACCTCTTCGGTGTCCATCATGTCGGCGACGCGCTGCAGCCGGACGGGGTTGAGCGACAGCGGGAACGTGCCCACCGACACCAGCGCCGCGGTCTGCTGGTCGACGTCCATGTAGCCGGTCAGCGCGTTCTGCACGGACAGCTTGTCGTTCGACGCCGCCTCCTGCGCGTCCCGCAGGACCTGCCGGAACAGGGCCAGCGTGCGCGGGTTGCCGTCGGCGAACTTCTTGCTCGACGTGTACCCGGACATGGGGAAGTCCTTGGTCGGGCCCACGGCGGTGTCGGTGAGGATGCGCGCGCCCGTGCCAGCCTGGGCCTGCGTGATGTACGGCTCGGTCATCCACGCCGCGTCGACCTGCTTGGCCTGCATCGCGGTGACCATCTGCTCGAACGGCATCTCGGACAGCCTGATCCGCTGCTTCTCCACGCCCGCCGTCTTGAGCACGGCCGCCGTGGTCAGCGCGCCGACGTCGCCGGTGGACGGCACGGCGATGCGCGGGTTGGCGATCTTGCCGGGGCGGTCGTAGTCCGGGTCGAGGGTGACCAGCGCCATCGTGTTCGCGCCCGCCTGGTACGCCTCGCCCTGCAGCTGCAGCTGCGTGCCCTCGGTGAAGCTGCGGAAGACCGTGACGTGCGTCGCCCAGGTCAGGTCCAGCGTGGTGTCGAGCTGCTTGATGCCCTCGAGCTCGCTGTTCAGGGGCACCAGCTGCACCTGCAGCCCGGCCTTCTCGAACAGCTTGTTGTTGAACGCCAGGCGGAGCGGCGCCACGTCCACCACCGGCAGCACACCGATGCGCAGTGTGTTGCGTTCCACCTCTGGGCGGTTGTTCCCGTCGGTGCCGGGGATCAGTCCGCACGCCGTCAAGGTGGCGGCACAAGCGAACAACGCTGCCGCACGTCGCAGAACACGCGCTGGGGTAGGCATGGCACCTCTCGCCGGGATGACCTCGAGAGCGGGGTCTTTTGATCAACGAATTTGTCGACGCACTTGTCGATGCCCGGGATGGTAACCACCCAGAGGTATGAAACGACAGCCCTGCTCCGATACGGTGAGTGCTTCCGGAGTCTTCCCCGGGGCTGGTGTCGAGCACTACGCTCCCCGGCTGGTGGCACAGGTCGTCGCTGACCGTCGTGTCCCTGTGCAGGGTGGGGGTGACTAGCCGGCACCACCGCTCCTGTGCTGCAATTCGGCCCGAATTCGAGTCCATGCTTCGGTCCGCGGGGGAGAGGCCGGAACCACTGCTGCCGGAAGAGGAAGCCCAGGGTGGCCCGTCGAGAGAGAGGTCCCAGCCAGTCAGGCGTGGGGATTCCACCGCGCTCCGAAAGGCCCGGAACGGGTGACGGACTGGCTGCGCTGAGTGATGGAACTGTGACTGAGCAAACGGGTCCGACGAAGAGTGGTCCGACCGCGGCCGGGAAGGTCGGGCCGACCCGCACGGCCGGCTGGCGCCTGCGCAACTGGCGGTTGCCCACCAAGCTGACGGCCGTCCTGCTGATCCCGACCATCGCCGCGGTGGCCCTCGGCGGGCTGCGCGTCAACTCCGACCTCGCCGACGCGGCCGACCTCAACCGGCTGGCGAACCAGATCCAGCTCGAGTCGGCGGTCGCCGACCTGGTGCAGCAGTTGCAGCGCGAGCGCGACCTGAGCGCGAGCCATGTGGCGTCCGGCAAGCAGCTCGACCGCGTGGTCCTCGACCGCCAGCTGCGCCGCGTCGAGGACACCGTCCAGGCCCTCAACGCCAAGATCGTCGACCTCAGCGCCGACCTCGACGACGAGGTGGTGACCCGGTTCCGCCGGGCGTCCAGCCAGCTCAACCGGCTCAACAGCCTCCGCAACGCGGTCCGCGAGACGCAGTACCCGTCCGACGCCGTGATGCGCACCTACTCCGAGTCGGTGGAGAGCCTCCTCGACCTCGGCGAGCAGGCCATCGCGGGCATCAACGAGCCCGAGCTGGTGCGGCTGCACCTGGCCACCAACGCGATCGCCCGCATCAAGGAGCAGGAGTCGCGCAAGCGCGGCATCATGCTCGACGTCTTCCAGCGCGGCGAGTTCGGCCCGGGCCAGGAGCGCCAGCTGCTGGCCGCGAACGCCGAGCTGGACGCCGCCCGCAACGACTTCCGCAAGTCCGCGACCGCCGACCAGGCCAAGATCTACGACGACACCGTCACGGGCCTCATCGTCGACACCGCGAACGACATGCAGGAAACGGCGCTGCACTCGGCCTCGGTCGGCACACCCATGACGTCGCTGCGGCCCGAGAAGTGGGACATCGCGTCCACGCTGACCGTGAACCTCACCCGGGACGTGGAGAACCTGCTGCTGGAGCAGCTGCAGAACCGGACCGACGAGCTGACCGGCGTGGCGCGCGCCGCGGCGTTCCGCGACTCCGGCATCGTGCTGGGCGCGTTGCTGCTGGCGCTGGTCATGGCGCTGTTCGTGGCCCGCTCGATCCTCAACCCGCTGCGCACGCTGCGCCGCACCGCGCTCGAGGTGGCCGACCACGGCCTGCCCGAGGCGGTCGGCCGGATCCTCGCCGACCCGAACCCGCAGGAAGCGGCGAAGACGGCCATCGCGCCGGTGCCGATCACCACGCGCGAAGAGGTCGGCCAGGTGGCCCGGGCGTTCGACGCGGTGCACGGCGAGGCGGTGCGGCTGGCCGCCGAGCAGGCCCTGCTGCGCGACAACGTCAACTCGATGTTCGTCAACCTGTCCCGCCGCTCGCAGGCCCTGGTCGAGCGCCAGCTGAACCTGATCGACCGGCTGGAGCAGGACGAGCAGGACCCCGACCAGCTGGCCAGCCTGTTCGAGCTGGACCACCTCGCCACCCGCATGCGGCGCAACAGCGAGAACCTGCTGGTCCTGTCCGGCACGGACCTGTCCCGGCGGCTGACCCGCCCGGTCCCGGCGGCCGAGGTGCTCGGCGCCGCGGTGTCCGAGGTCGAGCAGTACGCCCGCGTGCAGGTCGGCCAGACGCCGGAGCTCACCGTCCAGGGCCGCGCGGTCAACGACCTCGTGCACCTGATCGCGGAGCTGCTGGACAACGCCACCGCGTTCTCCGACCCGGTGACCAAGGTCACCGTGCGCACCGCCCGCACCCGCAAGGGCGAGCTGGCGATCGAGATCCAGGACCGCGGCGTCGGCATGGGCGAGCAGGAGATCACCGACGCCAACGAGCGGCTGGCCGACCCGCCGGACGTGGACGTCGCGGTGTCCCGCCGGATGGGCCTGTACGTGGTCGCGCGGCTCGCCAAGCGGCACGACATCAAGGTGCGGCTGCGGTCCAACGAGGACATCGAGGGCGGCACCACCGCGCTCGTGCTCGTGCCGGACACGTTGGTCGCCTCTCCCGGCGCGCCGGGCTCCCCCATGGGCGCCGAGCCCGCCTCGGCGTTCGGCGACTCCGGTTACGGCGACTCCGCCGGGTTCGGCGACTCCGGGTTCGGCGACTCGGGTTTCGGGACGACGGCGCAGCGCGCGTCCGGCATCGCCGGCGCGTTCGGCACCGGCACCATGTCCCGCCTGGACGACGACTCGAGCTTCCCGAGCATGCCGCGCGTCGAGGACGAGCCGGCGTTCCCGGTGAGCTTCGTGCAGGGCCAGGGCGAGCACGACCCGGCCCGCGTGCCCGCGTTCGGCGAGACGCCGACGTTCGGGCAGGCGCCCGCGGAGACGCCCGCCGAGGTGTCGCAGCCGTGGATGCAGGCGGCCGACGAGCGTGACGTCGAGCGCGAGCCGGAGGGCTCGTTCGGCGAACCGACCCTGTTCACGGCCTACGAGGACCGCTCCGAGCACGACGCGGACTACGAGCACGGCTTCGAGACCACCCAGTTCGCGCCGCTGGACAGCGGCTTCCTCGTCGAGCCGGAGCCCGAGTTCGTGCCGGAGCCCGAGCCCGCGCACCGCAACGGTTCGGCGCCGCAGCCCGCGGCCAGGGAGATCGACCGCGACCTGGACGCGCCGACCGAGCGGCTGCCGATCTACGAGGCGGTCCTCTCGCAGTGGTTCCAGGCCGTGGGCAGCGAGACGTCGGCGGCGACCGCGCAGGCGGTGCCACCGCCGCCGGCCGCCGAGCCGGAGCCCGCCGCGCCCGCCGAGTCGGTGCTGCCGACCCGCAGGCCGCGTCCGATCCCGCCGGTCGCGCCCACCACGTCCGCCGACCCGCTGCCCCCGCGCGGCCTGCTCGACTCGGGCCAGAACGCCGTGCCGAAGCGCGAGTCGGAAGGCGGTCTCCTGCCCCAGCGGGGCGAGGCGATGGCCGGCCGCGCCGAAAGCACTAGTCTGACCGAGGGCGGGCTGCCCAAGCGGCAGCCCGGTTCGCCCAACAACCTGCCCAAGCGCGCCGCGGAGGTGTCCCGCGTGACCGAGCCCGAACCGGTCGCCGAACCCGAGCCGGTCGCGCCCGCCGCCGAGTCGGTGTGGGAGTCCCCCGCCGACGAGGGCTGGCAGGCGGCACAGGCCTTGCTGAACAAGGCGCCAGAGACCACGACACAGGCGGGGTTGCCCAAGCGGGTGCCCAAGGCTCAGCTTGTGCCGGGATCCGCCGCACCGAAGCCGACGGCTTCGGAGCGGCAACCGCAGCGGCCCCCGCTGCCACCACGATCGGCTGACGCGATCCGTGGACGCATGTCGAGTCTTCAGCAGGGCGTCCGTCGAGGGCGACACGCTTTGATCGACGCTTACGCTGGTGACATGTCGAGCCGGCAAGACGAGGAGCAGGAGTGACGACCGCAGCTCAGCCAGGCAGCTTTGGTTGGCTTATCACCGACTTCGTGCGCCGGGTTCCCGGTGTGGCACATTCCGTGGTCGTGTCGGCGGACGGGCTGTTGCTCGCCGGCTCGCAGGGTTTGCCCCGCGACCGCGCCGAACAGCTGTCCGCCGTGGCATCCGGTCTCGTCAGCCTCACGGCGGGCGCGGCGCGGTGCTTCGAGGCGGGCACGGTCAACCAGACCGTGGTCGAGATGGAACGGGGCTACCTGTTCCTGATGTCGATCAGCGACGGGTCGTGCCTCGCGGTGCTCGCGGCCCCGAACTGCGACATCGGCCTCGTCGCGTACGAGATGACGTTGCTGGTCGAGCGCGTGGGCCAGCAGCTCACCCCGGAGCTGCGCGCGCAGCTCCAGGGCGTGGTTCGGCGGTAGATCCTCATGAGATCGTGGGGGTGAAGGTAAATGGCTGAACGATCTGGCGCCGGCGGCCGACGCTTCGGTAGGAACTTCGACTACCAGGAGTGGGCGGTCGGCGGCTTCCGATTCGCTGAGCCGGATGCCGACCCCGCACAGGACGAGGAAGCCGAGGACGCACCCAACTCGTGGCCGGACCGCCGGGCGGAGCAGGCGCGGCGGCCACGGGTCGAAGGCACAGGGCAGGGGCAAGGCGATATGTCTCAGCGTGAGGTTGACGACTCGTCGTACGACTACGACGACGTTCCCAACCGGTTCGACATCGACGGGTACGGCAGCGGCCTGTTCGGAGGTCCGGGAGCCGATCTCTTCGGCGCGCACGGCCTGCCGGACAGCGTGCCGGAACAGGTGCCCTACACGACGGGCCCCCAGCCGGTCGTGCGGCGCGAGGAGAACCCGGCGGCGGAGTCCGGGTCGCTGGTCCGCCCGTACACCCGGACCGGTGGCCGCACCCGGCCCGATTACGACCTCGCGATCGAGGCGCTGGTGTCGACCAGCGAGCGCGGTCTCGAACGCGACGCGGCGGTGCTCCCCGAGCACCGGTCGATCTGCGGGCTGTGCACCGACACCAGGTCGGTGGCCGAGGTCGCCGCCCACCTCCGGCTACCGCTCGGCGTGGCCCGGGTGCTGATCGGCGACATGGCGAGCATGGGTTTGGTTTTGATTCATCAGGGTGGCTTGATCACGGGGGACAAGCCGTCCATTGATTTCCTTGAGAGGGTGCTCAGTGGGCTTCGCAGGCTCTAGCCCCAACGCGGCCGAAGGCGAACGGAAGCCGACGACCTCCGCGAAGATCGTGGTGGCCGGTGGCTTCGGCGTGGGCAAGACTACGTTCGTCGGTTCCGTGTCGGAGATCGTTCCGCTGACCACCGAAGCGGTGATGACCGAGGCCAGCGCCGGGGTCGACGACCTCTCGGCGACGCCGAACAAGGTCACCACGACGGTGGCCATGGACTTCGGCCGGGTGTCGCTGGACCAGGACCTGATCCTGTACCTGTTCGGCACACCGGGCCAGCACCGGTTCTGGTTCATGTGGGACGACCTGGTGCGCGGCGCGATCGGCGCGATCGTGCTGGTGGACACCCGCCGGTTGGCGGACGCGTTCGCCTCGATCGACTTCTTCGACGACCGGCAGCTGCCGTACGTGGTCGGGGTCAACTGCTTCGACGGCCTGCTGCACCACCGCATCGAGGACGTGCGAGAGGCGCTCACGATCGACCAGTCCGTGCCGATAGTGACTTGCGACGCGCGCAACCGGCAGTCGACCAAGCAGACGCTCATCACGCTGGTCGAGCACGCCATGCGCCAATGGATGTCGGTCCGCGCGGGCTGATCGACCTCACGGGTCGACCGGTGTGCGCGCTGATCTGACGACTTTCGCCCGAAGGGCGGTCTCCTCGTAGGAGGCCGCCCTTCGGCGTGCCCGAGGGGCGGGGGTGGCCCGGTCCGGTCGACGCGCGGGTGGTGTGGTGCGAGCGCCGCGACTCGACGCTAGGGCGTCAGAGGTCCACCGATCAGGTGATCATCTGGCGCGAACGGGGATTACGCTCCGTCGCCTTCGACCAGGGCGGCGGACGTGATGCGGTGCAGCGGGAACCGGCGGACCTCGCCGTAGCTGACGTCCACGCCCTCCAGCACGCCGCCGCCGACGATCTGCGGCGTGATCACCCGCCGGGCGGCGGTGCCGTGGCCGTCCACGAAGTCGACCAGGACGCTGCGACCCTCGCGCGCCGCCCGTTGCAGCAACGCGAGCGTCGCCGACGGCCCCGCGCCCAGGTGACCCGGCACCGACACCCGTGCGCCACCGGTGGTCGTCGCCGCACGGTCACCCGCCCGCACCAGCCGCACCAGCTCGCCCAACTGCTCGTCCGACGGCGCGCTCGGCTGCACCGGCCTGCGCCGCCCCTTGCCCGCGATCCGACGGCCACCGGCCCGCAGGTCCAGCACGTGACCGTCCGGCCCCTCGGCGGCGGGCGCGAAACCGGCGTCGCGCAACCCGTCCAGCACCTCGGCCAGCGGCAGCGGGCTGACCAGCACGGTCGGCGCGATCTTGCGCAGCGCCAGCCGCTCGGCCGCCGCGTGCGACATCACCTCGGTGATCAGCACGGGGTCGTCGCAGCGCAGGAACGACCCGGCCGCACCGCCCCGCAACCTGCCGTGCCTGCGCGCCGCGTCGTCGATCAGGTACGTCAACGACTGCGGCACCGGCGTGCGCGACCGGCTCTTGAACAGCTCGTGCAGGTCGGCGGCGCTGCGCCCGGCGTCGAACGCCCGCCGCACCGAGCCCTCGCGCACCCGGTAGACGGTGGCGCTGCCGGCCGACTCGACGTCCGCGACCAGCGCGATCTCGTCGGCCAGCTCCGGGTCCAACCGCCCGGGCGCGACGACCGTCAGGTCCGCCTGCACCAGCACGTGGTCGACCGGCGCGGGCAACGCGTCGCCCAGCCGTTTCGCCGCCGCGCCGGGGCCCTCGGTCAGCAGCGTGCGGCCCTGCGCGGTGATGGCGTTGTGCGCGAGGACACCGACCTGCGTGCCCTCCTCCACGGTCCAGCGCACCAGCTCGTCCCGCAGCCGCCCGCCGCGCCGGGGCGCCCGCCACGCCAGCACGGCGGCCAGCTCGTCCGGCTCGATCACGGCGGTGCCCGGCTCCAACGCGGCCAGGGCTTCGAGGATGCGCCTGCGGTCGCGTGGCGCACCCGGCCGGTTCAGCTCCGGCGCCAGCGGGTTGAGCAGCCGGTCGCGGTCGTCGCGCTGCCCGATCAGGCCGGGCAGCCGGGGCAGGTCCAGCCACGCCTGGGCCAGCGTCGCCCACCGGTGCTCGGGCGCGGCGACCAGCCACGCGTCGGTCTGCGTGGTCGGCACCCACTCGGGCTCGACGCCCTCGGTGTCGGCGACCAGGCCCGCGTTGACGACCAGTTCGACCAGCAGCGCGGCCCGGCGTTCGTCCACGTCGAGGTCCTTGGCGAGCTTCCGCAGCTCCCGCACGCCCACGCCACCCGACCGCAGCACCGCCGGCGGGTCCTCCGACCAGCTCTTGAGCAGCGTCTCGACGTGCCGGGACAGCTCCAACGCCTCACCGCCGCCGGTGTGGTCGACGTCGGAGAGGTCGCGGCGGAACGTGGTGAGCGGCGGTTCGGTGGTCTGGACCGTGCCGAGCGGCCGGTCGCCCCGGACCTTCAGGCCGATCTCGCGGGGCAGCTCGACGGTCTGCGCGTCACGCCGCACCAGCAGGCCGCGGGCGAGCAGCTTCTGGATCGGCGTCCGGGCGTTGGCGAGGGAGACGACGTGCGCGGCGTCCTTCGTCTGCCCGACCGGCGGGCCCGCGGCGAGGGTCTGCAGCACGCGGTGCTCGTCGGGGTCGAGGGACGTGAGGTCGGCGTCGGCGAGGCGGGGCACGGAGCGTCCGAGACCGCACGGGAACGGGTTGACCGCGTCACGGCTGGCGGGTGGCGTGGACAGCGCGTGGTCGCCGCCCCAGAGCAGGGCACGGGAGCGGAGCGCGTCGAGGGGCGCGCTGATGTCGGTCGTGCCGAACAGCTCCTGCACGGCCGTCCGGGTGACCGGCGCCTGGTCGGCGTCCAGCACGAGCAGCGCTTCGAGGACGGTCAACGTCAGCGTGTCGAGGTCTTCGCAGGCCCGCGCCACGGACGCCCGCGACCCGATGCGGGTGGCGAGCACGGTCGTGTCCGCCGGCGGGGGCGTGGCCAGGTCCGGCCGGGCGCGCAGCAGAGCCACGAGCGCGGAGTCGTCCTGCGCCCGCAGCCACTCGGCGAGGGTCGTGCCGGACATCCTCACCACGGTATATGCCGCCCACCCGCGCCGGGCCGACCAGCCCCCGAAACCCCGCCGCCACCGGTGGGCCGGCCGGAATTGTCGGACCCCGCCGGTAGAATGCGAAACAGGGTTCCCCTGGGCGGGGACGCTTGCGCAGCCACGGGCTTTGGGCGGTCTTTGAGCTTCAGGCAGTCCGTGAGCTTCCGGCGGTCCACGGGGTTCGGGCGGTCCGTGGCCTTCAGGCAGTCCACGGGGTTGGGGCGGTCCGCGGAGTGGTCAGCCATCGGTCGGGGTGGCGGGCCAGGCGTCCCGCTCGGCCAGGTGGAGGACCAGGGCCGCGATGTTCCACGCGTCGTCCTCGCCGGAGTGGTGCCTGCCCTCCAGCGGCAGGCCGGCGATCGTCAAAGCTTGCGCCATCCCCGGCCGTTTGCGCAGGTCGTGCGCCTGGGTGAAGACCAGCTTCGCGTTCCAGTGCCGTCGCCCGAACGGGTACGTCACGCCCGTCGCCCGGCACTGCCGCGCGAACTGCTTGCGGTCGTAGTCGCCCCAGCTCGCCCACGGCCGCACGCCCGCCCGGTGCTCGACGGCCAGCAGCCGGCACGCCTCGGCGAAGTCCACGCCCGTCTCCACCTCCGCCTGCGTGAGCCCGGTCAGTCCGGTGCAGAACGCGCTGACCGTCGAACGCGCCGGCCGGACCAGGACGCGGTGCCTGCCGACCCGTTCGCCCGACGCCAGGTCGACCTCGGTCAGGCCGATCTCGATGATCTCGCTCACCTGCCCGGGCGGCGGCTCGCCCTCCCAGCACGTCGCCTCGACGTCGACCACGTTCAGCAGCTCCGCATCGCTCACCGGCACGAGGGTAGGGATCACACCCGTGACGTGGCTCTCGCTTTTCGCCGCCGGGCACCGCGCGTGGTCACCAGGGCGGATGAGGCACACTTGTCCCGACGAAGGCACGACCGAGGAGGAACCGTGGCCAAGGCCCGCCCCGAGCGCATCGACCCGCACTGGCCGGAGCCGCCCGCCGACGGCAAGTACGCGGTGTCCGAGCTGGCCAGCGACACGCAGGGCGCGATGTCCCCGTTCGGCAAGGTCACCTTCCCGCTGCCGGTCGAAGAGCTCGGCTACCACCACCCGGTGACGGAGATCAACCGCTAGACCGGGCGCGCGCGGCCGTCGAGCCGCGCGCGTTCCGTATATCTGTGCGGACTACGCTCGACACCTCTTGAGCTGTGCTGTTCTGGGAGGTTCGATGCCGGTCCCCGGCCCTGGTTACTCGATCACCGTCCGGCTGGAGGCCCCGCCGTCGGCGTCGGCCGCCGGCGACCTGACCTCGGCCGTCGGCCGGGCGGGCGGCGTGATCACCGCGTTCGACGTCGTCGAGTCGCACACGGACCGGGTGATCATCGACCTCACCTGCAACGCGCTGTCGGCCAACCACGCCAAGGACATCACCGACACCCTGGAGCTGCTGCCCGGGATCGTGGTCCGCAAGGTGTCCGACCGGACGTTCCTGGTCCACCTCGGCGGCAAGATCGAGATCGCGTCCAAGGTGCCGCTGCGCAACCGCGACGACCTCTCCCGCGCCTACACGCCCGGTGTCGCCCGGGTCTGCATGGCCATCGCGGAGAACCCGGACGACGCCCGCCGGCTCACCATCAAGCGCAACACGGTCGCCGTGGTCACCGACGGTTCCGCCGTGCTCGGCCTCGGCAACATCGGCCCGGCCGCCGCGCTGCCCGTGATGGAGGGCAAGGCCGCGCTGTTCAAGAAGTTCGCGGGCGTCGACGCCTGGCCGGTCTGCCTGGACACCCAGGACACCGAGGAGATCATCCGCGCGGTCGAGCTGATCGCCCCCGTCTACGGCGGCATCAACCTCGAGGACATCGCCGCGCCCCGCTGCTTCGAGATCGAGGCGCGGCTGCGGGAGAAGCTCGACATCCCCGTCTTCCACGACGACCAGCACGGCACCGCGATCGTCGTCGTCGGCGCGCTGCGCAACGCCCTGCGCGTGGTCGGCAAGAAGATCACCGACTGCAAGGTCGTGGTGTGCGGTGTCGGCGCGGCGGGCAGCGCGATCATCCGGCTGCTGCTCAAGCAGGAGCCCGGTGACGTGGTGGCGGTCGACGTCGACGGCATCGTGCACCGCGACCGGCCCGGCCTGGACGACAACCTGAAGTCCGTCGCCGCGTCGACCAACAAGGACAACGTCAGCGGCGGGCTGCACGACGCGCTGGTCGGCGCCGACGTGTTCATCGGCGTGTCCGCCCCGAACCTGTTCGGCGCCGAGCAGGTCGCCACGATGAACAGCGACGCGATCGTGTTCGCGCTGGCCAACCCGGACCCGGAGATCGACCCGATGGAGGCGCAGAAGCACGCCGCCGTCGTGGCCACCGGGCGCAGCGACTTCCCGAACCAGATCAACAACGTGCTGGCGTTCCCGGGCGTGTTCCGGGGCCTGCTCGACGCCCACGCCCGCACGATCACCGACTCGATGCTGATCGCGGCGGCCAACGCCATCGCGGACGTGGTGGACGGCGAGCGGCTCAACGCGTCGTTCATCGTGCCCAGCGTGTTCGACAGCACCGTCGCCCCTGCGGTCGCGGAAGCGGTCCGGAAGGCCGCTGTGGAGTCGGCTTCCGCCTAGCATCGGCACCATGAGCAACCAGTTCACCCACTTGGACGCCGCCGGCGCGGCGCGCATGGTCGACGTGTCCGAGAAGGAGCCGACCACGCGCACGGCGGTGGCGTCCGGTGTGCTGCGCACGACGGACGAGGTGGTGGCGTTGCTGGGCAGCGACGGGCTGCCCAAGGGCGACGCGCTCGCCACCGCCCGCATCGCCGGGATCATGGCGGCCAAGCGGACGTGGGAGCTGGTGCCCCTGTGTCACCCGATCGCGTTGTCGGGGGTGAAGGTGGACCTGGTGCTGGGTGACGGCGAGGTGCGCATCACCGCGACCGTCCGCACGACGGACCGCACGGGTGTGGAGATGGAGGCGTTGACGGCCGTGTCGGTGGCCGGGCTGACGCTGCACGACATGGTGAAGGCGGTGGACCCGGCGGCGTCGCTGGACGCGGTGCGGGTCGAGCGCAAGGAAGGCGGCAAGACCGGCCTGTGGGAGCGCCCGTGACGGCCAGGACCGCGCGGGTGATCACGGCGTCGAACCGGGCGTCCGCCGGCGTGTACGCCGACCGCGGCGGGCCGATCATCGTGGCGTGGCTGCGGGAGCGGTCCTACGACGTGCCCGACCCGGTGGTCGTGCCGGACGGCGAGCCGGTGGCCGACGCACTGCGCGCGGCCGTGGCGGACGGTGTCGCGGTCGTCATCACGACCGGTGGCACGGGCGTCAGCCCCACCGACCGCACGCCGGAGGCGACCCGGGCGGTGCTGGACTTCGAGGTGCCGGGTGTGGCCGATGCCATCCGCGTGTCAGGCTGGCCACGCGTGCCGACGTCCGTGCTGTCGCGCGGGGTGGCCGGTGTCGCGGGCCGCACGTTCGTGGTGAACCTGCCCGGTTCGACCGGCGGGGTGCGCGACGGGCTGGACGTGCTCGCGACCGTGCTGGAGCACGCCGTCGACCAGGTGTCCGGAGGTGACCACGCATGACCGAGGTCCTGCGCGCGACCGTCAGCGACCAACCGCTGTCCGTGGACGAGCACGCGAAGCTCGTGGAGCACGCGGCGGCGGGCGCGGTGGTGACGTTCGCCGGGGTGGTGCGCGACCACGACCACGGGCGTTCGGTGCGCGAACTGGAGTACGTCGGGCACCCGACGGCCGGCGCGGTGGTGGCCGAGGTGGTGGCGGACGTGGTGGCCCGGTTCGAGGGCGTGCGCGCGGTCGCCGTGTCGCACCGGGTCGGTCCGCTGGCGATCGGGGACGTGGCGCTGGCCTGCGCCGTGTCGGCCGACCACCGGGGTGAGGCGTTCGCGGTGTGCTCGGAACTCGTCGACGAGGTGAAGCGGCTGCTGCCGGTGTGGAAGCGGCAGGTCTTCGCCGACGGCACCGACGAGTGGGTCAACATGCCCTGACCAGGGCCGATGGCCGCTGGTCGGAATCGACGGCCGCGTGCCCGGGGCCGACGGCCGCCGATCGGGGTCGACGGCCGCGGGCGGTGGCGGTGAGCGCGGGCCGGGGTGCCGGCCGCATCAGCAGGCCCTGACCGGCGAAACCCCGGCGAACCCGGCGACCCCCGTGACCTTGCGCTGACCGGCGACCTCAGCCGGGAAACGGGTCGGGGACCTCGGACCGCCGAGGGGGGTGGTCCGAGGTCCCTCTTCCGTCGTGCACCGACTCGCGCCGGCCACAGATCACTTGGTGGCGATCTTGTGACCCGGCAGGATGAGGTCGGCGTTCGGGATGAACTCCTTGTTGAGTTCGTGCAGCTTCGCCCAGCCGCCTTCGACCTTCAGCTCCTCCGCGATCTTCGACAGGCTGTCGCCGGCCTTGATCTCGTAGTCGCCGTTCGGGTTGGAGGACGGCAGCGCCACGGTCACGGGCGCGGGGGCCTGCTGGACCGGCGCGGACTGCTGGACGGGCGCGGGGGCGGCCTGACGCGGCTGAGCCGGGGCCGGGGCGGTCCGCGCGGGGGCGGGGGCGCCGCCGAGGCCCTTGGGCCCGCAGACGGGCCAGGCGCCGATGCCCTGGGTCTTCAGCACGTTCTCGGCGACCCGGATCTGCTCCTCGCGGGAAGCCTGGTGGGGCATGCCGGAACCGCCGTGCGAGGTCCACGTGGACGGCAGGAACTGCAGGCCGCCGTAGTAGCCGTTGCCGGTGTTGATGCTCCAGTTGCCGCCACTCTCACACGCGGCGACCGCGTCCCAGTTCACGGACTGCGCGTTCGCGGTGCCGGCGGCCATGGCCAGCGGGGCGCCCACGATGACGCCGGCGACGGCGACCTTCGCGATGCTCCGGGCGGTGGAACTGGTGGTCGGACGGTGCTTGCCTCGGTAAGAAGCCATTTCCCTCTCGTCCACCCGCACCTGCTCGACCGGCTCGGGTTCGGGCCCGGTACGCCGTTCGGCTTGATCCCTGTCCGGTGGTTGTCTCTCGCTCGGGGGTGTTCCGGGACACCGTTGGACAGGTTCGGTGCGAGGCGTCCCGGTCTAGCTCTGGTCGGTCGGGGCCAACCGAGAAGCGACGGTACGTAACCGGGAGGCTCACGCCAAATGATCTGCCATGTGACGCACGTCACTGTAACGCGACAGAGTGACTCCCCGAGCGCACCGTTTAGCCAGCTCAGGGCACCGTTACCGGTCTGTTTCCGTTCCGAGATTCACCGAGATCAATCACCGTAAGTGAGGTTTAGCTCACGTGTTAACCCGCAAGAGTGGAGAAGACTCATCCTCCGGCGAACGGCGGCAACACGTCGAGTTGTGCCCCGGAACACACGGCCGTGTCATGATCGCGAACGGCCACACCGTCCAACAGGAAGCTGCACGCGGGCAGCACGCGGGCCACCTTCGCGCCGTGCCGGCGCCGGACCGCCTCGATCGCGGCCTCCACCGTGGCCGCGTCGCCGGGCAGCTCGAAGCTCTCGTCGGGCACGCCCACCGCCGCGCGCGCCCCCGCGAAGTACCGCACCGTCAGCCGCAACTCACCCTCCGATCGCGCTCATGGGCCGGTCCGGCTGGCTGAACCCGGCCGAGTTGATGCCGTGCCCGGCCGCCTTGGCCCACGAGTTGCCGCGCCACACGTGCGCGACGTCCTCGTCCGACGCGCCGCCGCGCAGCAACGCCCGCAGGTCCGTCTCCGACTGGCTGAACAGGCAGTTCCGCACCTGGCCGTCGGCGGTGAGCCTGGTCCGGTCGCACGCCGCGCAGAACGGCCGCGTCACCGACGCGATCACGCCCACCACCGCCGGGCCGCCGTCCACCAGCCACCGCTCGGCGGGCGCGCCGCCCCGCTCGCCCGGCTCGGGCGTCAGCGTGAACTCGGTGCGCAGCGCCGCCAGGATCTCCTCGGCGGTGACCATGTCGTCGCGGTTCCAGCCGTGCTGCGGGTCCAGCGGCATCTGCTCGATGAACCGCAGCTGGTAGCCGTGCTCCAGGCAGTGGCGCAGCAGCGGCACGGCCTCGTCCTCGTTCACGCCGCGCATCAGCACCGTGTTCACCTTGACCGGCGCCAACCCGGCCTCGCGCGCGGCGGCCAGGCCCGCGAACACGTCACCCAGCCGGTTGCGGCGGGTGAGCCGGTGGAAGCGCTCCGGGTCGAGCGTGTCGAGCGAGACGTTCACCCGGTCGAGGCCCGCGGCGACCAGCCCGGCGGCGCGCTTGGCCAAGGTCAACCCGTTCGTGGTCATCGAGATGCGTGGCCGGGGGTCGAGCGCCGCGGTCGCCGCGATCACGTCGTCCAGCCCGGGCCGCAGCAGCGGCTCGCCGCCGGTGAACCGGATGTCGGTCACGCCGAGGCGGGTCACCGCGATGCCGATGAGGCGGGTGAGCTCCTCGTCGGAGAGCAGGTCCGGCTTCGGCAGCCAGTCCAGGCCCTCGGCGGGCATGCAGTAGGTGCAGCGCAGGTTGCAGCGGTCGGTCAACGACACGCGGAGGTCCGTGGCGACCCGGCCGAACCGGTCCACCAGCAGGGGTGAGTCCGGCCGTTCGGACGTGTCCGGGTTGCCGGGTACGACGGGTAGCCCCAACTCGACAGCTGTCACCCCTACCAGGGTAATCGGCTGACACTTGTGGGTGCTGATGGAAATGGGGGACGGCGGCGGGCGGTGACTTGGACAAGGATGCCGAACACGTTCGCCGGAACGTGGAGGCGGAACGCTAAATTGCCTGACATGACCAGTGAGCACGAGGTGCCCGCGGACGTGCTGGAGCGGTTCAGCGTCTACGCGCGGGAGACCAGCGCGCTCACCGTCCTGTTCCACACGCGGGTCGCCGAGCGGATGGGCCTGTCGCCGACCGACGAGAAGTGCCTGGACCTCGCCATGCGGGCGCAGGGCCCGATCACGGCGGGCCGGATCGCCGAGCTGTCCGGGCTGTCGACCGGCGCGGTGACCGGCGTGATCGACCGGCTGGAGCGCGCCGGGTACGTGCGCCGGGTCCGCGACCCGCACGACCGGCGCAAGGTGCTCGTCGAGGTCACGGTGGGCGACGAGGGCAAGTTCGAGGACCTGTTCGCGGGCGCGCAGGAGACGTTGCGCGAGGTGCTGTCGCGCTTCACGCCGGAGGAGCGGGACGTCCTGGAGCGCTACAACCAGGCGCTCGTCGAAACGTTCCGGCGGCGCGTGATCGAGGCCTGAGCCGGCAGCATGTCCGCCATGGCCGCTCAGTGGAACTACCTGATGGACATGGACGGCGTGCTCGTCCACGAGGACCACCCGATCCCGGGGGCGAGCGAGTTCGTCGCCGAGCTGACCGCGAACGACATCCCGTTCATGGTGCTCACGAACAACTCCATCTACACCCAGCGCGACCTGCGGGCCCGCCTGTCCCGCACGGGCCTGGAGGTGCCGGAGGCGGCGATCTGGACGTCCGCGCTGGCCACCGCGAAGTTCCTCGACTCGCAGCGGCCGGGCGGCTCGGCGTACGTGATCGGCGAGGCGGGCCTGACCACGGCGCTGCACGAGATCGGGTACGTGCTGACCGACCGCGACCCGGACTACGTGGTGCTCGGCGAGACACGCACCTACAGCTTCACCGCGATCACCAAGGCGATCCGGCTGGTGGAGGAGGGCGCGCGGTTCATCGCGACCAACCCGGACGCCACGGGACCGTCGCGCGAGGGCTCGCTGCCCGCGACCGGCTCGATCGCGGCGCTGATCGAACGCGCCACCGGCCGTGCGCCGTACTACGTGGGCAAGCCGAACCCGCTGATGATGCGGTCGGCGCTGCGGGCGTTGGGCGCGCACTCGGAGAGCACGCTGATGATCGGCGACCGGATGGACACCGACGTGCGGTCCGGTCTGGAGGCCGGGTTGCGCACGATCCTGGTGCTCACCGGCATCTCGACGGAGTCGACGGCCGACCTGTACCCGTACCGGCCGACGCGGGTGGCCAAGTCGATCGCGGACCTGGTCGGCAACTCGGCCAACCCGTTCCCGGACGAGGTCGCGGACCAGGGCTGACACCTCGGGGTGCTGCGGGCCTCGGCTGGTTCGCACACCCCCCCGACCTGCGGTTATCCCGGAATTGTCGGTGGTCGGGGCTAGCGTGCTCGGCCATGGGCATCGATCACCTGGCGGTCGTCGAGGAGTACAGCGGGGCCTTCACCGAGGCGGTGGCGGGCAACCTCGGCGCGCCGGTGCCGAGCTGCCCTGGGTGGACGGTCGGCGACCTGGTGGCGCACCTGGCGGAGGTGCAGGCCTGGTGGACCGCGGTCGTGCTGGCGAAGGGCGCGTACCCGGACGAGGCGGCGGCGCGGCGGGCCGCCGACACCGGGCCGGACCGGGTCGGGGGGTGGCGGGAGATCAGCGCGCGGTACGTCGCCGTGCAGGAGGAGTACCTGCGTCGCGCCGGGCCGGACGCGCCGGTGTGGGTGTGGTGGAACGACGAAGGGCGCGACACGGCGGCGGCGCTGGTGTCGCGGCAGGCGCACGAGGCGGTCGTGCACTGCTGGGACGCCCAGCGGGCGGCGGGCGCGGTCAAGTCGATCCCGGCCGAGTTGGCCGTGGACGGGGTCGAGGAGTTCTTCGGGCGCTTCCTCCACGGCAAGGCGTGGGAGGGCGGGCCCGCGGTGCTGGAGTTGGCGGCGACCGACACCGGCGCGAGGTGGCTGCTCGGCACGGACGGGTCGGCGAAGCCCGCGCGGCTCGCCGGGGGTGCGGCGGACGTTCGGATCGAGGGGACGGCCGAGCAGCTGTACCTACTGCTGTGGCGGCGGCTCGGGGTGGAGGAGGTGACCGTGACGGGCGACCGCGCGAAGGCGGACGCGTTGATCGGGTGGCCCGACCTGACGTGACGGGAAGCCCGCTCCGGTGGTGCGCGCTGTGCCGGGCGGGTGCGGTGTGCCGGTGGCGTGCGGCGGTGTGCCGGGCGGCTGCGGTGTGCCGGGGGAAGCCGGTGACGGGATGTCGTTCGCGGCGGAGGGCGGAGTGGGGAAGCCGCCGCTCGCGTAGGGCATGCCGTTGATCCGGTCGGCCATGCGTTCGGCCCGGTCGCGCAGCAGTTCGGCGCGGCACGAGCCGGGGCCGCCGAACGCCGCGCCCAAGCGGTCCAGCAGGTCGGCCTGGAGGCGCAGCCACTCGATGTGCTGCCACGGGTGCCACGCCGTGCCCGCCCGCGCGGCCACCGCGACCATCGCCTCGTCCAGTTCGCCCGCGACCTGTTCCAGTTGTTCTCTCATGGCCGATGAGAGCGAGCCGGCCGCCATTCGTCACGGCGAACCACCCGGATCTCACCCCGACGGGGGAGGTTCGCGCCGGTGCGGCCGAAGCGTCCAGGCCGAGCGCTGATCGACTTTTGCGCACCACGCCCCCGAGTCGCTTATCGTCGCAGGTGTGGAACGACCGCTCTTCGTGGTTGGCGACGTGCACGGGCACCTCGCCGAGCTGACCCGCGCCCTGCACGCCTCGGGCCTGGTCGACGCCGACGGTGACTGGTGCGGCGGTGACGCGGAGCTGTGGTTCCTCGGCGACTTCGTGGACCGCGGCCCCGACGGCATCGGGGTGATCGAGTTCGTGATGCGGCTGGCAGAGCAGAGCGGCGGCCAGGTCGACGCGCTCATCGGCAACCACGAGGTGCTGCTCCTGGGCATGCACCGGTTCGGCGACCGCAACGTGCCCGGCGCGCCGACCCCGCGCAGCTTCGCCCGCAGCTGGCTGCTCAACGGCGGCCTGCGCAGCGACCAGGACCGGCTCACCGACGCCCACATCGAGTGGCTGACGTCGCGCCGGGTGCTCACCGAGGTCGACGGGCACCTGCTGATGCACTCCGACACCCTCGCCTACCTCGAGTGGGGCGACACGATCGACGAGGTCAACGAGGCGGTGTGGGACGTGCTGAAGAGCGACGACCTGGACCACTGGTGGGAGTGCTGGCGCAAGATGACGACCCGCTACGCGTTCCGCGGCCCGGACGGCGCGGTCGTCGCGGGCGAGCTGCTCGACGTGCTCGGCGGCCACGAGGTGGTCCACGGGCACAGCGTCATCGCCGACCAGCTCGGCGTGCCGCCGGAGCAGATCGACGGCCCGCTGCGCTACGCCGACGACAAGGTGCTGGCCGTGGACGCGGGCCTCTACAGCGGCGGCCCGTGCCTGGTCGTCCAACTGGTTGCGGAGCACGCGGAGTAGGCGGAGCATGTCCCTACCCCGAATGGCTGCACCCGCAAGGAGGAGCGCCATGCTCACCGCGACGCGGACCACGACCATCCTGCCCGTGACCGACCCGGACAGGGCTTCCCACTTCTACACCGACCAGCTCGGCCTCACACCGCTCGGCGGCAGCGAGGACGGCACCCGCCTGTTCGAGCTCGGCCGCGGCGACGTGCTCGGCCTGATGCCGGCCGAGGAGGGCGCGCAGAGCGGGCACACCGTGCTCAGCTTCGAGGTCGACGACCTGAACGGCGAGATCGGCGAGCTGCAGCGGCGCGGCGTCCGGTTCGAGGACTACGACCTGCCCGAGCTGAAGACGGTCAACCACGTCGCCGTGTTCGGGTCCGAGAAGGCGGCGTGGTTCCACGACAGCGAGGGCAACGTGCTGTGCCTGCACGAGGTGACCGGCTGAGGACGGCGGGCCGGCTCAGGGGGTGCTGACGATCTCCTTGCCCAGCGGCATGAGGGAGACCGGCACCATCTTGAAGTTCGCCACCCCGAGCGGGATGCCGATGATCGTCACGCACAGCAGCACGCCGGTGACCAGGTGGCCGATGGCCAGCCAGATCCCCGCGACGATGATCCACACGACGTTGCCGATCAGGGACGGCGCACCGGCGCCGGGCCGGTCGACCACCGTGCGCCCGAACGGCCACAGCGCGTAGTTCGCGATGCGGAACGACGCCAGCCCCCACGGGATGGTGATGATCAGCACGCAGCACACCACGCCGGCGACCACGTACCCGACGGCCAGCCAGAAGCCGCTCAGGACCAGCCAGATCAGGTTCAGGATGAGCCTCACACGCCCATCTTGCCCGATTAAGCTCCCGTCCCGTGCCGAACAAACTCCGCTGGGGTGTCGTGGCGACCGGCGGCATCGCCGACGTCGTCACCGGTGACCTCCTCCTGCTGCCCGACGTCGAGGTGCTCGCCGTGTCGTCGCGGGCCCTGCCCAAGGCCGAGTCCTTCGCGGCCAAGCACCGGATCCCGCGTGCTTACGGCGACTACGCCGACCTGCTGGCCGACCCGGACGTGGACGTCGTCTACGTGGCGACGCCGCACGTCCAGCACCACGCGGTGACCCGGGCGGCGTTGGAGGCGGGCAAGCACGTGCTGTGCGAGAAGCCCGCCACGCTGACCCTGCCGGACCTCCAGGACGTGGTGGACCTGGCGCGCGAGCGCGGCCTGTTCTTCATGGAGGCCATCTGGACCCGGTTCAACCCGCTCATCGTGCGGATGGCCGAGCTGGTCGCGGCGGGCGAGATCGGCGAGGTCCGGTCGGTCCGGGCCGACTTCGGCTTCACGCTGGAGCACGACCCGGCGCACCGGCTGTGGAACAAGGCGCTGGGCGGCGGGTCGCTGTTCGACCTGGGGATCTACCCGGTGTCGTTCGCGCACCTGCTGCTGGGCGAGCCGGAGACGGTCGAGGCGCACGGGCGGATGGTCGACGGCGTGGACGCCGAGATCGGGATGCTGCTCGGCTACCCGGGCGGCGCGCACGCGTTGCTGGGGTCGTCGCTGGTCAGCCCGTTGAAGTCCGGCGCGGTCGTGTACGGGACGCGAGGGCTCGTCGAGGTGCCGGAAGCGGTGTTCAACCCCAGCCGGATCGTGGTGAACGGGGTGGAGCACCGCCACGAGCAGGAGGGCGCGGGGTACGTTCCGCAGCTGCGCGAGGTCGTGAACCGGGTGCGGGCGGGTGAGACGGAGAGCCCGTCCATGCGGCCGGCCGAGTCGTTGGCGATCCTCCGCACCCTGACCAGGGCCGCCGAACGGGTGGGCCTGACCTACGACGACGTGGCGGTGGGTTAGAGCATGGGCAAGAAGTGGGTGATCGCGGTCGCCGGGCTGGTGGGCGCGGCGGGGCTGGTCGTGTTCTCGCGGAGAGCTTCGGCGGGTGACGAGCCGGTGCGTGCCGCGGCGGTCCGGCGGCGTGAGGCGCCGCGGCGGGCGGACGTGCGGCGGGTGGGTGCGCGGCGGGTGCACCGGACGGCGCCGGTGGTGCGGCGGGTCGGGGCCGCGGCCCGTCGGTGACAGGGTGGGGTGTGTGGTGCGGCTGGTGCGTGGTGCCGGTGGTGCGGTGATGGCCGAGCGGTGATGGCGGTGCGGTGACGGTGGTGTCGGCGGTGTGGTGTCGGCGGTGCGGTGACGGCCGGGTGCGGGTTGGTGCGGTCAGCGTGCGGGGAGCAGGGCTTCCGTCACCTGGACCACCGCTTCGACGCGGCGGCCGCCGGGCGTGAGCAGGTGGCTCAACGCCACCCGCACGATCGTGTCCGCGATCAGGTGCACGCGCGCGTCCGGCAGCGCGGGCCAGTGCTTGCGGATGTGCTGGGCGAACACCGAGGTGGCGAGCGTCAGGACCGGTCGCCCCTTGGTGGTCAGCAGCGGCAGCATGTCCTCGGCGTTCGCGCCGTTCAGCACGGACCTGGCCAGCGCGTCCCGGCCGGCCAGGTCGAACGCGTACCCGATGCTGCGGCGCAGGCCCTCTAACGGGTCGGACGTGCTCAGCAGCTGCGCGCGCACGCCGTCGAGGAACTCGGCCGTCTTGTGCAGCGCCACGGCCTGCACGAGCCGTTCCTTGTTGCCGAACTCGTTGTAGACGGTCTGCCTGCTCACGCCCGCCTTGGCGGCGACCTCCGCCATGCGCAGGCCACGTGAGCCGTGTGCCGCGATCAGCTCCACCGCCGCGTCGAGCAGTGCCCGGGTGAGTTCCGTCACGGCGCAAAGCTTGGCACAGCGCATAGGGTGCGAACCGTGCCGCTGACCGTGGGATTCGACCTGGACATGACGTTGATCGACCCCAGGCCCGGCATGGCCGCGGTGATGGACGCGGTCGGGGCGGAGAGCGGCTACCCGTTGGACGGCGCCCACTTCGCCGCCAACCTCGGCCCGCCCCTGGACATGATCTACCGCGACTTCGGCGTGGTCGAAGAGGACATCCCGGGGTTGATCGCGCGGTTCCGCGAGCTGTACCCGGACGTCGTCATCCCGGCCACGGTCGCCCTGCCGGGCGCGGCGCAAGCGCTTGCGGCGGTGCGTGAGCTGGGCGGGACGACGATCGTCGTCACCGGCAAGTACCGGGCCAACGCGGCGCTGCACCTGGCCGCGTTCGACTGGGAAGTGGACCACCTGTTCGGCGAGCTGTGGTCGACCGGCAAGGCCGAGGCGCTGAAGGCGCACGGCGCGGCGGTGTACGTGGGCGACCACGTGGGTGACGTGCGCGGCGCGAAGGCGGCCGGGGCAGTGGCCGTTGGAGTGGTGAGTGGGCCGTGCGACGCCGAGGAGTTGACGGCCGAGGGCGCGGACGTCGTGCTGGCCGACCTGACGGAGTTCCCGGGGTGGCTGCGGGCGAACGCCGACCGGCTGCTCAGCGCCGGGGCCGGGCGCTCCGCACCGCGCTGAACACGGCCAGCGCGAGCCCCGCGGGGGCGAGCAGCCAGCCCGCGGCGAACACCCAGGCGGGCAGGCCGGGTTCGCCGGCGATGAACATCGCGACGATGGCCGCCACGCCGAGCACGAACAACGCCACTGCCGGCGGCATCAGCTTCGGGGTCGACATGGGCTGCAGCGTAGTCGCGCGATCGGAGGTGCCCCGGTCGTGGTGTTCTGGATAGTCTGGTGGGACGCGCCTTGGGCACGCCCAGGGCGCGTTCGTCGTGTGATCGCATAAGGATTGGTGAGAACGGTGCCGACCGGCAAGGTCAAGTGGTACGACTCGGAGAAGGGCTTCGGCTTCGTCACACAGGACGGTGGCGAAGACGTCTACGTGCGGAAATCCGCGCTGCCTCCGGGTGTCGAGGGCTTGAAGGCCGGTCAGCGGATCGAGTTCGGCATGGCCGAGGGCAGGCGCGGTCCGCAGGCGCTGTCGGTCCGGCTGATCGACCCGGCGCCGTCGGTGGCCGAGGCGCGTCGTCGGCCGGCGGAGGAGCTGCACGGCTTGATCGAGGACATGATCAAGCTGCTGGAGATCAAGGTGCAGCCCGAGCTGCGGCGGGGGCGGTACCCGGAGCGGAAGAACACGAAGCTGATCGCCGAGGTGGTTCGGGCGGTGGCTCGGGAGCTGGATCCGTAGTCACTCGGCGGTGTGTGGTGCTGTTCGGCTCGATTTGACATGGGGCCCTTACGGGCACTCCAGGCAGGCCAAAGCCGGCAGGCCCGGCGGGATAAAGCGTCCCGCCAGGCCTGCCGGCTTCGACCAGCCTAAAGCACCCGAACCCATGTCAAATCGGGCCTAGGTGGGGGTGTGGCGGGTCCGTTGTGCGGCCGGTGGGTTCGTGGGTGTGGGGCTAGTGGGAGCGGTCGTCTACGGAGAGGACCCAGGTGCCCCGGGCGACGAAGTCGAACGCGCCGGTGGTGCTGGACTCGATTCGGGCGCCGTATTGCTGGACCTCGACGCTTTCCAGTTGGTCGTCGGGGTTCGGGAGCACGAGGGTGTAGGCGAACTTCGGGTCGCGTTCGGTGAAGAGTTTGCTGCGCAGTGGTTCTTGGGGTTCGCCTTGGGCGTTGCGGTAGGTGAACTTCACCGACCAGGCGGTGTCCGCGAGGTCGCCCGGGACGGAGATCTGGACCGGTTTGCCCGGGCGCACGCGCAGCACGCCGACCGCGTCCGGTGCGACGTCGCAGTTCTCCGATTGCAGGTCGCAGTACTGGGACGGCTTGACGTTGATCGTCTTGCCGTCGGCGTAGAACGTCACCTCGGGGGCGGTGGGTGGCGCCGCGCAACCGGCGAGGACCAGGAGCGACGCGGGGATCAGGACTCGGCGCACGGCGGTCGAGCCTACGTGCCCGGCCTGGGCACGACGGGTGCGGGCCGCAGTGGGCGGTCGCCGCCCAGGCCCGGGATGAGGGTGGTGCCCCGCTTGGTCTGCACGGTCTGTGCCAGGCCGACCGCGAGCAGGACGGCGAGGACGGTGAAGCCGATCCAGTACTCGGTGGGCAGCAGCACGCCGAGTGCGCCGCCGAAGACCCAGCCCAGCTGGAGGATGGTTTCCGAGCGGCCGAAGGCCGAGGCCCGTGACTCGTCCGGGACGTCGTCCTGGATGACCGCGTCGAGGGACACCTTGGCCAGTGAGCTGGCGGTGGCGCCGATCAGGCCGACGGCGGCGGCGGTGGCCAGGCCGGGGAGGACGGCGGCCACGACGACCGTGACCAGGGCGGCGGTGAGGCAGCCGATGACCACCTGGTCCGGGGCGCCGAAGTGCAGGCGTGCGCCGACGGCGTTGCCGAGGAAGCTGCCGATGCCGGCGGCGGCGGCGATCACGCCGAGCAGCAGCAATTGCATGAACGCGTCGCCCTCGGTTTGGGCGCGGACCACGAACGCGGCGAACAGCATGAGGAAGCCGGTCAGCATGCGGATCGCGCCGTTGGCCCACAGGCCGACCACGACGCTGCGGCCGAGTGGTTGGCGCTTCGGCTTCTGCGGCTTGGCGCGCAGCGACGTGGGCACCTCGCCCTCGGTGACCTCGACCCACGACGGGATGCGCAGGCAGTAGTAGGCGTTGGTGAGGCAGAGGACCGCGGTGAACCACAGGGCGCCCGGTGAGCCGAACAGGTTCGCGAAACCGGCCGCGACGGCGCCGAACACACCGCCCGCGGCCAGGCCGAACACCGTCATCCGCGCGTTGGTCTTGGACAGGGTGATCTCACGCGGCAGGACGCGGGGTGTGATCGCGGCCTTGAGGACCGTGAACGACTTGGAGAGCACCATGCTGCCCAGTGCCGCCGGGTAGAGGCCCCAGTTGTCGAAGTTCAGCGCCATCGTGATGGACAGGAAGACGCGCAGGACGCAGGACGCGGCCAGCGCCACCCGCCTGCCGTGCTGGATGCGGTCGAGCGCGGGACCGATGACCGGTGCCACCAGGGCGAACGGCGCGACGGTGATCAGCAGGTAGAGCGCGACCTTGCCCCGGCTCTCGCCCGACGCGGCCGAGAAGAACAGGGTGTTGGCCAGGGCGACCGCCATCGCCGCGTCGGCCGCGTAGTTCAGCATCACCGCGTAGGTGAGGGAGGACAGGCCGGACTGCTTGGCGCCGTCGGCGTGCGCGGCCTTGCGGAACGCGGCCAGCGCCTGGCTGCTGAGCTGCCTGGTGCGGAACCACGCCACGCGGGTGACGGTCAGCTTCTTCGGCAGCGTCGGGACGGTCGGTTTGTCGGCGTCCGGCGGTGGGGTGAAGCGGGCCGATTCACGGCGGGTGTGGTGGTCGCCGTTGTCGCCGCCGCGGCGTGGGTCGCCGTCGCCGCGTGGGTTGCGTGGGTCGCGGTGGTCGCGAGGGGGCGGCGGGTCCGGTGGCGGCGGCGAGCCGGGGGTCGGGTACGGCCGGGTGCGCGGCTTGTACTCGTCGTCCTCCCACGGGTACCGCCGCGACTGGTCTTCCGGCCGAGGGGGTGTCACGTGTCCAATCCTGCCTCACCCGGTGCGGGCTGTCTCACACATTGCCGCCGGTGAGCACGGTGGCGATGGTCTCGCCCGGGATGTCGGCCACGGCGATCGCGGCGAGGCCGATCGCGCCCGCCGGTTCGAGCACGAGGCCCAGCGTGGTCCGGGCCAGCGCCATCGCGTCCCGGATGGCGTCGTCGGGCACCAGGAGCATGTCGTCGACGAGGGCGCGCACCCTCGGGACGGCGGCGGGCACGGGCACCCGCACGGCGATCCCGTCGGCGATGGTGTCGATGGGCGTGTCGCCGACCGGACGGCCCGCCCAGGCACGGGCCAGGGCCGGCGCGCCCTCCGCGCACACGCCGACGACGCGGGTGTGCGGTGAGTGCTCCTTGATCCACCGGGCCATGCCGGTGATGAGGGCGCCGTCGCCGACGGGCACGACGGCGGTGTCGATCGGGCCGGCGCGGAGCAGTTCGACGGCGATGCTGCCCGCGCCCTCGGTGATGGCGACGTCACGGCCGTCCTCGACGAAGATCGCGCCGACGCGCTGGGCGTGGTCGCGGGCCGCGTCCTTGGCGCCGGTGAAGTCGCCCGGGACCTCGATCACGGACGCGCCGAGCGCCTTCATCCGGCGCACCTTGTCGCGGACGGCGGACTGCGACACGAAGACCTCGACCGGGAAGCCGCGGCGGCGGCCCACGTAGGCGACGGCCTGGCCGAAGTTGCCCGCCGACGCGCACACCACCGGCCGTCCGGGCGGCAGCGTGGCGCCCATGAAGTCCGCGCCGCGGCCCTTGAAGCTGCGCAGCGGGTTGACCGTCTCGACCTTGACCAGCACCCGGCGGTCCAGGGCGGCGCAGAGCTGCTCGTCCACGTACTGCGGTGTGCCGCGGAAGACGGGGTCGATGGTCTCGGCGGCACGGGCGATGTTGTCGAGGTCGATGTCCACGTCCGAGACGGTAGGTCACGACCGGGTGAAGCGGACCCGGAAGATCGTCGGCCAGTTCTTGCCCGTGACGAGGAACTCGTCGGTGCCCGGCACGGCCGCGATGCCGTTGAGCACGTTGCTCGCCGGCACGTCGGCCGGGCGCAGGCCGCTGAGGTCGACGGTGTCGGTGACCTGGCCGTTCGCCGGGTCGATGCGCACCACCTCGTCGGTCTGCCACACGTTGGCCCACACCTGGCCGCCGACGCACTCGAGTTCGTTCAAACGGGTGACCGGCTGCCCGTCGCGGCGGACGGCGACCGAACCGGTCTCGGCGAACGAGGCGGGGTCGCGGAACGCCAGCTCGTCGCTGCCGTCGCTCATCACCAGCCGGTCGCCGTCACGGCACAGCCCCCAGCCCTCGCCCTCGTACGTGACGCGCCTCACTTCTTCGAGAGTGTCCCGGTCCCGCTCGATGGCCACGCCGTCCCTCCAGGTGAGCTGCCAGATCCGGTCGCCGACGACGGTGATGCCCTCGCCGAACAGCGGTTCGGGCAGGTCGACGCGCTGCCGCAGCTCGCCGGAAGCCGGGTCGAGCCGCCGCAGCGACGACTGCCCCTCCAGGCCGGTGCCCTCGTAGAGGACGCCGTCCACCAGCTCCAAGCCCTGCGTGAACGCGCCCGTGTCGTGGGGCAGGGTGCCCAGCACCTCGACCCGCGTTGGGCCGCTCGGCGGGGTGGTGCACGCCGCCGACAGGACGAGGACCGCAGCCATCAGGAGCCACCGCACGTCCAAAAGGGTGGCACGTGTGCGCGGGGCGGCGCAGACGTGCGGCACAATTCATCCCGTGACCGCCACGCCGACCCGCCAGCCCGATCCAGCGCTCGCCGACCCAGCGGCAGTCCGGCTCGCCCGAGCCGCCGCGCAAGAGGAGGCGGGCGCGGAACGCGTCGGCGACCACGTGGGCACCGTCGCCGAGGACGCCGTGTCGGCGACGCACCTGTTCGAGGCCGACCACGCGGGCTACCAAGGCTGGAACTGGGCCGTCACGGTCGCGTTCGCGGGCCCCGGCACGCCGCTGTCGGTGAGCGAGGTCGTGCTGCTGCCCGGCGACGACGCGCTGGTCGCGCCCGAGTGGGTGCCGTGGCACGAGCGGGTGCGGGCCGGCGACCTCGGTGTCGGCGACCTGCTGCCCGCGCCCGAGGACGACCCGCGCCTGGCACCGGGGTACGTCGGCTCGGACGACCCGGCCGTCGAGGACGTCGCCCTGGAGGTCGGCCTCGGCCGCGTGCGCGTGCTGTCGCGGGAGGGTGTGCTCGACGCCGCCCAGCGCTGGCACGGCGGCGACTTCGGGCCGCGCAGCGAGATGGCCCGCAGCGCACCCGCCACCTGCGGCACCTGCGGCTTCTACACCCGGATCGCCGGGTCGCTCGGCGCCGCCTTCGGGGTGTGCGCGAACGAGCTGACGCCGGCCGACGGGCACGTCGTGCACGTGGAGTACGGGTGCGGCGCGCACTCCGAGGTCGAGGTCGAAGGCGGCCCGCTGGTGCCGGTCGCCGAGGTCGTCTACGACGACGCGGTGCTCGACGTCGAGGCCAACGTCGAGAGCGGGAAGTGAGCGCGGACCCGTTCGGCACCGAGGCGCTGCGCGAGTCGGTGCTGGCCGCGTGGCGCGGCTCGCCCACGCGGTTCCGGGAGGACGCCAACGCCGAGGAGGACCTGCGGCTCGGCGGGTACCGCGACCGGCTGCTGGTGGAGCTGGCGCAGAACGCGTCCGACGCCGCCGGCGACACGCCCGGCGTGCTGCGACTGTCCCTTGTGGACGGTGAGCTGCGCGCGGCGAACACGGGCGCGCCGCTGGACGCGGCCGGTGTGGCGGCGCTGGCGTCGCTGCGGGCGTCGTCCAAGGCCGCGGACACCGTCGGGCAGTTCGGCGTGGGTTTCGCGGCCGTGCTGGCGGTGACCGACGAGCCGCGCGTGGTGTCGACGTCCGGCGCGGTGGCGTTCTCGGCCTCCCGCACGCGAGAAGCGGTGCCGTCCCTGGCGTCCGCGCGCGGCGGTGACGTGCCGGTGCTGCGGCTGGTGTGGCCGTCGGACGAGACCGACCTGCCGGACGGGTTCGACACCGAGGTCCGGCTGCCGTTGAAGGTGCACGCGGACGGGCTGCTGGCCGAGTTCGCGGCGCAGGTGCCCGACCTGCTGCTGGCGTTGCCCGGGTTGCGGCGGGTCGAGGTCGGCGAGGAAGCGTGGGAGCGGTCCGAGGCCGACGGCGTCGTGGTGCTCACCGGGCCCGGCGGCGACCAGCGGTGGCTGGTGCACCGGGTGGGTGGCGAGCTGCCCGCGTCGCTGGTCGCGGGCGTCGAGTCGCGCCCGCACTGGTCCGTGTGCTGGGCGTGGCCGATGGACGAGCCGCTGTCCGGCGACGTGCTGCACGCGCCGACACCCACCGACGAGAAGCTGTCGCTGCCCGCGCGGCTGATCGCGACCCTGCCCGTGGAACCGTCGCGGCGGCGGGTGCTGGCGGGCGCGGCGGCGACGTTCGTGCTGGAGCGGGCCGCGTCGGCGTACCCGGAGCTGGTGGCGAAGCTGCCCGCGGTCGAGCGGACGTCGCTGGTGCCGCTGCCCGGGTTCCCGCTGTCCGAAGTGGACGATCGGTTGCGGACCGGGATCCTGGCCGCGCTGCGGACGGCTTCGTGGCTGCCGCTGGCGGACGGCGAGTGGGCCGCGCCATCGACCGCGAAGGTGCTGGACCTGGCGTCGTTCGAACTGGTCGAGCTGCTGGAGGACGTGATCCCCGGGCTGCTCGACTACGAGCTCACGTTGCCGCCGCACGCGAAGGCGTTGGCCGCCTTGGAAGTGCCGCGGCTCGACGTGTCCGAAGTGGTCGCGGCGCTGGCCGGCGTCGGCGGCGACCCGTCGTGGTGGCACCAGGTGTACGACGCGCTGTCGCCCGTCGCGGACGTCGACTCGACCGCGCGCGAGGCGATGGGCGGCCTGCCCGTGCCGCTGGTCGACGGTCGGGTGGTGAGCAGCCCGCGCGGGGTGCTCGTCGGCACGGACACGGAGCAGTTCTCGGTGTCCGGGCTGCGGATCGCGCACCCCGAGGCCGCGCACCCGCTGCTGCTGCGGCTGGGCGCGACCGAAGCCGGACCCGCGGAACTGCTCGACTCCGACGCCGTGCGCGAGGCCGTGCACCGCAGCCTGGACGACCCCGCGTTGGACGGCCCGGAGCTGGTGCGGACCGTGCTGCGGCTGGTGTCGCGGGCCGGCGGTCGGCCGTGGCTCGCGGAGCTGGCGCTGCCGTCGGCGGACGGCGAGTGGCGGCGCGCGGACGAACTCGTGCTGCCCGACTCGGCGCTGCTGGCCGTGCTGGAGCCCGACGCGCCGTTCGGGGTGCTCGACGCCTCGGTGGCGGCCGAGTGGCCGCGGTCGGTGCTGACGGACGTCGGCGTGATCGACGGGTTCACCGTGGTCGACGACGACTCGCCCACCGAGCCCGACCACGACCTCGCCGACGAGGGCTACTGGTGGGACGCGTTCGACGTGCCGCCCACGCGGGTGCTCGGCATCCGCGACCTGGACCTCGTGGCCCGGGACAAGTGGCCGCAGGCGTTGGCGATGATGGCCGCCGACCCCGTGGCGTGGCGCGCGGTGAGCGAACCCGACGGCTACACGGGCTGGTGGCTGGCCCGTTACGCGACGATCGACGGCGTGCCGCTCGGGTCGTGGCGGCTGCCCGAGGCGGACGGGCTGGAGGGCCTGTACGACGTGGTGCCGTCGATCGGCGTGCCGCCGCACGTGCTGGCCGCCGCCGGGGTGCGCACGTCGTTGAGCGTGGTGGACTCCGACGACGTGACCGACCTGATCGCGCGGCTCGGTGATCCGGCGCGGAAGCTGTCCGACGCGTTGGTGCTGCGGGTGCACGCGTCGCTGGCGGAGGTGGCGGACTCGGTGAGCGTCGAGCCGCCGGACCGGGTGCGGGTGCTGACCGGTGCCGCCGAGCCGGCCGACGACGTGCTGGTGCTGGACTCGCCGTGGCTGCTCGGCGTGCTGCCGCCCGCGCAGGTGCTGGCGTCGTCCGGCGCGGCGGCGGAGCTGGCCGAGCTGCTGGCGCTGCCGTTGGCGTCGGAGGAGGTGTCCGGGTCCGTCGTCGGTGAGGGTGACGAGGTGATCTGGTCGGAGCTGGGTGCCGTGCGGCTGGCGTGCGACCTGCTCGGCGTGGAGTTGCCGGACGGTTCGCTGATCGTGCACGACGATCTTGTGGTGTCGGCCGAGGGCGCGGAGCACTCGGTGTCGTGGTGGGTGGACGACGCGGCCGGGAGCGAGTCGGTCGTGCACGCCGCCGACACCCCCGAGGGTTTAGCGCGCGCTCTGGCGTGGACCACGGGCCGGTGGGACGATCGGCACACGTTCGCCGCGCTGATCGCCGACCCGACCCCGGCGGTCCTGCTGGGCTGACGCGCCGGGCTGCCGCCAAGATCACCCGATCGGGCAAGCGTCTCCGGGGATGAATGGAAATCCCGGATTTGTTGCCGGAAATGAAGGAGGCGCGGCGCCCCGGCCCCCAGTGTCAGCCGAGGGGTCGGCGAGGCCGTCGGCAGCGGGCCGTTGGTGGATCAGCGGTGGGTCGGCGGCGGGCCGCCGGTCGGGCGGACGGAGACCCGTCCAACGGTCGGCCAGAACGGCCGCCAGGGCCAGCCGTGAGGCCGCCAGGCCAAGGCGACGGCCGTCGGTGGTCAGCTGAGGTGGTCCGTGGCCGGCCGCGGTGGTGCCTGGGTGGTGCTCACTCCAGCCCTTGGCCGTGCTGGGCGGTGCGGCTGCCGCGGCGGGCGGCGGAGCGTTGCCAGGTGAAGATGCCGTAGCCGATGATCCCCAGCACGCCGCCGGACAGGCACGTCCAGACCAGGACCGTGTCGTCCCGTCGGAACAGCAGCACGCCGGCCAGTGCCAGCAGCCATAGGGCCGTCCCGACCACGATCGCGGGCACGGGGTCGGCCAGTTTCGGTGGGAGCGGTGGTGGGGGTGGGAGGGGTGTTGCGTCCTGTTCGGCCACGTCGGGCAGGCTACCCGCCCGAAACACGAGTAGGGCACGCTCTGCCTGCCCAGCACCACCGATCGCATCGAGGAGATGAGATGGCCACCGCCGAGACACCCGCCGCGCAGACGCCGCCGGGCGGGCCGGTCCGTTCCAGGTTGGACGGGTTCTTCAAGATCTCCGAACGCGGCTCCTCGGTCGGGCGGGAGGTGCGCGGTGGGCTCGTCACGTTCGTGACCATGGCCTACATCGTCGTGCTGAACCCGCTGATCCTGGGCAGCTTCGCCGCCGACGCGCCCGGCGCGAAGGTCGACGTGCTCGGCAACATCCTCACCATCCCGCAGGTCGCGGCGGTGACGGCGCTGGTCGCGGGCGTCATGACGATCCTCTTCGGACTCGTCGCGAACTACCCGTTCGCGCTGGCCACGGGCCTGGGCATCAACTCGTTCGTGGCCGTCACGATCGTGCCGCAGATGTCGTGGCCCGAGGCGATGGGCCTCGTCGTGGTCAACGGCCTGGTGGTCCTGCTGCTGGTCGTCACGGGCGTCCGCACGGCCGTGTTCAACGCGGTGCCGGCGGAGCTGAAGGCGGCCATCGCGGTCGGCATCGGGTTGTTCATCTGCTTCATCGGCCTGGTCGACGCCGGGTTCGTGCGCCGCCTGCCGGACGCGGCGGGCACCACCGTGCCGGTCGGGCTCGGCATCAACGGGTCCATCGCGTCGTGGCCGACGTTCGTGTTCGTGGTGGGCCTCGTGGTCACCGGCATCCTCGTCGCGCGCAGGGTCAAGGGCGCGATCCTGATCGGCGTGCTGGCGGCGACCGTGCTGTCCATCGTGATCGAGGCGATCGTCAAGGCCGGCCCGTCGCAGGGCACCAACCCGGCCGGCTGGAACCTCGGCTACCCCGGCCTGCCGGAACAGGTGTTCGGGCTGCCCGACCTCTCCCTGCTGGGCGACGTGTCGTTCGGCGCGTGGACGCGGGTGCCCGCGCTGACCGCGGCGCTGCTGGTGTTCACGCTCGTGCTCACGGACTTCTTCGACACCGTCGGCACGATGACCGGCCTGGGCAAGGAAGCCGGGCTCATCGGCAAGGACGGCCAGCTGCCGGGCGTGTCGAAGGCGTTGTTCGTGGACGGCGTCGGCGCGGTCGCGGGCGGTGCGGCGTCCGCGTCGTCCAACACCGTCTACATCGAGTCGGCGTCCGGCATCGCGGAGGGCGCGCGGACCGGCCTGGCGAACATCGTCACCGGGCTGCTGTTCCTCGCCGCCATGTTCCTCACCCCGCTGTACGCGGTGGTGCCGATCGAGGCGGCGGCGCCCGCGCTGGTCGTCGTCGGCGCGCTGATGATCATGCAGATCAAGGAGATCGACTTCGCGGACTTCTCCGTCGGCCTGCCCGCGTTCCTCACCATCGTGATCATGCCGTTCACGTACTCGATCGCGAACGGCATCGGCGCGGGCTTCGTCAGCTACGTGGTGCTGCGGGCGCTCACCGGGCGTGCGCGCAGCGTGCACCCGCTCATGTGGATCGTGGCGGCGGCCTTCGTCGTCTACTTCGCGATCGGCCCCATCCAGGCCGCTCTCGCCGGCTGAATGGGCGATTTCACACGATGGGCGGCGAGATCGTGAGGTATGCTAACTACGTGGTGGAGACCGAGGCTGAAGCGGGACTGGCGAGTCGGCTGCGACTGGCCGTCGTCCGGCTCAACCGCAGGCTCCGCGCGCAGCGGGTGAACTCCACGATCTCGCTCACCCAGGTGTCCGCGCTGTCGACGCTGCACAAGTGCGGACCCCTGACGCCGGGCGAGCTGGCCGCCAAGGAAGGCGTCCAGCCACCGTCGATGACCAGGGTGATAGCCGCCCTGGAGGAGTTCGGGTTCGCGACGCGCCGCCCCCACCCCACCGACGGCCGGCAGGCCATCGTGGAGCTGAGCGAGGCGGGGCTGAACTACATCCACGAAGAGGTGTCCGCGCGGGAAGCCTGGCTGGACAAGCGGTTGGCCGAGCTGACACCGGAGGAGCGGGGCACGCTGTCGCGTGCCGCCGAGATCATCGACAGGATGGCGGGGCAGTAACGAGGTGCCGGCGTACGCGGGTGGGGCAGAGACGGACCAGGTCGAACGCAACCCAGCCGCACCACCGCCGCGCAAGCGCATGTTCGGCTCGCTCCGCGTGCGCAACTACCGCCTTTACGCCTCCGGCCAGGTCGTCTCGCTCGTCGGGCTGTGGATGCAGCGCGTCGCGCAGGACTGGCTGGTGCTGGAGCTGTCCGACGGCTCACCGGTCGCCCTCGGCATCGCCGCGGCACTCCAGTTCGCGCCCACGTTGTTCCTGTCGCTGTGGGCGGGCGTGCTCGCGGACCGGATGGACAAGCGCAAGCTGCTGCTCGTCCTGGAGACCGGTCTCGGGCTCTGCGCGCTGACCCTGGGCCTGCTCGACGTCACCGGCGTGGTCGAGCTGTGGCACGTCTACCTGCTGTGCCTGCTGCTCGGCGCGGTGTCCGCGGTCGAGACACCCGTGCGGCAGAGCTTCGTGGTCGAGATGGTCGGCCGCGACCAGCTCACCAACGCGGTGGCGTTGAACGCGATGACGTTCAACCTGGCCCGGATGGTCGGACCGGCCGTCGCCGGCGTGATGATCATCTTCGTGGGCACGGGCTGGGTGTTCCTCATCAACGCGATCAGCTTCCTCGGCGTGCTCGGCGGGCTGCTGCTGATGCGCGCCGCCGAACTGCACCGCGGCGACCCCGTGCCGCGGGAGAAGGGCCAGCTGCGGGAAGGGCTGCGGTACGTGCGCAAGCGCCCCGACCTGGTGATCCTGCTGTGCCTGGTGTTCTTCATCAGCACGTTCGGGCTGAACTTCTACGTCACGCTGGCCGTGCTGGCGCGCAACACGTTCGGCGGCGACGCGTCCGCCTACGGCCTGCTGTCCACGCTGCTCGCGGTCGGCACGCTGGCCGGGGCGACGTTGGCGGCCCGGCGCAGCGCCCGCGGCAAGCCCCGGCTCAGGCTGCTGATCCTGGGCGCGCTGGCGTTCGGCGTGCTGGAGGTCGTGGTCGGGCTGATGCCCACGATGTGGCTGTCCGGGCTGGCGCTGATCCCCGTCGGCATCGCCATGATGACGTTCACGACGACCGCCAACGCGACCGTGCAGCTGGGCGTGTCGCCCGCGATGCGCGGCCGGGTCATGGGCCTGTACATGCTGGTGTTCCTGGGCGGCAACCCGGTGGGCGGGCCCGTGATGGGCTGGCTGGCCGAGCACTTCACCGCGCGGTCGCCGCTGGTCGTCGGCGGCGTGGTGTCGATCCTGGCGGCCGTGGTCGGCGGGATCGTGCTGGCCCGTCGGGGTGGCGTGAAGCTGCCGACGTACCGCCTTGGCCTGCGCCGCCGCGCCCGCGTCTGACAATGGGCGGGTGGTCATCGCAACGGACTGGGTCCGGCTGCTCGTCGTCTGCTTGATCTTCACCGCCGTCTCGGGCGCCGTGGTGTGGTGGGCGCGGTTGGCGTCGCCCCGGCCCGTGGTCCGGGCGGCCGTGCGGGCGACCGGGCAGCTGGCCGCCGTGTCGGCGGTGATCACGGTGGTGCTGGCGTCGCTGCCGTTGACGGCCGGGTTCCTGGTGCTGATGGCGGGCGTGGCGACGGGGACGTCGGCGGCGCGCACGAAGACCGGGCGGCGTGGCGTGTGGGTGGGCGCGGCGATCCTCGGCGGGACGGTGCCCGCGCTCGTGGCGCTGGTGGTGAGCGGTTTGGTGCCGTTGCGGGGCATCGCGCTGGTGCCGGTCGGGGGGATCCTGATCGGCGGGGCGATGACGGCGACCACGTTGTCCGTGCGGCGGGCGCTGGACACGCTGCGGGACCGGCACGGTGAGTACGAGGCGGCGTTGGCGCTGGGGTTCACCGAGCCGGTGGCGGTGCGCGAGCTGGTGCGCCGGCCGGCGGCGGAGGCGTTGATCCCGGCGCTGGACCAGACCCGGACGGTCGGCCTGGTGACGTTGCCCGGCGCGTTCGTCGGGATGCTGCTCGGCGGCGCGCCGGTGTGGCAGGCGGGGGCGTTGCAGCTCGTCGTGCTGCTGGGGCTGCTGGCGGTCGAGGCGGTGGCGATCGCGGTGGTCGTGGAACTCGTCGCGCGGGGTCTGGTGCGCAGGACTGGTGCGGTCGGTGAAGTTAGGCTAACCTAAGCGTCGTCGCTTCGTGGTGGGAGCGGCAGTCAGTTCGGGAACAGACGAGGCCCCGCCTCCCGGTCGTACCGCCGGGTGGTGGGGCCTCGTCGTGTCGGCGTTCGTGGTGTCGGCGGAGGTGTCGGCGCGGAGGTGTCGGTGGTGTCGGCGATGTCGGTGTGGCGGTGGAAACTCGGGTGCCGTCCGCGGGCGGGCGTGTCACGATCGGGCGGTGTTGACAGCCCGGAACGTCACGCTGTCGTTCGGTCCGCGGACTGTGCTCTCGGAGGTTGATCTCGATGTTCATGCAGGTGAACGCGTAGGTCTGATCGCGCCGAACGGTGTCGGCAAGTCGACGTTGCTGCGGGTGCTGGCCGGTGAGCTCGTCCCGGATGCCGGGGTCGTGACCGTGCGCGGAGTCGTCGCGTACCTCACCCAGGAGACGGAGATCCGGCCGGGCGAGTCGTTGCGCGACCACCTGGCCCGGCGCACGGGGGTGGCCGCGGCGCAGCGCTCGTTCGAGGCGGCGACCAGGGCGTTGAGCGAGGGCGTCGCCGGGGCTGAGGACGCTTACGCGCGGGCGTTCGACGTGTGGACCGCGTCCGGCGCGGCCGACTTCGCCGAACGCGCCGACGAGGTGTGCGAACGGCTCGGGCTGCCCGCGACGTTGCTGGACGAGCGAGGCGCGGGCGAGGCCGGGTCGGGCGAGCTGTCCGGTGGGCAGTCGGCGCGGCTGCGGCTGGCGTCCGTGCTGCTGACGACGGCCGACGTGCTGCTGCTCGACGAGCCGACCAACGACCTCGACCTGGCCGGGCTGGAAGTGCTGGAGTCGCACGTGCTGCGCAGCCGTGCCGGGATGGTCCTGGTCAGCCACGACCGCGAGTTCCTGGCCCGCACCACGACCTCCATCGCCGTGCTGGACGAGTTCAGCCACGAGGTGAGCGTGTTCGGCGGCGGGTGGGACGCGTACGTGCAGGACCAGGCCCGTGCGCGGGAGCGGGCGTGGGAGGAGTACGCGGCCTACGCGGCCAAGCGGGACGCGTTGACGCAGCGGTCGCGGCAGACGCGGGAGTGGTCGCGGCAGGGCGTGCGGCGCAACGCGAAGTCGGACGAGAGTGACAAGAACATCAAGTTCGCGCGCAAGCAGGGCGCGGAGAACCTGACCGCCAAGGCGTCCGTTGTGGATCGTGCGCTGGCGCGGTTGGAGGAGGTCGAGGAGCCGCGTGAGGCGTGGGAGCTGCGGTTGACGTTGCCCAGCGCGGGGCGTGGCAGCCAGGTCGCGTTCACGTTGCGCGGCGCGGTGGTGAGTCGGGGTGACGTCACGCTCGGGCCGATCGACCTGACGATCGGCGCGGGTGAGCGGTGGCGCGTCGCGGGGCCGAACGGGTCGGGCAAGTCGACGTTGCTCGGCGCGCTGCTCGGCCGGTTGCCGTTGGTGTCGGGCGAGCGGAGCCAGGGGCCGGGGGTGGTGGTCGGCGAGGTCGACCAGGTGCGGGCGGACTTCGCCGTGTCGTCGCCGGTGCTGGAGGTGGTGACCGGGTTGACCGGGTTGGCGGACGTGGAGGCGCGGACGTTGCTGGCGAAGTTCCGGGTGGGTGCGGACGCCGTGCTGCGACCGGCCCGTTCGCTGTCGCCGGGTGAGCGGACCAGGGCGGGGTTGGCGGTGCTGCAGGCCAGGGGGACGACGTGCCTGGTGCTGGACGAGCCGACCAACCACCTCGACGTGGCGGCCATCGAGCAGTTGGAGCAGGCGTTGGAGGACTACGAGGGCACGCTGCTGCTCGTCACCCACGACCGGAGGCTGGCGTCGGCTGTGGGGGTTCACCACACCTTGGACGTGCGGACCCTGGCAAGATAGGCCCATGGGCACCGAGGAGGACTGGCCGATCGAGCAGACGTGGTCACTGCGCAACACGCACTGGCACGCCTATGTGGAGCACACGTCACTCGACCACGCCTCCCCGCGCGCCGAGCGGTTGGAGCGCACGCCGGAGGAGGTCCTGACCACGCCGGCCGAGGTGGCCGCGTGGCTGGAGGTCAACCTGCGCAGCGCGACCAAGCCCGAGGAGGCCGGGAAGAAGCGCACGAAGGACGAGCGGGACTTCTCCGACTCGAACCGGGTGCACACGTCGCTGGCGTCGGCGGGCGAGAGCATCTACACGGGTGTGAAGGGCATGCTGACGTTGGCGGTCGAGGCGGTGACACCCGACGAGTGCCGCAGTTCCCATGACGGTGCCGACGTCGCTCCGCTGAAGGCAGGACGTCGCCGCTGAGCTTGCGTTTGGGGTGCTGACCTGCGGTTTTGGGGTCGGTTGGGTGTTGTCGGCGGTCCTCGGCGAGGGCTGTGAAGATCACCCGAACGCGCGAATCGTGCGGGCTCGGGGATCAATGGAAACGCCGAAAGCGTTGCCGGAAGAATGAAGGCGCGGCACCCGGCCCGGACCAGGCACCGTGCACGACAAGAACGGCCAGAGCCCACGGGACTGCCGTGGACCCTGCCCCTTGGGCTCTGGGCTCTGGATCTTGGACCGGAGGACGGATCGGGCCGATCCCCGGAGCACGGACCCGGTGGACCGCCGCGTGGGGCGCCAGGGCTGTGCGTGCAGGGAGCAGTCCGCCGCCGACGTGCTCTCGGCCAGGTGGGGTGTGCGCGAGGTGGGTGTGGGTTGGGTGAGCGTGCCCGCCGCGTCCTGCGCGCGGCGGGCACGGGTGGGTCAGAGGCCCACGGGCCAGGTGTGGACCGGTTCGCCGGCGTGGGACAGTTCGACGTAACGCCCCAGCATCGCGCTGAGTGCGGCGTCGCGGTCGGCGCCCCGTTCCTCCAGCAGTGACACCGTCTCGCGCTGCCACTGGGAGCCCGTGCGCCGTGCCAGGCACCGGGCCTCGATCACGCCCAGGTAGCGTTCGCGCGCCTCGTCGGACACGCCGCACGCCCGCAGGCCCTCGTGGGCCAGTGGCAGGAGGCGGCGCAGGACGAGTTCGTCCGGGGGCACCCAGCCGATGCCCGGCCAGTACAGCTGCGAGCCCATGCCGTGCCGCGACCCGGCGTACAGGTTCTCCTCCGCCGCGTGGAACGACATCTGGGTCCACAGTGGACGTTCCAAAGTGGTCAGTGCCCGCTGTGCGCCGTAGAAGAACGCGGCGTTCGCCATCGTGTCGAGCACCGTCGGCCCGGCCGGCAGGACGCGGTTCTCCACGCGCAGGTGCGGCACGCCGTCCACCACGTCGTACACCGGCCGGTTCCAGCGCCACACGGTCCCGTTGTGCAGCCGCAACTCGGTCAACGACGGCGTGCCGCCCGACCCGAGCACGTCCAACGGGTCCTCGTCGCCGGTCTCCGGCAGCAACGCCGGGAAGTACCGCACGTTCTCCTCGAACAAGTCGAAGATCGACGTGATCCACCGCTCCCCGAACCACACCCGCGGCCGGACGCCCTGGTTCTTCAGCTCCTGCGAACGCGTGTCCGTGGCCTGCAGGAACAGCGGTATCCGGGTCTCGTGCCACAACGCCCGGCCGAGCAGGAACGGCGAGTTCGCCGCGATCGCCACCTGCACCCCGGCCAACGCCTGCGCCGCGTTCCAGTGCGCCGCGAAGTCGTCCGGCGCCACCTGCAGGTGCAGCTGCACGGACGTGCAAGCCGCCTCCGGCATGATGGACTCGGCGTAGCTGGACAGCCGCTCGCCCGCCCGCCCCGGCAGGGGCGCGCCCTCCATCGACAGCACGACCTCCTCACCGCGCGCCGCGAGGATCTGGTCGTTCAACGTCGTGTACCGCGGCTGCTGCGACAGCCACCGCCGGTCGAAGTGCTCGTGCCGCAACGTCGGCAGCACCCCGATCATCACGATCGACGTGCCGGCGTCGTGCGCCTTCACGTCCGCCGACGCCAGCGTGGAGACCAGCTCCCGCTCCAGGTCGAGCGTCTCGTCACCGGCCAGCTCGCGCGGCGGGACGTTGACCTCCAGGTTGTGCTGTCCGAGCTCCAGCGTGAACGACGGGTCGTCGATCTTCTCCAGCACCTCGGAGTTGGCCATCGCGGGCCGCCCGGCGCCGTCGACCAGGTTCAGCTCGATCTCCAGCCCCATCTGCTGCCGAGGGAAGGAGAAGCTCTCCTCCACCAGCATGGTTCCCAGCGCGTCCATGCACCGCTGCATGCGCTCGCGATAGCGCTGGCGGTCCTCTCTGGTGAACGTCCGACTGGACACATCCGTACCCATGCCGCCTCCCAATCGGTAAGGGCTGCTCCGGCGGGCTTAGCGGAGGCCAACCGTGACACAGCAACCAACTGCCCGCCAGCGCCCAAATCGGTGCTCTCTGTCACATCGTCGTAACAATCAGCGAGAATGTGCTGGTTGGGGGCTTGTGAATGCGACATATGATCTACGAGGAGGGTTCATCTGTTGATAAGTGGGACACTGCTCGCGTGATCGAGATCGACGACCCGGCGGACCCCCGGCTGGACGACTTCCGGGACCTGTCGACGGCCGACCGGCGACCCGACCGGCCCGGTGGCCGCGGTCTGGTCATCGCCGAGGGCGTCGTGGTCGTCGAACGGCTCCTGGACTCGCCGTACCCGGTGCGCGGGCTGCTCGGCGTGCGGCGGAGGGTGGAGGCGCTCGGCGACCTCCCGGCGCCCGCGTACGTCACGTCCGCCGAGGTCATGGCCGAGGTGGTCGGGTTCCACCTCAACCGCGGCGTGCTGGCCGCCGCCGACCGCGCGCCCCAGCCGGACGTGGCCGACCTCGTCGCCTCGTCGCGGCGGCTCGCGGTGCTGGAAGGCGTCGGCGACCACGAGAACCTGGGCTCGCTGTTCCGCAACGCCGCCGCGCTCGGCATCGACGGCGTGCTGCTCGGCCCGGGGTGCAGCGACCCGCTGTACCGGCGCAGCGTCCGCGTCTCGATGGGGCACGTGCTGCGCGTGCCGTTCGCGTCGATGCCGAACCTGACCGAAGGCTTCGAGCTGCTGCGCCGCAACGGTTTCACGGTCGCCGCCCTCACGCCGCGTGCCGGTTCGGAGAACCTGGCCGACGCCGGGCTGCGCGGACGCAAGGTCGCTGTCCTGCTCGGATCGGAGGGCCCGGGGTTGACGGAGGAGACCATCGCGGCGGCCGACCTCGCGGTCCGGATCCCGATGGCGGAGGGCGTCGACTCCCTGAACGTGGCAACCGCGGCCGCGATCGCCTTCTACGCGATCGCCTGAACGCGCTACGTTCTCACCGAGCAGAGGAGGACGTAGGTGGAACTGCGGGTCCAGGACGGCCGGGCCGTGCTCGCGGGCCGCGACGACGCGGGCGAGCGGGAAGTCGACCCGCACACCCTCCCGCTCGGCGCCGGGCTCGCCGACGCGTTGCACGAGTGGGCGAAGGTGGCCGACGCGGTGACGCGCGCCGACCCGCCCGCCGACGGCGCCGCGAGCGCCCTCGTGACCAGGCGTGGACGACAGTTGGCGGGAAGGTTGGCGGCTGACATGGGCACACCGGTCGAGTACACCGATCCCGTGACCGGTGAGCTGGTCGTCGTGGAGGCGCCGTCCGACGAGGCCGGTGGGGCCGGGGAGGACGCTGCCGAGGAGCTGGAAGGCGAGGCGGCGGACGGGGAGCCGGAACCCCAGGAGGAAACCCCCTGGGGCACCGGGCTCACGGTCAGCTTCATCGTGGCCGCCGTGGTGACGTTCACCGTCTACACGCTGTCGGTCGGGCTGGGCGAGACCAGCCAGTGGCTCGCGCTGCTGGCGAACGTCCTGGTGGTCGGCGGCATCACCCCGTCCGTGTGGCTGGCGCGGAAGGTGCCGGTGTGGCGGTGGGTCGCGTACGGCGTGGTGGCGGGTGTGCTGGCGGCTTGGCTGTCGTTGTTGCTGACGACCCTCCTGTAGGGCTGGTCCAGGGCTGGGTTCAGGGCGGTTCAGGTCAAGCTCAGGCCAAGGAGTCCCGCCACGCGGTGTGCAGCGCGGCGAACCGGCCGCGCCCGCCGATCAGCTCCTCCGGCGTGCCGTCCTCCACCACCCGGCCGCCGTCGAGCACCAGGACCCGGTCGGCGATCAGCACGGTGGAGAGGCGGTGGGCGATGATGAACGCCGTCCGCTCCGCCAGGACGGTCTCCAGCGCGCGCTGCACCGCGCGTTCGGTCGGCACGTCCAAGCTGGACGTCGCCTCGTCCAGCACCAGCACCGCCGGATCGGCCAGGAACGCCCGCGCGAACGCCACCATCTGCCGCTGACCGGCGGAGAGCCGCCCGCCGCGCTTGCGCACGTCGGTGTCGTAGCCCTCGGGCAGCGCCCGGATGAACTCCTCCGCGCCGACCGCCCGTGCCGCCGCTTCGACCTCCTCCCGGGTCGCCGACGGACGGCCCAGCGCGATGTTGTCCAGCACGGACCCGTCGAACAGGAAGTTCTCCTGCGTCACCATGACCACCGCGCGCCGCAGCTCGGTGTCCGCCACCGACCGCAGGTCGACCCCGTCCAGCCGCACCGAGCCCGCGGACGGGTCGTAGAACCGGGCCACGAGCTTGGCCAGCGTGGACTTGCCCGCGCCGGTCGCGCCGACCAGCGCCACGGTCTGCCCGGCGGGCACGGTCAGGTCGAACGGCGGCAGCACGACGGGCGTCGACTCCGAGTAGCGGAACTCGACGCCGTCGAACCGGACCGCGCCCTGGACGTCGCCGAGCGGCGTCGGCTCCTCCGGTTCGCGGACCAGCGGTTCCTCTTCGAGGAGACCGGAGATCTTCTCCAGCGCCGCGGTGGCCGAGGCGTAGGCGTTGGCGAACATCGCGAGCTGGTCGAACGGGTCGTAGAACCGCCGCACGTACAGCGTGAACGCGGCCAGCACGCCGAGTTCGAGCTGTCCGCCCGCCACCCGGAACGCGCCCCAGGCGAGGATCACCGCCAGCGACAGGTTGCCGATCACTCGGACGAGTGACGTGAACGCCGCCATCACGCCCATCGCGTCGGTGTTGGCGTCGCGGAACTGCCCGTTCAGCTCGCCCATGATCTTCTCGTTGCGCCGCTCGCGCCGGAACGCCTGCACCGCGCGGATGCCGTTCATGGTCTCCACGAACTGCACGATGATCTTCGCGATCGCGCCGCGCGTGTGCCGGTAGGCCTTGCCGGAACGGCGGCGGAACCACTGGGTGAGCAGGATCAGCGGCAGGAAGCCGGACAGCACGACCAGGGCGAGCGGGACGTCCAGGTAGAGCAGGACGGCCGAGATGCCCAGCAGGGACAGCACCGAGGTGAAGAAGCCGTCCAAGCCCTCTTCGACCAGGTCCTGGAGGGAGTCGACGTCGCTGGTCAGGCGCGAGATGACCTTGCCCGAGGTGTACTTCTCGTGGAACGAGACGGACAGCCGCTGGGCGTGCCGGAAGACGCGTTCGCGCAGGACGAGTAGCACGTCCTGGCCGATCCGACCCGTCAGGCGGACGAACGACCAGCGGAGCAGCGTGGCCGAGATCGCGGCGGCGACGTAGCCGCCGACGCACCACGCCAGGGCGTCGGGCCTGCCGTCGAGCGCGGCCGGGACGCCCGTGTCGATGGCCACCGCGATGAGCAGCGGGCCGGCCAGGTTGACGACGTTCTCCGCGATCACGATCAGCAGGGCCAGGATCGCGGCCCTGCTGTGCGGGCGGATCAGTTCGCCGAGGAGGCGGCGGGAGCGGGCTTGGAGCTTGACGCCCGTGGCGTAGTCGACGTCCTCGACGTCCTCGGCCGCGACGCCGCGCCACGCCTCCTCGTCCGGTGATCGGGGTGGTTGGTGTTCCGCCACGCCCGGCAGGTTCGTCCCGTCCGTCACGCCGCCACCTCCTCGTCCTCCATAGTGGACAAGAGGTTGCGGTAGTCCTCGTTGTCCGCCAACAGTTGCGTGTGGGTGCCGGTGGCCGCGATCCGGCCGTCGACCAGCATCGCCACCCGGTCGGCCAACTGCACCGTGCTCGGGCGGTGGGCGACGACGAGCGCCGTCACGCCCTTGAGCACGCGGCGCAGCGCGGCTTCGACCTCGGCCTCGGTGTGCACGTCCAGCGCGGAGAGCGGGTCGTCCAGGACCAGCACGGCCGGGTGGCCGGCGACGGCGCGCGCGAGGGCGAGGCGTTGCCGTTGACCGCCGGACAGGGACAGGCCCTGCTCGCCGATCCGGGTGTCGAGCCCCCACGGGAGGGCGTTCACGAACTCCTCCGCCCGGGCGACCTTCAGGGCTTCGCGGACCCGTTCCTCGGTGACGTCCTGGGAGCCGAGGGCCACGTTCTCGGTGACGCTCGCGGAGAACAGGATCGGCTCCTCGAACGCCGTGCCGACGACTCGGCGAAGCTCGGCGAGGTCCAGTTCGCGCACGTCCACGCCGTCGAGCGTGATCCGGCCCGCCGTGACGTCGGCCAGCCGGGGCACGAGGGCGGTGACGGTGGTCTTGCCCGAGCCGGTGGCGCCGACGAGAGCCACGGTTTCACCCGGTCGGATGTCCAGGTCGACGCCGCGCAGCACCTCGTTGTCCGAGCCGGGGTGGTGGTAGCGGACGTCCTCGAAGCGCACGTGCCCGCGGACGGGCGTGGCCAGCGGTTTCGGGGTGGTCGGGGTGGTCACGGTGATGGCGGTGTCGGTGACCTCGAAGTACCGCTCCAGGGCCGATGCGGTCGAGTTCGTCTCCGCCAACAACCACCCGATCGAGTCGATCGGCCAGCGCAGGTAAGCGCTCACCGTGACGGCCGCGACGAGCGTGCCGACCGTGACGGTGCCGTTGGCGATGCCGATCGAGCCGAACGCCAGCTGACCGGCGATGCCCAGCTCGGGCAGCACGATCAGCACGGCCCACAGCGCGGCGAAGATCCGGACCTTCGAGATCTCGGTGTCGCGCAGCTCCCGCGCCTGGCGGATGAACCGCTTGGTCAGGTGCGGGCCGCGGCCGAACGCCTTGAGCACGCGGATGCCGAGGACCGATTCCTCGACCACGGTCGTGAGGTCGCCGGACTGGTCCTGCGCGCGGCGGGCGACGACCTTGAACTTCGTCTCGAACAAGTAGGACAGGGCGACCAGCGGCAACGTGCTGGCCAGCACGATCAGGCCGAGGACGGGCGAGAGCCAGAACAGCACGCCCAGACCCGCGGCCACGACCAGGGTGTTGACCACCAGGAAGATCACGGCGAAGCCGACGAACCGCCGCACCTGGGTCAGGTCGGTCGTGGCGCGGGACAGCAGCTGTCCCGACTGGTAGCGGTCGTGGAAGGCCACCTGCAGGTCTTGCAGGTGGTGGTACAGCTCGGCCCGCATCCGCGCCTCGACGTCCGACGCCGGTCCGGCGATCAGCTTGCGGCGGGCGTAGAACAGCGCGGCTTCGGCGCAGCCGAGCAGCACGATGACGCCGATGAGCAGCGGCAACGCGTCCAGGTCGCGGCCGGCGATCGGGCCGTCCACGATTTGTTGGGTGATCAGTGGGATGCCCAGCCCGCACATCATCGCGAGCATGGTGGCGGCCATCGCCAGCACGACGGGTGTGCGAACGGGCTTGAGGTACGGCCACAGTCTGCGCAGAGTCGCGGCTGTGGAAGTACGGTCTTCCGACACGAGTCCCCCTCCGGTCCACCATGACGGTACGAAGGTGGACCGACTATCGGCATCCGGTTTTCGCGTCTTTGACCCTGCAAGCTCGAGGTAGGTGGAGGTCAAGGTGGCTGTGAGGTATCTCCGGGCGGAGCCGACGATGGCGTTCCCCCGCGGTCGGTTGTTGGCGGTGAGCGGGGGGCGGTTGTACGTGCTCGCGCCCGATGGGTGGGACGTGGTGGGTGGTCCTCGGCCCGAGGGGGCGCGGCCGATCGGCCGGGAGGAGGCGGAGGAGTGGTGCCGGTTCGAGGGGGTCGAGGTGGAGGTGCTCGACGCGGTGCCGGTGCCGGAGTAGCTGTTTTCAGTTTTTGCGGCGGCGGCCCTGGCGGAGGATCGCGGGTGCGGTGATCAGGCCCGCCAGGCCGTAGCTCGCGCCCGCCAGGAGGATGAGGACCGTCCAGCGGTCGCCGAGGGATGAGAGCTGGTCGGGCACCTTGAAGTAGTGCGCGAGGCCCAGGAAGATCGGGCCGATCAGGATGATCGGCCACACCGGGCGGATCTTCAGCAGCCAGAGGACCGGGCCCGCGACGAGGGCGCTGAACACCAGCGCGATCGGCAGGCCGACGACGACCAGCAGGATGAACTCGCCCAGGGTCGTCTCGTTCACCACCCGGTCGAGCACGCCGCTGCGGTAGGCCCAGATCCACGCGATGAGCAGCGCGGAACCGAGGGCGGCCGACACCACCACGCGCAGGAGCACCTTGAACGCGAAACCGCCCGCGGTCAGGCGGGAGGGGTGCGGCGTGTCAGTCACGGGCAGCAGTGTGGCTGACCGGGTGCCGTGCTGTCACCGGGGCGGCCAGGACGAAGCCGATCACGCCGGCGGTGATGGAGCCGGCCGGGATCGAGACCCAGACGGTGAGGAGGGTGAGGGCGGCGGTGAAGGTGACGCCGACGGCGGCGTAGCCGAGCGGGCGGTCCTGGTGGGCGGCTTTGAGGACGGCCCAGGCGATGAGCACGGCCAGGATCAGGCTGATCGGCATGGCGAACAGGCCCATGGCCAGGCAGTCCCAGTCCTCGGTCGAGCAGATGGTTCCGGAGGCGATGAGTTCGCGCAGGCCCCACCAGGCCGCGCCCAGACCGGCGCCCAAGGCGGCGCCCACGACCAGTCGTCCCAGCATGGGGGGTGGTTACCCGGATGGGTGGTTGGTCAAGCCCGGCGCGGTGGTGCGGTTCGGGTTGGTGGTTGCGGCGCGGTGGTCACTTCCGGCTCGATTTGACATGGGGCCCTTACGGCCAAAGCCGGGCAGGCCTGGCGGGAAGAGCGTCCGCCAAGCCTGCCCGGCTTCGACCAGCCTAAGGCACCCGAACCCATGTCAAATCGGGCCTCGGTGCGAAGGCTGCGGGTCCGATGTGAGGCCGTTGGGTGGGTAGTAGTGCGAGAAGGGCCCCCGCAGTGTGTTGCGGGGGCCCTTCTCGCACTGACTGGTGCTTAGCCTCGGGTGGAGCGGACGCCTAGGAGGACGTCTTCCCAGGAAGGCACGATCGGGTGGTTCTTCTTGCCTCGCTTGGGTGGTGGGTCCTTGCGGGGCGGTTGTTGCTTGGCGCCTGCGGCCGGCTGCTTGGGGACCGGTGGCGGGGTGTCTGCCGGTTCCTCGGCCACGGGGACGGGGTCCGGGGTTGGCTGCGGTTCCTGGACTGGTGGAGGAGGAGGTGGTGGGGCCGGTTCCTCGCGGGCGAGGATTTCCGGTTCCGGGTCCTGTTGCTTCTCCAGTTCCAGGGCTTGGCGGGCCAGTTGGGTGACCGGGCGGACGGTGCGGAGGGTTCGGTTGGGGTTCGGGTCCATGAGTTCCATGGCGCCGTCGTCCAGTGCCGTGACCGTGCCGCCCTGTGCGCCGGGGTGGAAGGCCCAGTGCGCCAGGTTGTCGGACCTGCCGGCGGTCCAGTGCAGTTGCACGACCCAGCGACCGTCCTCGCCACGCCACGAGTCCCAGCTGACGTCGGCGTACTCCTGGCCGCGGAGGCCGAAGGAGTGGGCGACGACTTCGCCGAGGGTCTGCACGTCCGGGCCGTCCTCGCGGACGGGGTGGGCGCGTTGGGCCAGTTCGGCGGTGCGGGAGCGTTCGAGGAGGACGGGGTAGGCGTAGCGCTCGACGCGGTGGGCGGGCAGGCCGGCTGCCGCCGCGACCTGGGCGACGGACTCGCCGGCGCGGATCCTGGCCTGGATCTCGCGGGGGCGCATCTGGCTCTCGACCTCGATCTCGATCTGGCCGAGTCGGGTCAGGTCGCCGCGTGCCGCCGCGCGCAGCCGTTCGTCGGCGGGGAGCACGAAGCGCTCGCCGCGATCCGGGTCCTCGAGGATGACGGACTTGCCGTCGTCTTCGAGCCCGATGACTCGCAACGCTCGCATCATGGCCTCCCGGATGGCTCACCTCGCCGAGTACTCACGTTAATGCGGCGCGCCGCCTTGACGGGGGAGACTCGCCGTGTTCGCCGATATCTTCGTGTGATCTTGCCGTATGTCGGCGGACGGCGCACCCCCGTTACCCCAAGGTTCACCTCGGCGCCAGTGGGTGCGGGTTGCCGAAGTGCCTGGTCATGGGTGTGGGGGCCGCCCCGGAAGGGACGACCCCCACAGTGGGGTTCCGGTCAGAGCTTGGAGACGACCCAGTCGACGGCCTTGGTCAGCGTGCTCACGTCGGTCGGCTCGACGGCCGGGAACATGGCGACGCGGAGCTGGTTGCGGCCGAGCTTGCGGTACGGCTCGACGTCCACGATGCCGTTCGCGCGGAGCACCTTGGCCACCGCGGAGGCGTCCACCGAGTCGTCGAAGTCGACGGTGCCGACGACCTGCGACCGGTAGTTCGGGTCGGCCACGTACGGGGTCGTGTAGGAGGTCGCCTCGGCCCAGGTGTACAGGCGCGAGGACGAGTCGGCGGTGCGCTGGACGGCCCAGTCGAGGCCGCCGTTGCTCAGGATCCACTCGATCTGGTCGTTGAGCAGGAACAGCGTGGCCAGGGACGGCGTGTTGTACGTCTGGTCCTTGGTGGAGTTGTCCAGCGCCGTGGTGAGGGAGAGGAACTCCGGCACCCAGCGGCCCGACTTGCCGATCTCGTCGACGCGCTCGAGGGCGGCCGGCGACATCAGGGCGATCCACAGGCCGCCGTCGGAGGCGAAGCACTTCTGTGGCGCGAAGTAGTAGACGTCGAAGTCGGTCGGGTCGACCGGGAGGCCGCCCGCGCCGGAGGTGGCGTCGATGGCGATCAGGGCGCCGTCGCTGTTCGCGGGGCGGGAGACCGGCACGGCGACGCCGGTCGAGGTCTCGTTGTGCGCCCAGCCGACGAGGTCGGCGCCCTCGGCGTAGGCGATCTCGGGCGCGCTGCCCGGCTCGGCCTTGACCACGATCGAGTCGCCGAGGAACGGCGCGTCGCTGGTGACCTTGGCGAACTTCGAGGAGAACTCGCCGTAGGTGAAGTGCTGCGCGCGCTCGCGCACCAGGCCGAACGCGGCGGCGTCCCAGAACGCGGTGGTGCCGCCGTTGCCCAGGACGACCTCGTAGCCCTCGGGCAGCGAGAACAGCTCCCGCAGACCGGCGCGGACCGAGCCGACCAGGGACTTCACCGGCTTCTGCCGGTGGGAGGTGCCCATCAGCGCGGCGCCCTCGGCCGCGAGCGCCGCGAGGGCCTCGGGACGGACCTTGGAGGGCCCGCAACCGAACCGGCCGTCGGACGGCAGCAGGTCGGAAGGCAGGACCAACGAGGTCGGGTCGGCGGTCTGGGTCATCGCGAAGCCTCCGGTTACGGGGAGGGGGCGGGCACGACCGGCGCCGTTGCCGGGGCACTCAGTGTTGCAGCCGCGTGGCCGGGCAGTGACAGCCGGGTGTCCCGGGTCACTCCACGCGAGGTGGAAACGCGCAGTTCGGGTCAGGCGATCTCGGCCCAGCCCTCGACCTCGGACGGCTTGCGCGGGCCCGGGCCCACGTACTTGGCGGACGGGCGGACGAGGCGGCCCGTGCGCTTCTGCTCCAGGATGTGCGCGGACCAGCCGGCGGTGCGGGCGCAGGTGAACATGGCGGGCATCATGTGCGGCGGGACCTGGGCGAAGTCGAGGATCACCGCCGCCCAGAACTCGACGTTGGTCTCGATGGCGCGGTCCGGGCGGCGTTCGCGCAGCTCCGCCAGGGCGGCCTGTTCGAGGGCGTCGGCGGCCTCGTAGCGGGTGGCGCCGAGTTCCCGGCACGTCCGCCGCAGCACGCGGGCCCGAGGGTCCTCCGCCCGGTACACGCGGTGGCCGAAGCCCATCAGGCGCTCGCCCCGGTCGAGGATGCCCTTGACGAACGCCTTCGCGTCGCCGGTGCGCTCGACCTCTTCGATCATCGGCAGCACGCGGGCGGGCGCGCCGCCGTGCAGGGGGCCGGACATGGCGCCGATCGCGCCGGACATGGACGCGGCGACGTCGGCGCCGGTGGAGGCGATGACGCGGGCGGTGAAGGTGGAGGCGTTCAGGCCGTGCTCGGCGGCCGACACCCAGTAGGCGTCCAGCGCCTTGACGTGCGCCGGGTCGGGCTCGCCGCGCCAGCGGGTGAGGAAGCGCTCGGTGATGGTGGTGCACTCGTCGATGCGGTGCTGCGGCACGGCGGGCCGGCCGATGCCCCGCGCGGACTGCGCCGCGTACGACAGGGCCATGACGGAGGCGCGGGCCAGCTGCTCGCGGGCCTGCTCGTCGGTGATGTCCAGCAGCGGCTGGTAGCCCCAGATCGGGGCGACCATGGCCAGCGCGGCCTGCACGTCCACCCGCACGTCGCCGGTGTGCACCGGGATGGGGAACGGTTCGGCGGGCGGCAGGCCGGGCCCGAAGCGGCCGTCGACCAGCAGCGCCCACACGTTGCCGAAGGTCACGTGACCGGCGAGGTCCTCGATGTCCACGCCGCGGTAGCGCAGCGCGCCGCCGTCGCGGTCCGGTTCGGCGATCTCGGTGCGGAAGGCGACCACGCCCTCCAGACCTGGCCGGAATCCGTCGTCCTCGGTCTGCACCACGCTGTGCGCTCCTTCTCGGCGGAAGTAAAGAGTTGGAGAAACCTTGCTCCCCTTCAGACCCGCAGGCAATCGCGGGTGCGCGTGTCGTCGGTCACGATCAAGGAACCGATTCAGAAGTCCGGTAGATCGTTAAGCCCTTGTTTCGGTTCGGCGGTGCGGCTGTTTCCCGTGGTAGACCACCGGCCATGCACCTGACACCGCACGAGCGGGACAAGCTGCTGGTCCACGTGGCGGCCGACGTCGCGCGCAGGCGGCTCGACCGCGGGGTGGTCCTGAACTACCCGGAAGCGGTCGCGCTCATCACCGACCACGTGCTCGAAGGCGCCCGCGACGGCCGGACGGTCAGCGAGCTGATGGACAGCGGCAGGCACGTCCTCACGCGCGACCAGGTCCTGGACGGCGTGCCGGAGATGATCGAGTCCGTGCAGGTCGAGGCGACCTTCCCGGACGGCACCAAGCTCGTGACCGTGCATGACCCGATCGTGTGAGGAGCAGCCCGTGGTCCCTGGCGAGATCGTCACCGGCGACGAGCCGGTCGAGCTGAACCCCGGTCGGCCGCGCACCACGCTCGTCGTGGTCAACGCGGCGGACCGCCCGGTGCAGGTCGGGTCGCACTACCACTTCGCCGCCGTCAACCCCGGGCTGGAGTTCGACCGGGAGGCCGCGTGGGGCAAGCGGCTGGACATCCCGGCGGGCACGGCGGTGCGGTTCGAGCCGGGCGTGGAGCGCGAGGTCGTGCTGGTGCCGCTGGCCGGGGCGCGGCGCGTGCCCGGGCTGCGGTCCGAGTGGGCGGGGGAGCTGGACCGGTGAACGAGATCAGCCGCCGCCGCTACGCGGAACTGCTGGGGCCGACGGTCGGCGACCGGATCAGGCTCGCCGACACCGACATCCTGATCGAGGTCACCGAGGACCGGTCGATGGGCCCGGCGGGCGCGGGCGACGAGGTGATCTTCGGCGGCGGGAAGGTGATCCGCGAGTCGATGGGCCAGGGCGTGGCCACCCGGGCGGAGGGCGCGCCGGACCTCGTGATCACGGGCGCGGTCGTGCTCGACCACTGGGGTGTGGTGAAGGCCGACGTGGGGGTCAGGGACGGGCGGATCGTCGGCATCGGCAAGGCGGGCAACCCGGACACCATGGACGGCGTGGACCCGGCGCTGGTGATCGGGCCGTCGACCGAGGTGCTCTCGGGCAACGGGAAGGTGCTCACCGCCGGCGGCATCGACTGCCACGTGCACTTCATCACGCCGGGGATCGTGGACGTCGCGGTCGCGTCCGGGCTGACGACGCTGATCGGCGGCGGGACGGGGCCGGCGGAGGGCACGAAGGCCACGACGGTGACGCCCGGCGCGTGGAACCTGGGCCGGATGCTCGCGTCGATGGACCACATGCCGGTGAACGTGCTGCTGCTCGGCAAGGGCAACACGACGCGGGAAGACGCCCTCAGGGAGCAGCTGGTCGGCGGTGCGGGTGGCTTCAAGCTGCACGAGGACTGGGGGACGACGCCGGCGGCGATCGACGCGTGCCTGCGGGTGGCCGACGAGTCCGGGGTGCAGGTCGCGATCCACACGGACACGTTGAACGAGGCCGGGTTCGTGGAGTCGACGCTGGAGGCCATCGCGGGCCGGTCGATCAACGCCTACCACTCCGAGGGCGCGGGCGGCGGGCACGCGCCGGACATCATCCAGGTGGTGTCCGAGCCGAACGTGCTGCCGTCCTCGACCAACCCCACGCGCCCGCACACGGTGAACACGCTGGAAGAGCACCTGGACATGTTGATGGTGTGCCACCACCTCAACCCGTCCGTGCCCGAGGACCTGGCGTTCGCGGAGAGCCGCATCCGGCCGACGACGATCGCGGCCGAGGACATCCTGCACGACCTGGGCGCGATCTCGATGATCAGCTCGGACTCGCAGGCGATGGGCCGGGTCGGCGAGGTCATCATCCGGACGTGGCAGACCGCGCACGTGATGCAGCGTCGGCGGGGGGAGATGCCGGACAACCTGCGCGCCCGCCGGTACGTGGCCAAGTACACGATCAACCCGGCCATCGCGCACGGCATCGACCACGAGGTCGGGTCGGTGGAGGTCGGCAAGCTGGCCGACCTGGTGCTGTGGGAGCCCAAGTTCTTCGGCGTGCGGCCGGCGGTGGTGCTCAAGGGCGGGTTCATCGCGCACGCCGCGATGGGTGACGCGAACGCGTCCATCCCGACCCCGCAGCCGATCTTCGCGCGGCCGATGTTCGGCGCCCACTCGGCAGCGCGCAGCAGCGTGCACTTCGTGTCGCAGCAGGCGGTCGACGCGGACCTGGCGGACATGCTGAGGCTGGCGCGCCCGTTGGTGGCGGTGGGGAACACGCGTGGCGTCACCAAGACCGACATGGTGCTCAACGACGCGATGCCGTCGGTGAAGGTGGACCCGGACAGCTTCGCCGTGCGGATCGACGGCGAGCTGGTGGAACCCGCGCCGGTGGCCGAGCTGCCGATGGCCCAGCGCTACTTCCTGTTCTGATGAACCTCGTGGCGCTGATGGTCGCGGACTCCCGGTTCCCGGGCGGCGGCCACGTGCACTCCGGCGGGCTGGAGGAGGCCGTCGCGCGCCGGCTGGTCACCGACGAGGCGTCGTTGGCGTCGTTCCTGATCGGGCGGCTGCGGACGGCGGGCGCGTTGGGCGCGGTGTTCGCGGCCGCCGCGACTCGCGGGCGGTACGAGGAGCTGGACGCCGAGCTCGACGCCCGCACGCCGTCGCCCGCCCAGCGCCACGCCTCGCGCGTGCAGGGACGGGGTATCGCGCGGGCGGCCCGGAAGGCGTGGCCGTCGGCGGCGTTGACCGAGCTGCTGCGGGTGACGCCGAGGCCGCACCACCCGGTGATCGTGGGCGTGCTGGTCGGCGAGCCGTTCGAGGCCGCGCAGGCCGTGGCCTACCACTCGGTGACGGGGCCGGCGACGGGCGCGATCCGGCTGCTCGGGCTGGACCCGTTCGGCGTGAACGCGGCGCTGGCCCGGTTGGCGACCGAGATCGACGCGGTCGCCGGGATGGCCGCCGAACACGCCGACACCCCGCCCGAGGACCTGCCCGCGCCGAGCGCGCCCGGCCTGGACCTCCTGGCCGAAGCCCACGACCGCCACCACTCGGAAGAGGTGCGTCTCTTTGTCAGCTGACCACGTGCACCCGGTGAACTTCGACCCCACCGACGCGGGCCACGACCCGCACCACCCGCACGACCACGAGCACCGGGCCGTGCGCCTCGGCATCGGCGGGCCGGTCGGCAGCGGCAAGACCGCGTTGACCGCGGCGCTGTGCCGGGCGTTGGGCGGCAGCGTGAACCTCGCCGTCGTGACGAACGACATCTACACGACCGAGGACGCCGACTTCCTGCGCGCCGCCGGTGTGCTGGACGTCGAGCGGATCGAGGCCGTGCAGACGGGCGCGTGCCCGCACACGGCGATCCGCGACGACATCACGGCCAACCTGGACGCCGTGGAACTGCTGGAGCACCGGATCCACGGTCTGGAGCTGGTGATCATCGAGAGCGGCGGTGACAACCTGACCGCCGTGTTCAGCCGCGGCCTGGTGGACCGGCAGATCTTCGTGGTGGACGTGGCGGGCGGCGACAAGGTGCCTCGCAAGGGCGGCCCCGGCGTGACCACCGCGGACCTGCTGGTGATCAACAAGACGGACCTCGCGCCGATGGTGGGCGCCGACCTCGGTGTCATGACGGCCGACGCCCACCGGATGCGCGGCGAGCTACCGGTGATCTCCCAGTCCCTTGTGGACACACCGGACGCACCCGCGGTGGCCGAGTGGGTGCGCGCTCAGCTCCGCACGCTCGCGGCGGTCAGTTGATTCCCGAACGGGCTGACGTCGCCCGCGCAGCCGGACTGGTCGGTCATCGGCAGGTACAGCGGCACGGTCTCGTCCGGCGGGAACACGCGGATCCCCCACACGGGCGTCTTGCGGCACACGTCCGGGTCGAAGTTGTCGACTTGGGCGAAGCCGACGTCCGAGCGGACCGCCGTGCCGTGCGGCAGGGTGAGCAGCGGCCCGCGTTCGCCGACGCGGACGGCGGCGGCGCCGACCTGGTTGCCATTACCGTCCACATAGGACACACCTGGGAAGCCGCGCAGCACGCACGGGTGCAGGCCCCGGTTGGTGAACACGACCTCCCGGTACACCGTGCCCGCCGCGCCTCCCTCGCGGCCGAAACCGATGGTCAGGTCCGCCGACCGGCACGTGGCGGTCGCCGCTTCCTGCGCGACGGCGGTTCCCCCGGTGACGACCATCGCCGCGATGGCGGCGGTTATTGCGATCAATCTCCTCATCACGATCTCCCCCGAGACGCGTGGGTGGGAGTTCCACCCGACCAGAGGACGTGTCGGGGGTCACAGGGGTTGCTCCGGTGAGGGCGCGGGCTCACCTGGTCGTGGCCCTCGACCCGAACGGGCGCACCGTCGTGCGCGACATGCGGTCGATGGCGCCGCTGCGCCTGGTGACGCGCCGGCGACCGGACGACGAGGTGGCGTTGGTGCACCTCGTCAGCGCGGTCACCGCGCCGTTGGGCGGCGACGACCTGGAATTGCGCGTCACGGTCGAGGAAGGCGCGTCGCTGGAGCTGCGCGGGGTGGCCGCGACGCTGGCGCTGCCCGGCCAGCACCCCGGCGGCAGCCGAGCGCTGGTCGACGTGGAACTGGCCGACGGCGCGACGTTGGCGTACCTGCCGGAACCGACCGTCGTCACCGCGCGTGCGTGCCACGACACCGTGTTCCGCGCGCGGATGGGGGAAGGCGCTCGGCTGCGTGCGCGGGACGTCATCGTGCTCGGTCGGTCGAACGAGCGGTCGGGCACGCTCACCACGACGCTCGACGTCCGGCGCGCCGGCCCGGTGATCAAGCAGACGTCCCGGTTGGGAACGCCCGAAGTGGACGCGAGCCCGGCCGGCCTGGCGGGCCGCCGGGTGTTCGGCACCGAGCTGCTGTGCTGGGACGACGACCTGCCGGGAGCGGTTTCAGAGGACTGGTGGTCGCTCGTGCCGCTGGCGCGCGGCGGCAGCCTGAGCACCGCCGTGGCCCACGACGCGGTGACCGTCGAACGCGCGCTCGACGAGGCGCGGTCCAGGCACCCCGGGTCGAGCGGCTCTCTGACTCGATCTCGTACTCGATTCCGAGGCGCGGGTCACACCGAAAGTCACGGATCGGGTGGCGGTCATCACCGTGCGGGCGGTTTCGCCGTGGGCGGGAAACCCGTACGGTCGCTGGATCGCTAGGTGCCACAAGTGCCTTGGCCAGGACGAATTACGCTCCGGGAGGTCGGGATGTCGGAGACGACGAACATCGCGTTGCCGTCGATGCGCGTGTCCTACGAACAAGGCTCGCTCACAGAGAGCGACCTCGCGGCCAGTTGGCACGAGCAGTTGCAGCTGTGGCTGGACCAGGCGGCGGGCGCGGGCCTGCCCGAGCCGAACGCGATGGTCCTGGCGACCGCCGACACCGAGGGCCGCCCGTCCTCGCGGACCGTGCTGGCGAAGGGCCTGGACGAGCGCGGCCTGGTGTTCTTCACCAACTACACGTCGGCGAAGAGCCACGACCTGATGGCCACCCGGTACGCGTCGGCCACGTTCCCGTGGTTCGCGATGCAGCGGCAGGCGCACGTGCGCGGCACCGTCGAGAAGGTCGGTCCCGCCGAGACCGCGAGCTACTGGGAGAGCCGCCCGCGCGGCTCGCAGCTGGGCGCCTGGGCGTCGCCGCAGTCCCGCGTCGTCACCGGACGCTCCACTTTGGAGAGCGCGCTGAACAAGGTCGAGCGGCAGTTCGCCGACGCCGACCGGGTACCCGTGCCGCCGCACTGGGGCGGCTGGCGCATCCGGCCCGAGGAGGTCGAGTTCTGGCAGGGCCGCCGCGACCGGATGCACGACCGCCTCCGCTTCCGCCTCGGGCGTGACGGCTGGGAAGTGCAGCGCATCGCGCCCTAGCCACGGCGCAGCAGGATGACGTGATCGGCCTCCGCCACCACTCGATGCGTGGCGGAGGCCGTTCTCATGAGTAGGGCCTCGTCCTCGGCCCCGACGGGCCGGGACACGACCAGCCACTCGGCGTCGCCGGGGAACAAGGACACCCGGCAGCGGCCGGTGAGGTGCGGCGCGAGGCGGTTCGACGCGGCGACGTCGGCGTCGTCGGGGATCATCGCCAGGACGTCGGCGGCTGTCGCCCGCTGGGCCTCGTCCCACGTCGGCTGGTGCGCGGGCCGGAGGAGCAGGGCGAGCGTGAACGCCGCCGTCACGGTCGCGCAGACCCACACCCGGCGCGGGTTCGCGGCCAGGAACGCGATGAACACCACGGGCATCAGCACGGCGCTGTAGTGGTGCTCGACGCCCCAGTACGCCGCGTTGCCCGAGGCGAACCGCCACGCCAGCGTGGGCAGCGCGACGACGATCAGCGGCGACCTCGCGGCCAGGAAACCGGTCGGGGCGAGCAGCGCGACCACGGTGAGCAGCCGCAGCCAGCCCAGGCCACTCGTCTCCGCCAGTTGCCCCCAGTACGGGTAGCCGCCCGCCGGGTTGACCGCCGGCAGCACCACGGCCACGACCACGGCGGACGCCGACACCCCGAACGCCGCCACCGCCCAGCCGTGCCGGACCCCGCGCCACACCAGGTAGAGGCCGATCGCGGCGACCGTCAGGCCGAGATCCTCCTTGACCAGGACGAGGGGCAGGGCCCAGGCGATCGCCGCGCGCCACCGTTCGCGGGCCAGGGCCTCCAGCGAGAACGCCAGCAGCGGCACGGCGAACGCCACCTCGTGGAAGTCGAACGCCACGGTGTTGTGCAGACCCCACGACAGCCCGTACGCCACGCCGACGACCACGCCGCGCCCACCGAGCCGGTCCACCGCGAACCTCGTCACCGGGATCGCCGACACGGCCAGCAGCAGGGCCTGCGCGACCAGCAACGTCTCCGCGCGCGGCGCGATCAGGTAGGCCGGGGCCAGCAGCGCGACGACGGGGTGGAAGTGGTCGCCGAGGAGCGGGAAGCCGGGCCCCTTGAGGTCGGCCGTCGGCCACCGCCCGGCGGCGTAGGAGCGGACCGCCTGCTCGAAGATGCCCAGGTCGAAACCGGTGGTCTGGAACGAGTGGTGGCGCACGAGCGCGTACGAGGCGTAGAGGACGGCCAGGCCGAGCGCGACGGCGTGCGCCGGTCGGACGGTGGTCCACGGTCGGGTGACGAGCACGGCCGCAGCGTCCGGCGGTCACGCTGAACCGGAGCTGAAACCGGCTGAAGGACCTTTCAGGCCAGCGGCAGGCGGACCACCACGACCGTGCCCCGGTCGCCGTCCTCGACCGCGACCGTGCCGCCGTGCGCCCGCACGCCTTCCCGCACGATCGCCAACCCGAGCCCGGCACCGCCGTCGTCGCGCGCACGGCCCTCGTCCAGCCGCACGAACGGCTCGAAGACCCGTTCGCGGTCGGCTTCGGGGATGCCCGGCCCGTCGTCCGCGACGCGCAGCACCGCCGTGCCGCCCTCGACCGCCACGGACACGTCGACCCGCGACGACGCGTGCCGTTCGGCGTTGTCGAGCAGGTTGCGCAGCACCCGTGCCAGGTGGGCGCGGTCGCCGAGCACCTCGACCGGTCCGGGCACGCCGGCCAGCGCGGCCAGGTCGACGCGCTCGGCGGGGGAGCGGTGTTCGAGGCGGGCGAGGAGCAGCAGGTCGGTGACGACAGCCTGCATCCGGTCGAGGTCCAGCACGGTGTTCTCGGCGGTGCGCCGCCAGTCGACCCGGTCGGGGTGGGCGAGGAGCACTTCGAGCTGGGTGCGGGCCGAGGCGAGCGGGGTGCGCAGCTCGTGCGAGGCGTCCGAGGTGAACCGCCGCTGCCGGTCGAGCGCGGAGTCGAGCCGGACGAGCGCGTCACCGGTGGTGGTCGCGAGCCACGCCAGCACGCCGATCAGCAGCGCGGCGGCCGGCACCGCGGTCCGGAACAGCTCCCGGACGCCGTCCACGGCGGTCCGGTCCGCGTCGCCGATCGGCGCGGCCACGCGGACGTAGTACCGCTCGGTGGTGACCGTGGCGACCTGGACCTCCAACACGTCGCTGTCGCGCCGCAGGCTCGGCGCGACGCAGTCGTGCAGGTCGGGGTCCACGTGGATCTTGGCGGTGTGCTGCCGCACGATCCGCGACGGGCCCGACAGGCTGCCGAGTTCGTGGGGGTACTTCGTCGGTGGGCAGCTCGCGACCACCCGGTGCTCCAGGTCGACCACCTCGAACGGCCCGAGGGCGGCGCCCGTCGACCGCACCGCCGCGAGGTCGCCGGTCGTCACGAGCAGCTTGGCCAGCCGGTCCGCGGCCTCGTTCGCGCGTGCGTCGGCGTCGCCGATGATCTGCCGCTCGACCTGGAGCTCCATCTGCTCGACCAGCCACGACGCGCCGGCCGCCAGCAGCGCGCCGGAGACCACGGCGGCGGCCACCGCGATCCGGACCCTATCCACGGCCCACCACGTACCCCGCGCCGCGGACCGTGCGGATGACGTCACGGCCCAGCTTGCGCCTGATCGAGCTGACGTAGACCTCGACCAGGTTCGGGTCCGGCGAGGACGCGAAGTCCCACAGCCCGTCCAGCAGCTCGGCCTTGCTCACCACCTCGCCCGGCCGGGACAGCAGGAACCACAGGACGCTGAACTCCTTGACCGACAACGGCACCGGCACGCCGCCCGACCGGCACACCCGCGTGCCCTGGTCCAGCTCGACGTCACCGACCCGCAGCACGCTCGGCCGGGACGACCCGCCACGCCGGATCAGCGCCCGCAACCGGGCCAGGAAGACGACGTAGGAGAACGGCTTGGACAGGAAGTCGTCGGCGCCGGTGTCCAGCGCCTCGGCCTCGTCCAGCTCGCCGTCCTTGGCGGTGAGCATGAGGATGGGCGTCGAGTTGCCCGCCGTGCGTAATCGGCGGCAGACGCGGTAGCCGTTCAAGCCGGGCAGCAGGATGTCCAGCACGATCGCCGCGTACGGGTGCTCGGACGCCATCCACAGCCCGTCCGTGCCGTTGAACGCGAGGTCGACCGCGTACCCCTCGCCCTCCAGGCCGGCTTTCAGTGACTCGGCCAACCGGACCTCGTCCTCGACCACGAGCAGTCGCACGCCGTTCACCTTACGGACGGTGTGCCACGTCTCGGTGGGGAACTTGTTAGTTGCCGTACGCTAACGACCGTGCGGAGAGTGCTGGGGAAGATCGCCATCGACACGAGACCGCTGAAGATCGTCGCGTTCCGGCGGTTGTGGCTCTCCACCGTCGTCACGGCCGTCGGCAGCCAGTTGACCGCGGTGGCCGTGCCGAAGCAGGTGTACGACCTCACCGGGTCGTCGGGCTGGGTCGGTGTGTCGGCCGGTGTGGCGTTGGTGCCGTTGCTGGTCTTCGGCCTGTACGGCGGCGCGATCGCGGACGTGGTGGACCGGCGCAAGCTGCTGGTCGTGACCAACACCGGCATCGCGGTGACGTCCGTGCTGCTGTGGGCGCAGGCCGCGCTGCACGTGGACTCGGTGTGGCTGGTGATCGCCCTCCTCGGCCTGCAGCAGGTGTTCTTCGCCGTGAACGCCCCCGCCCGCACCGCGTCGATCGCCCGCCTGGTGCCCGCCGACCAGATCCCGGCCGCCACCGCGCTCGGCGCGACCGTGATGATGTTCGGCGGCGTCTTCGGCCCGCTGCTCGCCGGCGCGCTCATGCCGGTGGTCGGCCTGTCGACGTTGTACCTGGCCGACGCGATCGCGTTGACGCTGACGATCTGGGCGGTCTGGAAGCTGCCGCCGCTCCCGCCGCTGAGCGGCACGTCGAGGCGCGCCGGCGTGCGGGACGTGGTCGACGGGTTCCGGTACCTGGCGCTGCAGAAGATCCTGCTGGCGAGCTTCCTGCTGGACATCATCGCGATGGTGTTCGGCATGCCGCGTGCGTTGTTCCCGGAGATGGCGGAGAACACGTTCGGCGACCCGGCCGGCGGCGGGTTGGCGCTGGGCCTGCTGTTCGCCGCCATGCCGTTGGGCGCGATGCTGTTCGGCCTCACGTCCGGGTGGACGTCGCGCGTGCACCGGCACGGCATGGGCGTCGTGTACGCGGTCGTCGCGTGGGGTGTGGCGATGGTCGGCTTCGGCCTGTCGCACGCCCTGTGGCTCGCCGTGGTGTTCCTGGCCGTCGGCGGCGCGGCGGACATGGTGAGCATGGTGTTCCGCAGCGCGATCCTCCAGACGGCGGCGCCGGACGAGATGCGCGGCCGGATGCAGGGCGTGTTCATCGTGGTGGTGGCGGGCGGGCCCCGGTTGGCCGACCTCCTGCACGGCACCACGGGCGCCCTGATCGGTCCGGGCACCGCCACCGCGCTCGGCGGTGTGCTCGTCGTGGTCGCGACGGCGTTGTCGGTGCTCGCCATCCCGGCGATCCGCCGCTACCGCTTCGTGCCCGCCGTCGCTTCCGGGGACGCCCCTAGGTGATGCCCCTGACCTGCGGAAACGCTGAGAACGTCCTCAGTTTCCGGAGGTTAGCGTCCCTCGGCATGAGAGCTGCCGTGCACACCAGGTTCGGTCCGCCGGACGTGGTCCGGGTCGTGGAGTCGGCCGTTCCCACCCTCGGTGCGAACGACGTCCTGATCAAGGTGCACGCGACGACGGTGACGTCGGCGGAGTCCGCGATGCGGCGCGGTGAACCGCGGTGGGGACGGGTGGTCATCGGTTTGCGCCGGCCGCGCCGGAAGCTGCGGACCCTGGGGACGGAGGTCGCCGGGGTCGTCACGGAGGTCGGTTCGGACGTGCGGCGGTTCGCGCCGGGTGACGAGGTCTTCGGGTTCACCGGCTTCGGCGCCGGCGGGCACGCCGAGTACGTGCGGATGCCCGCCGACGGGTCGTTGGCGCCCAAGCCGGTCGGCCGGACGTTCGCCGAAGCGGCCGCCGCCGTCGACGGGGCCACGACGGCGTTGTACTTCCTGCGCGACAAGGTGGGCGTGCGCGCGGGGCAGCGGGTGCTGGTCAACGGCGCGTCAGGCAGCATCGGCACGTACGCGGTGCAGCTGGCGAAGCTGTTCGGGGCGGAGGTCGTCGGCGTCTGCGGTCCGGGCAACGTCGAGCTGGTGAAGTCCCTCGGGGCGGACGAGGTCATCGACTACACGACACGCGACTTCACGGCCGATGTGGACGCCTACGACGTCGTGTTCGACACGGTCGGCAAGAGTTCGTTCGCACGGTCGCGGCGGGCGTTGCGGGCCGGTGGGAAGTACGTGCCGACCACCGGTCTCGGCAACGTGCCGCTGGGGTTGTGGACGTCGTTGCGCGGGGGCAAGAAGGTCGTGTTCGGCATGTCGGTGCGCAAGAACGCCGGGTTGCTGGTCGTCAAGGACCTGCTGGAGGACGGCCGGCTGCGGATCGTCGTGGACCGGACCTACCCGCTGGAGCGGATCGCCGAGGCCCACCGGTACGTGGATTCCGGGCACAAGCGGGGCAACGTGGTGATCACCGTGGTGGACTAGCGGGGTGATCACGTACGACCGCCGGGCGTTCGCCCAGGCGTTCCTCGACGCCCACCCGGACGCCAAGCACGGCTACTACTACAGCGAGCCGTACAACGACGCCCTTCGGCAGCACCGGCAACGGCTGCTGGACGGCTTGCAGGAGCTGTTCGGCCTCAAGTTGGAGCCAAACGGGGTGCCCAACGGGCAGGCGGCGCTGTTCATGCTCTTCCGCGCCACGGCGTCGTCCTGCGTCAAGATCACGGGTCCGGGCGAGGGGTTCGGGGAAGCCGGGTTGATCTACCGGCAGTTGGCCGAGACCAGCGCGCAGCAGCACGTCCTCGGCGGTCTGGAGCGGATCACCGCGTGCAACAGCCGGTCGCGCGATGCCCACCTCGACGTCATGGAGTCGCTGATCGAGGTGTTCCTGGGCGACCGGGCCGGCGTCACGTGCACGTCGGCGGACCTGGCCGCCATCGGCGTGGACGACACCGCCGTCCCGAAGAGCTCGGACTACGACCTGTGGGAGGACTACTGACCCCGCAGGACTGCTGGGCCCTGCACGAACCGCGCCCATGAGGCCGCCGGGACGGTGATGGTGGCCGCGGGGTTCTTCGAGTCCCGCGCCGCCACCCGCGTCCCGACGCGGGCGACCTCGACGCAGTTCGCGGTGCCGGCACTGCGGGAACTCTTGCGCCACAACGTCATGCGCTCATCGTGTCACGCGAGGCCCTTCAAGTAGTCCAGCGTCTCCTCCGCGGTGTAGGCCAGCCGCCGGAGCGCCGCCCAGGTGGCGTCGAACACCGCGATCTGGTCCTCCCGGTCGAGGAACAGGCTCGCCACCTTGTTCTCCAGCAGCACCAGGCTCGGATCGCCGTCGTACTCCAGGATCACGAACGGTCCGCTGAGGCCGCCGTGCGGTCCGGCGTCGGTCGGCACCACTCGCACGGTGATGGTGGGGCGTTCGGCGGCGTCGACGAGGTGGCGGAGCTGGCGGCGGCGCGCTCCCTGGTCGTGGAACGGCCGTTCGAGCACGCTCTGCTCGATGAGCGCGCTCAGCCGGAGCGGAGTGCCGCGGCTGAGCAGGCCTTGCCGTGCCATCCGACTGGCGACCATGGCGTCCACCTGCGCGTCGGTCAGGGCGTGGCCGGTGGCGGCGATGATCGAGCGGGCGTACTCGGGGGTTTGCAGCGGGCCGGGGATCACCAGGGGCTCGTAGTAGCGGACGGAGCCGGCCTCATCCTCGAAGTCGACCCACGTCTGCCAGTCCTCGGGCAGGTTCGGGTTGTTCCGGCGCGACAGGCCGCGTTGTTCGGCGCGGCGGGCCAGGTCCAGGAGTTCGGCGCGTTGCCTGCGCCCCACCTGGTAGAAGTCGAGCAGCTTCGCCAGGTCGTCCGGGTACACGCCCATCCCGGACGTCTCGATGCGGCTGATCTTGCTGCCGGACATGCCGACCGCCTCGCCCACGGCGTCTGTGCTGACGCCGGCGGCGCCGCGCAGCTTCTTGAGGGTGTGCGCGAGTCGGCGGGAGCGGATCGACGTTCCGGCGCGGCGTGCCATGAGGGCGAACGTAGGGCGCTGCGGATCGCATCGCAACGATGCTCACCGAAACGAGTCAGTGCGATAAGAAAGGAAGCGCTGCGAATCGCCTCGACCCAGTGCGGGATGGCGTGCCGGCAGGCGAGGGAGCGTGGCGGCGTCGACCGCGGGCCGCCGTCCGAACCCGAATATCAAGACTTGCCCAAGGTGTGCCGATTCGACTATCCGGGCCCAGTGTGATCCGGCACACTCACACGGCATGGCGGAAGCGACGAGCGCACCGGCGCAACCGGAACTGAAACGGGCCATCGGCCCGAAGTTGCTGCTGTTCTTCGTGGTCGGTGACATCCTCGGCACCGGCATCTACGCCCTCACGGGCAACGTCGCGGGCAAGATCGGCGGGGCGCTGTGGCTGCCCTTCCTGGTCGCGTTCGTGGTGGCGTTCCTGACCGCGTTCAGCTACCTCGAACTCGTCGGCAAGTACCCCAGGGCGGCCGGCGCGGCGCTGTACACCAACCGCGCGTTCAAGATCCAGTTCCTCACCTTCATGGTGGCGTTCGCGGTGATGAGCTCAGGCATCACGTCGGCGTCCTCCGCCGCGCTCGCGTTCGGGCGCACGTACCTCCAGTCCGTCATCAAGGAGTTCTTCTCCGACACGTTCACCGTGTCCGCGACGCTGGTCGCGATCCTGTTCATCATCGGGCTGGCGCTGATCAACTTCCGCGGCGTCTCGGAGTCGGTCAAGGCGAACGTCGTCCTGACCTGCATCGAGCTGTCCGGCCTGGTGATCATCATCGCGATCGGCCTCTACGCGGTGCTGGCGGGCGACGGCGACCCGAGCCGGTTGACGCAGATCGACACGGCGCCGGGCCAGAGCGCGCTCGTCGCGGTCACGTCCGCCACCGCGTTGGCGTTCTTCGCGATGGTCGGGTTCGAGGACTCGGTGAACATGGCCGAGGAGACGCAGAACCCGACCCGCATCTTCCCGCGCGCGATGCTGTGGGGCATGGTGATCGCGGCGATCATCTACGTGCTGGTCGCGATCACGTCGTCGCTGCTCATCCCGGCCGACGAGCTGTCGAAGGCCGGCTCCTCGGCGCTGCTGAAGGTCGTCACGGTCGGCGCGCCCGGCTTCCCGCTGTGGATCTTCTCGCTGATCGGCCTGTTCGCCGTCATCAACTCGGCGCTGATCAACATGCTGATGGCCAGCCGGCTCATCTACGGCATGTCGAACGAGCGGATCATCCCGAAGGTGTTCGGCACCGTCCACCCGTTCCGCCGCACGCCGTGGATCTCGATCGTCTTCACGTCGGGCGTCGCGATCATCCTGGTGTCGACCACGGACATCGCCAAGCTCGGCGGCACGACGGCGTTGCTGCTGCTGGTCGTCTTCACCATCGTCAACATCGCGGTCCTGGTGCTGCGCAAGGAGAAGGTCGACCACCAGCACTTCCGCGCGCCGACGTGGGTGCCGGTGCTCGGCGCGCTCACGTGCGCCTACCTGGCGAGCCCGCTGTCGGGCCGCGCGTCGGCGGACTACGAGATCGCGTTGTACCTGCTCGCGGCCGGCGTGGTCCTGTGGCTCATCAACCGCCTGGTGCACGGCAAGGTCACGTTCGACCCGGAGAAGCTGTCCAAGTGACCCGCTGACCGTGGTGGGGTCACGGCCCCACCACGGTCCGGTGTGGACGGTCAGGCGCCGAGCGCCGCCAGCGTGGCCCGGAGCCGTTCGCGGTCCTCCTCGTCCTGGCGGACCCGGCGGCCGTGGATGCCGCCGCCCGGCATCGCGGCGTCGCCCTCGGCCAGCTCGCGCAGGCCGGGCAGCAGCGGCGCGGCGTCGGCGCCCAGCTCCTCCAGCGACTCGACCAGCCAGACGCCGGGGCCCACCCACTCCAGTCGCTGCCGGATGGCGTCGAGGAGGGGCCGGGTCTCGCCCGTCACGCGCCGGATCGCCAGGGCGGCGGCGTGGGTGTCGTGCCGGTCGCCCAGCAGTTCGCGCAGCCGCGGCACGAGGTCGGCGGCCGGTGCGCCGACCAAGCCCGCCAGCTCGACCGCGTCCGCCACGTGCCGGGCGCTGTCCAGCGCGTCCGCGACCGCGCGGAGCGGCGCGGCGGTGTCACCGGCGTCCAGCAGGAGCCGTGCCGCCTCGATCCGCCGCGCGATGGTGGCCGGGTCGTCGCCGGCGGCGGTGGTGGCCAGCTCGCGGAGCGCGGGCAGCAGGTCGTCCAGGGGCAGACCGTGGTGCGACGCCGTCCGCGCGGCGGGGACGGGCGCGTCGACGGCGGCTTCGGCCACGCAGGAGCGCACGTGGTCCAGGTCGTGGGTGATGGCGGCGAGGGCTCGGGCGCAGTCCAGCCGGTGCGGCCAGGACGCCGCCGGGTCGTCGCGGACCCGCGTCAGCACGGGCACGGCCGCCGCGGCCGCCGAACCCATCGCGGCCAGCGCGCGGACCGACCACCACCCGTCGTGCGGCACGAGCGCGACCAGCTCGGGCACGGCGTCGGCCGCGTCCGCGCCCCACCGGTGCAGCAGCCGGGTCAGGGTGTTCCCCTCGTTGTGCCACCGCATCCGGCCGAGCATGGCGGCGTAGTCCGGCGACGGCGTCCACTCCGGGGGCAGCGCCGCCAGCCGTCGCCGCACCGCGTCCAGCAGCACGGGATCGCAGGCCACACCGGTGTCGATGAGCAGCCCGGTGACGTCGGGCGTCACCGCGCCCGCCGCGAGCGCCGTGATGAACGGCGAACGCCAGCGCGGGTCGCCGAGCGTGATCAAGACGTCCAGGGCCAACCCGAACAGGCGACCCTCGAGCGAGTCCTCGTCGGTTGGCGCGGGCCCGGCGACGACCGCCGCCAGCGAATCGGCCGCCAGGGGAGCGGCGGCGGGCACGTCACGCACCGCGGTCGCGGCGGCCACCCGAACGCCCAGGTCAGGGTGGTCGACGGCGGCGGCCAGCAGGGGCGCGCTCGCCGCCCGGGCCGCCCGCGAACCCACACACCGCTCGTAGACGGCGTCGACGGCACGGCGTGCGGCGTCCGCCGACCCCCGCTCGAACAACGTCCGGCACAACTCGGCGAACGGCGCGTGGTCGATCCGCCGCACGACGTCCCCGAACGGGTACCCCGACCAGACCCAGCTCTTCAGCGGCTCGCCGTCGAGCCAGCAGTCGATCACCGCGCCCGTGCCCGCCGCCGGCCACGGCAGCCCGGCGTCGGCGATCGCCCACAGCGCGCCGGCCCGGACGGCGGCCGGCCGGGACGGCGTCAGCTCACCGGTCAGCCACTCGGCGCTCTCGGCGGGCGCGAGCCGACCGGCCGCCGCCAGCAGCCCCGCCACCACGCGCGGCGACCGTTCCCGCGCGCGCCGCGCCCGCAACGCCGGCAGCACCTCGGCCGCCGACGGCAGGTTGCCCAGCAGGTACGTGGCGACGTGCCGGACCTCGACGTCCGGGTCGTCCAGCAACGGCAGCAGCCGCCCCGTCTCACGCCCCAGCGCCGCGCTCACGTCCGCCAGCACCTCCGGCGGGGCATCGCCGGTCTCGGCGATCGCGCCCAGCAGGTGCACCAGGCTCGTGCGCCGGGGCGTGCCCGGATCGGCGGCGAGCCGCGCGACGAACGGCACGGCCCACGGCGTCGCCGAGTACAGCGTGCCCTGGTGGTAGATGCTGCCGAACAGGTACTCGATCGCCTCGCCGGCGATCGCGTCGTCCGCGCCGACGGCGTGGCGCAACATCCCCGGCACGTCCTCCGCCGAGCCGTACGCGTGGTCGAGGGACGCCCAGTCGACGTCGTCGAGCCCGTCGAGAGCGGCGGCGGCGGTCATCGGTCTGCTCCCATGAGCGGTGCAGCCTAGGCGGTCAGACCGCCTCCACCCGGTACGGGTCGTGCTCGGCGAGCAGCTTCTCCAGCCGCGCCTGGTCGACGCGGCTCACCACGTAGGTCTCCTCCTGCCGGTCGCGCACGCACTTGGCCAGGGTGAACGCCGACGTGACGGTGAACAGCAGGCCGAGCGCCAGGAACGCGCGGACCCAGCCGTCCACCGGCAGGTAGGCGACACCGAGCCCGACGGCGGCCAGCGAGACGACGAAGGAGATCACCGCCTGCGCGTAGAAGGCGTTGGTGGTCGGCGAGTGCGGTTTCGCGGTCATGGCCGAAGGGTCCCCGCCGACCGGCACCCGTGTCATGAGTACCGCTACTCAATCACGCGGGCACCTGCTGGTGGCGGCGCAGCTCGGTGGCGTCGTGCGCGCTGAAGACGTCGACCGCACCACCGTGGTCGCGCACCAGCTCCCGCAACCGCTCCTGGTTGGCCACGCGCAGCTCCGGCAGCACCTGCATCCGCTTCTGCATGTACGTCAACAAGGGCGGGCAGTGCCGTTCCGCCTCCAGCTCGCCGTGGAAGAAGTACGAGTCGCCCGCGTGCAGCAGCCACCGGTCGCCGACGCGCACCGCCACGCCCGTGTGGCCGTGCGTGTGCCCGAACAACGGCACCAGCAGCACGTCCGGCCGCACCTCGCGCACGCCGTCGAAGCCGAACCACGTCTCGCCGGTCGTCTCGTACGGCACCCACCGCGGGCCGTGCTGCCACTGCTTGTCCGGGTAGCGGAAGCGGTCGTTGCCCGACTTGCCCGGACGCGTCGCCGAGGCCAGCTCCTCCGCCGACACGTGCACCCGGGCCCGCGGGAAGTCGCGCAGACCACCGCCGTGGTCGAGGTCGAGGTGCGTCAGCACGACGTCGCGCACGTCAGAAGCGGCGAACCCGAGCGCTTCCACTTGGCGCAGCGCGGTTTCCGCCTCGTCCAGCGCGGGCCGGCTCATCAGCCGCCAGGCGAACGCCAACGTCTCGGCGGGCCGGCGCACGTCGTCGACGCCCATGCCGGTGTCGACCAGGGTCAGGCCGTCGTCGGTTTCGAGGAGCAGCACGTGGCAGACCAGCTCGGCCGTGCTGAAGTAGGAACCCTTGCCGGTCACCAGCTTCCCGCCGACCGGACGCATGGTGCCGCAGTTGAGGTGGTGCACCTTCATGGCCTAGGCCTTCCCAGGAACGCCCCCAGGCGCGCGCCGACGGCGTGCAGGGGGTCGAGCGAACGGCGGGTGCGGGCGAGCAGGAGGGCGCCCTCGATGGCGGACAGCACGACCGTCGCCAGGTCGTCGTCACCGGTGCGCGCGGCGATGAGGCGCTGCCACCGGGCGTAGACGTCCGCGCAGGCGGCGCGGATCGGTTCGCTGTCCGACGCGGCGTCGAGCGCGACCGTGGCGACGGGGCACCCGCTGCGGAAGTCCGAAGCCAGCAGGTCGCGGCCGAGGAGTTCCAAGGCCTGGGAAAGCGCTTTCGCGGGGTCGGGTTCGGCATCGAGGACGGCGGCGAGCGCGTCGCACAGTTCGTTGCCCGCCAACGTCACCGCCTCGACCGCCAACTGCTCCTTGCCGCCCGGGAAGTGGAAGTAGAGGGAGCCCTTGGGCGCGCCGCCCTCGGCGAGCACCTGGTTCAGGCCCGTCGCGTGGTAGCCCTGCGTCCGGAAGAGGTCGGCGGCGGTGCGCACCACGCGCTGTCGGGTGTCGGTCCGTCTCGGCATGGTTTTACTATAGAGACCGGTCTAGTAAGTAAGTCAAGAGGAGAGTGCCTCGGATACGCTCCTGACCCATGCTGGAGATCGCCCACGGCGCGGCACGCGCCGTCATCGCACCCGAGGGTGCGGGACTCAAGTCCTACGAAGTCGGCGGCGTGCCGTACGTGGAGACGTACGACGACGAACCGCCCATGGGCAGCGGCGCGGTGCTGGTGCCGTGGCCCAACCGCACGGCGGGCGGCAGATGGGTGCTCGACGGCGAGGAGCAGCAGCTGGAGATCGGCGAGCCCGCGCGGGGCAACGCCATCCACGGCCTGGTGCGCCGCGCGATCTGGGGCACCGTCGAGCACACCGGGTCGCTCATCTCGCTGGAGACGCCGGTGGCGGGCCTCGGCTGGCCCGTCGAGCTGCGCACCACCATCACGTACGCGCTCGACGACAACGGCCTGACCGTCTCGCACGGCGTCACCAACGTGGGTGACAAGCGGACCCCGTTCGGGGTGGGCACGCACCCGTACCCGCGGGCAGGCGCGTCGGCGACCGACGAGACGTCGCTGTCGCTGGCCGCCACGACCGTGCTGCCGGTCGACGCGCACACCATGATCCCGAACGGCCCGGCCGTGCCGGTGTCGGGCGACTACGACTTCCGCGTGGCGCGGCTGCTGGAGGGCGTGAAGCTGGACACCGCGTTCGGCGGCTGCGAGCCGGTGGACGGGCTGGTGCGGCACGTGCTGAAGGGCCCGGCCGGCGGTGTCGAGGTGTGGGCGGACCCGGACTTCAAGTGGGTGCAGGTCTACACGCCGGACGACTTCCCCGGCCGTGGCCGCGCGATCGCGATCGAGCCGATGACGTGCCCGCCCGACGCGTTGAACAGCGGGGTCGACCTGCTGTGGCTGGAGCCGGGCGAGTCGTGGGCCGGCCGGTGGGGTTTGCGTCCCCTGTCGTAGACCGTTAGCGTCGCTAACTATGAACGTCGCCATCACGGGTGGGTACGTCGTCCCGGTCGCCGGAGAGCCGATCGAGGGCGGCACGGTCCTGATCCAGGACGGGAAGATCGTCGCGGTCGGCGCCGACGTCGAGGTGCCGGACGGCGTCCCGGTCGTGGACGCGGCGGGCCGCTGGGTGCTGCCCGGCTTCGTGGAGGCCCACGGCCACCTCGGCGTGCACGAGGAGGGCGAGGGCTGGGCCGGGCAGGACACCAACGAGATGACCGACCCCAACGGCGCCCGGCTGCGCGCGTTGGACGCGATCAACGCCGCCGACCAGGGCTTCGCCGACGCCCTGTCCGGCGGCGTCACGACCGCGGTGGTCAAGCCCGGGTCGGGCAACGTGATCGGCGGCCAGACCGTAGCGGTCAAGTGCTGGGGTCGCACGGCCGACGAGATGCTCGTGCGCAACCCCGTCAGCGTGAAGAGCGCTCTCGGCGAGAACCCGAAGCGGGTGTACGGCGAGCAGAAGAAGCTGCCGTCCACGTGGCAGGGCGTGGCGGCGGTGATCCGTGACGCGTTCACCAAGGCGCAGGACTACGTGGCCAAGCGTGACGAGGCCGACGGCGCGTTCGAGCGGAACACCACGTCCGAGGTGCTGGCGCGCGTGCTGTCGGGTGAGCTGCCGTGGTGCCAGCACTGCCACCGCGCGGACGACATCGCGACGGCGTTGCGGCTGGCGGACGAGTTCGGCTACCGCCTCATCGTCAACCACGGGACCGAGGGTCACCTGATCGCGGACGTGCTGGCGGAGCGTGACGTCCCGGTGATCATCGGCCCGCTGTTCACGTCGCGGTCCAAGGTCGAGGTCCGCAACCGCTCGTTGCGCAACCCGGGCATCCTGGCGCGCGCCGGCGTGCAGATCGCGATCACCACGGACCACCCGGTCGTGCCGATCCACTTCCTCGTGCACCAGGTGACGTTGGCCGTGAAGGAAGGCCTGGACCCGCGCGTGGGTCTGGAGTCGATCACCGTGAACCCGGCCCGCATCATGGGCCTGGACGACCGCGTGGGCTCCCTGCGCCCCGGCCTGGACGGCGACGTCGTGATCTGGTCGGGCGACCCTCTGGACGTGATGAGCCGAGCCCTGAACGTCTACGTGGAAGGCCGCGAGGTCTACCGCTACTCCGACGGCGAAGAGATCGTCACCAACCCGTTCTACCGCGAACCCTGACCCGCGTGTCGAACACTCAAGTCGCGCGTGTCCTACGTTCGCGTCGCGCGTGTCCTACGTTCAGAACACGCGAGTTCAACGCTCAGAACAGTCGATCTTGTTCTGAGCGTTCAACTCGGGGTACGCGAACGTAGGACACGCGCGACCGGAACGTAGGACACGCGCGACCTGAGTGTTCGACACGCGCGGGTCAGCGGCGGAGGTCGCGGCCGATGACGAGGCGTTGGATCTGGTTGGTGCCCTCGAAGATCTGGAGCACCTTGGCTTCACGCATGTAGCGCTCCACCGGGAAGTCGCGGGTGTAGCCGGCGCCGCCCAGGACCTGCACGGCGTCCGTCGTCACCTTCATCGCGGTGTCGGTGCAGACCAGTTTCGCGATCGCGGCCTGGCGGCGGAACGGCAGGCCGCGGTCGCGGCGGCGGGCGGCCTCCAGGTACGTGGCACGCGCGGATTCCACGGCGGCGGCCATGTCGGCCAGCAGGAACTCCAGGCCCTGGAAGTCGATGATCGCGCGGCCGAACTGGGTGCGCTGCTTGGCGTACGCGACGGCCTCGTCCAACGCCGCCTGCGCCAGACCCACGCCGCACGCGGCGATCCCGAGGCGGCCCGAGTCCAAAGCGGACAGTGCGATCTTCAGGCCGTCGCCCTCCGCCCCGATCAACCGGTCCGCGTCGAGCCGCACGCCGGAGAACGACAGCTGCGCGGTGATGGAACCGGTCAGGCCCATCTTGCGCTCCGGCTTGGCCGCGACCAGCCCCTCGGCCTGGCCCGGCGCGAAGAAGCAGCTGATGCCCTTGCCGCCGTCGTCCGACGTGCGCGCCATCAACGTGTAGAAGTCGGCGACGCCGGCGTGCGTGATCCACGCCTTCGTGCCGTTCACGGTGTAGTGGTCACCGGAGCGGACCGCACGGGTCGACAGGGCGCCGGCGTCGGAACCCGCGTGGGTCTCCGACAACGCGTACCCGCCGAGCTGGTCGCCCGCCAGCACGTCCGGCAGCCAGCGCGACTTCTGCGCGTCGTCCCCGAACGTCGCCAACGCGTAGCTGGACATGACGTGCACCGACAGCCCGACCGCGACCGACATCCACGCCGACGCGACCTCCTCCAACGCCTGCAGGTACACCTCGTACGGCTGCTCACCGCCGCCGAACCGCTCCGGGTACGGCAGCCCGAGCAGCCCGGTCTTGCCGAGCAGCCGGAACGCCTCGCGCGGGAACCGCGAGTGCTCCTCCGCCTCGGCGGCGTGCGGCGCGAGTTCGTCACGCGCGATCTCGCGGACCAGGGCGAGCAGGTCCTCGGCCTCGGTGGTGGGCAAAAGGCGCTCGGCGGGCATCGTCGACCTCCGGATCACGGGGTACTCTCACCAGTACTGTAGGACGTACTCCAGTACTGGAGCCAGGCACTGTGACAGAGTTGCCGCCTATGACCTCGATCGTGCGCCGACCGCCGACGCCCAGGCAGGTCGAGCTGCTGGGCAGGCTGGAAGCGCTCGTCCTCGCCGAGGGCTTCGCGCACTTCACGCTCGACGACCTCGCCGCGCGCCTGCACTGCTCCAAGTCCACGCTCTACGCGCTGGCCGCGAGCAAGGAGCAGCTGGCGGTCAAGGTCGTCGGCCGGTACTTCAAGGGCGCGGCCGAGCGGATCGAGCAGCGCATCGCCGACATCAAGGACGTCCGCGCACGCGTCGGCACGTACCTCGCGGGCGCCGCGGAGGAGTTGCGGCGGGCGTCGGCCCAGTTCATCGCGGACGTGTCCGCGTTCGCCCCCACGCGCAGCACCTACGAGCGCAACGCCCGCGCCGCGGCCGAGCGGATCCGCGAGTTCATCCAGGAGGGTGTCCGCGACGGGGTGTTCCGGGACGTGCACGCGACCCTGATCGCCGAGATGGCCGGGCTGCTCATCGAGGGCATCCAGACCGGTGTGCTGACCCGGCGGGCGGGTGTGTCGGACGCCGAGGCGTTCACCGCGCTGGGTGAACTGCTGCTGGACGGGTTGCGGAGAGAACGGAGCCAGTCGTGATCGTCGTTGCAGGTGAGGCGCTGGTCGACCTGGTGCCCACGCCCGAGGGCGCCCTCGCGCCGCGGCTGGGCGGCGGGCCGTACAACGTGGCCGTGGCCGCCGGACGCCTCGAAGCGCCGGTGAGCTTCCTGTCGCGGGTGTCGACCGACCTGTTCGGCGACCGGCTGATCGAACGGCTGCACGCCTCCGCCGTGCGCACCGACCTGGTCCAGCGCGGCGACCAGCCGACGACGCTGGCCGTGGTCGGGCTGGCCGACGACGGCTCGGCGCGCTACTCGTTCTACGTCGAGGGCACGGCGGACCGCCAGGTGACCGATCCGGGGCCGCTGCCCGCCGGCACGCGGGCGGTGTCCTTCGGCACGCTGTCCATGGTGCTGGAGCCGGGCGCGAGCACGTACGAGCGCGTGCTGTGGCGCGAGGCCGAACGCGGCGCGCTCACCGTGCTCGACCCGAACATCCGCGCGGGCCTCATCCACGACCCGATGGCCTACCGCGACCGGTACGACTCGTGGCTGCCGCACGTGGGCCTGCTGAAGGTCTCCGTCGAGGACGCGCGGTGGCTGGCCGACCTGCCGGAGGACGCGCCCGAGGACGACGTGCTGGAGGTCGTGCGCGACTGGCAGGGCGCGGGCCCGGCCGCCGTCGTGCTCACGCGCGGTGGCGACGGGCTGGCCGTGCTGACCGCCGCGGGCGACGTGATCCGCGTCCCACCCACGCCCGTGGACGTGGTCGACACCATCGGCGCGGGCGACACCGTGCAGGGCGCGCTGCTCGCCTGGCTGCACGACCACGACGCGCTGTCCGTCGAGGCTGTCCGAGGTCTGGACGCCGGCGGGTGGGGTGCGGCGCTGGCCTACGCGGGCGCCGCGGCGGCCGTCACGTGCTCCCGCGCGGGCGCCGAGCCGCCCTTCAAACGCGAGCTGGAGATGACCTAGCTCTCACCCCGCGTGAGATGGAGAAACAGCCCCGAAGGGCTACCGTGGTGGATGCACGCTAGCCACCCATGCATCCGGATGTGATGCCGGTCCCATCTCACAGAATCGGTTCACACCGCGACTGTGTGGAGGGTCGTCCTCTGACTAGCGTGGGAGAACTGACAGGACCCCAACGGGGTGGTGCTGCGGTGCGGGGCGATCCCACGCCCGCGCGTGCGTGCGAGACCCGCACATGAGCCACCCCGCCCTAGCGTGAGAGGGACTCTGCATGCCCGACGCGACGACTGCGCCGAACGACACCCGTACCGTCGCGCTGCGCCATCCGGGCGGAGAGCACGAGATGAAGGTAGTACCGGCCACCGAGGGTGCGCCCGGTATCGACCTCGGAAAGCTCCTGGCCACAACAGGTCTGGTCACACTGGACAGCGGGTTCGTCAACACCGCGTCCTGTTCCTCCGAGATCACCTACATCGACGGTGACGCCGGCATCCTGCGCTACCGCGGCTACCCGATCGAGCAGCTCGCCGAGAAGTCGAACTTCATCGAGGTCAGCTACCTGCTGATCTACGGCGAGCTGCCGACCCAGGCCCAGCTGGAGGAGTTCTCCTCCAAGATCAACCGGCACACGCTGCTGCACGAGGACCTGAAACGGTTCTTCGACGGCTTCCCGCGTGACGCCCACCCCATGCCCGTGCTGTCCTCGGCGGTGTCCGCGCTGTCGACGTTCTACCAGGACAGCCTCAGCCCCTTCGACGCCAACCAGGTCGAGATCTCCACGATCCGCCTGCTGGCCAAGGTGCCCACCATCGCGGCGTACGCCTACAAGAAGTCCGTCGGCCAGCCGTTCCTGTACCCGGACAACTCCCTGGGTCTGGTGGACAACTTCCTGCGCATGACGTTCGGCTTCCCGGCCGAGCCGTACGACGTCGACCCCGACCTGGTGCGGGCGCTCGACCTGCTGTTCGTGCTGCACGCCGACCACGAGCAGAACTGCTCCACGTCGACCGTGCGCCTGGTCGGCTCGTCCGAGGCGAACCTGTTCGCGTCCATCTCGGCCGGCATCAACGCGTTGTTCGGCCCGCTGCACGGCGGCGCGAACTCCGCGGTGCTGGAGATGCTGGAGAAGATCCGGCGCGAGGGCGGTGACGTCAACGCGTTCGTGAAGAAGGTCAAGAACAAGGAGGACGGCGTCCGCCTGATGGGCTTCGGCCACCGGGTCTACAAGAACTACGACCCGCGCGCCGCGATCATCAAGAAGACGGCCGACGAGATCCTCGGCAAGCTGGGCGCGTCCGACGAGCTGCTCGACATCGCGAAGGCGCTCGAGGAGACCGCGCTCGCCGACGACTACTTCGTCGAGCGGAAGCTGTACCCGAACGTCGACTTCTACACCGGCCTGATCTACCGCGCGATGGGCTTCCCGACGAAGTTCTTCACCGTGCTGTTCGCGCTGGGCCGGCTGCCCGGCTGGATCGCGCACTGGCGCGAGATGATCTCCGACCCGGCCACCAAGATCGGCCGCCCGCGGCAGGTCTACGTCGGCTCGCCGGAGCGCTCGTTCGTGCCGCTCGACCAGCGCTGAGCCACACCCGGCTGACGTTCCCACCACGGCCAAGGCCCGCACCCCGCATCGGCGGTGTGGGCCTTCGTCGTTGGCAGGGCAGGGGATTCGCCGGTCAGGTCGGCCAGATCAGGGTGCCGGCGCGGATCTCGTCCACGACCGTGTCGATCCAGGCCAGTTCGGCGCGGGCCTGGCCCAGCGCGTACTCGGTCTCGATGACGTGCAGCCGGGGCACGCCGCCCGCCAGCACCTCGGCCAGGTCGCGCTCGTCGGCGGCGATGCGGGCGGACAGCCGCTGCCCGCGTTCGGTCAGGGCTTCGACGGCGCCGATCGGACCGAGGGCGCCGAGGTGCGCGACCGCGCCGAGGAACTGGGTGAACTCCCGTTGTGGGGTGCGGACCTGGCTGTCCAGCCGGCGCACCAGCTCGTCGTGCCCGGCGTCGGTGAGGGCGTACACGGTCCGCTCCGGGCGGTTGCCGGTGCGCTCCGTGCCCTGCGGCGCGACCCACCCGGCGGCGACCAGCGCCTCGACGACGTCGTACAGCGTGCCCCGGTTGATCGCGGCGGCCCGGTTGCCGCCGCGGGCCCGCAGGTCGGTGAGCACCTGGTACGGGTGCGCCGGGCGCTCCAGCAGGAGACCCAGCACCGCGAGCACGAGCGGGTTGTCGAGCGCGCGACGTGGCATGGTCGAAATCTACCAGTCGAAATCGGCTATCGGGCCTGGCGCAGCACGTCCCGCAGACGCACGCGAGCGCCCGTGCGCAGCACCGCGTTCGAGTACACCTTGCCGCCCAGCCACGTGATCGCCGCGATCGCGGCCAGCGCGAGCACGATCGCCAGCAGCACCTGCCACGTCGGCGCGACGCCCATCGCCATCCGGCCCGGCATCATGATCGGCGCGAACGGCGGCAGCAGCGACAGCACCGTCGCCACCGTGCCGGTCGGGTCGGTGATCATGAAGTTGATGCCCAGCATGAACGCCACCACGATCGACATGCTGATCGGCAGCAGCACCGGCTGCAGCTCCTCCTGCCGCGACACCAACGACGCGGCGGCGGCGAAAACGGTGGCGTACAAGAAGAAGCCGAGCACGTACCAGAGCACGCCGGTGGCCAGCGCGCCGCCCGCCACGCCCGTGACGTCGACCACGCCGGACAGCGACGTCAGCACCAGCCCGATGCCGCCGATCACGACCAGTTGCAGCAACCCCACCGCGCCGAGCCCCACGACCTTGCCCAGCAGCAGCTGCCACGGCCGCAGCGTCGCCAGCAGGATCTCCACCACCCGGCTGGACTTCTCCTCCACCACGCCCTGCGCGACCATCGCCCCGTAGACCAGCAGCGAGTAGTAGAGCAACCCCGCGATCACCAGGCCGATCGCCAGCCGCTCGCCCTGTTGGCCGTCCGGCGGCTCCAACGCCACCACGTCGACGCCCGCGCGTTCGACGTTGCGCGCCACCTCGGCCGGGTCGACGCCCGCCTCGGCGAAGTGCGCGTCCAACACCTGCTGCTTGACCAGCAGGTCGATCGAGTTGCGCAGCGAGTCGCCGAGCGACTCCTTCACCAGCACGCGCAGGTCGTCCGACGCGCCGGTGATCAGCGCGTCCACGTCGCCCGAGCGCACCTGCTCCTCGGCCGCCGCCACGTCGGTCACGTCGACCGTCTCCACCTCACGGCCGAACGAGCGGGCGGTCTGCTTCAACGGCTCCGCGAGCACGGTCGCCTGACCGCTCAGCGCGACCCGGTCGCGACCGGCGTCGTCGAACAGCACGGCCTGCAGCAGCACGTACCCCGCTATCACGGCGACGATCACCACCGTGCCCCAGACGAACGACTTCGTGCGCACCTTGCCCAGGAACTCCCGGCGCGAGACCAGGAACACCGCCCGACCGGGGGTGAGGCTGTTCATGCGGCGGACTCCTCGGTCACCACGCTGCGGAACAACTCGGTCAGCGACGGCCGCTGCCGGGAGAACTCGTGCACCGGCCCCGTGCCCAGGGCGGCGTGCAACACCGCCTGGTCGTCCACGTCCGACGTGACCTCCAGGACCGTGCGGCCGGTCGACGTGTGCGCCGAGCGCACGCCCGGCAGGTGGTCGGCCCAGCCCGGCGGCGCCAGCGGGGCGTCCACCACGAGCTTCGACTCGCCGCCGGCGCGCAGCTCGTCCACCGAACCGGACGCCACCAGCGTGCCGCTGCGCACGATGCCGACCCGGTCGCACAACCGCTCCACCAGGTCCAGTTGGTGGCTGGAGAACACCACCGGCACGCCGCTCGCCGCCTTCTCGCGCAGCACGTTGCTCATCACGTCCACCGCGACCGGGTCCAGGCCGGAGAACGGCTCGTCCAGCACCAGCACGTCCGGGTCGTGCACCAGCGCCGCGGCCAGCTGCACCCGTTGCTGGTTGCCGAGGCTGAGCTTCTGCACCTCGTCGTCACGGCGGTCGCGCAGGCCGAGCCGGGCGATCCAGGTGTCCGCCGAGCGGTGCGCCGCGTTGGTCGACATGCCGTGCAGCTCGGCCAGGTAGACGAGCTGGTCGAGCACCTTCATCTTGGGGTAGAGCCCGCGTTCCTCGGGCATGTAGCCGATCCGGCGGCGGGTCTCGAACGTGATCGGCTCGCCGTTCCACCGGACCTCGCCCGAGTCGGCGGCCAGCACGCCGAGCGCGATGCGCATCGCGGTGGTCTTGCCCGCGCCGTTGCTGCCGACGAACCCGAACAGCTCGCCCGCCCGCACGTCGAAGGTCATCGCGTCGAGCGCGACGACCTCCCCGTAGCGCTTGGAGACCCGGTCGACCTCCAGCACTCCCTGTGCCACGTGCTCTCCTCCTGTCGTGACCGGTCGTGCCCGCCCCAGACCTACCAGCCGTGGACCTACGAGCCGTAGACCTGGGTGGACAACGGCTTGAACGGCGTGCGGCTGAACACCGCCTCGACCGGCAGGCCGAACACGTCGCAGATCCGCAGCGCGAGGTCGAGGCTCGGGTAGTGGTCGCCCCGCTCCAACGCGCCGATCGTCTGGGGGTTGACCTCCACCGCCTCGGCCAACCCCGCCCTGGTCAAACCCCGTTCGACCCGGAGCACCCCGATCCGGTTGTGGATCGGTTGCCCGGGGCCCCGGCGCACCGGACTCATGCTACGAAGTGTTGCGAAAACCCAACAGAACGGCAAGTAAACAATTCACAGAATAGGCCGAACGGCGGTATCCGGCGGGTGTGTGCCGAAGAAATCACGTTTCGGTGAAACGATACGTCGCCGGGAACCGAATCGAGTGTCGACGGGTCGAATTGCGCAGTAGGGCCGCAAGCCCCGTTGCCGTGAGGGGTGAACATGGAGCCGGACCAGTGGCTCGCGCAGTACGGAGAGAAGATCGAGCAGGCCAAGCGGAACGCCGCCCAGGCCGAGTCGCAGCTCGGTGGCGTCGGCGGTAGCGCGACGTCGCCGGACGGCCTGATCACGGTCACGGTCAACGCCTCGGGCGCGCTGACCGACCTGATCCTGCGCCCGCAGTTGCGCGGCGAGGACCCCGAGCGGATCTCCGGCGCGATCATGACCGCCGTCGCCCAGGCGCAGCGCGCCGCGGCGGGCAAGGTCGTCGAGATCATGACGGAGTTCGTCGGTGACAGCCCCGCGCTGGAGTTCGTGAAGGCGAAGATGCCCAACGGCTATTCGGGTGACGGCACGGACGCCGTGGAACCGGAGCCCGAGATCCAGCGTCGAGACACCAGGCCCGATGACGACTACTTCACCAACCCACCCGATGTCATGGCCTGAGCAGGGGGTAGATGACCATGTTCGACTCGTTCAACGTGAACCCGGAGGAGATCCGGGCGCACGCTGGCACGGTCGACCAGCTGACGCAGCGGATGCTCTCGGCCACCAACACCGCTGACCCGTCGCTGTCGACCGACGCCTTCGGCGTGTTCGGCTCGTTCCTGGCGCAGTTCCTGCTCAAGGCGGCCGGCTCGTCCCAGGACATCCTCGGCCAGGCGACGGAGACCGTCGCCGACATGTGCCAGGGCCTCAAGGAGGTCGCCGACCTCTACGAGAACGTCGACCTCGACAACGCGTTCGGCTTCACCGGAAAGGCACGGGGATGAGCGGGCAAGCCACCACCCAGGGCCGTGACCCCTCGCACTTGATCAGCGACGTGCAGGGCACCGTCGCGGCGGTCGAGCGCGGCGACTGGGTCCAGGCCGGTCTCGGCATGGCGAACACCGCCATGGGCATCGTCGGCATGGCCAGCAACCCGTTGTCGGGCTTCCTGTCCGCCGGTTTCAGCTGGGCCATGCAGCACGTCGACTTCCTGCGCGAGCCGTTCGACGCGCTGCTCGGCGACCCGCAGGCGATCCAGAAGATGTCCGACAGCTGGGCGTCCGCGGCCAAGCAGATCGAGGGCATCGTCGCCGACTACCGGCGCACGTCGGTCGAGGAGACCCGGACGTGGCGCGGCCGTTCCGCCGACGGGTACCGGGCGGCGAGCAAGCGGCACGCGGCCGGCCTGGAGACGCTGTCCAAGGCCACGCAGGGCATCTCGCGCGCCGCCAAGGGCGCGGGCGAGCTGGTGGCGACAGTGCGCAAGACCATCATGGACCTGATCAGCCAGGCCGTGTCCGAGATGGTCATGAAGATCATCCAGTGGTTGGCGGCGTCGTTCCTGACCTTCGGCGCGGCCATGGGCGCGGCGATCGCGGACATCGTGCAGATGGCGTGCAACTACGCCAAGAAGCTCGCCGACTTCCTGCAGAAGCTCGGCAACTCGCTCAAGAAGCTGATCGACCTGATCAAGTCGGTCGCCCAGATCGCCCAGACCGCCAAGCAGATCCTGCAGGCGATCACCGCGATGACGTCGTCCAACAAGGGCGGCAGCGGCGGTGGCGGCTCGGGGCCCCGGTTGTCGCAAGGCGGGCTGGGGCTCGACGAGCGGCGGCTCGCCGACATGGACCGGGCCGCGAACGAGCGGTACACGAACAACCCCGGCGGCAGCGGTGGCGGCGGTGCGTCGACCATCCCGGCCGGCGGTCCGAGCCCGGTCGGGCCCGTGGTGAGCGCGCCGCCGCAGGTCGGCACGGGTTACGGGCCGGGCACGGGTTCGACCGAGCCGGGTCGTGCCTACCCCGGTGGTCCGAGCGGTCCCGTGGTCAGCCGTCCGCCTTCGGTCGGCGGCGGTTCCGGCGGTTCCGGCTCGGGTGGGTCCGGTTCCGGCGGTTCCGGCGGCGGTGGCCACTGGGAGCCGGGTCGGTGGGTGCCGGGCGGTTCCGGCACGGGCGCCGGCCGGGTGCCCGCGCCGCCTTCGTTCAACGACACGACGTACGCGACGGGCAGCGGTTCCACGTCCGTGCCGACGGTGCCGACCGTGCCTCCGGTCCGCCCGGTCGACCTGCCCACCGGCGGTAGCGCCGGTGGTGTCGGTGGTGGTGCCGGCGCCGGTATCGGTGGCGGTGGCGGTGGCTTCGCCGGTGGTGGCGGCGGTGGCGGTGGCTTCGCCGGCGGTTCCGGTGGCGGTGGCGCCGGTGCGCCCACCCTCCAGGCCGGTGGCGCGTCCGGCGTGCTCGGCCAGGCGGGCGGTCCGGCGGGCGGCGGCGCGGCCGGCGCCGGTGCTCCGGGCGCGGCCGGCGGACGTCCGGGCGGTGCCGGTGGCATGGGCATGATGGGCGCGCCGATGATGGGCGCCCCGGGCCAGGGCGGCGACGGCAAGGACCACCAGCGCAAGGTGCGGCTGGAGGGCGAGCCCCTGATCGAGGAGCCGCCGAAGGCCGCGAAGCCGATCATCGGCGAGTGACCTGACACCCCAAAGGGGACCTCCACCACGGAGGTCCCCTTTGCCATACCCACAACCCCTCACCCTTCGCGTGTCGAACGCTCAGCCCGCGCGTGTCGAACGCTCACGCCCCGCGTGTCGAACGTTCGCGTCGCGCGTGTCCTACGTTCGCGTCGCGAGAGTCCTACGCTCAGGTCGCGAGAGTCCTACGTTCAGGACGCCTGAATTCAACGCTCAGGACCGGGGTTGGGCGGCCAGTTCCGCGGCCACCTCGGCGGTGACGGCAGGTTCGGCAGCGGCACGGTCGGTCGGCACCAGGCCGATCCGGGTACGCCGGTCCAGGACGTCGTCGGCGGTCAGGGCGCCTTCGTGGCGGACGGCCCAGGCGACCTCGCCCACCTCGGCGACGGCGGCGGCTTCAGCCCCGTAACGGGCGGTCAGGTCAGCTGGGCCGGTGGACGGCCCAGCGCCGACCAACGGGAGGCGCGCGGTGCGCGAACGAACGGTGGTCAGGGCGGTGGCGTCCACGGCGTCGGCGGCCATGCGGCGGTACGTGGTGAGCTTGCCGCCCACGACCGTGGTTACGCCGCCGTCGGTCAGCACGGCGTGCCGGCGGGAGAGGTCGGCGCTGGGGCCGTCGCCGGTGTCGAGGAGCGGACGCAGCCCGGCGAACGATCCCGCGACGTCGGAGGGCGACAGTTCGCGCTCCAGCACCGACGACGCGACCGCGAGCAGGAAGTCCACATCGGACTGCGGCACGGTCGGCACGTCCGGGATCGGGCCGTCCACCGGCTCGTCGGTCAGACCCACGTACACGCGCCCGTCACGTTGCGGCAGCACGAGCGCGTAGCGGTTCCGCGCACCCGGGATCGGCACGGTCAGCGCCGTGTTCGACAGGCCCACCACGGACGCGGACAGCACCAGGTGCGAGCCCCGGGACGGCCGGAGCTTCACGTCCGGCACCAGGTCGCCCGCCCACACGCCGGCGGCGTTCACCACCGCACGTGCCTCGATGCGCAGCGACGCCCCGGTGAGCGCGTCCACCACCTCCGCGCCGTGCCCGGTGAGCCGGGTGGCACGGGCGCGCGTGACGATCCGGGCACCGAAGCCGGCGGCGGTCCGGGCCAGCGCCACGACCAGGCGGGCGTCGTCGACCAACTGCCCGTCGAAGCTCAGCAGGCCGCCGCGCAGACCGGCCCGGCGCAGACCCGGAGCCAGCGCCAGCGCCTCGACGGCGGGCACGCGCCGCGGACCGGGCAGCACCCGTGACGGCGTCCGGGCCAGCCGGCGCAGGAGATCACCCGCGCGCAGACCGGCCATCACGACGGCTTCGTTCCCCTTGCCGTGCAACGGCACCAGCTGCGGCAGCGCCCGCACCAGGTGGGGCGCGGTCCGGGTCATCAGGATGCCCCGCTCGACCGCGCTCTCGTACGCCAACCCGATCTCGCCCTGGGCCAGGTAGCGCAGCCCGCCGTGGACCAGCTTGCTCGACCAGCGGGACGTGCCGAACGCCAGGTCGTGCGCCTCCACCAGGCACACCGACAGCCCGCGTGACGCCGCGTCCAAGGCGACACCGGCACCTGTCACACCACCGCCGATGACGAGCAGGTCGACCGGGGACGAGGCCAGGTGGTCCAGGTCCGCGCGCCGGCGCGCCGCGTTCAGAGAGGTGTTCACGACAGCGCCGCGTCGAGGTAGGCGGCCAGTTCGGCGAGCAGCTCCTCGAAGTCCAGGTCCGTGGTGGCCGGTCGGATCGAGAGCACCAGCGACTGCGTCGTCAGCAGCACGAGGCGCGCCTGGGCGGAGGTGGAGCCGGGCCGGATCGAGCCGTCCGCGTGCCCCTCCTCGATCCGGCCGATGAGGAACGCCTCGACCAGCCGCTGCGTGCTCCCGAGCCGTTGCACGAGGTACGGCAGCATCAGCTCGGCGTCCAGGTCGAGCACGCGCCGCATCAACGGGTCGGCGGCCAGGAGCCGGATGCCCGCGATGGCCTGCGCCACGAGCCGCTGCCTGGCGTGCTCGCCGGTCACCTCGACGCGCTGGAGCAGAGCGGTGAACTCCCTGGTCATGAGGGCCCTGACCAGCGTCCCGACGTCCGGGAAACGGCGGTAGAGGGTCATCCGGCTGACGCCGGCGCGTTTGGCGATGTCCGTCAGCGTGGTGCGGCGGACCCCGACTTCGACCACGCAGTCGCGGGCCGCGTCGAGGAGCGCGTCATCACTGTGACGTTGAGACGTCATGTGTAACACTGTAGCGGTGACCGAGCACATCGACCACACCCTCCGGGGCAGGTGGACCACGACCACGGGCTCGCTCCCGCCGCACGCGGTGAAGTGGCTGCGGGACCGGACCGGGCTGGGTGACGTCCGCACGCCGGCGCGGGCGCCGGAGGTGCCGGGGTCCGGGTTGAGCGACGCGGCGAAGACCGCGCTGGGCGAGGTGGTCGGCCCGGGGCACGTGCGGGTGGACCGCGACTCGCGGCTCGGCCGTGCCGGCGGTCTGTCCTATGTGGACCTATTGCGGCAACGGGGTGACGGCGAGTTGGCCGTGCCCGACGCGGTGGTGCTGCCCGCGTCACCCGAGCAGGTCGTCGAGGTGCTGCAGGTGTGCGTCGAGCACGACGTCGCGGTGGTGCCGTTCGGCGGTGGCACGTCGGTGGTGGGCGGGGTGAACGCCCTGCGCGGTGACAAGGCGGCGGTGATCGCGCTGGACCTGCACCGGCTGGACAAGCTGGTCGAGGTCGACCCGGTGTCCCGGTTGGCCGTGCTCCAGGCGGGGTTGCCCGCGCCGCGGGCCGAACGGCTGCTGGCCGCGCACGGGCTGACCATCGGGCACGTGCCGCAGTCGTACGAGAGGGCCACCATCGGCGGGTTCGCCGCGACCAGGTCGGCCGGGCAGGCGTCGTCCGGGTACGGCCGGTTCGAGGACATGGTGGAGGGCGTCCGGCTGGCCACGCCGGTGGGCGAGTGGCGGTTGGGCGGTGCGCCGGCGTCGGCGGCCGGGCCGGACCTGAAGCAGCTGGTCGTCGGCAGCGAGGGCGTCTTCGGCGTCATCACGGAGGTCGCGCTGCGGGTGCGGCGGCGGCCGGAGGTCGAGCGGTACGAGGGTTTCGTGGTGGACGGGTGGGAGCGCGGGTCGGCTCTCGTGCGCGAGTTGGCCCAACGGCGGGCGCCGGCGGACGTGACACGTCTGTCCGATGTGGACGAGACCGAGGTGTCGCTGGCGCTGGGCGGCGGGTGGAAGGTCAACGCGCTCAAGGGATATCTGAAGGCACGCGGTGTGCGGGAGCCGTGCATGCTCATCCTCGGCTGGCACGGGGCGTCGAAGCGGGAGGTCGCGCGGCGGAGGGCGAAGTCGTTGCGCGGCGTGAAGGCACTGTCGCTCGGCAAGGCGCTCGGCGAGGCGTGGCGGCACGGTCGGTTCAACGGGCCCCGCCAGCGGGACGCGCTGATGGAGGTCGGCGTGTGCGTGGAGACGTTGGAGACGGCGACGCACTGGTCGAAGGTGTCGGACCTGCGTGCCGCGGTGCGGGAGGCGTTGGTCGACGCGTTGGGCGAGTGCGTGGTCATGTGCCACATCTCGCACGCCTACGAGACCGGTGCGTCGCTGTACTTCACGGCGCTGGCCGCCCGGGACGCCGCCGATCCGATCGGGCAGTGGCAGGTGGCGAAGGCCGCGGCCAGCGAGGCGATCACCGGACTCGGCACGATCAGCCACCACCACGCGGTGGGCGCCGATCACGCTCCGTACCTGGAAGCCGAGATCGGGGCGCTGGGCCTGGACGTGCTGGCGTCGGTCAAGCGGACGCTCGACCCGACCGGCGTGCTCAACCCGGGCAAACTCCTCGCTGGCGACATCGGAGCGTCGGGGCTAGCGTCGCCTGGTGACCGGTGACCTGCTGATCCGTTCCGTGCGGCCGTGGCCGAACGCCCCGGGCGCACCCCTGGTCGACGTGCTCTGCGAGGGCGGGCACGTCGCGGCGTTCGGTCAGGACCTGGACCCGCCGCCCGGGGTGGCGGTGGTCGACGGGCGGGGCGGCGTGCTGCTGCCCGCGTTCACCGACGCGCACGCGCACCTCGACTCGACCCGGCTGGGACTGCCGTTCCGCCCGCACAGCGCGGGTGACGGGCTGGCCGAGCTGATCGACAACGACCGGCGCAACTGGCGTGCCGCGGAGGCGTCCGTCGCCGAACGCGCCACCTACACGCTCGGGCGGACGATCGCCGGCGGCGCCACGCACGTGCGCAGCCACGCGCAGGTGGACGTCGACTCGGGGCTGGAGAAGCTCGAAGGCGTGCTCGCGGCACGGGAGGAGCACGCCGCGCGGGCGCACGTCGAGGTGGTGGCGTTCCCGCAGTGCGGCATCCTGCGCGAGAAGGGCACCGCGGAGCTGCTGGACGCGGCGCTGCGGGCGGGCGCGGACCTGGTCGGCGGGCTCGACCCGGCGGGGTACGACCGGGATCCCGTGCGGCACCTGGACGTCGTGTTCGGGTTGGCGGAGAAGCACCAGCGCGGGGTGGACGTGCACCTGCACGACGCCGGGACGTTGGGCGCGTTCCAGGTGGAGCTGATCTGCGAGCGGGTGGGCGCGCTCGGCATGCAGGGGCAGGTGACGATCAGCCACGCGTTCGCGCTGTCGAGCGTGGACGAGGCGCGGCGCGGGGAGCTGGTGGACCGGCTGGCGGAGCACGACGTCGCGGTGACGACCGTCGCGCCGGGTGCGCGGGAGCCGTTGCCGCTGCGGCAGTTGCGGTGGGCCGGGGTGCGGGTCGGGCTCGGGCAGGACGGCATCCGGGACTACTGGTCGCCCTACGGCAACGGCGACATGCTGGAGCGGACGTGGCAGTTGGCCCACCGCAACGGGTTCCGGCGTGACGAGCTGGTCGAGATGTGCGTCGACGTCGCCACGCGGGGCGGTGCGGCGGTGATGGGCCGGGTGCTGGGGCTCACCGAACGCGCGCCCGCGGACTTGGTGGTGGTGCCGGGTGACACGGTGACCGCCGCGGTGATGGATCGCGCGCCGCGCACGGTGGTCGTGCACGAGGGCCGCGTGGTGGCCGCGGACGGCGAAGTCGTGTGAATGCGGGGAATTGTCGGTGGTGGTCAGTAGCCTGCGCGCATGACTGAGGACGTGTGGGAGGGGCTCGTCACCACTCCGCTGGTCGAGGTGCGGCGCCGTGCGGCGATCGTCGGCGAGATCGCCGAGGTGGCGCCCATGGTGGTGGACGGCGCGGAGCGGTTCGCGTGGAACGACTCGGGCGGGCAGTCGACCGTCTGGTACTTCACGCCGGAGGGCCGGGCGTTGCTGCTGACGTTCGACCACGAGACCGACCTGAACCTGTACGCGGAGGGTGACTACGCGCTCCAGGAGTCGCTCTACCGCGGCGTGCCCGACGACCTGGTGCACCTGGTGCGCAACCGTCCGGAGAACTACGAGTCGCTGAACCTCACCGACGAGGCGACCGGGAACACGATCCACTACGCCGGTGGGGTGTTCTGGTTCGACGGCGGGCAGTGGCGGGAGGCCGAGGGGTTCCTGGCGCACTGCGAGCAGGAGGGCTTGCAGCCGATGGCCGAGTCGGGGTTCGGGTACTGCCTCGACGCGTACCTGTTCGGGCGGGAGTTCACCCCGGAGTCGGTGGTCGAGAGCCGGTCCGGGTGGTACTCGGACGAGACCGAGCGGGCCGCCGCGCTGAGCGGGATCCGGGAGGTCTTCGCCCGGCACGGAGGCTGACGCGCGGCCCGCCGGCCGACAGGGGCGCACGTGCCGGCGACGCGAGCGCATCGCCGGCCGTGCCCGACAACCGGTTCCCTACAGGGTCACCAGGGCCTTGCCGACGTTCTCGCCGCGCAGCATGCCGATGAACGCCTCGGGCGCGCGGTCCAGGCCCTCGGTCACGGTCTCCTGGTAGCGCAGCTCGCCCGAGGCGATCCAGCCGCTGACCTCGCGCACGAAGTCCTCGCGCAGGTGCTCGTGGTCCCAGACGATGAACCCGCGCAGCGACAGGCGCTTGCCCACGGCCAGGCCGATGTTGCGCGGGCCGACCGGGTCGGTGGTGTTGTAGTTCGAGATCGAGCCGCACATGGCGACGCGGCCGAACTGATTGAACGAGGCGATCGCCGCCTCCAGGTGCTCGCCGCCGACGTTGTCGTAGTACACGTCGATGCCGTCCGGCGCCGCCGCGGCCAGCAGTTCCGCGACCGGGCCGTCCTTGTAGTTGAACGCCGCGTCGAAGCCCAGCTCCTCCACGAGGTACTTCACCTTCGCGTCGCTGCCCGCGCTGCCGATCACGCGCTTCGCGCCGCGCAACCGGGCCACCTGGCCCGCGACCTGGCCCACCGCGCCCGCCGCGCCGGACACGAACACCACGTCGCCCTCCTTGAACGCGGCGACGTCCAGCAGGCCCGCGTACGCCGTCATGCCGGGCATGCCGAGCACGCCCAGGTAGGCGCCGACGGGCGCGGCCTGCGGGTCGACCTTGGTCGCGTCGGCGGCGTCCACCGCGGCGTACTCGCGCCAGCCCAGGCCGTGCAGCACCGTGTCGCCGACCTCGAAACCGGGCGCGTTCGACGCCACGACCTCGCCCACCGCGCCGCCGGTCAGGGCCTCGCCGATCTCGTACGGCGCCACGTACGACTTGCTCAGGTTCATCCGGCCGCGCATGTACGGGTCCACGCTCATCACGAGGTTGCGGACCAGCAGTTGCCCGTCGGCGACGGCCGGCAGGGGCACTTCGACCAGGGCGAAGTCGTCCGAGGTCGGGAAGCCTTCGGGGCGGGAGGCGAGGTGGATCTCGCGCGCGGTGTTCGGCAACGTCATACCGCGTGCAACAGCTCAGCGTCACCGCGCTGTTCCGCCATTCAGGTGTGAGCTGAGTCCCGCAGTGCGGTCACGCTGCGGTAGGCGAAACCGAGCCGCCGGTACACCGCGATGGCGGCTTCGTTCGCCTTGTCGACCATCAGCCCGCACGTGCCGCGCTCGGCCAGCAACGCGCTCACGACGAACGAGCAGACGTTCGTGGACAGCGACCTGCCGCGGTGGTCGGGGTGGGTGGCCACGCCACCGATGAAGCCGACCTGAGGTGACGGCCAGGCGTCCGCCGCGACCGCGACCAGCACGTCGTCCACGTGGATGCCCGCCCAGCGGGAGGCGCCCGGCCCGCCGGGCCGGACCCACGGGTCGGGGTTCGCCTTGCGCAGCAGCGACTCGACGTCGTCGTGGTCCCGGTCGGTCAGCCAGCGGGCGGCGGAACCGGGGGCGAGGGAACCCCCGCGTTCCATCCAGCCGAACGTGGCGATGACCGGCCAGCCGAGCTCATCGGCCACGGCGGCCGTCACCAGGGGCCGCACGCCGGGGCGCACGTGGGCGCGGAGGAGCGCCGAGACGTCGTCCACCGGGCCGGTGAGCACCAGGCGGTCGAAGCGGAACAACCCGGGCGCCAGGACCGCCACCGCGTCGCCGTGCGCCCACGCCGTGCCGCCGCGGCCGGGGAGGAGGGACTGCGACGCCCACCGCGCGATGGGGTCGGGGGTGGCGGCGGAGACGTCGGCGGGGGAGGGCAGAACGCGCATGACCACATCATCACCCGCGGGCTACCCTCGCCCGCATGGACATCCGGCGGATCACGTCGTTCGACGCGGTGATGGCCGCGGGGCACCTGTTCGACGACGTGCCGCGCAAGGACGCGACCCGCGCGTTCCTGGCCGACGACCGGCACCACCTGCTGGTCGCGTACGTCGACGGCGAGCCGGCCGGGTTCGTGTCCGGTGTCGAGACCATCCACCCCGACAAGGGCGTGGAGATGTTCCTGTACGAGCTGGGCGTGGACGACGCGTACCAGCGGCGCGGGATCGCGTCCGCGTTGATCGAGCGGTTGATCCGGCTGGCCGTGGAACGCGAGTGCACCGGGGTGTGGACCGGGACGGAGAAGGACAACGCCGCCGCCCTGGCCACCTACCGCCGCGCCGGCGCCGAGCTGGACTTCGACACCGTCGCCGTCTCCTGGGGTTTCTAGCGGAACAGGGCGCGTTTCTGCAGCGACTCCTCCAGCGCCCGGAACGCCAGGTCCAGGGCGGTGTTGTACTCGCGCTGGTCGCGTGGCGGCACCGACTCGTCCGGCGCGGGCACCGTGGTCATGGTGAACCACCGCTCGTCCCACAGCAGCCCGACCACGGCGTCCCAGTGCTCCTTGACGACCTGCTTGACCAGCTTCTCCTGGTCGATGACCTCGGCCATCCGGTCCTGCGTCTCGGCCAGCCGCTCCAGCAGCTGCCGCACCCTGGCCCGGTCGGCGGTGCGCAGCCGTTCGGCCGACTCGCCGGCCAGCGCGACGACCTCCCGGTACCGCTCGATCGCCGAGACCGCCTCGACCTCCGGCACGCCGTGCCCGTTCGTGCGCTGCGCGGGTACGACTGAGGCGTGGCTGATCATGGTTCCTCCCCGGTGTCGAACGGGATGACGACCTGCGGCCGCGAGTGCTCGAACCGGTCGAAGAACAGGCCGCGCCGCGGTCGCGGTGACCACGCCATGACCTGCTCCGGTCCGAACGACAGCAGTTCCTTGCCCTGGATGTCGAACGCGATCCACGCGCCGATGTCGTCGTAGACGCCCGGCGACAGGCTGTTCTTCAGCCGCTGCGCGCCGCGCCACCAGCCCAGCACGTGGGTCCGGTTCTCCGGCCCGTGCTTGAGCACGGTCCGCAGGCTGTCCACCCCGGAGGCCCGGGTCGTCGGGTTCTTCGCCTCCAAGAGGGTGTGCGCCGCGTCCACCGCGTAAACCACCAGATAGTGCGGCGGCAGCGGCGCGCCCGTCTCGCCGGTCATGCTCGCGGTGATCCGGGACGCCGTGTCGTCCACCAGCGACCGGACGCCGTCCAGGCCGAGCAGCTCCACCGGGTGGCCCGCGTCGCCCAGCTGCTTCGCCAGGCGCTGCGCGTGCGGCCAGGCGTCCTCGGCCAGGCACGCGAGGGTGAACTGGGCGTCACCCGGCAGGTGCTGGCGGGCCAGCGACAGCGCCGCGCCGCCCAGCACGCCCGCCGCGTCGCCGGCCAGCGAGCCGAGCACCGCGATGTTGCGTCCCGGCGTGCGGGCGAACCGCACCTTCGCGGCGCTGCCCGCCACGTCGATCACCTGGCCGAGCAGCACGGTGGGGCTGCCGCCGTCGACCGGTCGCAACGCCCGGAAGTCCGGCAGCGCCTGCAGCGCGGGCACCTTGCTGCCGTCGAACAGGATCGGCTCGGCCAGGTCCGCCGGGCGCAGCCGGTGCAGCTCGGCCTGTAACGCGTCGAACGTGCCCTTGGCGGTGGCGTCCGGGATGCGCGCGACCTCGTTGCCCGGCCGCACGCCCGACTCGTGGTTGACCACCGCGTGCCAGCGGGGCAGCTCCACCGCGGCGTCGTTCTGCGGCTCGGCCAGCACCCGCCGCGCCTTGGGCAGCGCGATGCGCACGGTGAACTGCTCGAAGATCGCCGACTTGCCCCAGAAGCCCTCGATGCCGGACACGTCCTGGCTGGACAGCACCAGGTGGATGCCCTGCGACCGGCCGCGCCGGGCCACGTCCTCCAGCAGCTGCGTCGCCTGCGCGGTGACCTGGTCGCGTTCGCCGAACAGGTACTGGAACTCGTCGATCACCGCCACGATCCGCGGCCAGTGGCCGCGCGGGTCCTCCTCGCGCAGCTGCTCCAGCTTGGTGACCTCGTGCTGCTTCGCCGCGTCCGCCCGCCTGCGCATCTCGTCGGCCAGGAACGCCAGCAGCGCCACGCCGAACTCGCGGTCGGTGTTGACGTTCACCCCGACCAGCCGCGCGTGCGGCAGCCACGTCGGGTCCTTACGGCCCGGCGCGAACTGCGCGAACGACACGCCCTCCTTGAAGTCCAGCAGGTACAGCTCCAGCTCGTCCGGCGCGTACCGGGCGGCCAGGCTGCCGAGCATGGCGTAGAGGAAGTTCGTCTTTCCCGAGCCGCTCGGACCGCCGATCAGCGCGTGCGGCGACGTGTCGCCCAGCCCCACGTGCACCGGCTCGCCCTCCAGGAACCCGACCGGCGCCAGCACGCCCGCCGACGAGTCCTCCCGCCAGAAGTGCTCCGGCAGCAGGTCGGCGAACGTGCTGAGCCGGTTGCGGCGCTCCTCCCGCTGGTCCGCGATCGCCGCGCAGGCGCGGGGCACCTGGGCGCGGGGCAGCGGCGGGTCGAGCGCGACGGCCACGTGCTTGCCGGTCATCGTGCACGTCGCGGACTGGTCGGCGGCGATCGTGACGGTCTCGATCGGCGAGTTGACGGTGACCGGGATGTCGACGATGAACAGCTGGATCCCGGCCGCCAAACCGTTGCGCGCCACCCGTTGCAGCTGCTGCTGGTGCTCTTCCCGCAACGGCTGCCGGTTGCCGAACAGCACCGCCACCCGCCACGGCTCGGTGCGCCGCCCGCCCACCGCCCGGACCGACTGGTGGCCCTCGGTCAGCACGCCGGTGTGCACGCGGCGGATGTGGTCGGACAGCTCGTCGAGCAGCTCGTGCAGCCGCGCCGGGTCGTGCACGGTGAGCAGGCCCGCCCTGGTCAGCGGGTACAGGCCGGGCAGCGCTCCGGTGAGCTGGCCGACGTCCCACACGTGCACGTGCACCAGGCCCGGCTGGAAGTGGCTCAGCACCCGCAACAACAGGGTCTCCACCAGCGACTCGGCCGCGGCCCGGCTCTCGTGCGTGGACGAGACGTGCAGGTGCGAGTGGTCCAGCAGCGGCACCGCCACCGGGAACCGCTGCGGCTCGGGCGCGCCGCGCACCACGCCCGTGCCGATGCGCCACAGCTCGGGCACGCCGTCGCCGCCGTCGGCCGTGCCCGGTGTGCCGAGCCACGCCTCCGGCGGCCACGACGCCGGGCCACCGGCCGCCGCGTCGACCAGCGCGGTCAACTGGTCTGGCCCGCGTTCGGACCACTCGCGGAACGCCTCGACCCGGTCGATCAACGCCCTCGCCAGCTGCTGCTCGAACAGCGGGTTGGCCAGCGCGTCGGCGAGCAGCGGGTCGGCCAGCGCCCGGTCGACGCCGTCGCCGCGCAGGATCACCTCGAACATGTCGCGGGCGCGTTCGTCGGCGAGGACGCGGTGCTCGCGCGAGGCGTTGCCCAGCGCGGCGGCGACCGCCTTGCGGAACTCCTCGAAGGAGCCCTCGATCCTCTTGCGGCGCTCGTCACGCCTGCTCACGTCACAGCTCCACGGCTAGGCGTTGGACCAGTTCCAGGCTGCCCACGATCAGCTCCAACTGGTCGGCGAACTTCTCGCCGGCCGCCACGAACCCGGCGGGCACCAGGGACTCGTGGTGGTCGGCGCTCGCGTCGAGCAGGATGTCGACCGCTTCGTCCAACGCGTTCTGTGCTTCCCGGACGCTGCGGTAGGCGTCCCGGAGGAACTCGCAGCTCTGCTCGAGCGCGAGCCTGATCTCGCCTACCGAGGTCACGTCACAACCTGGAATTGATGCTCTCGGCCTGGGAGATCCCGGCGCCGAGGTGCTTCTGCAAGTCGGTGACGCCGCTGACCACCTCGGCGAACCGCGCGTTCGCCTGCTCGACGTCGGCCTGGACGCTGCCCTGCGTGGCCGTGCTGAGCAGTGCCTGCGCGTCCTCGGCCAGGTCGGCGGCCTGTTGCAGGGCGTTCACGCTCTGGCCCGCCTTCTCGACGGCCTGTGCGATCGCGTTACGGACCTCTTCGATGCTGGCCATGCCGGATCCCCGACCCCTCCTGGCGAAACTGATTGAGTTCCTATAGTTGAAAGTAGTACCTAAGGTTTCACGATTCACAAGCAAGATCGGCTGACCGGGTGGCAGTGGAAATCCACTCGATCGGGTCAGCGATGTGGATCTCAGTCGGGCACCGTCCACACGAATGCCGATCCCGGTGTCGCGGTGAGTTCCAACGCGGCGATCCCCGCCTGCGGCACCGGTGTGGCTGACCAGCGGATCGACCCCGACCCGTCGGACCACTCGACGTCGGACCACCCCGAACGGCCCAGCGACGCCACGGCGTCGTGTAGCGCCACCGTGGGCGAATTAACGCTCGAACCGAGGTCGATGTGCACGCTCAGTAGGTGCCCATGTGGAGCCACTCGGGTGATCTTGCCACTGCGCGCGACCCGGCTCGCTACCGCCCGTGCCTGCCATTCGGCGCCCGCGGACCGGTCGGTGGCCACGTCCACGCGCAACGACAGCCGCGATCCCGTCTCCGACCCGGCCACGTTCGCCCGTTCGGGCGCACGTGCTTCGACCGGTTGCCGTTCGTCGGCCTGGGGCTCGTGCTGCTGCGGATCACCACCGGCCCACGCCTCGACCAGCAACCGCTCCGCGCCCGGCACCAGACCGTCCAGCAGCGCCGGGTCCTCCAGCACCGTCCACGCCGTCGGCGGCTCGCACGCCACCCTCGGCGTGGGGAACTCGTCGCCGAGCTGCCGGACGAACGTGCGGACCGCACGGGCCAGCGCGCCGGCCACGTTCTGCGTCGCGCGCTCGCCGCTGACCCGGCTGATCGTCACCGACCAGCAGCCCGGTTCCTCGTCGGAGCAGTCGAAGGCGCGCACGACCCGCCCGCCGACTTGGCGCAGCAGTGCGGCGCAGGCGGCCCGCGCCTGCTGCTCGTCATCGGCCGCCACCACCGCGGTGATCAGCAGCTCCAGGTCTTCTCCCACCATCTCGACCCGAATTGTCCATGACACACGTGGGGCGCGTGAGGGTGCCACTGATGTCACCCATAAGCAGGGACTTGCGCCCACCCCTCGTGATGTCCGCTGATCAGCCCGTTTTCGCCGGTTCAACCCCCGTTCACACGATGCGGTCTGCGACGTCCGGCGGCGTGCCGCGCGAGGTAACGATGTGAGCGCATGGCCATCTATGCCAAGGAGGTTCCACCATGCGCAGCATCATCCGACTGGTCGCCGCGGGCGCCCTTTCCCTCCCGCTCATCATCGGCGCCGCGGGCATCGCGTCCGCCGACGTGGAGTTCGACCAGAACAACGCGTCCGCCACGGCGAACGGCGCGACCGTCCACGACCTGGCGTCGGGCGCCGACGGCGAAGGCGGCTCGTACTTCTACGAGTCCTACGAGGTCGCCGGCCCGTACGGCGCGGGCTCCTTCTACGTTCTGGCGTGGACTTGGCAGGGCAACGCCGGCTACCACGACGGGTACGCGTGGTCCAGCCCTGAAGGCGCGTGGACGGGTTCGACATCGGCGCACGCCGACGACAACCATTACGCCGAGGCCGACGAAGACTACGACGACTGAGCGGCCAACGCCCCGGGAATGATCCGTGACGGGGTGGGGCGGCCTCGCGTCGGCCGCCCCACCCGTTTCGGCTCGCTCGACCTGGAAGGCGCCGCCGTGGTCATCGCCGCACGGCGCGCGGCACGGCTGACAGCGTTGGAGGAACGGCCGGTCGACAACGGGCCGCAGGCCCTGCCGATCGAACCGACCGTCACCGACGAGCCCGCGCGCCGTGCCGCGATGGCCCCGGCCGTCCACAACACCACCAAGTCCCGACCTCACCCGGACCCTCGTGCCGCCGCCCGACCAACCGCGGCGGCCAACCTGATCACAGCTTGAGCACCCGGCGCACGAACGCCACCACGTCCGCCAGCACCTCGTCCGAGTTGGTCTCGTTGAACACCTCGTGCCGCGCGCCGGGGTAGACACGCTCCTCGAACAGCAGGCCGCGCAGCCGGTCGGTGCCGGTGCGCGTGTCGGCCAACGGCACCAGTTCGTCGGCGTCGCCGTGCAGCCACAACGTCGGCAGGTGCTCCAACGCCGGCCCGTAGTTCACCTCGTCCAGCGCGCGCTCCAACGCCTCCAAGGACTCCCTCTTGTACGGCCCGTGCCACACCAACGGGTCCGACGCGTACCTCTTGCCGACCTCCGGGTCACGCGACAGCAGCTCCGGGTCGAGCGGCGCGCCGGGGTCGTCGGACCCGAGCCGGTCCAGCCCTTCCCACGTGCCGAGCACCGGCGCCGACAGCACCAGCGCCGCCAACGGGTTCGACTGGGCGTACCGCGCCGCGACCAGCCCACCCTCGCCGTGCCCGACGAGCACCGTGGGCAGGTCGGACGCCGCCGAGCTCACCGTGGCACCCAGGTCCGCCACCACGCCGTCGTAATCGACGATCAGCGCCCGCTCACCCTCGGACCGGCCGTGCCCGACGTGGTCGGCCGCCACCACCAACGCGCCCGCTCCCACCAGCGCTTCGGCGACGTGCGCGTATCTGCCGCTGTGCTCGCCGTAGCCGTGCACGACGACGGCGAGCCAGTCGGCGTCCAGGTTGGGCCAGGTGCGGACCGCGAGCTCGCCGGCGTGGCCGGGTACGTTGGACTCGATCACCTAGGCAGCGTAGAACGCGCTGATCTCGATCTTCCCCCCGGCGCACACCGGACCGAGCCCCCACCGCAGGCTCATCGGCTCGGTCTCGTCGGGCGGGATCGCCGCCGCCTTCGCCGCCTCCACCTGACACGGCCGGTCCACCGGCTCGTCCCCGGTGGGCACCACCGTCCAGTGCAAGTTCGCCGCCGCCGCCGTGCCGGGCGCGAGCGTCACCGGCGACGGACCGGGGTCGGGCGTGCGCCGGAGGTCGGTCGGCAACGGATTGCCCGCCGCGTCCTGCAACTGCAACCCGCTGTACCCGTTGACCGTGCACGGCACCGAACCGTTGTTCGTCACCACGAGCTTCCCGTACCGATTCCCCGCACCGGCCTCCGTCGACTCCACCACCCCCGCCAACACGGCCGCCGTACACCGCCCGGAACCGGGCGCGGAGACCTGACCGGACGTCAACGGCGCCGACGAGGGGGGCACCGGCGCGACTTCCGAGGACACCGTCGGCTCGACCACGATGCTCGACGGCAAACCCGCCTGCTGGGGACTCCCACACGCCGCAAGCGCGACCGCGAGGGCGCCGAACGCCACGAGTCGCCTCATGTCCACCTCCTGGCTAGGGAACGGGTCCTTATCAGGAGGACGTACCCAACCGCCGGTCGGTTGGGTGGATAGGCCAGGAATTCACTGGATCGGGCGCATCATTGACGCCTACCAACCCAAACAACGGACCCGGCGCACCCCCTAGTGAGCCTCACCCAACGGCCGCACAACGGACCCCGCCGCCCACCGAGTTCACCGCCCCCAGCCGCCTCACATCGGACCCGCAACCTCCCCACCGAGGCCCGATTTGACATGGGTTCGGGTGCCTTAGGCTGGTCGAAGCCGGGCAGGCTTGGCGGACGCTCTTCCC
>NZ_LGED01000203.1 GCF_001280085.1 Saccharothrix sp. NRRL B-16348 | reverse complement strand
TCACCGCGGCGTGCGGCATGGCCGTCATCGGCTTCATCCCGCTGGGCAAGGGCGCCAAACTCGCCGCGAACGCCGTCGAAGCGGGCGTCGACGCCGCGCAGGCGGCGGCGAAGGCCAACAAGGTCAATCTGGACTTGGATTTTGCTTCTGGCTCGGGTCGGAAGCTGGATCCCAAGGACAAGAGGGGTGAATTTGAGATGGCCGGCAATGCGTTGACAAAGCACGCTGGACGCAAGACGAACGCCGGGCAGTGGCCAACCCCTTCCGGGAAACAGAACCCGGGGGCTTGGAACGCGCTCGGTCGCGACGTATTGGACGATATTCTGACCAACCCGGGCTCGGTCGTCATGCACGGGCATGGCAGGATCGGTGGGGTTTGGCGGGATGCCATCGATGTTTGCCTCCCCAGCGGAGGTATCGGCGCCCGGTTCTCGACGGACGGTACGTTCTCCGGGTTTCTGGACTGACGAAGGGTGGAGTGGATGAGGGAATCGTTCGGCGGTAGGGAAGTTGAAGTGATTGATTTCCAGGATGTCACTTCAGGTGAACATGTGCTCGAATTTCGAGACACTGCATGGCGTTCGAACGAGGCGGTCTTGGCTATCTCGGTTCCGGACGGTGGGTCATGGAGCGATGCAGTTGTGAGTGTGAACCCCCATCGGGGTGACGTTCCGGTCACGTTTATGATCTGGGCGATCGGTGTCGCCGAGGGGAAAATGCACTGAAGAACCTGCACAGGTGGCAAGGACCTGTCGTGTGCCGGCCTCACCTCCAATGAGGGCGTGGTCGTGGATCGCGGTCGACCTCACCGTCACGACCACCGACGGCACCAGGACCATTCGCGCCACCGCTCACCACCCCTTCACGGCGCCACCGATGCAAAGTGATCGAAGCCGCCGAACTCGAGGCGGGCGGAGAACCGGCGTGGTCCGCCGCCTTCCGGTCGAGCCCGACGCCAGGTGACTACGTGTTCGACGGGTATATCCGCGCGCCGGACAGGCACGGGCACCGTAGGTCGACGCGACGGATGCTCGGGCTCAAGCCCGACACGCACATCTTCTCCGAGTACCGGGGATACTGGCCGTCGTGGCCCCGGTAACCGGAGGTTTGGTCCGGGCAGGCCAGGCTTGGCGCCTGCCCGTAGCCGGGCTGCCCATCGTCCACTGCCGCGTCGACTACGCGTTGACCTTCAGCTTTGACTCCCCGGACGGGGTCTACGACCTGCGGGTCGAGGAGGACTTCGTCTTCGTGTCGGCCGAGGGCATCGAGGTCGTGCTGCGCCCGCAGACCGACCCGACAGGGTTGGGCCCGGTGCTCGCCTGCACCCGCACGTCGGTGGTGGAGGCGCTCGCCTTCGACGACGGACGCCTGACGGCGTCCTTCGACGACGGCAGCAAGCTCGTCGTCGACAGTTCGCAGGAGTACGAGCCGTGGATGCTGTCCGGTCCGGCCAGGCTGCTGGTCGTGTCCACTCCGGGCGCCGCCTTGGCGCTGTGGTACGAGGAGGCGACCTGAGGTTGGTCGACGTCGAGCGGTCCGCTACGACTGGGTGTCGTTGCCCGTGGCGGGGACCGGGCGGAGGGGACCCCGCGCGGCCTGGCCGGAGTCGTCCTCTCCTCCGGCCAGGCCGTAGCACTCGGCGCGACAGACTTCTGGCTTGAGAGGCAATACCCCAGGTGGGGCGGGACCGTGCGCCCCGCCCCACGGGCGCTACTCGGGCGCGGACAGCCCGAACGACGACTCGACCACCAGACTGCCGGTACGAAACCGCTGGTCAGCACTGTTTCCATCCTTTGGTGCTCCCGCCGGGGGCACATCGCAACACACTTCGATTCGGCCCCCGACCGGCAGTCCGCTGGTCGGGGGCCGAGCTCGTGCTGCCTGTCGGCTCGTCGGGTGCCGGGACGGGTGCGGGTTGTAGTCGGTGAACCGGTGGCGTGCGTATCCCTTCGGGTCCTCGCTGGAGGTCGGCATGACGGACATGCTTGTCAGTCCAGGCGCGCTGCGCGGTCGTTCAAATAGAACTCGCACGTCGAGCAGGTACTTCGCGGCCGACGCGGTCCGCATGGGAACGCGGACGGAAGTCGTGGCGCCATGCTGGGGCGGTTGCCGGCTGAAGCGGGTTGGTTGAGCGAGCTTCCTCGGCTTTCCGTGGATTCTCCCGTGGTGGCCTTCTGGTGGTCTCAGAACCGGCTTGGCCGTCGGGCTGGTTGACGCCCGCGCTGGTTGATCATCCTTTGTGGACCCGGTTGTTCATGTAGGTGCCCATGGATCCGCTGTGCCATCAACCCGGGTCGCGGCTGATGTGGACGTGGCGGGACCGCCGGCTGTCATGGTGACGGAGCACACCTACCGGATCGGTCGGCTTACCGACCGAATCGGTTGGTAGCGGCGTACCGTGGGGGATATGGCACGCACGTTGACCGAGGACCAGTTGCTCGACCGCGTGGCAGGTCTGTTCGCCCAGCACGGGTTCGACCACACGTCGCTGAAGGACCTGGCAGACGCGGTCGGGTTGTCGAAGGCGGGGCTGCTGCACCACTACCCGAGCAAGGAAGCGCTGTTCGAGGCCGCACGGGCGGTCGGCCGCGAGTACAGCCGCGAGCTGTTCGAGCAGGCCATGCGGGTGCCCGCAGGCCCGGCGCGGGACCGGCGGGCCGTGGAGTTGCTGGTCGACTTCGCCCTCGACCGCCCCGGACTGGTCGCGCTGGAGTCCCGTGTGATCAGCCACCTCGGCGCCGAGGACCCGGACGGGCGCCGGCTGGACGCGTTGGCCCAGCACCCCCTCGCCGTGTTCGGCGTCGAACTCGACTCTCCCGACACCGAACGGTTGGTCCGCGTTATCGGCGTGCTCAGCGCCCTGGCCGTGCTCAGCCTGGCCGCGAACCACGCGGGCGAGAAGACCGCTTGGCGGCCCCACATCATCGCCACCTGCCTCGACGCGCTCGGGCACCGCGAAACACCCCACCCGGAGGCCTGACTCCCATGGCACGTCTGCTCTACAGACTCGGTTTCGGCGCGCACCGGCGCCGCCTGGTCGTCGTCCTGCTGTGGCTGCTCGTGCTCGGCGGCACGGCGTTCGGCGCGGTCACGTTGGCCGGTCCGACGTCCGGTTCCTTCTCCATCCCGGGGCAGGAGTCGACCACCGCCCTGGACAAGATCTCCGACGAGTTCGGCGCGGGCGGCGGTGCGACCGCTCGGGTGGTCGTGCAGGCACCGGACGGGCAGCAGGTGACCTCGCCCGAGAACGCCGCGAAGCTCGCCGGGCTGGTCCAGGAGCTGTCCGCGCTGCCCGGCGTGACGTCCGCGAGCAACCCGCTCGACCCGCGTGCGCCCACCGTGAACGCCGGCCAGAACGTCGCCTACAGCACGGTCACCTTCGAGGCCGAGGTCGGCGAGGTCACGGAGGAGCAGCGCACCGCGCTCTTCGACGCCACGCGGGACGTGACCGGGCTGACCGTGGAGGCCACCGGTGAGGCCACGCAGGCCCCGCCGCACGTGGGCGGTCCTGCGGAGATCATCGGCGTGGTCATCGCGCTGCTGGTCCTGGCCGTCACCTACGGCTCGCTCGTGCTGGCCGGCATGAACCTGCTGACCGCCTCCGTCGGCGTCGGCATCGGCGCGCTGGGCGTCACCATCGCCACCGGCTTCATGGACCTGCAGTCCACCACCCCGATCCTGGCCGCGATGCTGGGCCTGGCGGTCGGCATCGACTACGCGCTGTTCATCATCAACCGCTACCGGCAGGAACTGCGCCGGGGCCGGGACGTGGGCGACGCGATCGGCACGGCGGTCGGCACCGCGGGCTCCGCCGTCGTGACCGCCGGCCTGACCGTGGTCATCGCGCTGGCGGGCCTGGCCGTCGTCGGCATCCCGTTCCTGACCCAGATGGGTGTCGCCGCCGCGTTGACGATCGTGGTCGCGGTGCTCGTCGCCGTCACGCTGGTGCCGGCCGTGCTGGGCTATCTCGGCCGCCGCGTGCTGCCGCGCAAGGAGCGCGACAAGCCTGCCGACAACTCGCACGAGCGCGGCTTCTTCCGCGGCTGGATCGGCGCGGTCACCCGCAACCGGGTCGTGGCGCTGCTGCTGGCGGTCCTGGGCCTGGGCGCGGTCGCCGTGCCCGTGCTGTCGATGGAGACGACCCTGGTCGCGGCACCGCCCGCCGACTCCAGCCAGGCCCGCGCGGAACGGCTGCTCGCCGACGGCTTCGGCGAGGGCTTCAACGGCCCGCTGGTCGTGCTGTTCGAGGGCGACAACGCCGCCGCCACCGCCTCGGCCACCGTTGCGACCATCCAGGGCGCGGGCGACATCGCGCTGGTCACGCCGCCGGTGCCCAACGCCGACGGCACGGCCGCGATGCTCACCGTGATCCCGAAGTCCGGCCCCGCCACGCAGGCCACCGAGCAGCTGGTCACCGACCTGCGCGAACGGTTGGCCGACGTGGACGGCGCGACCACCTACGTCACCGGCGCCACCGCCGTGAGCGTGGACGTGGCCGTCGCCCTGGACGAGGCCATGCCGATCTACCTGGCGCTGGTCGTGGGCCTGGCCCTGGTGCTGCTGGTGCTCGTGTTCCGGTCGATCCTGGTGCCGCTGGTCGGCGTGCTCGGCTTCCTGCTCACCATCGGCGCCTCGCTCGGCGCGACGGTCGCGGTGTTCCAGTGGGGCTGGCTGGCCGACGCGGTGAACCTCGACGGCACCGGCCCGCTGCTCAGCCTCACCCCGATCCTGATGGTGGGCATCCTGTTCGGCCTGGCCATGGACTACCAGATCTTCCTGGTGTCCCGGATGCACGAGGCGCACCACCACGGCAAGCCGCCGCTCGCCGCGATCGACACCGGCTTCCGCCAGGCCGCGCCCGTGGTCGTGGCCGCCGCGCTGATCATGTTCTCGGTGTTCGCCGGTTTCGTGCCCGCGGGCGAGGGCCCGATGAAGTCCATCGCGTTCGCCCTGGCCATCGGCATCCTGTTCGACGCGTTCGTGGTCCGGATGGTCATCGTGCCCGCCGCGCTGGCCCTGCTGGGCGAGAAGGCGTGGTGGCTGCCGAAGTGGCTGCGCCGCCTGCCGACCCTCGACGTGGAGGGCGCCGCGCTGGAGGAGGACCGCAAGGAACTGGTCGACGCGACCAGGTGACCGCGACGGGTCCGGCGCCGAGCACCGGCGCCGGACCCGCCGGGGTTCACACCGACTTCGCGAGCCACTCGTCGAACGTGGTCGGCGCGATCCGGACGCGCTCGCCCGGCAGCAGCGCGTTCCCGGCCATCTCCGGGCCGAACACGCCCGACCACGTCGGCACCAGGCGCACGTCCCGGCCACGTGCCTGGTGCGTGCGCCGTGCCATGTCGACCAGGTCCTGCGTCTCGGGGCCGGCGATGTCCGCGTAACGCCCCTGAGGCTCGCCGACGGCGACCTCGGCGAGGATGTCGGCCACGTCCTGCGGCGCGATCGGCTGCACGAGCAGCGGCGCGATGGTGGCGACCCCGTCCTGCTCGGTCCAGCCCGCGACCATCTCGGCGAAGTCGTGGAACTGCGTGGCCGGGACGATCGTCCACGGCACGGGGCTCGCCTCGACCAGGCGTTCCTGCTCGCGCTTGCCCGCGTAGTGCACGTTGCCCTCGATGTCCGCGATGCCGACGATCGACAGCAGCACGTGGTGCCGGACCCCGACCCGCGCCTCGGCCGCGAGCAGGTTCCGGGTCATCCCGCCGAACAGGCGCACGGTCTCGGCACGGTCCGCGGCGGGCACGTTGACCGCGTCCACCACCGCGTCGACGCCGGCCAGCGCCTCGTCCAGGCCTTCGCCGGTCGTCAGGTCCACGCCGTGCGACCGGCTGACGCGCACCACGTCGTGCCCGGCGCGTTCGAGGTTGGCGACGGTGAGGGAGCCGATGTTGCCGGTCGCGCCGGCGACTGCGATCCGCATGACGATCCTTCCGCTTCGGTGGTCTGCGGCGAACCTATCTCGGACTAAACAGATCCGCAATATCTTGGATAGACTGGCCGGTGTGAAGCTGCCTGTGAGCACGGAATGGGTACTGCACTGCGCGACGACCCTGGCGCAGCTCGAACCGGGGGTCACCGCGTCGGCGGCCCAGCTCGCGGCGTACTACGACCTGCCCGCGCCCTACCTCGCCAAGCAGTTGCAGGGGCTGGTCAAGGCGGGCGTGCTGGCCGCGACGACCGGCCCGCGCGGCGGCTTCCGGCTCGCCAAACCGGCCTCGGAGATCACGTTGCTGCACGTGGTGGAGGCCGTCGACGGCGCGTCCTCGCCGTACGAGTGCCAGGAGATCCGGCAACGCGGCCGTGGCGCGTTGCCCGCCGAGGACTGCCGGAACGCGTGCGTGCTCGCCGCGAAGATGGCCGGCGCGCACGAGGCGTGGCGGCGCACGCTCGCCGCGGAGTCGCTGGCCGACGTCGTCGCCCAACTGCCGCCGACCGCGGTGGGCCGCACCCGGTCGCTCATGGCGGCGACGGCTGCCGCACTCCGCCGCACGCCCTGACGTCCTGGGCACGCCCGCCGCACGAACCCGGTTCGGCCAAACGTCTGCGCCGCCACTGCGCCTCCCGCTATAGGTGTACCCCTGGGAACGGCCGACGCGCCTGCGCCGTCTGACGGCGTGGTGTCGAGTGGACTGGTGGGACGGGACATGAGTGGGTTCGGGGCGGTGCCCGAGGAGTTGCGGCGGGCGGCCGGGCAGATCGGCGACGTCGGCGACCGGACGGCGGGCCTGGTGTGGCGCGGTCCGAGCGGCGAGTACGGGCACGACGGCGTCGCCGGCGCGTGGGAGCTGTTCATCGAGGAGATGCGGTCTTACGTGGAACGGCTGCGGCAGGAGGCCGACGAGCACGCCGTCGGACTGCGCGCGGCGGCATCGTCCTATGTGGACGTCGACGGCGAACGCGCGGACGTCTTCGGCCGCCTCGACCCGGAACGGTCGGCGTCCTGATGGCGGCACGACTCGGCGAGACGAACGACCCGAAGGCGCTCGTCCCCGGCGAACCCGAGCTGATCACCGGCGACCTGCGGCAGCTCGTCGGCACGCTGCGGATGGTCGTGGCCGTCGGCGAGGACCTCGGCCGGATCGACCCCGGTGGCTGGAGCGGCGGCGCGAGCGGCGCGTTCCGGTCCGCCTTCCAGGCCGAACCGCCGCGGTGGCTCCAGGCGGGCGCGGACCTCGGCGGCGGCGGGCAGCTGCTGGCCGACTACGGCGACGCGCTGGTCGAGAGCCAGCGCGAGGCGCAGCGCGCCGTCGAGCTGCACCTGGCGGCACAGGCCGCGACCCGGTTGGCTGCCGCCGAGCACGCCGCGGCGGCGGTCTCCGGCGCGCCGACCACACCGTTCCAGGACCCCGGCCAGGCGGGCGCGGCCGAGGCGCAGAAGGTGCTCGACGACGCGCGCAAGGGCTTGTCCGGCATCGGCGACGTGGTCGCGAAGGCGCTCGGCTGGGAGTCCGATGGCAAGGGCGGCTACAAGAAGTCGTTCGGCAAGAAGACGTACGGTGCCGCGCACCGCGAGACCGACGAGGAAGGCGAGGACACCGGCGGCTGGCAGTACGGCGTCGACGGGCGCTCGTACGAGAGCAAGTCCGGCAGCGAGTCCAAGCGCCTGCTCACCGACGCGCTCGGCGAGATCGCCGAGAAGATCGGCATCGACCTGCACGAGCGCGAGTGGGGCGACGACAAGCACGTCGACGTCAAGCACGGCGAGAAGGACGGCGACTTCGACGCGGGCCCGCTGTCCGGCCAGGGCCGCATCGGCGGCTCGGTGCTCGGCGCCGACGCCGGGTACACGGCCACCGCGAGCTACGCGGGCGTGTCGGTCGGCGCGCACGCGGGCGCGTACTTGGCCAGCGGGTACGCCGACGGCGAGATCAAGCTCGGGCAGCACGCGAGCGTGTCGGGCAGCGCCGAGGGCACGGTCGGCGCCGCCGTGGAGGCCAAGGGCTCGATCGGGGTGCTCGGCGCGAAGGGCAACGTGGAGGGCTTCGCGGGCGCGAAGGTGTCCGGCGAGGCGGGCGCCGAGGTCGCGGGCGTCGGCGCGGGCGTGAACGGCGAGGCGTGGGCCGGGATCGGTGGGCACGCGAGCGGGCAGTTCGGCATGGGCGAGGACGGCAAGTTCCACATCGGAGGGTCGGTGGGGCTGGCGTTCGGCGTGGGTGGCAAGGTCGGTTTCGACGTCAGCGTCGACCCGGTCGAGGTCGTGGAGACGGTGGTCGACGTCGCGGACGACGTGGGCGAGATCGCCCAGGACGTCGGCCGCGGCGTGGAGAACGCCGGCCGCGCGATCGGCCGCCTGTTCGGCCGATGAGCCACCCCGGGCCGACGAGCTATCCCAGGAGGACACCAGGCATGGCCACCACCCTTCCGGTGCCGATCGAGTTCTCGCTGCCCGACGGGTGGCTCTCGGCGCCCCCCGACGAGGTGGGCGCGGCGCAGGCGGCGTTCGTCGCGCTGCACACCGGGTCCAGCGCCGGGTTCACCGCGAACATCACCATCAGCGGCGAGGTCCGGGCCGACGACGCGACGCTGGCGCAGATCGCCGAGCAGACCGCGGACCGGCTGCGACGTGACGTCGGCGCGGTGGAGGTGGGGCGGCGCAACGAGCTGGAGTCCGCCTACACGCAGGTGCTGCGGCTGACCGCGCCCATCGGCGGACGACCGGTGGAGCTGGTGCAGCTGCAGGTGTTCCTGGCCATGGCGGACGTGCGCGACGAGCGCAGGCGTGCGGTGCTGGAGATCGTGCTCAGCGCGACGCCGGGGCAGTTCGAGGACCTGGTCGGCGACTTCCAGGCGTTCCTGAAGACCATCCGACCCGACGAAGGGGCAGCCCGGTGACCGAGTCCGCCGACATCCTGCTGCGGCGCATCGAGGCCATCGACACGGCCGCGGCCGACAACCGGCTGCGCGCGGAGTCGTTCCGGCGCATGGCCGAAGGGCTGCGGGACGTGGTCGGCACGGCGACGTCCGACGACGGCGTGGTGACCGTGGTGGCCGGGTCGGACGGCGCGGTCAAGTCGATCGCGTTCGGCCCTGCCGTGCGCACGACGGACCCGGCGGCGCTGTCGTCCGCCACGCTGCGCGTGATCGCGCTGGCCCGTGCGGACGCGGCGCGCAAGCAGGCCGAGGTGGTCCGCTCGGCGCTGGGCGACACGACGCTGCTGGACCGGGTGCTCGCCGAGGACCGGCGCGTGTTCGGCGACGAGCCGCCGCAGGAACCCGCCGCCATCCCGCCGCGCGTGCTCCGGAGGGTCGCGCCGGTGGAGGACGAGGAGCCGGAGCCCGCTTTCCGGAGCCGCGACGCCTGGTGAGCGCGCGCCTCGGTCAGCGCGGTGCCTGATCGGCGTCGCCTGGTGAACGCGGCGCCTGGCGGGTCAGGCGCCGCAGACGCAGCCCCGGCTGTGGTTCTCGCTGGTGGTCGCGGTGCAGAAGCGCAGCGCGATCCGGTCGTGGGAGGCCAGCGGGTGCGGGCACGCGGCGCATCGAGGCGTTTCGGCGGCGCCGGTCTCGGTGGCGATGGTCTCGGTCGCGTCGGTCGACTGGACGGTCGGCATGACGTGGTTCATGGGATCTGTCCTGTCCGCATCCGCGGAGCACGTCGATCTCCGGGCGATGCGAGATGGGGTCGGGACACCGGCAACTCGTGACTGATGCTCGAACGGTTCCCGCCTACCCCCGAAGGTACACGCCGAGGCGGTGCTAGCCGTCGGCCGGAGCCCTCTCGGCACCCACCAGGTCGCGGGCCAGCGCGGCGAACCGGTCGTCCACGTCCGGCAGCGCCAGCACCAGCTCGCACAGCGACGCCAGCACGGTCACCTCACGGGTCTGCCGCGCCTTGGCGGCGTCGAGCATCCGGCGCACGACCAGCCCCTGCACGTCCGCCCGGGTCGCCGGTTCCACCCAGGCCGTGGCCACGAGCGCCAGCCCGGCGGCCTCCGACACCCAGTCCTCGGGCCCGTTGAGCAGGTCGGCCAGGATCTCGCGGCGGCGCGAGGACAACCACGGCTCGTCCGCCCGGTGGTGCGCCAGGCCCAGGCACGCCCACGCCTGCACGCCGCGCACCCACAGCTGCGGCGCGTGCCTGGCCAGGGCGCGGCCCATCTCGTCGGCCGGCGGCACGGGCGGGTGGACCAGCACGCCGAGCAGGTCGCGCGGGTCGAGCGCGGACAGCACGACCGCCCGGTCGTAGGCGGCGGGCAGGGACGGCCAGTGGAACGCCGCGACGCCCCGCACCGCCTCGGCGGCCTCCGGTGACGGCGGCGGCACGGCCGGGCGCGCCACCAGGCCGTCGTAGGCCCACACGGTGTGCCGGACGTCGCCGACGGGCCTCCTGAGGTCGGGTTCCGGCGCGTGCTCGGGCGTCACGGTGGCCAGCGGGAACGCCGACCGCAGCGCCAGCAGCGCGCTCGGCGGCTCCAGCGCGGACAGCGACACCTCCAGCGCGGCGTCCGGCGCGGGCTCGTGGTCCTCCAGCACCTCGCGCAGCAGGTTGACCACGGCCTCGGTCGGGTCGGGCACGCGGCCGAGCCACGAGCGGCCCCAGCCGCGCCGGGCCAGCACGTCGGCGGCGTAACCGTGCTCGGGGTGGTCACGCAGGTGGTCGGCGAGCGCGACGAGGTGCCGCACGTCGTCGTCCACGACGTGCCGCAGGCCGAGGGCGGTGGCGAGGGCCTTCGGGTGCTCGGGGTTCGCCTCGACCGCGCGTTGCGCCCACGCCAGCCCCTCGGCCGGCCGGCCCATCGCCTCCAGCAGGTCGGCGATGTCCAGGAACAGGTCGTGGTCCTCGGGCGTGCGGGCCGCCTCACGCTGCCAGGCGGCGAGCGCCTCGTCACGGCGGCCCGCGGTGCGCAGCGCGTACCCCTTGACCACCGCCGCCTGGTGGGTCGGCTCGACGTCGAACGACCGCTGCGCCCACGTGACGGCCTCGTCGAACGCGCCCAGCCTGCGGGCCAGCGTGGAACCGCACCACAGCAGCATGGCGTGCTCGGGGTGGCGGGCCACGCAGCCGCGCAGCAGGGTGAGCGCGGGCAGCAGCGGCGGGCGCTCGTCCTCCTCGACCGGGTCGGCCAGGGGCTGCGCGAACCGGGCCACGGCGATGGCGGCGGCGTTCGGGTCGAGCAGGTCGGGCAGGTCGTGGCGGTGCAGCCAGGCGACGTCGAGCCACGGCCGGTGCGGCTCGTGCGCGGCGACGGCGAACAGCTCCTGGACGGCCTGGTCCCAGCGGCCCGCCATGGCGCACACGTGGGCGTGCGCGGCGACCGTGCCGATGAACGTCCGTTCCGGCTCGGGCTCGAAGCGCCGCAACGCGTGCTCCGGGCCGCCCGCGTGGGCGACGAGTTCGGCGAGCGCCTCGTGCGCGTCCGGCAGCCGGGGATCGGCCGCCAACGCGTCCGCGAGGTGGCGCGCGGCGTGGTCGAGGTCGCCGTCGGCCATGATCAGTCGGGCGACCGCGACTTCGCCGCCTGCGTCGAGCCGTTCGTCCGCGCAGTGCTCGGATCCGTCGTGTGCCATGGCCCCTCCAGGTCGGGGCCGAATCGTAACCGAGTGGATCAGCGCGTCGGGCGGGCGGCCACGCGCAACCCGCTCACCAGGTCCATTGTGGAGTGATGGAAGTTCCTTCCACGGAACCGAAATTACGCCGGACGGGTGAAAGTCCCTTGTGACGCGGAACTGCCCGTGCCGATCGGGGCACGGGCAGTTCGTTCACGCTCGGTTCAGGCGGCGTTGGCCTTGAGCTTGCGCGCCAGGTGCTCGGGCCTGGCCCAGCGCACCTTGGTGGCCCAGCCCAGCTTCTCGAACACCCAGATCAGCCGGGCCGTGATGTCGACCTGGCCGCGGCGCACGCCGTGCCGCGCGCACGTCGGGTCGGCGTGGTGGGAGTTGTGCCAGGACTCGCCCATGGAGGCGATCGCCAGCGGCCAGAAGTTGGCCGACTTGTCCCGCGCGGTGAACGGCCGGTCGCCGATCATGTGGCAGATCGAGTTCACCGACCACGTCACGTGGTGCAGCACGGCCACCCGGACGAGACCCGCCCAAAAGAACGCGGTCAGCGCGCCCCACCAGCTCCACGTCACCAGGCCGCCGACGACGGCGGGCGACACCAGCGTGACCGCGGTCAGGGCGGGGAACCAGCGGTTCACCCGCTGGATGTCGGCGTCGGCGAGCAGGTCGGGCGCGAACCGCGCCGCGTTGGTCCGCTCGCGGTCGAACAGCCAGCCCAGGTGGGCGTGCCAGAAACCCTTGGCCAGCGCGCCCGCGGACGTGCCGAAGCGCCAGGGGGAGTGCGGGTCGCCGTCGCGGTCGGCGTAGGCGTGGTGCCTGCGGTGGTCGGCGACCCAGTCGATGACCGGGCCCTGCATGGCCATGCTGCCGGTGACGGCGAGCGCGATCCGCAGCCCCCGGTTCGCGGTGAACGCGCCGTGGGTGAAGTAGCGGTGGAACCCGGCCGTCACGCCGAGGCACGTCAGGGCGTAGAAGAACAGGGCCAGGCCGACGTCCACCCAGCCGAGCCCCCAGCCCCACGCGAACGGGACGGCGGCGGCCAGGGCGAGCGCGGGCACGACGACGAAGAGCTTCACCAGGAACACCTGGGTCGAGGACTTCTCACCGGCCAGCATGGGTTCCGGTGCGGTGCGGGAACGGTCCGGCGCGGTGCCGGTCCGGAGTGCTTCGGTCACGAGCGGTACCTCCGTGCGTGCGGTGACGTGGTCTCCGCCGCCGGGGTCTCGGGCGATCGGTGGGGAAATACCCGGCGCCCCTCGGCCCCAAACGGGACCGAGGGGCGCCGGGTTTCGAGTCTCCGTCAGCGTCACCGCTGGTAGGAGCAAGTCGAACAGGTCGTGAAGGTGATCAGATGGCGCGGACGCCGACGGCCTGCGGGCCCTTGGGGCCCTGGTTGACGTCGAACTCGACGCGCTGGTTCTCCTCGAGGCTGCGGTAGCCGTTGCCCTCGATCTCGGAGTAGTGGACGAACACGTCCGGGCCGTCCTCGCGGGAGAGGAAGCCGAAGCCCTTCTCCGAGTTGAACCACTTCACGGTGCCCTGAGTCATGTCTTCTCCCTTGGCAGAGCTGGATGCGGCGCCCCGATCGGGGCTCCGGGTCGGATTTCAGACGACGACTTCTCCAGCTTGTCCTGCAAGGCAAAGAAAGAACTTCGTCCGCAACATCATTCCCGCGAAACTTCGATGGAAACACGGACACAAAATTGACGACCACCCCGTACAACCACGCGTCGGCCCGGTTAGTTCCCCCGGCCCTCCCCGAGTGGTCCAAGTCACCCGTTCGGGGGGAGCGAGTGCTGGCGGGGCCGTGCCGTGCGGAACAGGTCGTGCCCGCCGTCTCCGCTGGTCACGGCCGCGGCGACGGCGCTGAGCTTCAGGTTGTGGCTGCGCGCGTAGCCGCGCAGGACGGCGAACGCGGCCTCCACGTCGACGCCGAGGCGCTGCGCGATGAACCCCTTGGCCTGCTCGATGACGACCCGGCTGTCCAGGGCGGTCTGCAACTGCCCGGTGAGGACTTCCTGGCGCCGGATCGACCGCTCCTGCATCAGGCCGATGGTGGCCACGCCGACCAGTGCCTGCGCGGTGTGCGCCGCCGTGTCGGACAGCGCGCCCGCACGGCCGCGGAACAGGTTGAGCGCCCCGATCACGTCGCCGCGCAGGCGCATGGGCAGGGCGTCCACGGCGGCGAACCCGCTCGCCGCCGCCTCCGCCGCGAACCGGGGCCACCGGTCGCCCGCCGCGGCCAGGTCCGGGCAGCTGACGCCCGTCCCGGTGGCGTACGCCTCCAGGCACGGTCCTTCCTCGTGCCGCAGCTGGAACAGCTCCAGCGGCCGCACCCGCTCGTCGGACGTCGCGACCAGTCGCAACGTGCCGTCCTGGTCGGCCAGCAGCAGTCCGGCCGCGTCCACGCCGACGAGCTCGACGCACCGGTCGAGCAGCAGGTGGAGGAAGTCGAGCACGTCGAAGTCCTCGACCAGGGTGTCCGCCAGCTCGACGAACGCCTCCAGCAGCCGGTCATCGCCCATCACGGTCACCTCCACCGGATGACCAGCGTAGGACAGCGCCGGCGCGCGGTCATGTGATCAGGTGGCGGTCCCGGCGGCCAAATGGGTGAGCAGCCCTTCGGTGAGGCCGGCGGGGCCGCACTGCGCGGGGACCAGGTGGGAAGTCCGAAGTGGACGGTCCGGGTGCACTGTGGACGGACATCCGGCCCGGAGGTGGGTCGTGGGCGTCGCCGGAACCCGACGTCATGGTCGGTGCTCCCGTACCCCGATCCGGACCAGGTCGGACTGGGTTCGTCCGGGGGCGGAGCCGGCTCTACGGCCGTCCTGCGGGTTGCGCCCGACACGCTCCACACCAACGTTGTGGCGGTCACGGCACCACGACGTGTACCGTAGGTCGCATCGGGGCGTTCCTTATCTGTTGAACCCCGAACACCCTCGCGCCGTGCGGGGATCTCCGGACCGGCATCGCCGGCCGTGAGCACGCATCGGACGCGGAGAAAGTCGGAACCACATGTCATCCACGTACAACGAGCTGTTCAGCCACCCGGACACGGACCGGCCCGAGGACACGAGCGGTCCGCGCCGCGACGAGCAGCGGTCCTACACCGACCTGTTCCGCGAGCCGGCCGACGTGCCGCCGCAGGGCACCGGCGGCACCGCCTGACGGCACGCCCCACCAGCCGAGACGCCCGCGGCCCGTCGAGCGAGTCACGCGGCCGCGTGTTGCCCCGGCGGACCCGCCCCGGACTTCCGCGCGCCGGGCAACAGACTTCAACGCGCAGGGTGAGGCCCCTCAGCGCCGTTGACGCGCCGAGGGGCTTCCCCTCGTCAGGCCGCGGTCACTCCGCGCGCCACAGCGCGGGCACGTTCGGCGGTTCCCAGCCCGGCTGGGCGAGGTGCCCCTGCAAGCACACGTACCCGACGCCGTTGTGGGTGACGATCGCGCCGATCGCGTAGGTCGTGCCCGCCGCCCACGTGCCGCCGCCCGGCGAGGACGGTGTCGTGGTCGTGGTCGGCCGCGTGGTGGTGCTCTGCGGCACGTTCAGCACGAAGTCGAACCTCGCCTCACGGCCGCCGCCGACGGTGCGCACCTCCATCAGCAGCCGCGGGTCGAAGATGCTGTCGGTGTTGTTGCGCGGCTCGCCCGGGAAGTACAGCTGGGTGGTGAGCACCGGCCGGCCGGGCGCCTGGAGCTTCACGTGGATGTGCCTGGTGCGGCCGGGGTAGAGGCCGGGCACGATCGTAGTCAGCGTGAACGTGCCGTCGGGGTTGGTGAACTGGTGGCCGCGGAACCGGTAGCCGGCGTTGTCGTACACGCCGTTGACGTCGGCCTGCCAGAAGTCCATCAGCACGTTGCCCAGCGGCAGGCACGCCAGGCCGAACACGTAGCCGGTGACGGTGAGCCTGGTGCCGGGCGTGCCCGCGTCGACCAGCGACGTGCGGCGCGGCGAGTTCGGCTTGAAGTACGGGCCCTCGGTCTGCGGCGGTGTCGGGTCGTCGCCGTCGTCGCACGCCGGCGTCAACTCCACCGGCTCGCCGTTCGCGCCGACCGTCCGGGCCAGCGCGGGCACGCCCATCATCGCCACCGGCAGCGCGACACCCGCGGCGACCGCGGCGCGCAGCACCGTCTTGCGGCTGAGGTGGTGTCCGTCCGCTTCGTCGCCGTGGGGTTGCCCGGTCGTGCCGCGGTCGCCGTCCGTGGATGCGTCCATGTCTTCTCCTCTGGGCCGGCTCCTCGTGGGGGCGGTCCGGTTCGGGATCCACCACGAACCTAGGGACGCGGCTCACCCGCGGACGATGGACTGACGCCGCCGTTCGTGGTGATCCTCGCGGTCTCCGTTGCCCTTCGCGCTCACTGTGAACGGCCGGCGGCGCGCCGGAACGCGCCGGGGCTCGCACCCGTCTCCCGGCGGAAGAAGCGGCAGAAGTAGGCCGGATCGTCGAAGCCCACCCGGTTCGCCACCTGCCGCACGCTCAGCTCCGTCTTCGCCAGCAGCCGCTGCGCCTCCTGCGTGCGCGCCTGGCGGACCAGCTGCGACGGCGTCCGCCCGGTCGCCGCCTTCACCGCCTCGGTCAGGTAGCCGGGGGTGACGCCGATCCGCTCCGCGTACGCGCGCACGGACCACAGCCGGTGGTCGGTGCGGCTCGACAGCCGGACGAACTCCTCCGCCACCGCGCCGGGCCGGGCGGGCGGTGCGGCCGGTGTCGCGGGCAGCCGGGACGCGCGCACGACGAGCACGTGCAGCAGCGCCCGCAGCACCGTCTCCACGCCCGCCTCGCCGTGCCGGTACTCGTCGTGCAGCTCGGCGATGAGCCGGCCGATCCGGGCGTGCGCCGACTCGTCCAGCGTCAGCCAGGGCCGTTCGCTCAGCCGGCGCAGCAGGTCGCGGTCGGCGGGGTGGTCGAGCAGGAAGTCGTCGGTGAACAGCAGCACAGAGCCTTGGAGGTCGTCCGCGCCGTCCCAGTGGTGCACCTGGCCGGGCGCGATCACGCACAGGTGCGGCGGGCGCAGCTCCCAGCGGGCGAGGTCGACGACGTGCGTGCCGGTGCCGCCGGTGACGTGCACGATCTCGTGGAACGTGTGCCGGTGCGGGAACGACGCGCGCGACATCGGCCCGATCGTGTCGAACGTGCCGACCGCGAACGGCGGCGCGTCGGGCGCCGGCACCTCCAGCCGGTGCAGGGGCAGGTCGCCGTCGCGCGGCGTCCGGCAGGGCGTTCCCGGCAACACGGTGGTGCCGCGCATAGGTCCCTCCGGTGAAGGTCCAGACCAATTCTTCGTCACCGACACCATGGCACGACCGGGCGCGCGGGGAAACGGCCCCGGCCCAGCCCTCCTCGCCGACCTGCGGCGTCCGACCCGCTGACGTGTGATCCGCTCTGACTCGCTGACGTGTCCGCCGGCGTGCGATCCGCCGGTGGTTGACCCGCTGGCATGCGGTCCGCCGATCGCTGACCCCGCTGGCGTGCGATTCGCCGGGGTCCGATCCGCCGGGGTCCGGGCCGCAGTCCTGGCCGAGCGTCGCCTCAGTACCTCTTGGCCGCCCTGATCTCGAACCCGTGCGGGGCCAGGCCCGGTTGCGCGGGGCCGATGCCGCCGCCCGGCTGCGGGCTCTCCGAGCCGCCGAGCAGGATGCCGGTGAGCGACGCGCGTTCGCCGGCCATGGCCCGCGCCACGTCGGCCAGCTCGTCGCCCACCACGGGCACGCCGGCCCCGCCGTCCGCCCGCACCGCGCCCAGCACGGCCCGCCGCAGCAGCTCCTTGATGAACGACGCCGTGACGCCCTCGGTCGCCTCGACCACCGGACCGAGGTCGGCCCTCAGGTCGACACCGCGCCCGTACAGCTCGATCAGCCTGCGGCGGCCGTCGGCGTCGGGTCGCGGCACCTCGATGGCCAGGTCGACGCGTCCCGGCCGGTCGGCGAGCGCGCGTTCCAGCTCGTCGGCCCGGTTCGTGGTGAGCACGAAGGTGACGTCCGCGTCCGCGCCGACGCCGTCCATCGCGTCGAGCAGCGTGAACAGCAGCGGGTTCGTGGGGCCGGCCGCGAAACCGCGGTCCATCGCCACCAGGTCGACGTCCTCCACCACGACCATCGACGGCTGCAACCGCCGCGCCAGCGCCGCCGCCTGGCCGATCAGCCGCATCGCCTGCCCGGTCAACAGGATCACCGTGCAGTCCCGCAGCCGGCTCATCAGGTAGCGGACGGTGTGGGTCTTGCCGGTGCCGGGCGGACCGTGCAGCAGCAGCCCGCGCTTGAGGTGCTGTCCCGCCGCGAGCAGCCGTTCGGAGTGCTCGGCGATGCCGACCACGTGCTCCTCGATCGAGTCCAGCACGCCGTCCGGCAGCACCACGTCGTCGGCGTCCAGCGCGGGCCGCGGCAGGAACGTCAGCAGCTCGTTGCCCCGGTGCTCGCTCACCCCGAACGCCAGCACCTGCCGCCGGAACACGTCGTGCTCCCGCATCAACCGCTCGATCTCCCCACCGACCGCCCGCGCCGCCGCGCGATCGGCCGCGAGCACCTCCAACCGGCACACCGGCGGCCCGTAGTCGTTCGCCCCGCGGATGGCCACCAGCACGGGCGTGCCGTCGGGCGCCGTGGTCGGCACCAGGCCCAGCTGCACGACCTCGACGCTGTCCGCCGGCCCCACCGCCGCGGTCGCGTAGTCGGCCGACCCGAGCCCGAACCCCACCGAGTGCCGCGCGGCCAGGAGCATCCCCATGACGTCCTCGTGGCCGCGGTGCTGCCCACCCACGCCGAACCACTGGGCATCCGGCGTGTGCTCCGCGAGGTAGGCGTCGACACCCCGCTGGAGGTTGACGTGCTCCCACACCTCGAACTTCGTGGCGACCGACAACACCTGCGCCAACTCACACCCGAGGTGCCCACGGAGCCGCGCGAGCAACGGCGCCACCTCACCGTCCTGCTCGACGAGGTTCGCGGTCAACTGCATCAATCGCCGCAAACTGCTCGCGAGCGCTTTGGCCTCGTCCCCGGAAAGCTCCCCCACGGCCACCACCCCCTGCCCACCATCTTCACCCATTCCGGGCCGCCGTGTCGCGGGTCACCTGATGCCAAGATCCCGCGGCGGCCCTTCCGGTGGCATCGCCGGACCGTGTTCGAGGGTCGGACCGCAGGAGGTGTCGGAGGGGTCGGTTAGGATCGCGCGATGGCTTCGCAAGAGGTGCTGCGAAGGATTTTCGGGTACGAGTCCTTCCGCGGGGAGCAGCAGGACATCGTCGACCACGTCGTCTCCGGTGGGGACGCGTTGGTGCTCATGCCCACCGGGGGTGGGAAGTCGCTGTGCTACCAGATCCCCTCCCTGGTGCGCGACGGCACCGGTGTGGTCGTCTCGCCGCTCATCGCGCTGATGCAGGACCAGGTGGACGCGTTGCGCGACCTCGGCGTGCGCGCCGGGTTCCTCAACTCGACCCAGTTCCCCGACGAACGGGCCCTCGTCGAGGCCGAGTTCCTGGCGGGCGAGCTGGACCTGCTCTACCTCGCCCCCGAACGCCTGCGCACCGAGCAGACCACCCGCCTGCTGGAACGGGGCAAGATCGCCCTGTTCGCCATCGACGAGGCGCACTGCGTCTCGCAGTGGGGCCACGACTTCCGGCCGGAGTACCTGGCGCTCTCCCACCTGCACGAACGGTGGCCGGAGGTGCCCCGCATCGCGCTCACGGCGACCGCCACGCCGGCCACGCACGCCGAGATCGCCGAGCGCCTCAACCTCGGTGACGCGAAGCACTTCGTCGCCAGCTTCGACCGCCCGAACATCCAGTACCGGATCGTGCCCAAGAACGAGCCGAAGAAGCAGCTGCTGGAACTGCTGCGCACCGAGCACAAGGGCGACGCGGGCATCGTCTACTGCCTCTCGCGCAACTCGGTGGAGAAGACCGCCGAGTTCCTCACCCAGAACGGCATCGCGGCCCTGCCCTACCACGCGGGCCTCGACGCGGGCGTCCGCTCGCGCAACCAGTCCCGGTTCCTGCGCGAGGACGGCCTGGTGATGGTCGCCACCATCGCGTTCGGCATGGGCATCGACAAGCCGGACGTGCGGTTCGTCGCCCACCTCGACCTGCCGAAGTCCGTGGAGGGCTACTACCAGGAGACGGGCCGCGCGGGCCGTGACGGGCTGCCGTCCACCGCGTGGCTGGCCTACGGCCTGCAGGACGTCGTGCAGCAGCGCAAGATGATCGACGACTCCGAGGGCGACCAGCAGCACCGCCGCAAGCTCATGGCCCACCTCGACGCGATGCTCGCGCTGTGCGAGACGGTCGAGTGCCGCCGGGTGCGGCTGCTGGAGTACTTCGGCCAGTCCGGCACGCCGTGCGGCAACTGCGACACCTGCCTCGCGCCGCCGGAGACGTGGGACGGCACGGTGGCCGCGCAGAAGGTGCTGTCCACCGTGGTGCGCCTGCGCAACGAACGGCGGCAGAAGTTCGGCGCGGGCCAGACGATCGACATCCTGCTCGGCCGCAAGACCGCGAAGGTCATCCAGCACGACCACGACCAGCTGAAGGTCTTCGGCATCGGCACGGAGCTGAACGAGAGCGGCTGGCGCGGCGTGATCCGCCAGCTCCTGGCGCAGGGCCTGATCGCGGTCGAGGGCGAGTACTCGACGCTCGTCGTCACGCCCGGCAGCGACGAGGTGCTCTACCAGGGCCGCAAGGTGCTGATGCGGCGTGAGCCGGAACGCCTGGCCAAGGTCAAGACCGCCAAGGCGGCGAAGAACGCGCCGGTGGACCTGCCCGCCGAGGCCATGCCGGTGTTCGAGAAGCTGCGGGCGTGGCGGACGGTGCAGGCGAGGGAGCAGGGCGTCCCGCCCTACATCATCTTCAACGACGCCACGCTGCGGCAGATCGCGGCCACGACACCGTCGACGTTGGACGAGCTGAGCGCGATCAGCGGCGTCGGCGAGAACAAGCTCGCCAAGTACGGTGAGCAGATCCTGGACACGTTGAGCGCATGAACGACCTCCGCGCCGACTGCACGCGCTGCTTCGCCCTGTGCTGCGTGGTGCCCGCGTTCGCCAAGTCGGTCGACTTCGCGATCGACAAGCCCGCCCGCACGCCGTGCCCGAACCTGCGCGACGACTTCCGCTGCGGCATCCACACCAAGCTGCGGGACACGGGTTTCACCGGCTGCACGGTCTACGACTGCTTCGGCGCGGGCCAGCAGGTGGCGCAGGTGACGTTCGGCGGCACGAGCTGGCGTGACGACCCCGCGTCGGCGAAGACCATGTTCGACGTGTTCCCGGTCATGAGACAGCTGCACGAACTGCTCTGGTACCTGACCGAGGCGCTGGACCTGGAACCGGCCCGCGCGCTGCACCCCGCCGTGCGCGAGCTGAGGAAGACGATCGAGGCGCTCACCACCGGCACGCCCGAAGAGCTGCTGGCGCTGGACGTCGGACCGCACTGGGAGCGCGCGAACGCCCTGCTGCTGCGCGCCAGCGAGCTGACCCGCGGCAAGGGCAAGAACCGCCGGGGCGCGGACCTGATCGGCAAGGACCTCAAGGGCGCCAACCTCCGGGCGTCCAACCTGCGCGGCGCGTACCTCATCGGCGCCAAGCTGACCAACGCGGACCTGCGGCTGGTCGACTTCATCGGCGCGGACCTGCGCGGCGCCGACCTGTCCGGCGCGAACCTGACCGGCGCCTTCTTCCTCACCCAGGCCCAGGTGGACGCGGCCAAGGGCGACGACACGACGAAGCTGCCGAAGTCCGTGACCCGCCCGGCGCACTGGGTACGTCGTCAGGCGTAGCCGCGGGAGCCGCCGCCGGACCGACGCGGTGACGGCGCACGGCGCGCCACGCTGTGCGCCATGACAACCGTGAAGACCGGCAAAGCCCGGCCGGGCATGAGGCCGACGGCGCGCAAGACGTGGCTGCTGCTGCACGTCGTCACGTCCGTGGGCTGGCTCGGCGTCACGATCGGCATGCTCGTGCTGGCGGTGGCGGCGTTCGACGCACCTCAGCTCTACCAGGCGATGGAGCTGCTCGGCGACCTCGTCGTGTTACCGCTGGCGCTGGGCTCGCTGGTCACCGGCGTGGTGCTGTCGCTCGGCACGAAGTGGGGCCTGGTGAAGCACCGGTGGGTGCTGGTGAAGTTCGTGCTGACCGTCATCGCGGTCGTGGCCACGACGTTCTCGCTGCGCTCCGGCCTGCACGAGGCGGCGGACGGTGTCGTCGGCACGGCGGGCGGCGACGTGTTCGCGGCGGCGTGCGTGTCGTCGGCGCTCTACGTCTTCAACACCGTGCTGTCGGTGTTCAAGCCGTGGGGCCGGACCCGGTGGGGCTGAGCTCGGCGCGCCGGCGCTCGACGCTCGTCGCCAGCTCGGCCGGGTCGCACTCGGCGAGGTGGTCGCGGACCACCTCGTGCGGGAACCGGTGCCCGTCCACCAGCAGCACCCGGTCCCGCGCGGACTGCAGGATCGCCTTGCGGCGCAACGGGAACTCGTCCAGCGCGAGCGGCCGGGCGAGCAGTTCGGCGACCGGGTGGAACGGTCTCGTCGCGATCGGCGTGACGACCAGCCCGACCAGCAGCCCGGTTGCCGCGCCCCACGCCGACGGCCGGACGTCGGCGCCCGCGAGCGCCGCGAGGCCCACCCCGACCGCGCCCGCCGCGGGCAGCCAGCGCAGTCCGGTGGCCGGCCGGACCCGCACCCCGGACCACACCTCGCGCAGACCGCCGACGAACGCGCCCGCCACCGCGCCCGTGCCGAGCCCGATGCCCAACCCGGCCAGCAGTTCCGCCGACGGTCCGGTCACCACCATCGCCCCGGCGGGCACGAGCGCGCACGCCACCGCCCAGTACCGGTCACGCGTGTTGCCGTACGCGACGAGCAGCGCGACCACGACGACCAGCCCGTACCCGACCGCCGCGGGCCACCGCGCGACCTGCGCGCCGAGCACACCGCCGAGCGCCGCCACACCGCCGGTCGTCACCGCGCCGGCGGCGAAACCCGTTGCCGCCCAGAGGTTCCCGCGCCTCGGGTCACGACGCGTCACCCGGAAAGCGCTGTGCGGCACCAGGACCGTGGCCACGGCGGCGACCGCGGCCGCCACCAGGCCCAGCCGCACGCCGACCACGAAGCACAACGCCGCCGCCGCGCCCGCCAACGCGCCCGGCGCGGCCCGCCGGAACAGCCGCCACACCACGTCCGGGCCGACGAAGTCCAGCCACACGTGCCGCGCGGGCAGCCGAGACCGGGCCAGCAGGTCGCGCTTGCGCCGCGCGATGCGGGCCAGGAACCGCAACGCCCGCACCGTCCGCTCCGGACGCGTCGCGCCGCGTGCCGCCGACTCCACCACGTAGGTGTCCAGCACGCCCCGGTACTCCGCCCGCCCGGCCCGGTACGCCAACGCCAGCAGGCCGAACGCGAGCGGCGTGCGCAGCTCGTCCCACAGGTCCGGGTTCTTCTCCAGCTCGTCGTGCAGGCCGTCCAGCCGCGGGCCGCACGCGGCGATCAGCTCCTGCACCACGGTGCGCGACAGCGGTTCCACCTGGACGACGTCGCAGCGGGGCAAGTGCTCGTGCTCGTCGCTCGCGGTGCACAGCACGACCTGCGGCACGTTCAGCGCGGTGATCCACGCCAGGCACTCGACCCGGTCGGCGGGCGCCAGGTCGTCCAGCCCGTCGAACAGCAGCACGAGGTTGCGCTCCCGCAGCCACGCCCGCCCGACCCGCGGCGCGATCCGGTACCGGTCGGCGAGCACGCGCAGCAGCCACTCGCCGAAGTCGTCGTCACGCCGCCACCCGCCGAGGTCCACCAGCGCCGGCACCGGCTGCACGGGGTCGAGCGCGGCGCGCGCCAGCAACGCCTCGGCCAGCTCCAGCAGCAACGTCGTCTTGCCCGCGCCCGCCTCGCCCGCCACGACCACCGGGTGGCGCACCCGCGTCGACAGGCGCGGCCCGACCCTCGGCACGACACCGAGCTTGAGCCGCAGCTGCTCGGCCGGCGACCCGTCCACCCGCGCCCGCACGAACCGCTCCACCCGCTCCAACGCCACCCGTCGGTTGGCGGGGTGCGCGGGCCGTCGCCGCACGAGCAGCGCGCTCAGCCGGTCCCACGCCGCGAGGCACGCGGTGAGCGCGGACAGCCCGATCAGCGCCGGCCACAGCCACCGCGCGTGCGGGCCGAGCACGGGCAGCGCGGACCCGCCGGTGGCGGCGTTGATCGCGACGGGGACGAGCACGAGGCACGTCACCCCGCCGACCGCGGCCAGGGCGACCAAGCGGGCGGTGCGGCCGAACCGTCGCGCGTCCATGTGCCCTCCCACCAGGTCGCGATCGACGGTAACGGCGTTCGCGGCGCGGGGGTAGGCGAGTTAACGTGGCCGGCCGGTCACCGTCGGTGCTCACCTTCCACAACGTGGAGTGGACGGACTCGGTTCAGCCCGTGAGGAAGTCCACCAGCAGCCGGTTGACCGCCTCGGGCTGTTCGAGGAACCCGAAGTGGCCCGCGTCGGCCACCTCCTCGTACCGCGCGCCGGGGATGGCGTCGGCCACCTCGCGGGCCAGGTGGGCGGGCAGGACCCGGTCGTCGGCGAAGCCCACCACCAGGCACGGCACGGTGATGGCGCGGTAGGCGTCGAGCCGGTCGTCGAAGTCGTTCAGCTCCAGCTGCGCCCGCACGCCCTTGCCCACCGCGGACCCGGTGAACTCGAAGACGTCCAGCCAGTCCCGCACACCTACCGGGTCGCGCAGGGTCGCGGGGGACAGGTTCAGCACCGCGTTCACGGCCGCGTAGTACCGCGCGGGCAGCGTGATCCCCTGGTCGTGCAGCGCGCGCTCGCCGTGCGACAACGCCGACTGCACGGCGTCGTTGCGGCCCGCGGTCGCCAGCATCACGGCCTTCGACACGAGGTCCGGCCGGGCCAGCGCGAGTTCCTGCGTCACCCGCGCGCCCATGGACGTGCCGACGACGTGCGCCCGCCCGCCGAGCGACTCGACCAACGCCGCGACGTCGCCGACCAGGTCCTCGATGGTCATCCCGGACGCGCACTCGTCCGTCGGCGGGATGCCCCGGTTGTCGAGGGTCGCGACCCGGAACCCGGCCTCGCGCAGCGCGGGCGCCTGGTGCGCGTGCCACACCCGGCCCGGGCTGCCGGTGCCCATCACCATGACGACGAGGTCGCCCTCGCCCTCCACGTGGTAGCTGAGGTTGATCCCGTTGAGCGCGACGACCGGCATGGCCCGCAGGGTACTGACCGGCCTTATACGGCCGCTATCGCCGCGCGGAAACGGCTTCGAGCACGGTCCGGAGGCGACTTAGGGTGCACCCATGAGGCGAGCGATCCTGTCCGGTTCCACGTTCGAAGAGCAGATCGGCTACGCGCGTGCGGTGGTCGACGGCGACTGGGTGCACGTGTCCGGCACCACCGGCTTCGACTACGCCACCATGACCATCTCCGACGACGTGGTGGCGCAGGCCGAGCAGTGCCTGGCCAACATCGGCGCGGCGCTGGCCGAGGCGGAGAGCGGTTTCGCCGACGTGGTGCGCGTGACGTACTACCTGCCCGACGCGAAGGACTTCGAGCCGTGCTGGCCGGTGCTGCGCGCGGCGTTCGGCGAGGTCCGCCCGGCCGCGACGATGCTGGAGTGCGGCCTGGCCGACCCGAGGATGCGCATCGAGATCGAGGTCACCGCCCGTCGGCAGGCCCGTTAGCCCGACGTGTGTCCCGGCTCACCGTCGCTTGAAAGTGACACCGGTGTCAGGTTCGACCATGCGGTATGCGCATCACCGCCCCTCGAACCGACACCGTGCCGCAGACCGGGAAGCTGCCCCTGCGGCCACTGCTCGCGTTGGCCACGGCCGCGTTCATCACCGTCCTGACCGAGGCCCTGCCGGCCGGCGTGCTGCGCGGCATGAGCGCCGGCCTCGGCGTGAGCGAGTCCGCGACCGGGCAGCTGGTCACCGTCTACGCGATCGGCACGGTCGCGGCGGCGATCCCGCTGTCCGCGGCCACCTCGACCTGGCCGCGCAAGCGTTTGCTGCTGGCCGGCGTGGCGGGGTTCGCGGTCGGCAACACCGTCACCGCCGTGTCGACGGCCTTCCCGGTCACGCTGGTCGCCCGGTTCGTCGCCGGCGTGGCCGCGGGCGTGGTGTGGGCGCTGCTGGCCGGGTACGCCCGCCGGGTCGCGCCCGACCACCTGCGCGGCAAGGCCACCGCGCTGGTCATGGCCGGCATCCCGGTCGCGTTGTCGCTCGGCGTGCCCGCGGGCACGTTCCTCGGCGGCGCGCTCGGCTGGCGTGCCGCGTTCTGGGCGATGACCGCGCTGGCGGTGGCGCTGGTCGGCTGGGTGGTGGCGGTGGTGCCGGACCAGCCCGGGCAGCCACGCGGCGGCCGGATCCCGATCTTCCGCACGCTGGCACTGCCGGGGATGGCACTGGTGCTGACCGTGACGCTGGTGTTCGTGCTCGCGCACACGATCCTCTACACCTACCTCGCCGCGTACCTGGCGCGGCTGGGCATGGCCGACCGGATCGACGCGGTGCTGCTCGTGTTCGGCGTGGCGTCGGTCGCGGGCATCTGGGTCGTCGGCGCGCACGTCGACCGGCGCCTGCGCGGGCTGATGATCGCCGCCGCCGTGCTGTTCGCCGTCGCGGTCACCGCGCTGGCCGCCGACCTGGCCGCCGCGCCCCTGGTCTACGTCGCGGTGGCGTTGTGGGGACTGGGGTTCGGCGGTGTGCCGACGCTGCTCACCACGGCGGCCGGCGACGCGGGCGGCGAGGCCGCGGACTCCGCGCAGGCACTGCTGGTCACGTTGTGGAACGCGGCCATGGCGGGCGGCGGCGTCGCGGGCGGCCTGCTGCTCGACCGGCTCGGCGCGGGTTCGTTGCCGTGGAGCGCGCTGGTGCTCCTCGTGCCCGCCTTGGCCGTGGTCGTCGCCGCCCGCGCGCACGGGTTCCCGGCGGTCCGGCGGTGATCAGCGCGGCCCGTGCTCGGACCACTCGATGGCCGGGCAGCGGTCCATGACCACGTCCAGCCCGGCGGCGGTGGCCCGCTCGTACGCTTCCTCGTCGATCACGTCGAGCTGGAACCACACGGCCTTCGCGCCGATCGCCACCGCCTCGTCGGCGAACGCGCCCGCCGCCTCGGACCGGCGGAACACGTCGACCACGTCGACCGGGAACGGGATGTCGGCCAGCGTCGCGTAGCCCTGCTCGCCGTGCACGGTCGGCGCGTCCGGGTGCACGGGCACGATCCGCTTGCCGCGCTGCTGGAGGAACTTCGCCACGCCGTGGGCGGCGCGGTGGGGGTGGTCGGCCAGCCCCACCACGGCCCAGGTCCCGCCGGTGGCGAGGACGCGGCGGATCTTGTCGGGGTCACCCCACGGTTCGGTCATGACACCAGCGTAGGACGGGCTGACGTGAAGAGCTTTCGCGTTTACCCTGTGGAACTGTCCGCCGCCGCGGAGCCTTCGAGAGGACTTCTTGATGCGCGCCACCCGGTCAGTCCTGATCGCCACGCTCGTCGCCTCCCTGATGTCACCGCTCACCGCGCAAGCCGCGCCCGCCGACGGCCTCTACTACCTGCAAAGCACCACCACCGGCCTGAACGCCGGCGTCTCGGGCACGTCCGTGCTCCAACGCAGGCCCAAGGGCGACGAGGACCGCCAGCAGTGGACCCTCGCCGGCCGCACGCTGCGCGAGGGCACGCAGTGCCTGGGCCGCCAGGGCGACCAGGCCGTGATGGTCTCCTGCGGCAGCGCCGACGCGCAGTGGGACGTGCTGCCAGACGGCGACCGCCACCGGCTCAAGGTGCCCGGCGCCGACCGCCACCTGATCGCCTCGGGCACGGACCAGGTGCGGATCGGCGCCGGCGCCGACCTCTGGTACCTCACCCCGGTGTCACCCCGACGCACGCCGATGCCGCCGGAGGGCGAGCGGCGGCTGGACCAGGTCACCTTCCTCACCGCGCACAACGCCTACGCCAACGGCGTGGACGGCGGTTTCGCCCCGCCGTTCGTCAACCTCGCGCCGAACCAGGCGCGCGGCATCGAGCAGCAGCTCAGGGACGGCGTGCGCGGGTTCCAGCTGGACGTCCACCAGACGCCGGACGGCGCGATCCTGTGCCACAACAGCTGCACGTGGGTCAGCCGCCCGGTGGCGCTGTGGGTGGACGTGCAGCGGATCGTGGACTTCCTCGGCCGCAACCCCGCCGAGTTCGTCACGGTCTTCCTGGAGGACTACGTCTCCGCCGAGGTGCTGCGCGCCGAACTCGCCCGCGTCGACGGCCTGGCGGACGTCCTGTTTCGCCCGGACCAGGCAGGCGTGCGGACGACCGGCTGGCCGACCCTGAACGCGTTGCGCGCCACGAACAAGCGGCTGATGATCTTCACCGACCACGGCCGGTCGGGCGACTCGCCGCAGCGCGACACGTTCGGCGTGATGTACCAGCCGGAGTGGACGGTGGAGAACCACTGGTCGATGGGGTCGGGCCTGGGCACGTCCGACTGGTCGTGCCACAGCCGCTGGACCACGCCGCTCACCCGCACCGAACCCGGCTTCCGGCCGCTGTTCGTGATGAACCACTTCCGGGACGTCCCGATCACCGGCACCGCGACCACCGACAACGGCAAGCTCGCCGACCGGGCCCGCCGGTTCTGCGAGCCCGCCGCCCGCAAGACCCCGACCTACCTGGCCGTCGACCACTACCACCTGGGCAACCCGATGGCCGCCGTCCAAGCCCTGTCCGGCGAGCGGTTCTAACTCCGGGCCGCCGGTCGCGGCAGCCCGCAGTCGGGGGCGGTCAGGTCCACCCGGCCGCCCCCGGTCAGGCACGGCACGATCTGGAACGTCTGCTGCGCGTACCCGATGCCCTGGCGCACGGTCACCTCACCGGTCGCGTCGACCTCGCACGGGTTGTTGTCCGTGCACCGCTCGCCGTCCTCGTTGCCGGTGTTGTTGACCGCCACCACCTTGCCGGTGGCCACGTCCACCACGGGCGAGCCGGACGTGCCGCCCCTGGTGCGGCAGTCCTCGGTGTAGCGCACCGAGTCGCGCCAGGTCCACCGGCCCTCGCGCAGCTCGTGCACGAAACCGTCCACCCGGCACGAGTAGACGTGCCGCCAGTAGCCCGACACCACGCCGATGTCGATGCCGGCGGCGGGGTGCTCCGCCGACAGCTCCAGCGCCCGGCCGCCCATCGCCTCGACCTCGCCGTAGGTGGACGTGAGCCGGTACAGCGCGACGTCGGTGCGGGACATCGTGGCGTACACCAGCGCGGACGCGCGCAGCGTGCCGAGGGAGTCCTCGCCGGAGCTGTCGAGCAGCGTGAACTTCCGGTCCGAGGGCACGTCGACCATGACCTCCTCGGGCTCCATGAACCGCACGCAGTGCCCGTTCGTCATCACCAGCGCGGGGTCCGACGGCTGGTGGACGGGCGGCCGGACGACCGCGCCCGAGCAGCCGTTCAACGACACGGCGCCGGTGAAGTCCAGCTCGACGCGCGCCGGAGCGGCCGGCGCGGCGGACGCCGGCGCGGTGAGGGCGGACACGGACAACAGGAGCGCGGCGAGCACCGCTACCAGATGGCGCATGGGCGTTGATCCAATCAGCCGCCACCGGACGGCGCACGCCCGTTCACCCGCTCGCGTCATCACCGGCCCCGACCGGCCACTCGACGGTGGCCACCGCCTGCCCGCGGACCGGCGCCGGCCCCCAACTCCCGCTGCGCCGCCAGGGCTCACCGGTCCGCGGCGGCCACGAACTCCGCCTCCGTGGACCGGCGACGGCACCTACTCCCGCTGCGCCGCCAGGCCTCGCGGGCGGCGGCCACCAGCTCCACCACCGCGGACCACCCCGGAGTGCTACTCGCCCTTCTCGCCGTCCGCCAGTTCGCGGAGGAAGTCCAGGTGGCCGACGTGCCGGCCGGTCTCCTGCACCAGGTGGGCGAGCACCCAGCGCACCGTGCGGCCGTTGCCGTCGTGGTCGCCCCGGGTGCGGTCGTCCGGCCCGAGGCCCTTGAGCGCGCTGTCCGACCGCTCCCACTCGGCGCGGTACTCGGCGATCACCGACTCCACCGTGTCGCCCTCGTGCAGGAGCCACGACGCGTCGGCGTCCGCGCCCCACAACGACGGCAGCTCGACGCCGCCCGCCTCGATCGACAGCCACCACCGCTCCACCGCGGTCAGGTGGCGCAGCACGCCGAGCGCGCTCACCACCGGTGACGTCGGGATCGGCGTGGCCGCGGCGTCCTCCCAGCTCAGGCCCTCGACCTTGGACACCGCGGTCAGCCGCAGGAAGGTCAGGAACTCGGTCAGCAGCCGCAGCTCGTCGTGGGCGTCCGCCGCCGGCCACACGCGTTCGTTCGAACTCATGTTCGACACCTTAACTCCTGCGGTACCAGCGGGGTGAGGTGGTGACCGGTGGCTTCAACGCCGCCGCGCGCACCACCAGCACGTTGGGCCCGGACCGGGCCGCGTAGTCGTCCAGGCGCGCGCGGAACCCGTCGCCGAAACCGTCCACAACGGACGCCTCCACGCCGAAGCTCCCGGCCAGCGCCACGAAGTCCGGCGACCGCAGGTCCACGCCGAACGGCTCGTGCCCGGCCCGCGCCTGGTCGTGCCGCAGCATCCCGTACCCGCCGTCGTCGACGAGCACCACGGTCACCGGCAGCTGCTCCTGCGCGGCGGTGGCCAGGTCGCCGACCGCGAACAGGAACCCGCCGTCACCGCACACCGCCACCACCCGCCCGGTCACCGCCGCACCCAGCGCGGCGGGGAAGCCGAAGCCGAGCGTGCCCCACCCGACGGGGTAGGCCAGCCCGCGCGGCCGGGTGATCCGGCCGAACCCGCCGACCCAGTACCCGGCGACGCACATGTCGGCCACCACCCGGTGCCCCTCCAGCGCCTCCAGCAACGGCACCGCGCCCGGCTCGTCCGCCTCGACCGCCTTGCGCACCAGGTCGTTCAGCTCGGCCACCCGGGAGGCGACGCCGGTGTCCGGCCGCTCGGGCACGGCGTCGGCCAGCGCCGACACCACCATCCGCGCGTCGCCGCGCAACGTCACGTCGGGCCGGTAGTTGCGGATCGTCTCCACGTTGACGTTCAGCAGCCGCGGCGGCGCGGGCTGCAGCCAGTTCTGCGTCATCATCCCGTCGAAGTCGCTGCCCACGCCGATGACGAGGTCGGCCTCGTCCCACAGCGCGCCGACCTCCGGCAGGTGCACGGGCCCGTGCACCACGTGCGGGTGGTCGACCAGCCCGCGCGCGCCGTACGTGGTGACGATCGGCGCGCCGACGCGCGAAGCCAACGCGGCCAGCGCCGCGCCCGCGCCCGACCGCGCGGCGCCGCCACCGGCCCAGATCAGCGGACGTTCGGCGCCCGCCACCAACTCCACGCCCGGCGTCACGTCCGGCACGTCCGGCGCGCGGGTCGGGATGCGGTTCCACACGCCCGCGTCCGCGGTGAGGAAGTCGGTCGGCACGCCCAGGTACACCGGCCCCTGCGGCGCGGTGGCGGCCAGCAGCGCCGCGCTGTCGGCGTAGACGCCGATCGACTCGGCGGCGCGCAGCGTCCACCCGCCCTTCACCACCGGCAGGAACATCGCCCGCTGGTCACGCGTCTCGTGCAGGGTGCCGCGGTACTCGCCGGGACGGCGCAGCGTCGACGGGATGTCGGTGGCGATCACCAGCACCGGCGACCCGGACGCGTACGCCTCGCCGGTCGCGCCGAGGCAGTTCGCCGCGCCCGGACCGGTGGTCACCAGCGCGACGCCGAGTCGGCCGGTGGCGCGGGCGTAGCCGTCGGCCGCGTACACCGCGGTCTGCTCGTGCCGGACGCCGACCAGCCGGATGCCCGAAGTCCGCAACGCCTCCCACACCGGCAGGTTGTGCACACCGGGCAACCCGAACACGACCTCGACGCCGTGCGCGGCCAGCACACCCAGCAACCGCTCCGCCCCGCTCACCATGCGCCAGACGCTAGGGACGCGACGCCTCGCGGGCAACGGTGCGCTATCGTCGGAAGCGGCGTGTGTGAGCAGACGTGAGGCTGGAGCCACTCCCCGGCAACCGGGTGGCCGATCCGCCGCGGGGTGAGGGCACCCCTGCTCATGGAGTACCACCGAAGACCGTTGACCGACGCGTGACGCGTCCTTGTCGTGCCGAGCCGGGCGGTGGGAGCGAGGACTGCCATGGCGCGATCGTCGTTGACCGAACAGCTGGTCGACCTACGCCGGAAGTACACCGGCGAGAACCTCACCCAAGCCGTGCCCGCGGTGAAAGCGGTGCTGCACGGGCTGCCCGACGACCGCCGCGAACGCGTGGTCGACGCGCTGCGCGGCCAAGCCGACGTGCGCGGCCTGTTCCTGCCCGACGCGGAGGACGACGACCAGCGCGCGCTGGAGTGCGTGGTGCTGCAAGCGGGTCTGGACGCCGGCGCGCACCTGCAGCTGCGCCCGCCCGCGAGCATGTTGCGGCCGGCCCACGCGTTCCGCGCGGTCGAGCCGGGCGCGCACCCGCGCGTGCATCTCACCGAACACGCCCTCGGGCCGCTGCTGTACGAGCTGCTGCCGCGCTACGACGAGTCGTGGGTGGCGGGCGTGGCCGGTCTGCGCGTCGTCCACCACCCGCGGTCGGTGGAGCTGCGGCTGATCGGGCTCGACGCGGCGAACCCACCGGCCGTGCACCTCGCGGGCGTGGACGAGCGGGCGTGGGCGGACGGCCTGAAGTACGTGCGCAACCTGCTCAAGGGCCGCAACCTGGGCGGCACGTTCATCGACGGCCCGCTGACCGCCGTCGAGCGCGACCACTTGGCGGAGACGCCGTACCCGACGGGCGTCGGCAGCGCCGTGCTGCGCCGGTACCACCTGTTCAGCGCGGCGCCGTGGGTGCGCGCGCTGGCGCAGGGCGACCGGTGGTGGGTCGAGTGGCCCGCGAGCCTCGGCGTGCCGAAGGTGGCCGACCAGTTGCTGCACCCGGTGTTCGGGCTGCCCGGCGCGGTGGAGGTGCCCAGCGTCGGCGGCGGCCTCGGCGTGTCGACCGGCTGGTACGACCTTTTCCTGCGCGAAGTCGACGGCCCGGACCCCGACCACGAGGAGGCGCTGGCCGCGGTGGAGTGGCCGGAGGGCGTCACGGGCTGGTGGGAGCCGCCGCAGGCGGTCCGGTGAGCGGACCTCCCCGGGCGGGTGACACCTGCCCGGGGAGGTGTTCACCCACGGCGTTCGGTCGAGCGGAGGGGGCCGAACCGACGAAGTCGTCGCCGGTGGCCGTGATCACGGCCCAACCGCGCGGACCGGGCGGTGCACGCCGGTAGACTGCGGTTTCGTCCGACGCGACCGCGTCGAGCCGCCGTCAGAGTGTCAGGAGGACCCCGGTGACCCATCAGGCTGCCGAGGCCCAGCCCGAGGTCGCGCCCCGGCGCGTGCTCGTGGCCGAGGACGAAGCCCTCATCCGCCTCGACCTGGTCGAGATGCTGCGCGAGGAAGGGTACGAGGTGGCCGGGCAGGCCGCCGACGGCGACGAGGCGGTCACGCTGGCCACCGAGCTGCGGCCCGACCTGGTCATCATGGACGTGAAGATGCCCAAGGTCGACGGCATCGAGGCCGCGTCGGTGATCGCGGGCAAGCGCATCGCGCCGGTCGTGATCCTCACCGCGTTCAGCCAGCGGGACCTGGTGGAACGCGCGCGTGACGCGGGCGCCATGGCCTACCTGGTCAAGCCGTTCGCCAAGCGCGACCTGGTGCCCGCGATCGAGTTGGCGATGAGCCGGTTCGCGGAGTTGCAGGCGCTGGAGAACGAGGTCGCCGGGCTCACCGAGCGGCTGGAGACGCGCAAGGTCGTCGAACGCGCCAAGGGATTGCTGATGACCAAGCAGGGTCTGTCGGAGCCCGAGGCATTCCGGTGGGTGCAGCGCACCGCGATGGATCGCCGTACCACCATGAAGGCCGTGGCCGAAGCCGTCATCGAAAACTTCGGGTGACTATCCCCGCGAGTGATACACGTTCGAGTATCGGACAGACCGTCAGGTCATTCTTGGTTACTGCCCGCATTGACCTTGTGACCTGCGGCGATTTGAGCTGGATTTGAGGTGGTTAACATCGGGGCATTTTCCGGTGACTACCGTCACGATGTGGACACAGAGCAGTAAGACCACCTGTTCAGCGAACTCAACTGAAGCTACGTTCCCTCCCTAACCCACGCCCTCGTGTGAGGGCTCCGCCTACCGGCGGGATGGTTGGTGTCATGGGAGGTATTCCGGTGTCAGGAGCACGACTCGGCCGAGTTCTGGCGCTGGCGGCGGCTTCGTCGCTGGTGCTCGCGGCTTGTGCCGGAGGCGGCGGCGGTGGCGATGCTGGTGGCGACGTCACCTCGGTCAAGATCGGGTTCATGGGTGACCTCACCGGTGAGAACGCGGCGATCGTGATCCCGCCCCGGAACGGCGCGGTGATGGCGGTCAACGAGTACAACGCCAAGAACCCCAAGGTCAAGATCGAGCTGGTGCAGTACGACAGCCAGGGCAAGGCGGACCAGGCCACCTCGTTGATCACGAAGGCCATCACGCAGGACAAGATCGTGGCCCTCATCGGCCCGGCCTTCTCCGGTGAGTCCAAGGCCATCGGCGGCCAGCTGGAAGAGGGCAAGATCCCCAGCGTCTCGCCGTCGGCCACGAACCCCGGTCTGGCCCAGAACGGCTGGACCTACTGGCACCGCGTCGTGGCGAACGACGCCGACCAGGGCCCCGGCATCGCCGAATTCCTGGTGAAGGCGAAGAGCCCGAAGAAGGCGTTCGTCCTGTCCGACGACCAGGAGTACAGCGTCGGCCTGGCCGACGCGGTCGCCAAGTCGTTCAAGGACTCGAACGTGGCGGTCGAGACCGACAAGTTCTCCAAGGACGCGTCCGACTACTCGTCCACGGTCACGAAGGTCGCCGCGTCGAACCCCGACGTGATCGTCTTCGGTGGTTACTACGCGCAGGCCGGCCGGCTGCTCAAGCAGCTGCGCGACGGCGGGGTCAAGGCCACGTTCGCCTCCGGTGACGGCTCGCTCGACCAGCAGCTCGTCACGGGTGCGGGCACCGCGGCCGCCGAGGGCGCCGTCCTCGCCTGCCCGTGCAACATCCCGACGCCCGACGTGACCGGCGCGCTGAAGACGTTCTTCGAGAACTACAAGAAGAGCGCCAACGTCGACCCGGCCATCTATGCGACCGAGGGCTACGACGCCGCGACGTCGTTCATCAAGGCCGTCGAGGCGGGCAACACCACCGGTGAGAAGATCAACGAGTTCCTGAAGACCGTCAGCTTCGAGGGCGTCTCCAAGCCGCTCAAGTTCAAGGCGAACGGTGAGCCGGAGAACAACGCGATCTTCATCTACCAGGTCGTCGACGGCAAGGTGAAGCTGTTGGGTCCGGCGGAGGAAGCGAAGCTGGAAGGCTGATCTGCGGGACGGATCAGGCAAGCAAGCTAGCGCGCTGGGGAGCGGGAGTGTCGTGGGTACGACAGCTCCCGCTCCCCACCACTTTGGCGAAGTTTCTCTCCCCGCCCGTCTCGTGAGGCAAACCTGTCATGCTTGATGATTTCCTCAACCAGTTCCTGCCCAGCACGGTGGGCGGACTGGTGTTCGGCTCCATCTACGCGCTCATCGCCCTCGGCTACACGATGGTCTACGGCGTGCTGCGTCTGATCAACTTCGCGCACTCCGAGATCTTCATGATCGGCACGTTCACGTCGCTCGTGGTGATCACGGCGATCGCGCCCGCGTCGCCGCTGACCGGGTTCGCCCTGTTCGGCGTGATGCTGTTGATCATCGTGGCGTCCGCGGCGATCTCCGGCGGCGCCGCGATGCTGCTGGAGGTGGTGGCCTACCGGCCGCTGCGCCGCAAGGGCGCGACCAGGCTCACCGCGCTCATCTCCGCGATCGGCGCGTCGCTGTTCCTCCAGGAACTGTTCGCGCTGGTCATCATTCCCTGGCTGACCGGCAACGCGGGGCGCAACCAGCAGTCCGCGCCGCGCATCGTCGACCGCGACACGGTGTTCACCATCGGCAACGCGGCGGTGCGCACCGACCACATCATCGTCGTGGTCGCCGCGGTCATCATGATGATCGCGCTGGACCGGCTGGTGAACAAGACCAAGATCGGTCGCGGCATCCGCGCCACCGCCCAGGACCCCGAAGCCGCGGTGCTCATGGGCGTCAGCATCGACAACATCGTGCGGGTCACGTTCCTGCTCGGTGGCGCGATGGCGGGCGTCGCGGGCGCGCTGTATTTGATGGAGTTCGAGAACACCGTCTTCAACGTCGGTTTCGTGCTCGGCATCAAGGCGTTCACGGCGGCGGTGCTCGGCGGTATCGGCAACCTGCGCGGCGCGCTGCTCGGCGGTATCGTGCTCGGCCTCATCGAGAACTGGGGCGCGATCTTCCTGGGTTCGGAGTGGAAGGACGTGATCGCGTTCACCGTGCTGGTGATCGTGCTGATGTTCCGCCCGACCGGCATCCTCGGCGAATCCCTGCAGAAGGCCCGCGCATGAAAGGCAACGGAGTGACTGGCAACGCGAATCCGTTGAGGCGCGTCGGCGCCCTGTTCGACGGCGCACGCGACTGGTGGGAACGCGCCAAGACCTGGCAGCGGTTCGTCGTCTACATCGGCGCGCTCGTGTTCGCGCTGATCCTGCCCGCGCCGTGGATCGGCACGTTCATGTCGCCCGGCGCGGACTGGACGACGGTGCTGATCTACCCGATCGGCACCTACATGCTGCTGGCGATCGGCCTGAACGTGGTCGTCGGCCAAGCCGGTCTGCTCGACCTCGGTTTCGTCGCGTTCTTCGCCATCGGCGGCTACACGCTGGCCTACTTCGCCACCGAGCACGGCTGGTCGTACTGGCCGACGGTGGTGTTCGGCATCTTCCTGGCGGCGGTCTCGGGCGTCATCCTCGGCGCGCCGACGCTGCGGCTGCGCGGCGACTACCTGGCGATCGTGACGCTCGGCTTCGGCGAGATCATCCGCATCACCGCGAACAACACCGACGAGATCGGCGGCGCGCGCGGCATCCCCAACATCCCGCACCCGACGGACATGCCGGCCATCGGCCTGGACTTCGGCGTGCTGCCCGCGCCGTACTACTACCTGATGGTCGCCGCCATCGTGGTGGTGATCGTCTTCTCGGTGCGGCTGCAGAAGAGCCGCGTCGGCCGCGCGTGGGCGGCGATCCGGGAGGACGAGGACGCGGCCGAGCTGATGGGCGTGCCGACGTTCAAGTTCAAGCTGCTCGCGTTCGCGATCGGCGCCATGATCGGCGGTCTGGCCGGCGGCATCTACGCGGGCAAGGCCGTGTTCATCGAGCCGGGCACGTTCCCGTTCATCCTGTCCGCGACCATCCTCGCCGCGGTCGTCCTCGGCGGCGCGGGCAACCTGCCCGGCGTCATGCTCGGCGCGTTCGTCATCGCCTGGCTGCCCGAGCGGTTCCGCGAGGTCGAGTGGCTCAAGGAAGCGCTGGGCAAGGACCCGGCCGAGTACCGCATCCTGCTGTTCGGCGGTGTGCTGGTGCTGATGATGGCGTTGCGGCCGGAGGGCCTGCTGCCCTCCCGCAGGCGCAAGGCCGAACTGCACGAGGGCACCGGCGGCATGGGCGCGATGGGCGCCGAGGTCGCGGGTCCGGACACCGATGTCTCGACGGAGGCGGCCAAGTGAGCACTCCCGTCCTTCAGCTGGACAACGTGACCATGCGCTTCGGCGGCGTGGTCGCGCTCCGCGAAGCGAAGATCAGCGTCGGCCAGGGCGAGATCTTTGCCCTGATCGGGCCCAACGGCGCGGGCAAGACCACCGTGTTCAACGTGGTCACCGGCGTCTACCAGCCCACCGAGGGCCAGGTGCTGTTCAACGGCGCCCGGCTCGACGGCACCAAGCGGTTCAAGATCACCAAGCAGGGCATCGCCCGCACGTTCCAGAACATCCGGCTGTTCCACAACATGTCGGCGCTGGAGAACGTGATGGTCGGCGCGGACGCGCACCACAAGACCGGTGCGATCGGCGCCACGCTCGGCCTGCCCTGGCACCGCAAGGAGGAGAAGCGCGGCCGTGAGCTGGCCCGGGAGCTGCTCGACTTCGTCGGCATCCCCGGCCGGATGACCGAGACCGCGAAGAACCTGCCCTACGGCGACCAGCGGCGGCTCGAGATCGCCCGCGCGCTGGCCACGGACCCGAAGCTGCTGCTGCTGGACGAGCCCGCGGCCGGCATGAACCCGGCCGAGAAGGAATCGCTGCAGGCGCTGATCCGCAAGATCCGCGACAGCGGCCGGACCGTGCTGCTGATCGAGCACGACATGAGCCTGGTCATGGGCGTCAGCGACCGCGTGGCGGTGCTGGACTTCGGCCAGCTGATCGCAGAAGGGCTCCCGCAAGAGGTGCAGAACAACCCGAAGGTCATCGAGGCGTACCTGGGGGTGTCCGAAGATGCTTCTTGAGCTCAAGGACATCCACGTCCACTACGGCAAGATCGCCGCGATCAAGGGCATCAGCCTGCAGGTCGAGGACGGTGAGATCGTCTCGCTCATCGGCGCCAACGGCGCGGGCAAGACGACCACGCTGAAGACCATCTCCGGGTTGCGCCCCCTGACCAGCGGCCAGGTGCTGTTCAACGGCCAGGACATCTCCAAGATGCCCGGCCACAAGCGGGTCGTGGCGGGCATCGGCCAGTCACCGGAAGGCCGCGGTGTGTTCCCCGGCATGACGGTGCAGGAGAACCTGCTGATGGGCGCCTTCACCCGCAAGGACGCGCTCGACGCCGACCTGGCCGAGGTCTACGAGCTGTTCCCGCGGCTCGCGGAGCGCAAGAGCCAGTTCGGCGGCACCATGTCCGGCGGCGAGCAGCAGATGATCGCCATCGGCCGGGCGCTGATGACCAAGCCGAAGGTGCTCCTGCTCGACGAGCCGTCGATGGGCCTCGCGCCCATGCTCATCGCGCAGATCTTCGAGATCATCAAGGAGATCAACAAGCGCGGCACGACCGTGCTGCTGGTCGAGCAGAACGCGCAGCAGGCGCTGAAGCTCTCCCACCGCGCGTACGTGCTGGAGACCGGCCGGGTCGTGAAGAGCGCGCCCGGTCCGGAGCTGCTGGACGACCCCCAGGTGCGCGCGGCGTACCTCGGCGGGCACTGAGCCGGAGACCCGCCGGCCCGGCCGTCAGGGCTGGGCCAGCGGGATCTCGGTGCTCGACTCGTCCTTCAGGTCGGTCAGCGTCGGCCCGCCGTACACGCGCAGGGCCTGCGGCTTCGCGTCCTCGGGCAGGTCGTAGTAGACGTCGTACTCCAGGCGGACGTTCGCGCCGAGGTCGATCGTCTCCGGCTGCCGCTTGATGGTCATGGCCTGCGTGTCCACGGTGTATTCGGCCTCGCGGTCGTCGATCAGCACGTGCCGGCGCGCGTCGAACGACACGCTGCTGCGCCCGTTGTTGATCACGCTCATCCGGATCCGCACGAACTGGCCCTTGGCGTGGAACTCGGCGTGGCTGCCGATCAGCGTCTCCACCCCCGTGGTCAGGCCGACCAGCGTGAACGCCGTGTCGCCGTCCGCGGTGGTGGGGATCTTGAGCGGCTTCTCGTCGGGCCGCACCGTCTGCGGGGGCACCGGGTAGGTCGCCGCCGCGGACGCCGTGGTCTCCGGCCCCGCCACGACCGGGGTGTCACCGCACCCGGCCGCCGCCAGCACCACGGCCATCATCACCAGCACGCGCCGCACGCCCCACCTCCGCCTCACCACTGCTTGCATACCCTCGGTCACCCGGCCTTGCACACCTCCGGGTGACCCAACCGGCACGTTCACCCTTTCGGGGCATCCTTGAGGAAGCACGTCAGCCGGGCCGTGCAGGCGCGCCTGCCTTCCTCGTCGGTGATCACGATCTCGTAGGTGGCGGTGCTGCGCCCGCGGTGGATCGGCGTGCACACCCCCGTGACGATGCCCTCGGCGACGGCCCGGTGGTGCGTGCACGACAGCTCCAGGCCCACGGCCAGCCGCTCCGGCGCCGCGTGCATGGCCGCCGCGACCGAGCCGAGCGTCTCCGCCAGCGCCGCGTTCGCGCCGCCGTGCAGCAGCCCGTACGGCTGGCGGTTGCCCTTCACCGGCATCGTCCCGACCAGCCGGTCGGCATCCCATCGGGTGATCTCGATGCCGAGCTTCGAGGTGAGCTGCTCGTGGGCGGCGGCCTGGTCGGCGCCGGGGATGTCCTCGGGTGCTGGCGTCACGTGTTCTCCAGTCGGTGCGGCGCTGTCGGACCCTCACCCTAGACTCGGGCCGTGAGCACTTCAGAAGCCTCCCGCCTGCTGCTGGTCGACGGTCACTCCATGGCCTACCGCGCCTTCTTCGCGCTGCCCAAGGAGAACTTCCAGACAGGCACGGGCCAGACCACCAACGCGGTCTACGGCTTCACGTCGATGCTCATCAACCTGCTGCGGGACGAGAAGCCGACGCACATCGCGGTGGCGTTCGACGTCTCGCGCAAGACGTTCCGCACCGAGGCCTACGCGGAGTACAAGGCCGGTCGCAGCGAGACACCGGACGAGTTCCGCGGCCAGGTCAGCCTCATCGAGGACGTGCTGGGCACGCTGAACGTCCCGGTGCTGTCCAAGGCCAACTACGAGGCCGACGACCTGATCGCCACGCTCACCACGCAGGCCACGGCGCTCGGCTTCGAGGTGCTGATCTGCACCGGCGACCGCGACGCGTTGCAGCTGGTCACGGACAAGGTGACGGTGCTGTACCCGGTCAAGGGCGTGTCCGAGATGGCCCGGTACACCCCCGAGCTGGTGCTGGAGAAGCAGGGCGTGCCGCCCGAGCTGTACGCCGACTACGCGGCGGTGCGCGGCGACTCGTCGGACAACCTGCCGAACACGCCCGGCGTCGGCCCGAAGACGATCGTGAAGCTGCTCACCCAGTTCGGCTCCCTCAACGGGCTGATCGACCACATCGACGAGGTGCCGGGCAAGGTCGGCGACGCGCTGCGGGCCAACCTGGCCAACATCATGCTGAACCGGCAGCTCACCGAGCTGGTGCGCGACGTCGAGCTGCCGCTGGGCCCGGCGGAGCTGGAAGCCAGGCAGTGGGACCGCGACGCCGTGCACCGGCTGTTCGACGAGCTGGAGTTCCGGGTGCTGCGGGACCGGCTGTTCTCGACCCTGCCCACCGCCGAGCCGGAGGCCGAGGAGGGCTTCACGGTCCGCGGCGGCGCGGTGGAGGTCGGCGGCGTGGCCGCGTGGCTCGACGCGCACGCCCGGTCGGGCCGGGTCGGCATCGCGTTCCGCTCCTCGGGCGGCGACCTGGAGGGCCTGGCGCTGGCCGCGGTCGGCGGCGAGGGCGGGTACGTGGAGGTCGCGTCGCTGACCGAGGCCGACGAGAACGCGCTGGCCGCGTGGCTGGCCGACGAGTCGGTGGTCAAGGCGGCGCACGACCTGAAGCTGCCGCTGCGGGCGTTGCGGGCGCGCGGCTGGCGGCTGCGCGGCGTGAGCAGCGACACGGCGCTGGCCGCCTACCTGGTGCGGCCCGGCCAGCGGTCGTTCGCGCTGGACGACCTGGCGCTGCGCTACCTCAAGCGCGAGCTGCGGGCCGAGGAGCCCGACGACGGGCAGCTGTCGCTGCTGGCCGACGAGGAGGAGGAGCGGCAGAAGACCGCGCAGGCGGCGATCGTGCGGGCGTTCGCGGTGGCGGAACTGGCCGACGCGCTGGACGCGGAGCTGGTCGCGACCGGCCAGGGCGAGCTGCTGGCGAACCTGGAGCTGCCGCTGATGGTGGTGCTCGACGACGTCGAGGCGGTCGGCATCGCGATCGACACCGAGCACCTGGCGGCGTTGGAGGCGCACTTCGCGGCGGGCGTGAAGCAGGCCGCGCAGGACGCGTACTCGGTGATCGGCAAGGAGATCAACCTCGGCTCGCCCAAGCAGCTGCAGACGGTGCTGTTCGACGAGCTGAACATGCCGAAGACGAAGAAGACCAAGACCGGGTACACGACCGACGCGGACGCGCTGCAGAACCTGTTCGAGGCGACCCAGCACCCGTTCCTGCAGCACCTGCTCGCGCACCGGGACGTGACCAGGCTGAAGTCCACCGTCGACGGGCTGCTCAAGTCGGTGGCCGACGACGGCCGCATCCACACCACGTTCCACCAGACGATCGCGGCGACCGGTCGGCTGTCGTCCACCGACCCGAACCTGCAGAACATCCCGATCCGCACGGACGAGGGCAGGCGGATCCGCGAGGCGTTCGTGGTCGGGCCGGGCTACGCCGAGCTGATGACCGCGGACTACAGCCAGATCGAGATGCGGATCATGGCGCACCTGTCCGAGGACGCGGGCCTGATCGAGGCGTTCCGCAGCGGCGAGGACCTGCACACGTTCGTCGCGTCGCGCGCGTTCTCCGTGCCGACCTCGGAGGTCACCGCCGAGCAGCGCCGCCGGGTGAAGGCCATGTCGTACGGGCTGGCGTACGGGCTGTCGGAGTACGGGCTGGCGCAGCAGCTGCGGATCTCGGCGGCCGAGGCGCGGGAGCAGAAGGAGGCGTACTTCGCCCGGTTCGGCGGGGTGCGCGACTACCTGCACGCGGTGGTCGAGGACGCGCGGAAGAAGGGCTACACCGAGACGATCCTCGGCCGCCGGCGTTACCTGCCCGACTTGACCAGCGACAACCGGCAGCGCCGGGAGATGGCCGAGCGGATGGCGTTGAACGCGCCGATCCAGGGCAGCGCGGCGGACATCATCAAGGTCGCGATGCTCGGCGTGTTCCGCGCGTTGGAGGAGTCGGGCCTGCGGTCGCGGATGCTGCTCCAGGTGCACGACGAACTGGTGCTGGAGATCGCCGAGGGCGAGCGCGAGCAGGTCGAGGCGCTGGTCCGCGCGCAGATGGGCGGCGCGTACGAGTTGTCGGTGGCGATGGAGGTCTCAGTGGGCGTCGGCCGTTCCTGGGACGCCGCCGCCCACTGAGGGCCCTGCCTCTCGAATGCGCCTCGGTCAGTCGAGGTAGCAGTACCAGCTGTACTCGTTGTACTCGTCCCAGAAGGCGGGCTTGGCCCATTGCTTGTTGTACTGCCACTGGCAGGCCGCGTACATGTTGATGTCTTCGAGCGTGTCGTCGTTCCTGATGCAGTACCAGCTGTAGACCGTGTGCGGGGAATTGTTGGTGACGTCGCGGTGGCCGAGCTTGCGGCAGAATTCCCAGAGGTTCACCCCGCCCAGGTACTCCGCCCGCGGGCTCGCCGAGGCGATGGTCGCGGTGTCCGGCGTGGCGGGCACCGCGGTGGCGGCGACCGCCGGGCCGAACGCGAGCGCGATCCCCAGTGCGGTCACCGCCAGCGCCTTTACCGTCTTCATCATCAGATTTCTCCTCATCGGGAAAAGCTCGGGTCAGCGCAATCGAGCTCGTCCGAATATAGGAGTCGACTTTCTGTGCCGGCAATGCCCGGTTAGGGTGCCGCGCCGCGGTCCGGTGGAACGCGTTAATCACCGGAAAGAGATGACTCCCGGCGGTAACGCGCACGATTGGTGACGTATTTCCGGGCCGTTAACCTCTGCGGGCGTCACCGAGGGGGTGCGGACAGCCGTACTTCGCTCACCGTGCCGCCGGGTCATCATTCGGGGAGGCGGAGGGGGTGGCCATGTCCGGTGGTCCGGTGTTGGGCGGCAGTGCCCGGTGGTCGAGGCTGTTCGGGCCGATCGGGGTGTTCCTCGCCCTGTTCGGCGTGCTGAACTTCGCCGAGCTCCCGTTGGGCTGGAAGGACCGGCAGCAGCAGGTGGGCCGCTACCTCGACGCCACGCTGGACGTGGGCCCGGACTGGGTGCTGCCGGTGATCTGGGTCGTCAAGCTGGTCGAGCTGGTGCTGGGCCTGCTCGCCGTGGCCGCCGTGCTGCGGCGCAGCACCCGGTGGCTCGCCGCGGCCGTGGTCGGGTGGCTGGCGTGGTTCACCGCGTTCGCCGCCATGGACGTGTGGGCGGCCGACCGCGCCGAGCTGCAGGAGCACACGGTCTACTTCGTCATGTTCGCCGTGCTGCTCGGGTTGATCTTCGTCGTCTCGGCCGTCGAGCAGGTGCTTGCGTCACGCGCGTGAGTCGCGCAGCGGCGTGACGCGGACGTCCCGCGCGGTCAGCTCGGCGCCGCACCCCTCGCACGACACGTGCACGCCGATGTCGCCGCCGCACGTGCGGTGGTGCACGTCGAACGACGGGCCCTCGGCGGGCGACATCCAGCGGTCGCCCCACTTCCGCAACGCCATCAGCACCGGGTAGAGCTCCAGGCCCTTCTCGGTCAGCCGGTACTCGTACCGCGTCCGCACGTCCTTGTACGCCTCACGGCGCAGGATGCCCTCCTCGACCAACGTGCCGAGCCGTTCGGTCAGCACGCTGCGGGAGATGTCCATCTCGGTCTGGAAGTCCTCGAACCGCCGCGTGCCCAGGAACGCCTGCCTCAGCAGCAGCAAGGTCCAGCGCTCGCCCAGCAGGGCGGCGGGCAGCGACAGGGTGCACAGCTCGTCGGCGACCTTCACGGGGGCCATGCCCACCGACGATACCCCTTGCGTTCGGAAAACGGATCCAGCTAGGGTTCGGAATCCGAACCCAAGGGGCGTCCGCCATGAGAGTCCGCGAACTGCACGCCGCCGAGGCGGGCCACGCCGTCGACACCGTCTTCGACGGCCTGTCCCCGCGGAGCCGCTACCTGCGCTTCCACGCGCCGGTGCCCCGCCTCACCGCGTCCATGCGCCGCCGGCTGACCGACCTCGACGGCCACCGCAAGGTCGCCGTCGTCGCGGAGCGCCACCGCACACCCGTCGGCATCGCCCGCCTGATCGCCACGGGTGACGACACCGCGGAGATCGCCCTCGCCGTGGTGGACCCGTGGCAGCGCAAGGGCGTCGGCACCCGGCTCATGGCCGCCCTCGGCAGCCTGGCGACCGACCTGCGCTACGCCGAGCTGCACGGCGACGTGCTGGGGGAGAACCAGCCGATGCTGCGGCTGGTCGCCCGCGTGTTCCCCGGCGCGCGCCTGACCCGCGACGAGGACGACGTCATCCGGGTCACCTATCCGTTGAACTACCAGTTGACCCACGAAGAGCTGGTGGCGGACCTGCGGTGGTGAGCAGAATGGGCGCCATGCGACGGATCTTCGGGTTGGCGCTCGTCCTGGTCCTGCTGGCGCCACCGGCCGCGGCGTCGACGCCGCCCGGTGACCAGCCACTGCCCGGCTACACGATCAACAACCCGCCGTTGCCCCCGGCGCAGGTCGGCGGTGAGCCGTCGCGGGTGCTCCAAGGCGTGCACGAGCACGCGGCCTACACGATCGAGGTGCCGCCGCGCTGGAACGGCCGGCTGGCCATGTGGGCGCACGGCTACCGCGGCGCGAGCACCGTGCTCACCGTCGACCCGCCCGCGTACGGCCTGCGTCAGAAGCTCCTCGACCAGGGCTTCGCCTGGGCCGCGTCGAGCTACTACGCCAACAACTACGACGTGAAGGCCGGTGTGCTGAGCACCCACGGCCTGGCCAAGCAGTTCCACAAGCTCGTCGGCAAGCCCCGCGACACGTTCATCGTCGGCGTCTCCATGGGCGGCCACGTCATCGGCCGGTCCCTGGAGCAGTTCCCCGGCTTCTACAAAGCCGCGCTGCCGCTGTGCGGTGTGCTGGGCGACCACGAGCTGTTCGACTTCATCCTCGACTTCAACCTGGCCGCGCAGGCCATCAGCGGCGTCCGCGCCTGGCCGGCGCCGGACGACTACCTGTCCGCCGTGGTGCCCCGGATCCAGGCCGAACTCGGGCTGACCGGCACGCCGAACGAGCGCGGCGCGCAGTTCGCCGCGGTCGTCGCGAACCGCAGCGGCGGCCCGCGTCCCGGCGCCGCGCCCGCGTTCGCGTACTGGAAGGACTTCGTGTTCGGCCTGGCCGCCACGTCGTCCGGCGAGGGCCTGGCGACCAATCCCGGTCAGCTCGCCACCAACGCCCTGACCCGGTACGAGCCGAACGCGCCGGTCGACGTCAACCGCGAGGTCCAGCGCGTGCTGCCGGAGAACGTGCGGGCCCGCCTCACGCCGAAGCTGACCGAGGTGCCGGCCATCGCCGGCCGCCCGACCGCGCCGGTGCTGTCGCTGCACGACCTCGGCGACCTGTTCGTGCCGTTCTCGATGGAGCAGGTCTACGAGCGCGACGTCGAGCGCAACGGCCGCGGCCACCTGCTCGCGCAGCGGGCGATCCGCGCGGTCGGCCACTGCGAGTTCAGCCCGACCGAGGTCGGCGCCGCCTGGGACGACCTGGTGACCTGGGCCGACACCGGCCGCCGTCCCGCCGGTGACGTGGTGGACGACCCGGCCGTGGTCGCCGCGCCGGACTACGGCTGCCGGTTCAGCGACCCGGCCGCCTACACCGCGCCCAACACCACCCGCCGCCTCTTCCCGGCCTGCTAGCGCCGTGACCCGGCAGCCTTCGCCGCGTCTGCCGGGCACAGGCTGCCGGTCACGGCACTAAGCCGCCTTCAGCAGGCGCACGCCGATCGGGATCGCCTCGCCGAGCAGGCCGATCCCGATCGACAGCGTCAGCGGGCGCGCGTCCGCCGGCGTGCCGGCCGCCGACGCGGCGAGGCCCAGCGCCACGCTCACCGCGGCCGAGCCGGCCCACACCAGCAGCGTCCACGGCGTGTACCGCTGCCACGGCACGCCGTCGCGCGAGAACACGCGGACGGTCGCGCCGCGCGCCACGCCCAGCCCCAGGCCGACCGCCGAGCCCGTCACCAGCCACAGCCAGTCGACCGCGGTCAGCTCCACCTCCGTCAGCCCGTGGACACCGAGCCCCAGCAGCACCAGCGGCGGCCCGGCGAGGTCGCGCGCGTTCACCCGCTCGCCGTGGAACCGCTTCACGACCACCACGACCACCGCGACGGCGATCAACACCCAAGTCAGCACGACGTCCCCCTCGTTCATGGCATGACCGTGCCAAATAATCTAGCACGGCTGTGCTAAAAAGGATCGTGCCCAAGGTGGTCGATCCCGAAGCCCGCCGCCGCGAGGTGGCCGAGGCCGTGTTCCGCGTCGTCCGCCGGCACGGCCTGGAGCAGGCGTCGCTGCGCAACGTCGCCGACGAGGCCGGCCTCGCCATCGGCTCGGTCCGGCACTACTTCGCCGACCACGACGACCTGCTCCGCTTCGCGCTGGAGGAGCTCACCGACCGGCTCGAGCGCCGCGTCCTGGCCCGCGCCGCCCAGGCCAGGTCGGCGCCGACGCGCGAGGGCAGGCGGCAGGCGGTCGCGGACCTGCTCGGCGAACTCCTGCCCCTCGACCCGGACCGGCGCGACGAGTCGGAGATCTGGCTGGCCTTCGTCACCGCCGCGCGCACCCGGCCGGCGTTGCGGCCCGAGGCGCGGCGGCTGCACCAGGGGATGCGCACGCTGATCGGCAAGGTCCTGACCGAGGGCGGGGTGTCGGACGCGGCGCTGGAGACCGAGCGGCTGGCCTCCCTGCTCGACGGCCTCGCCGTGAACGGGGTGCTCCAGCCGGACCTCACCACGCCGGACGTCATGCGCGCCGTGCTGCGCCGGCACCTGGAGTCGCTGACCACCGGGTGAGACCACGCCCTTGACGGTGTGCGGCCGGCGCGGGTTAGCGTGTGTGGAAAACGCTTACCAGGAGGCGCGCATGGCACGCAGGCGTTACGCGGTCGTGGGCACCGGCGCACGCGCCGAGCTGCACGTCGACGCGATCGTCAGGCACGCGGAGCAGGGGGAGCTGGTCGCGTTCTGCGACGTCAACCCCACCCGCATGGCCGTGCACAACGAACGCCTGGACCGGCCTGTGCCGACCTACGCCGCCGAGGACTTCCTGCGGATGATCGAGGCCGAGCGGGTCGACGTCGTCGTGGTCTGCACGGTCGACCGCCACCACGACACCTACATCGTGGAGGCGCTGGACGCGGGCTGCGACGTCGTCACCGAGAAGCCGATGACGGTCGACCCGGCGGGCGTCGGCAAGGTCTTCGACGCGGTCGAGCGCACCGACGGCCGGGTCGCCGTCACGTTCAACTACCGGTACAACCCGGTGCACGAGAAGGTCCGCGAGCTGCTGACCGGCGGCGCGGTCGGCGAGATCGGTTCAGTGCACTTCGAGTGGCTGCTCGACGTGCGCCACGGCGCCGACTACTTCCGCCGCTGGCACCGGGACAAGGCCAACTCCGGCGGCCTGCTGGTGCACAAGGCCACCCACCACTTCGACCTGCTCAACTGGTGGGTCGACTCGGCGCCGGAGGTCGTGCACGCGCACGGGCGGCTGTTCTTCTACGGCGACGAGAACGGCAAGCGCCACGGCCACCACCGGCCCTACGACCGGGTGCACGGCTCGCCGGAGGCCCAGGACGACCCGTTCGCCCTGCACGTCGAGCGCGACAAGTGGCTGCGCCGGCTCTACCTCGACGCCGAGCACGAGGACGGCTACCACCGCGACCGGAACCCGTTCGCGCCCGGTGTGTCCATTGAGGACGACCTGTCGGTGCTGGTGCGCTACGCCAACGGCGCGAACCTGACCTACCACCTCACGGCCTACTCGCCGTGGGAGGGCTACCGGCTCATGGTCAACGGCAGCCGCGGCCGGCTGGAGCTGGAGGTCGTGGAGAACAGCTGGGTCAGCGGCCAGCAGCCCGGCGTGCACGGCAAGGAGGCCAACCCCGAGGAGGGGCACGTCCGGCTGACCGTGCAGCCGCTGTTCGGGCGGGCCGCGGAGGTCCCGCTGGAGGCGGGCGGCGCCGGGCACGGCGGCGCGGACGCGCGGATGACCGCGGTGCTCTACGGCCCGCCCGGCCAACCGGACCCGCTCGGCCGCCGGGCCACGCACCGCGACGGGGCATTGTCCCTGGTCACGGGCTTCGCGGCGAACCGGAGCCTGGAGACGGGAGAACCCGTGCGCGTGGCGGAGTTGCTCGACGCCGGTTGGCGGTAGCCTGGCTCGGTGCCGCTCCTGGGACCAGCCGACGAGTTGCCGCACCCGCCGCGTCGGGTGCTCGTGGCCGGCACGTCCGGCTCCGGGAAATCGACCCTGGCCAGTCTCGTCGCACGCACGCTCGGGCTGTCCTATGTGGAGATGGACTCGCTGTTCCACGGTCCACAGTGGACGGCCAGGCCCGAGTTCGAGGCCGACGTGCGCCGGTTCGTCAAGGGCGACGCGTGGGCCACCGAGTGGCAGTACAGCCTGGCGCGGCCGGTGCTGCTGGAGCACGCCGACACGCTGCTCTGGCTGGACCACCCGCGGCACGTGGTGATGCGGCGGGTGACGGTGCGGACGGCGGTGCGCCGGCTGCGCCGCGAGGAGCTGTGGAACGGCAACGTCGAACCGCCCCTGCGCACGGTGTTCACCGATCCCGAGCACCTGTTGCGGTGGGCGTGGAAGTCGCATGCCCGCACCGGCGAGCGGGTCCGGGCGGTGCTCCGGGGCGAGCACGCCGATCGACTCGCGGTGGTGCGGCTGCGCGGGCAGCGTGAGGTCGACCAATGGCGGTCCGGCCCGTTGCGACGGGCGGCGGAGCGCGGCGAGGAGTCGGTGCGATGAGCGAGCGGACGGCGTTGGTCCTGGGTGGCACCGGGATGTTGAAGGGGTGCGCGGACGAGCTGCTGGCGCAGGGGTGGCAGGTCGTGCTGCCCAGCCGGCGACCCGAGGGCGTGCTGGGCAGCGCGGCGAAGGCGGCCCTGCGCGGGCGCGGCCACGTGCCGCACGTGACCGGCGTGGAGGGCTCGCGGGTCGCGGTCGCGGCGGACTGGGCCAGACCGGTCGAGCTGGCAGAGCGGGTCCGGGAGGTCGTCGACCGGCCCGCCGACCTGCTCGTGGCCTGGGTGCACGCGAGCTACCGGGACGCCGTGCTGCGGGCCGTCGCGCCCCTGCTCGCACCGCACGCGCCGGTGGTCGAGGTGCACGACAGCGGCGCCATCCACGCGGTCCGCGGCGTGCCCGACCCGGCCCTGGACGGCCACCCGACGCAGCAGGTCGTGCTGGGGTTCGTCCGGCACGGCGGCAGCACCCGCTGGCTCAGCCACGAGGAGGCGTCGGTCGGCGTGCTCGAAGCCGTCCACCGCGCCCTGGACGGCCGGCCGCCGTCGGTGCACCAGGTGGGCGAGGTCGACACCTGGGTGATGCGCCACTAGCCCGCCCGCCGACACACCGCTCGATGCGGGTTCACGTCGCGTGTTCGGTGCGATACTCCGCGTGCCGGAACGCTCACGGGGAGGCGCGCATGAAGCCCGGGACCTCCTCGAGCACGACGCCGGCGAAGCCCGACCACGCCAGACCGTCTCCCGCCGACGCGGTCGTCACCGCGATCGAGGTGGTGGTCGTCGAGTGGCCCGACGACGACCCGCCGATCACGGTCGCCGTCACGGGCTGGGACACGGGAGGACAGCCGGACATCGCCGATCTGCTCCGGGAGCGGCTGCCCGCGCGGTCCCACGTCGTCTGCTCGCTCGACGCGGCCGACTGGGAAGGTGACGCGCTGCCGGCCGGCGGGCTGCTGGCGCGCGGCGTCGCGCGTGCCGCCGGGGAACGCCGGAACCGGGTGCGCCGGGCGTTCCAGCCGATCTCCGTCGAGATGAGTTCGCCGCGGACGCGACGGCGGCGCAAGGTCCTCGCCGGTGTGGTGTCGGCGTTCATCGCGGCCGGCGTCGTCGCGCTGCCCGACGTGCGCGCCGCCGTCTTCAGCATGGCGGGCAAGGGCGGCCCGGTCGGCGAACTCGCGTCCCAGGCCGTCCGCTCACCGGTGGTGGCCGCCGTCCTGCTCGCCCTGGTGTTCTGGGTCGTGCTGGGCCGGGCGTGGACGGCGACGACCGCGATCGCCCGGTTCACCGCGAGCGTGCGGGACGAGGCCACGAAGGGCACGTTCGAGGAGGTCCGCGACCAGTTGGCGAAGCTCGTCCGCCAGGCGTTGCGCGCTCGCCGGCACGGTCGCCGGTTCGTGGTCGTCGTGCGGAACATCGACAGGTGCGGTGGCGACTTCGTGCTCGAGCTGTGCGAGACGGCCAAGAAGATCGTGCGTGCTCCCGGCGTCGTGCTGGTGTTCCTCGGCGACCTGAGGACGATGGAGGAGGCCGCGGTCCGCAAGACGGGGCTGCCGGTGGAGTCCGCGCACGCCCGCCGCCTGGGCCGCCGGCACGTGCGCAAGCTGATCCCCAACGTCGTGGCCCTGCCGCACGCGACGAGCGACGAGGTCTGGGAACGGTGAGCCGGACATGACGTTGGACATCCTGTTGGCGGTCTCCGGCGAGGCCATCGCGCCAGACATCCGGGGGTTCATCGCGCCTCTGGTCGCGATCATCATCGCTGTCATGGGGATCAGGTACCTGTTCGGGGATCAGAAGAGCCTCGCCGGGTTCATCGGGTTCCTGTTCCTCGGCATGATCGTCTACTCGCTCATCCAGTGGGGCGACGTCGTCCTGGAGTCGCTGGGCGGGCTGTTCCAGGGCTGGGTCGGGGGCGGCGACGTGCCCGCGGTCTCGGCCGCGGTCGTCATCGGCGGCGCGGCGCTGGCGTTCGCGGTCGTGTTCTGGCTGCTCCCGGACCGGGCCCCCGATCGGGCGGCGGAGAGCGGGACGTCGGTGACGGTGGCCGACGAGCCGTCCGCCGAAGCCGCGGGAGCTACCCGCGAAAGCCGCACCCGGGCCGCGTGGGCGGCGTTGCAGGACTTCGCGCCGAAGCCGGCCGACCCGTTCGACGTCGACCGGTGGCGCAACCAGCTCCGGCTCGCCGTCGTGGTGGCGGTGGAACGCGGCGTCTTCGACGCGGGCTCGCCCGTCACACCCGCCCACCTGGCCAAGTGGGTGGTGCTCCGGGACGTGTGGCCGGACGTCGTCGACCGGCTGTGGACCGACGAAGGCCTGTTGCGGGCGCTGGAGGAGCACCTGGGAGACGAGGACGACGAGGCGCTCGTGCGGTTCCTGGGCGCCGGGCCGCCGTTGTCTCCGGTGGTGCGGAACCTGCTGCACATGGTCCCGTCGGTCGACCCGAGGTAGCGGCTAGCCCGGCCGCAGGCCCCGCACCAGCGACAACACCGATTCGCGCACGTCGGCGAGGCTGCGTTCGGGCTGGAACACCTGCCAGTCCAGCGCGATCACCAGCAGCGTGCCGAACAACGCCGCCGACGCCGTGCCGACCTGCACGCCGTCGGGCAGCCGGCCCGCGTCGGACAGCCGCTGCATCTGGCCGCGCACGATGGACACGATGTCGTCGCGCAGCAGGCTCAACGTGTCGTGCCACTGGCCGGGGGTGCGCCACAGCTCCGACACCAGCAGCTGCCCGAACGCGGGGTACTCGGCGAAGAACCCGAGCATCCCGTCCACCAGCGACGCCATCGCCGACGACGTCTCGTCCTCCTCCTCGGCGACCTTGAGCCGCGCGGCCAGCAGGTCGACGCCGTGCCGCAGCAGGGCGTCCACCAGCGCGTCCTTGCTGGCGAAGTTGTAGTAGACGGTGCCCTTCGCCACGCCCGCCTCGGCGGCGATCTCGTCCACCGTGACACTGGCCGCGCCCCGCTCGCCGACGAGCCGCAGGGCGGCGTCGAACAGCTTCTGCTTGGTCGCGGCGGTGCGGCCGCGGCGCGGGCCGGTCACAGCACGAGTTCCGGCTTGAGTCGGCTGGGAGTCCACACCCGCTGCTTGTACGCGGCGAGCGTCGACAAGGCAAGGCCCGCCGCCAGGTAGCCGACCAGGATCAGCGCGTCCCGGCCGACGCCGCCCAGCGAACCGCCGTACATGAGGTGCCGCAGGCCGTCCACGGCGTAGCCCATGGGCAGCCCGTAGTGCAGCGGGTACAGCGGCACGGGGATGGTCTGCCACGGGAACGTGCCGCCCGCGCTGACCAGCTGGAGGATCAGCAGCACCAGGCCGATGAACTTGCCGACCGCGCCGAACAGGGCGTTCAACGCGTGCAGCACGGCCACGAACGTGGCCGACACCAGCAGCAGGAACGCCAGCGCGCCCAGCGGGTGCGACGGCCGGATGTCCACCACCAGCGTGACCGCCGCATACATCACCACGACCTGCGCCGCGCCGAGCAGCGCGCCGGGCAGCCAGCCGCCCAGCGCCACCCGCAGCGGCGACTGCCCGGCCGCCAACCCGCGCCTCGACAGCGGCTTGAGCAGCAGGAACAGCACGAACGCGCCGATCCACGCGGCCAGCCCGAGGAAGAACGGCGCCAGGCCCGCGCCGTAGCTGCCCGCCGACGTCTGGCTCACCCCGCGCACGTTCACGGGGTCGCCGATGGTCCGCGCGGTCGACTCGCGGGTCGGGTCGTCGGGGTTGGGGATCTCCGAGACGCCCGCGGCCAGGCCGTCGCGCAGTTGGTTCGCCCCGTCCACCAGCTGCGCCTCCCCGTCGCGCAGCCGGCCCGCGCCGTCGCGCACCTGCGCCGCGCCGGACGACACCTGCGCCGCGCCGTCGTTCAGCCGGGTGATCGCGTTGGCCAACGCGGGCGTGCTCGCGGCGAGCTGGGCCGCGCCGTCGGAGACCTGCCTGGCCCCGTCGGCGAGCGTGCGCAGCTGCCCGGCCGTGCCCTGCACCTTGGCGTTGGCGTCGTCCACGGGCCGGCGGGCCTCGCCCAACGTGCCGAGCACCCGTTGCACCTGCTCCTCGGTGAACCCGAGCGCGCGCAACCTGGCGGCCACGTCGCCGTTGACCGCGTCCAGCCGGGTGACCAGGTCCTGCGCCTTGGCGGCGTAGTCCTCGGCGGTCCTGGCGACGGTCTCGTTGCCGTCGGCGACCTGCTTGGCCCCGGACGCCAGCTGCTGCGACTTCACCGGCAGGTCCGCCGTCGAGTCGCGCAGCTGCGTGAGGCCGGACGACACCTGCGCCGCGCCGTCCGCCAAGGGCGCCGTGCCGTCGGCGAGCTGCTGCGCCCCGGTGTAGGCGTCCTGCTGGCCGGTGGCGAGCTTCGTCGCGCCGTCGGCGGCCTCTGCGGTCTTCTGCCGGATGGTGGAGAAGCCGAGCAGCAGCTTGTCCGCGGCCTCGGCGCCGACCTGCACCGACACCGACCGGCGCACCTCGGCCACGACCTGGTTGGCGATCGTGGAGCCGAGGTAGTTGTTCGCGTCGTTGGTGGTCAGCACGATCACGCCCTGGCGCGGCGTGAAGTCGCCGGACGACAGCAGTGCCTGCGAGAAGTCCTCGGGCAGGGTCAGCGCGAACGTGTACGTCCCGTCGCGCACGCCCTGCTCGGCCTGCGCGGCGTCCACCCGGCGCCAGTCGAACCTGTCCCCGTCCACCAGCTCCTCGGCCACCTCGTGGCCCGCGTCCAGGCGCGTGCCGTCGCTCGCGGTCGCGCCCTTGTCCTCCACGACGAGCGCGGCGGGCACCTGGTTGAGGTGCGCGTAAGGGTCCTTGTTGGCGTACAGGTACAGCGCCGCGTAGAGCAGCGGCACCAGCGTCAACGCCACCACGGCGAGCTTGGGCAGCGTGCCGGAGGTGATCCGGCGCAGCTCGTTGAACGCCATCCGGACGGCGGTCACTCGGACTCCTCGTCAACGTTGTCGGCGCCGATCCGCGCGACGGGCACGTCGAGCACGGTGGCGCTGGTGGTGGTGCAGAGGACGACGACGGACCGCTCGGGCGTCACGTGCCCGCGCGCCAGCTCCAGCCACCCCTTCGGGTCGCCGTGGTAGCGGTCGGGGTTGTCCAGCACGAGGGTCGTCGCGCCGGGCCTGCCCGCGGCCAGCTCCAGCATCAGCGCGCACCGGGTGGCGGCGGGCACCTGCTCGAACCGGTGGTCCAGGTGCGCGTCCGCGCCGCGCTCGACCAGCCAGTCGGCCACCGCCTTGCGGCCGCTGCGGGCGCCGTTCACGGCCAGCTCCTCGCCGACCACGCCGGCCAGCGTCAGCGACGCCTCGGGCTCGCTGACGTCGGGTGAGTCGACCAGCACGACGTGCCGGCGCAGGTCGGCGGCGGCGGGGGAGACCTCGCCGGTGCTGGGGCGCATCCGCCCGGACAGCACCAGGCCGAGGGCCGTGTGCCCGGCGCCGGGGTCGCCCGCGACCAGCACCAGCTCGCCCGGCTTCACCAGCAGCGATGTCGGCTTCAGCAGCGGACCGTGCGGTCCGTTCACGCCGACGCGCCGTGCGTGGATCTGCACAGCGGGACCTCCTTTTGAACTGACCGGTCAGTTCAAATAGTGGTCCGGTCGAGGGTGGCGCGCAACTCGACGCGGTGTGATGTGGCGCGCGGCCGGTTAGCGCAACGCCCCGGCGGGGCGGACCTCCCACATCGTCCACAGCGGGCGATAGCCCTGCCGCGGCCAGAAGACCGAGGACAGCGGGTTCGGCGGGTTGTAGTACAGATAGGTGCCGACCGTGCCCAGCCGGTGCAGCTCGCGGTGCGCGTGCGCCATCAGCTGCCGGCCCACCCCGGTGCCGCGCGCGCCCGGCAGCACGGACACGCAGTTCACGTAGCCCCAGCGGCCGTGCGGCAGCCTCGTCGCCGTCCAGTTGCCCGGCTCCGACGTCACCACCGCGCACTCGGCCAGCGCCACCGCGATGCCGTCCCGCTCGGCCAGCCACGCCGGACCGCCCGTGGCCAGCCGCTCGGCCAGCGTCCGCCGCTTCAGCGCCACCGCGTCCGGCCGGTGCACCGTCGAGCCCACCATGGACGAGTAGCGCAGCTCGGCCAGCGCCAGGGCCAGCACCGTCTCCAGGTCGGCCGGCGTGGCCCGGCGGATCGTCGCCGCGCCCGTCACCGGCGGCGGAGGCGCCTGCCGCACCGCGACCACGGTCAGCGGCACCAGGCCGTGGTCCAGCAGCGCCCTGGTCGCCTCGGCGTCCCGGCTCGGCCAGGTCAGCACGCACGCCGAGTCGCGCTCGGCCGGTCCCAGCAGGTCGAGCCGCTTGCGCCACGCGCGCAGCAGCACGTCCATGCCCGCCGCGCCCGCGTTGCCCAGCAGCGGCGTCAGCTCCCACACCTCGGTGGCCGACCAGAGCCGGGCGGGCGACCGCCGGTCGTGCACCTGGCGCTGCAGCACGCCCGCGACCCTGGTCCCGTCCGGCAGCGCCGCGGTGATCACGTCGCCGTCCGGCGGCACGACCGCCGGCGGCAGCAGCGGGTCGACGCTCGCGAAGCGCGCGCTCTGCGCCTCCATCAGCCCTTGACCGACGGTCATGCCTGGCAGGTTACGGCTTTCGGGTGCGGAAGATCGCGGTGCCCGGGAACAGCCTGCCGCGCAGCGGGCTCCACTGCCCCCACGTGCGGGTGTGCCCGGCGGGCCACTCCGGCTCCACCACGTCCACCAGCTCCAGGCCCGCACCGACGAGCGCCCGCACGTAGTCCCCGGTGGTCCGGTGGTGCTCCACGTACGTGGCCCGGCCGGTGTCGTCGACCTCCACGTACGGCGTCCGGTCGAAGTACGACTGGGTGACGGTCAGCCCACCCGGTCCCGGGTCGTCCGGGAAAATCCACCGGATCGGGTGAGTCACCGAGAACACCCACGGCGCGCCCGGCCGCAGCACCCGCGCGACCTCCCCGAACACCTCGCCCACGTCCGCCACGAACGGCACCGCGCCGAACGCCGAGCAGGCCGCGTCGAAGCTGCCCGACGCGAACGGCAGCTGGTCGGCGCTGGCCTGCACCAGCGGCACGGTCACGCCGGTCGCCGCGTTCGCCGCCACCGCGTGCCGCAGCATCCCGGCCGAGATGTCGAACGCCACCGCGTGCGCGCCCCGCGACGTCAGCCACCTGGCGCACGGCGCGGAGCCGCAGCCGACCTCCAGCACGCGACGTCCGCGCAGGTCACCGAGGTAGCCGGCGTCTTCCTCGCGGACGCCCTCGGGGCACCACACGAAGTCGGCCGCGCCGAGGAAGTCGCCGTGCTCGGCGTGGTAGTCGTCGGCGTCGGCGTCCCACCACATCCGGTTGGCCGCGCGCGACTCGGCCGCGTCGACGCCCCGCTTGGCGATGCCGGTCGTGCCGAGCGCCTGTTCCGCGCTCGCGTGCTGGTCGGACACACTGCTCCATTCAAGGGTGCCGGTTTGCCCGGCGGGCTTCCGGCCGCGTACGATATCGCCCGCGTAGTGGGTTCGCGCTGTCCTGCGATCGGTGATCACTTGGTGAGTCGGTCTTCGCGGTCGGGCGTGCCCTCCGCGTAGCGTTGAACCCGCAGGCCACAAACCCCAATCCGTACCGGAGCCACCTACCTAATGTCCACCGACACCACCACTGTCCCGGTTGCCGCTGCGCCGAAGCAGGTCGCCATCAACGATATCGGGACGGAGGAGGACTTCCTCGCTGCTATCGACAAGACGATCAAGTACTTCAACGACGGCGATATCGTCGAGGGCACCATCGTCAAGGTCGACCGGGACGAGGTCCTGCTCGACATCGGCTACAAGACCGAGGGCGTCATCCCCTCGCGCGAGTTGTCGATCAAGCACGACGTCGACCCCAACGAGGTCGTCAAGGTTGGTGACGAGGTCGAGGCTCTTGTTCTCCAGAAGGAGGACAAGGAAGGTCGGCTGATCCTCTCCAAGAAGCGCGCGCAGTACGAGCGCGCCTGGGGCACCATCGAGGCGCTCAAGGAGAAGGACGAGCCCGTCAAGGGCACGGTCATCGAGGTCGTCAAGGGCGGCCTCATCCTGGACATCGGCCTGCGGGGCTTCCTCCCCGCCTCCCTCGTCGAGATGCGCCGCGTCCGCGACCTCCAGCCGTACGTCGGCCGCGAGCTCGAAGCCAAGATCATCGAGCTGGACAAGAACCGCAACAACGTGGTCCTGTCCCGCCGCGCGTGGCTGGAGCAGACCCAGTCCGAGGTCCGCAGCGAGTTCCTCAACCAGCTGCAGAAGGGCCAGGTCCGCAAGGGCGTCGTGTCCTCCATCGTCAACTTCGGTGCCTTCGTGGACCTGGGTGGCGTGGACGGCCTGGTGCACGTCTCGGAGCTGTCCTGGAAGCACATCGACCACCCCTCCGAGGTCGTCGAGGTCGGCCAGGAGGTCACGGTCGAGGTCCTGGACGTCGACATGGAGCGCGAGCGCGTGTCGCTGTCGCTCAAGGCGACGCAGGAAGACCCGTGGCGCCAGTTCGCCCGCACCCACGCGATCGGCCAGATCGTGCCGGGCAAGGTCACCAAGCTCGTCCCGTTCGGCGCGTTCGTCCGGGTGGACGAGGGCATCGAGGGCCTGGTCCACATCTCCGAGCTGGCCGAGCGCCACGTCGAGATCCCGGAGCAGGTCGTGCAGGTCGGCGACGACGTCATGGTCAAGGTCATCGACATCGACCTGGACCGCCGCCGCATCTCGCTGTCGCTCAAGCAGGCCAACGAGGGCTTCACGGTCGACTCCGAGTTCGACCCGACCCAGTACGGCATGGCCGCCGAGTACGACGACCAGGGGAACTACATCTACCCCGAGGGCTTCGACCCGGAGACCCAGGAGTGGCAGGAAGGCTTCGACAAGCAGCGCGAGGAGTGGGAGCGGCAGTACGCCGAGGCCCACACGCGCTACGAGGCCCACATGAAGCAGGTGGCCAAGGCCGCCGCGGCCGAGGAAGAGGCCGCCGGGGAGACGAACTACTCCTCCGGTGGCGAGGCTCCGGCCGCCGCGACCTCGTCCAGCACGGGCGCCCCGGCTCAGGCCGGCGGCACCCTGGCCAGCGACGAGCAGCTGGCCGCGCTCCGCGAGAAGCTGTCGGGCGGCGCCTGAGCAGCACCGGTCGGCGGATCCTCGCCGGCAGACTGAACGACACTGATCGCCCCTCGCCCACCTCGGGCGGGGGGCGATCGTCGTTCACTCCTTCGGGGGTGCGTGGCGTCGCCGTGCGCTAAATTGAGAATGCTATGGGCATGCGGACGGCGGTGTTGGCGGCGATGGTGGTGCTCGCGTGCGCGGGCTGCTCGGCCGTGGCGACGCAGCCCGTCGCGCAGCCGCAGATCCCGACGATCGTGCCGCCGACGTCGTTCAGCCGGATACCCCAGATGACGGACCGGCCGCTGCCGGACGACTGCGAGCTGGTCATCCCGGTCGAGCTGTTCCACCAGAAGCTCGGCCGCGAGCTGCCCGGCGAGCTGAAGACCATCATCGGCATCCCGGAACCGTCGCTCGGCCGCACCGGCAAGATCGACTGTTACTACGGCGTGCCCGAGCGGCAGCCGATCGCCGCCGCGCCCGTCGTCATCGGCCTGGCCACGTACACCGACGAGCCGACGGCCGCCGCCCGGGTCGCCGACAGCGTGGCCGCCGAGCGCGAGGACGGCGCGACCGTCCGCGAGGTCGACGTCGGCAAGCGGAAGGGCCAGCTGATCAGCGCCAAGGACGAGCGGCTGCTCGTCGGCTGGCTCGGCAAGACCACGTTCGTGGCCCGGGCGAAGGTCGGCGTGCTGCCGGACGACGCGATCGGCGGCTTCCTCGCCGCCGTCGCCCAGCAGTCCATGACACCTATTGAGGGCGCCTGAAGATCCGCCGCGTGGCAGGCTGGTCGCCATGTTGCGAGTGGGGCTCTCCGGGGGCATCGGGTCGGGCAAGTCGACGGTGGCGGGCAGGCTCGCCGAACACGGCGCGGTGGTGATCGACGCCGACCGGCTGGCCCGCGAGGTGCTCGAACCCGGCACCGACGGCCTGCGGGAGGTCGTGGAGGCGTTCGGTGCGGACGTCCTCGCCGCGGACGGCACGCTGGACCGGCCCGCGCTCGCGGCGAAGGTCTTCGGCGACGAACAGGCCCTGACCACGCTCAACGGCATCACGCACCCGAAGATCGCCGCCCGCACGGGCGAGCTGATCGCCGCCGCGGCCGAGGACGCGATCGTCGTGCACGACGTCCCGTTGCTGGTGGAGAAGGACATGGCGCCGCTGTACCACCTGGTGGTGATCGTGCACGCGGACCTCGACCAGCGGCTCGTCCGGCTGCGCGACCGCGGCATGGCGGAGGACGACGCGCGCCGCCGCGTCGCCGCGCAGGCCGACGACGCGCGCCGCCGGGCCGTCGCGGACGTGTGGCTGGACAACTCGGGCACGCCCGACCTGGTGCTGGCGCAGGTGGACGCGCTGTGGGCGGACCGGCTGGTGCGGTACGAGTCGAACGTCAGGCTGCGCCGCTACGCCGGCGGCGCCCCGATCGTGGTGCCGTACGACGAGACGTGGCCCGTCCAGGCGGCACGGGTCGCGGCACGCATCCGGCTGGCCGCCGGTGGCCGCACGGTCGAGCACATCGGCTCCACGTCGGTGCCCGGTCTCGCGGCCAAGGACGTGCTGGACTTCCAGCTCGGCGTGACGTCGTTGGCGGAGGCGGCGGAGCTGGAGGAGGCGTTGGCGCAGGCGGGTTTCCCGTGCCTGGGCGACCTTGAGGACAGCGTGAGGTACGAGGGCGACGCGCCGGAGGACTGGCACAAGAGGCTGCACGCGGGCGCGGATCCGGGACGGCGGGTCAACCTGCACGTCCGGGTCGAGGGCGGTCCGGCGTGGAACTGGGCGCTGCGGTTCCGCGACTGGCTGCGGGCCGACGCCGTGGCGCGGGACGAGTACGCGGCGATGAAGCTGGAGATGGCGGAGAAGCACCGGGGTGACGCGGAGGGCTTCGCCTACGGCGAGTCGAAGGAGCCGTGGATGGCCGCCGCGACCGCGCGGGTGGACGCCTTCTACAGGGAGGGCCAGACGTCGTAGATGCCCCGGTGGGTCAGCCACGAGCCGAGGTCGTGCCGGTGGAGGCTGACCTCCTCCAGGGTCCGGTGCACGATGCGCAGCGCCTGGTCGGCGTCGCCGGGGCCGAGGACGCGTCCGGCGACGGCGGCGGCGAACTCCTCGCAGCGCACGATCCGCGCGGTGGTGCCGCCGGGCACGGCCAGGCCGAGCAGGAGGTCGGTGGTGCGCCACGCGCGGCCGTCGCGCTGCACGCGGACCGCGCTGAGCACGCTCGGGCCGCTGCGCGCGTGTCTGGACCGGGGTCGCTGGTGCGTGAGCCGCAGTCCGAGCGCGGGCATCAACCAGGTGACCTCCGAATCGGAGAACGGGTCCTCCGGCGTCGGGCACTCCAGGCGCAGTCCCCAGGGCTCCACCCGGCACGTCGACAGGTGCCGCGACATGCCGCTGGAGTAGCTGCGAACTGCGCTGACGGTGTCGACCACGTCGACGAGCTGAGGTGTGATGACCGCTCCCACGCGACCCGAGGGTAGCCGGAAGTGTGCTCCGGGTAACTATCCGGTTCGATTCGTTACATCACGGTCTGTGTGGTAAGCGGTCTCTATCAGGTGACGGACACCGATGGCGGTTGACCTGCAAGTGTGACGGTCTGTATTACCGCCGACGCCAGGTGGTGATCGTTCCCTGGGCCGCGAGCCAGCGCACCGCGTCGTGACCGTGCGCGGCGATGCCGGCCACCGCGCGGTACGTCGTCTCCAGCGCCCACTGCGCCCGGTCGGCCTGGATGAGCCCGTGGTCGAGCGCCGTCAGCAGCTCGTCGGTGTCCAGCACGGTCACGCTGCGACCCGTGCGCACGACCAGGTCGAGGTACAGGTCGACGGTCTTCCACACCGAGCCGCTGGAGCTGATCTCGACCACGTCCACGTACAGGTCGTAGTCGCGCTCGTGGCCCGGGTGCCACGACTGCCGGGTGACGCGCAGGCCGTGCGCGGGCAGCAGCCACGACTCGAAGTGGGACAGGTGCGGGTGGCCGGTCACCGGGCGGTACATGTAGAGGCCGTGCCCGGTCAGCCGGTACTCCTCGACGCCGCGCAGGTGACCCTTGGGGTCGGTGTTGCTCTTCGCGTCGAGGTCGAAGTACTCGATCTTCGGCGGGTGGATGTGCATGCGTGTCCCGGTGGCGCTCGACGTCACAGCGCCGACCTTAGGCACCGACATCGGCGGAACGCCCCTTTCTGTCACCCGAAAGTAGGATGATCGCTTACTCTTCCCGCCATGTTCGGCATCATCCGCCCCTGCCGCAACCGTCTGGGCCCTGAGCTGCGCGAGTCGTGGCTCGCGCACCTGTGCGGGCTGTGCCTGGCGCTGCGCGACGACCACGGCCACCTGGCCCGCGTGGTCACCAACTACGACGGCCTGGTCATCTCCGCGCTGGTGGAGGCCCAGGTCGGACGGTCGCGGCGGTCCGCCGGGCCGTGCGCCTTGAGGGGCATGCAGTCGGCGGACGTCGCCGTGGGCATGGGAGCGCGCTTGGCCGCGTCGGTGTCCCTGGTGCTGGCGTCGGCGAAGGTCGGTGACCACGTGTCCGACGGCGACGGCGTGTTCGCGCGGGCCCCGATGCGCGGTGTCGGCAGGCAGGTGGCGCGGCGGTGGGCGGCGCAGGCCTCGGAGACGGGGCTCGACCTGGGTTTCGACACGGCGGTGCTGGTGGACGCCGTGCGGCGGCAGTCGTCGGTGGAGGCCGCGGCGGGCCTCGGCGCGTCGGTGCTGACCGTGACGGAGCCGACCGAGACGGCGGCGGGCGAGGCCGTGGCGCAGACCGCGGTGCTGGCCGGGCGGCCGGGCAACGCGGCGCCGCTGCGCGAGGTCGGCAGGCTGTTCGGGCGGATGGCGCACCTGCTGGACGCGGTGGAGGACCTGGACGCCGACCGGGCGTCCGGCGCGTGGAACCCCCTCGTCGCGACCGGCACCACGTTGGACGAGGCGCGGCGGCTGTGCGAGGACGCGGCGTTGGGCATCAAGCTCGCGATGGCGGAGGTGGAGTTCGCCGACGACCGGCTGGTGCACGTGCTGCTGGCGCACGAGCTGCGCGAGTCGATCCGGCGGGCGTTCGGCGACCCGCACACGCACTCGCACTCGCACGGGCCGGGTCCGCACAACCCGCCCCCGCCGCCCGGCTGGCAGCCCGCGCCGGGGATGTACCCGCCGCCCGCCCAGCCCGGACCGCACGGCCCCTACGGGCAGCCCGGCCCGCACCCCGGCAGCGTGCCGCCTCCCGGTCACGTGCCGCCGCCCTCCGCGCCCGGTCACGGTGGTCCGCCCGACCCGCCCAAGGGCGGCAGGAAGGGCAAGCGCGGCGACGGGCCGCCCCCTCCCGGCAGCGGGCTGTGGTGCTGGCCGAAGCTGAAGACGCCGCCGGTGACCCGCGGCGCGATCCTGGGCTGCCTCGCCGTGCTGTACCAGTGCGGCACGTGCCAGTACTGCTGCCGCGACCCGTACCCCGGCCCGTTCAGCGGCAAGCCGCGTGAAGCGTGGTGCAACGGCTGCGACTGCGGCCCGAACTGCGACTGCAACTGCGACTGCTGCGGGTGTGACTGCAACTGCTGATCAAGGCCCGCTGACCTGGGCCGGATCGGAAATTGTCGTACCCGCGGCGTACCGTCGTACCCGTGGCTTTCCCAACCGAGATCCCGGTCAAGGCGCACTCGTCGCACCGTCCCGTCGGTGACATCCCCCGCACCGACGGGAAGTTCCGCGTGGTCAGCGACTACCAGCCCGCGGGCGACCAGCCCGCGGCGATCGCGGAGCTCGAGAAGCGCGTCCGCGCCGGCGAGAAGGACGTCGTGCTGCTCGGCGCGACCGGCACGGGCAAGTCGGCCACCACGGCGTGGCTGGTCGAGAAGGTGCAGCGGCCCACGCTGGTGATGGCGCCGAACAAGACGCTGGCCGCGCAGCTGGCGAACGAGCTGAAGGGCTACTTCCCGAACAACGCGGTGGAGTACTTCGTCAGCTACTACGACTACTACCAGCCCGAGGCGTACATCCCGCAGACCGACACCTACATCGAGAAGGACTCGTCGGTCAACGAGGACGTCGAACGGCTGCGCCACTCGGCGACGATGAGCCTGCTCACCCGGCGTGACGTGATCGTGGTCGCGTCCGTGTCGTGCATCTACGGCCTCGGCACGCCCCAGTCGTACCTCGACCGGTCGATCAAGCTGGAGGTCGGCGCCGAGGTCGAGCGCGACCTGCTGCTGCGGGCGTTGGTCGACATCCAGTACACGCGCAACGACATCGCGTTCAACCGCGGCACGTTCCGCGTGCGCGGCGACACGGTGGAGATCATCCCGGCGTACGAGGAGCTGGCGCTGCGGGTCGAGTTCTTCGGCGACGAGATCGACAAGCTCTACTACCTGCACCCCCTGACCGGCGACGTGGTCAAGGAGGTGGACGAGCTGCGCATCTTCCCGGCCACCCACTACGTGGCGGGCCCGGAGCGCATGGAGAAGGCGATCCGCAACATCGAGGTCGAGCTGGCCGAGCGGCTGGCCACCCTGGAGCGGCAGGGCAAGCTGCTGGAGGCGCAGCGGCTGCGCATGCGCACGGCGTACGACATCGAGATGATGCGCCAGGTCGGCTTCTGCAACGGCATCGAGAACTACTCGCGCCACATCGACGACCGCGGCCCGGGCACCGCGCCCGCGACCCTCATCGACTACTTCCCGGACGACTTCCTGCTGGTCATCGACGAGTCGCACGTGACGGTGCCGCAGATCGGCGGCATGTACGAGGGCGACGCGTCGCGCAAGCGCAACCTGGTCGAGCACGGCTTCCGGCTGCCGAGCGCGCTGGACAACCGCCCGTTGACATGGGAGGAGTTCGCCGACCGGATCGGCCAGACGGTGTACCTGTCGGCCACGCCCGGCCCGTACGAGATTGGCCAGACCGGCGGCGAGTTCGTCGAGCAGGTCATCCGGCCGACCGGCCTGGTCGACCCGGAGGTCGTGGTCAAGCCGACCGAGGGGCAGATCGACGACCTGGTGCACGAGATCCGGGTGCGTGCGGAGAAGGACGAGCGGGTCCTGGTCACCACGCTGACCAAGAAGATGGCCGAGGACCTGACGGACTACCTGCTCGAACTCGGCATCCGCGTCCGCTACCTGCACTCCGAGGTCGACACGCTGCGCCGGGTCGAGCTGCTGCGGCAGCTGCGCCTGGGCGACTACGACGTGCTGATCGGCATCAACCTGCTCCGCGAGGGCCTCGACCTGCCGGAGGTCTCGCTGGTCGCGATCCTCGACGCGGACAAGGAGGGCTTCCTCCGCTCGGGCACCAGCCTGATCCAGACCATCGGCCGCGCGGCCCGCAACGTGTCCGGCGAGGTCCACATGTACGCGGACCGGATCACCGACTCGATGCGGCACGCGATCGACGAGACCAACCGCAGGCGGGCGAAGCAGGTCGCGTACAACGAGGAACGCGGCCTCGACCCGCAGCCGCTGCGGAAGAAGATCACCGACATCCTGGAGCAGGTCTACGCCGAGGCGGAGGACGCCATCGCCCCCGGCGGCTCGGGCCGCAACACCTCGCGCGGCAAGAAGCCGACCGGCGACCCGGGCGCGAACGGCCGGGGCGGCTCCGGCGTCCTGACCGACCGCGACACCGGCACGATGGCCCGTTCCGAGCTGGCCGACCTGGTGCAACAGCTGACCGACCAGATGATGAACGCGGCCCGCGAACTGCAGTTCGAGCTGGCCGCCCGACTGCGCGACGAGATCCAGGACCTGAAGAAGGAGCTGCGCGGCATGGACGCGGCCGGCGTGAAGTAACCACGGCGTGACGTGCCCGGCGCGCCTCAACCCGGCATGAAGTGCCGAGGTGAAGCCGCCGGGCACGACGCAGCCGGGCGTGGGTGCCCGGGATGAAGCTGCCGGGCGTGCAGCAACCCTGCATGACCTGCCCGGGGTGAGGTTGCCGGGCGCGACGCAGCCCGCGTGAACTGGCCACGCCATGAGGTGCCCGCGTGAGGTGCCCGGCACGGCAGCCCGGCATGTGAAGTGCCAGGGTGGAGCCGCCGGGCGTGCAGCAGCCGGGCGTGGGATGCCTGAGGTGAAGCCGCCGAACGTGACGTGCCCGGCGCGACGGAGCCCGGCGTGCACCAGTCACGGCGCGAGGTGCCTGGCGTGAAGTGCCCGAGGCAGAGCAGGCAGGCGCGCGGTAGTCCGGCGTGAGGTTGCCCAGGCGACGCAGCCCGGCGTTGAAGTGGCCAGCGTGAGCTGGTCCGGTATGACGTGCCTGGCGTGACGTGCCTGGCGTGAAGCGGCCACAGCCGCCCGCCGGGGTGTGGGGAGCACCCCGGCGGGCGGCGGTTCGGCTACGTGGTCAGGTCGGTGACCACGTCGTCGGCGCCGACGTTCCCGCCGCGGACCTCGAAGAGGCCCGGCCTCAGCTCGACGGAGCCGCGCCGGACCCGGTCGTGCCAGGCGACGTGCCACCTCGTCCGCGTCGACCAGCGCAGCCCTGTCAGCGGTATCCCGTCCAAGGGCACGTGCGCGAGGTCGGCGTCTACCAGGTTGGTGGCGGCGTCCTCGATGCGGTCCACGGCGTCGACCAGCTCGGCGTCGAACCGGTCGTCGTGCGGCCGGCCGCCGTGCCCGAGCGCGGTCGCCAGGTCGTGGGCCAACGCGTGGTCGGCTGCCGTGGCCCGGCCGCGTGCCTGGTCGAGGGCCAGGTCGCGCCCCTCGCCGAGCACGAGCGCGAGCAGGTCGGCCAGGCTCCGGTCACGGGCGAAGACCACGTCCCGGACGGCCGCGCGGACCGTGTTCAGGTGGCGGACCAGCGGTCCGACGAAACCGGCGTCCCGGACGCGGGCGGGGATCGACCCGTCGAGACGGACCTCCAGACAGCCCTCCGCCGTCGCACGTTGGTCGATGTCGGCGAGCAGAACCCGCAGCGCGTCAACCCTCCGGTCGATCGACGGCCGGCCACGGGTGACCTCCAGGGCGGTGGTGACCGCCTGGTGCAGCGCGAGCTCCACCGTGACGGCGAGGTCGAGGCCACGGGCCAGGTCGCGCGCGCCGTCCCCTGCCCGGCCGAGGTCGAGTCCGAAGCCGAGGTCCAGAGCGGACAGCACCGCCCGGTCGAGGACGTCGGCCAGCCCGCGGTCCCGGCGCAGGTCACGGGCCCGGTCCCGGAGGTCGGCCCGGACCCGCACGAGGTCGTCGGTGGACGGGTGCGCGGCGAGCCGGTGCTCGATCCGCTCGGTGAGCGCGATGTCACGGGCGCGGGCCAGGTCGTGGTCGAACGCCCGCACGGCGGCCGACGACCGGGTGAACGACCGCGCGGCGGCCAGCTCCAGCCGGGGCAGCCAGGTCCGCGCGACGAGGCGCTCGTGCGGCGGACGGGTGGCGAGGTGGTCGGCGAACTCGCGCAACGTGGTCCCGGGCGTTCCGCCGCGGGGCGGTGCGTCCGCCGGTGGACGTGGCGCGGCGGGGAGGATCGCGGCGAGCCCGGCGTCGAGGTCCAGCGCGGCGCCCACGGCGTCGAGGGTGCGCTCGGTCAGCCAACGGTCGACTTCGTGCTCGTCGGACGGGTTCGGGTTCACTGGCCACCTCCGGCTCCGTGCAGTTCCTTGGCGAGCGCCCGGCGGGCTTTCAGCAGGGTGGACCGCACGGTTTCGGCTTTCAGGCCGAGTTCGGCGGCGATCTCGGCGGGCGTGCTGCCGGCGAGCGTCCACGCCATGACCTGCCGCTGCCTCGGTGGCAGCCGCGTCACCGCGCGGGCGATGTCGTGGTGCTGCTCCCAGTGCTCGATGGCGGTCGCGCGCACCAGCGGCGACGGCTCGGGAGGCTCGGCGAACGGCTCCTCGCGGGTCGACGTCAGCCGCCGGATGAGAGCGCGTGAGGCCACCCGGAACGCCCACGCGCGCGGGTTGTCCAGGTCGTGCCAGCGGCGGTAGGCCGTCGCCATCGTCTCCTGGGCCACGTCGGCCGCGTCCGCCAATCGCGCGCCCTGCCACACCAGGAACGCGATCAGCGACGGCGTCGTGGCCCGGTAGAAGTCGGTGAACGCGATCTCGCGCCCCGGCCCGACGGACGCGCGAGCGGGCACGGCCTGACCAGGCCCGAGCTGACCGGGCACGGCTTGACCCGGCCCGAGCTGATTGGGCACGTCCGCCGGTGTGGCGCTGCCGACCGGCGCCTCGGGCAGCTCGGCTTCGTTCACCGCCCACCGCCGTGCGGACGCCGGGCCGTCGTCGAGTGGTCCATGCGGATGTCCCCCCGTTCCCCGTTGGTGATCCGTCACGGGTAAGAGGCGCCGGCCGGGCCCGCCGTGCACCGGGAGGCGCGGGACCACTCGATCGGCCCCCTGGCGCTCAGCCCTCCAGGGCGGCGCGGACCTTGCCGACCACGGCGTCCTCGGCCTCACCGACGCGGCCGTCCGCCGAGGCGACCTGCGCGCAGACCGCGAGCACCGCCGCCGGGAACGCCGTCGCCTCGTCGGGCGTCTTCGCGGCCAGGATGTCGACCGAGCGCCGCAACGCGTCGAGCACACCGGCCTCCACCTCGGCCGTCGAGCCCGCGGGCAGTTCGGGACGTGCGGCGCCGAGCACCTGCCGCAGCCGGGGCGAGAACGCCGCCATCGCCCGGATGCCCGCGTGGCTCTCCTCGTCCAGCGCGCCCGGCTCGGCGGTGGACACCAGCACCATCGCGCCGAAGACGGCCGTGCGCAGGGTCCGGCTCTCCGCGTCCGTGTAGACAGTCACGTGATCACCTTAATTGCCGCCGGTTAGCGTGGTGCCATGACGTTGGACGAGGTGATCGAGCACTGCCTGGCCAAGCCCGGCGCCGAGGAGACGTACCCGTTCGGCGACGGCGAGCTGTGCTGCAAGGTCGGCGGGAAGATCTTCGCGTTCATCGGGCTGGACGGCGGCAGCGTCGGCGTGAAGTCGGGCGCCACCGCCGACGACGCGGCGCACTGGCGCGAGCTGTACCCGGACGACATCGCGGTCAGCGCCTACATCGGCCGCTACGGGTGGAACCGGGTGAGCCTCGGCGGCGCGGTGCCCGACGACGAGCTGCTCGAACTCCTCGACCTGTCCTACCAGCTGATCGTGGACAAGCTGCCCCGGTCCAAGCGGCCGTCCTGAAACACGGGAACGGCGCACCAGGACCACCCGGTGCGCCGTTCCCGCTGACGGATCTCAGCTGGTGATGTCCTTGCGCGCGAACTTCCGCGCCGCCAGCAAGGTGAAGAACGCGCCGTACGCCAAGGCGGAGAACGTGCCCTTCGCCATCTGCGACCAGTCGACGTCCGACGACAGCAGGTCCGCCCACGCCAGCGCGTAGTGCGTCGGCAGGTAGTCCCGCAGCCCTTCGAGCGCGGTGATCTGGTCGAGGATCTGCGACACGATCGACGCCAGCACCGCGCCGCCCACCGCGCCCAGCGGCGCGTCCGTGGACACCGACAGGTACAGCGCCAGCCCGGCCACCCAGAACAGGTGGATCGAGATGTAGACCACGGCCAGCGCCACGCCGTACACGCTGGCGCCGAAGGACGCGGCCTCACCGGTCGGCGACACCGCCTCGCCCGCCCCGTACCAGATCACGCCGACGACCAGCGCCACCGCGGGCAGCAGCGCCAGCGCGAACACCGACATCAGCCCGGACGCCAGCGCCTTGCGCCGCAGCAGCCGGTGCCGGGGGATCGGCGCGGCCAGCAGGTACTTCAACGACGACCACGACGCCTCGCTCGCGATCGTGTCGCCGAAGAACAGCGCCACGATCATCGGCAGCAGGAAGCTGCCGCTGACGAACAGCGTCAGGATCACGAAGTTCACGCCGCTGGCCGTGGCCAGGTCGACGAACCCGCCCGACCGCCGGTTCGGCGACGCCTGCCCCAGCTCGAACGCCACGACCAGGATGAACGGCAGCAGCACCAGGAACCCCAGCACCAACTGCGTCCGCCTGCGGCGCAACTGCCGCACCAGCTCCACCCGCACGGGCAACGTCCGCCCGGCCCGGTACCCGACCTTCGACCCGTCCGGCGCGACCGACGAGTGCTCGGCCGTCGCGGCGTCCGTCAGATCGGAGATCGCCGCCGGATCGGTGTGCACACCGTTCTCGCTCATTCGCCCACCAACTCGAGGAACGCGTCTTCCAACCGGCGGCGTGGACCGGCCTGGTCCACGGCCACGCCCGCGGCCACGAGGGCCTGCAACGCCGACGCGCGGGGGGTGCCGTTGAGGCTCGCGTGGACCTGCTCGCCGTCCACGTGCACGTCGTGCACGCCGGACAGGCTCTTCAGCACGGTGGCCGCCTCGTCCGGCCGGTCGACCTTGAAGCTCGCCTCGCCGCCGCCCGTCGCGATCTCGTCGACCGGACCGGCCGCGACCAGCGACCCCTTGTGCATCACGACCACGTGCGTGCACGTCTGCTCGACCTCGGCGAGCAGGTGGGACGACACCAGCACGGTGCGCCCGGCCGCGGCGTAGCGGCGCAGCACCTCGCGCATCTGGTGGATCTGCGGCGGGTCGAGCCCGTTGGTCGGCTCGTCGAGCACCAGCAGGTCCGGCAGGCCGAGCATGGCCTGCGCGATCGCCAACCGCTGCCGCATGCCCTGGCTGTAGGTCCGCACGCGCCGGCGCACGGCGTTGCCCAGGCCCGCGATCTCCAAGGCCTCCTCGACGTGCGCCTGCTCCAGCGGACGGCCGGTGGCCGCCCAGTACAGCCGCAGGTTCTCCGCGCCGGACAGGTGCGGCAGGAAGCCCGAGCCCTCGACGAACGACCCGATCCGAGACAGCACCGGCGCACCGGGGCTGATCCGGTGGCCGAACACCCTGATCCCGCCCTCGCTGGGTCGGATCAGGCCCATCAGCATGCGCAGCGTGGTGGTCTTGCCCGCGCCGTTGGGCCCGAGCAGGCCGAGCACCTGGCCGTGCTCCACCCGGAACGACAGGTCCTTCACCGCGACGAACCCGCCGGGGTAGGACTTGCTCAGGTTCTCGATCACCAGCGGCACCGACTCGAGCTCCGGGTCGACGTCGGCGGTCAGCCTGCGGCGGAACCACGCGACGACACCCGCGATGACGCAGATGATGAGCACGATCGCGATGCCCCACAGCGCGCCGGTCGGCACCTCGCTGGTCGCGTTCACGCCCGGCACCACCGGCACCGACAGCGCGGCCGAGGCCAGCGAGATCCGGTACGCGGCGGGCTCCGGCGCGTTCGAGTACGCCATGTCGGTGGTCGACACGACCAGCTGCAGCCGGTGGTCGGCCTCGACCGGGCGCACCGCGCCGGGCAGCGTCACGGTCACCTCGACCGGCGTGCCGTCGGCCGGCAGGTCGGTCACCCGCACCGGCGCGACCGCCGAGCCGGGCAGCGTCCGCACGCCACTGGCGTCGGCGTCGTACAGCTTCACGAACAGCACCGCGCCCTCGGCGGGCACCGGCTGGCCCGGCACGGCGGCCACGCGCAGCCGCACCGTGGACGCGCCGGTCAGCAGCGTCTGCGCGGTCTGCGGCTCGCTCTGGAACACCGCGGCCTGGCCGGGCAGGTCGATCGACAGCCGCGACGACAGCGAGCTGGACCGCGCCACCACCGACCCGAGGCCGGGCAGGCTGGACACCGCCGCCGGGTTGCCGCCCGCCGGGTTGACCACGACCTGCTCGCGGCCGGTCAGCGGCACGTCGCGGCGCTCGACGCCCCCCGAGCCGTTCAGGCCCGGGTAGCTCGGCGCGATGACGTTGCGCAACGACGGCGTCCCGCTGCTGCGGAACGCGCCGACCACGGTGTACTCGAAGCTCGTGCCGGGGTCGGCGCCCTTGCCCTCCAGGTGGAACGCCATCCAGTCGGCGATCTGGCCGCGCAGCTCGGGGCCGGGCGAGCCGCCGTCGTGGCCGCCCGAGTACCAGACGACCTTGACCTTCGCGCCGTTCGCGGCGATCTGGCGGGCGTTGGCGTCGGCCTGGTCGAGGCCGAACAGGGTGTCCTGCTCGCCCTGGACCAGCATCGTCGGCTGGGTGATCTTGTTCGTCACCGCCGACGGCGACGCGCGGCGCAGCACCTCCAGGGTCTGCGGCCCGGCCTTGCCGGTGGTCGCGACCTCGGTGTACGCGGCGCACACGTCGGCCTGGAACCGGCCGCACGCGCCGTTCAGCGGTCCGACGGGCCGGGGGTTGTCGCCACCCAGCTGCGGCGGCGTGGTGACCGCGGCGGCGGCGCTGTCGACGCCCTGGGCGTCGTCGTCCTCCTGACCAGGCTCGGTGGCCTCCTGGCCGGGGTTGGTGGCGTCCGCGCCGGACAGGCCGGCGGAGAAGAAGATGCCCGCCCACGACCGCTTGAACACGCCCCCGTCGGCGAACGCGCCCGCCGCCGGGGTGTCGGTCGGCACGCCCTCGGCGCGCGCCGAGTTCGGCAGCAGCGCCTGGGCCAGGTCGTTGTAGGTGATGACCGGGGCGATGGTGTCGACCCGCGGGTCGACGCCGGCCAGCGACAGCGCGAGCGCGCCGCCGTAGGAGCCGCCGGTCACGCCGATCTTCGGGTCTCCGGCGCTGTCGGTCACGACCTCTTCACGGGTGGCCAGCCAGTCGAGCAGCTTCTGCGCGTCGCGGACCTCGTGGTCGAGCGAGTTCAGGGCGATCTGGCCGGTGCTGCGGCCGAAGCCGCGCGCCGAGTAGGTCAGGACGACGAACCCGCGCTGGGCCAGCTCGGTGGCCTGGGAGGCGACGCTCGCCTTGCTGCCGCCGAAGCCGTGCGGCAGCAGGACGGCGGGCGCGGGTGTGCGTTCGGGCAGGTACAGGGTGGTGTCGATCTGCACGGTGCGGTCGCTGTCCGGTCTTTCCGGCACGTCGATCACCGCGTCGCGGGTGCTCACCGGGGCGGGGTCGTCCCCTTGGCGCGTGAAGACCACGATGGCGCCCACCAGGGCGACCAGCACGACCAGCGCGGGGAGCGACCACCTGCCGCGGAGGCGGTTGAGGGAGGCCACGGAGTTGACCATAGGCGTGATTAGCTGAGAACGGGCTGTCAGCACCGCCTCGCGCTCTCAGCCGAACCGACCGGTTCCGCCCCGGTCGGGTGCCTCTGATCACCTCCGCTGGCGCGGAACCGCACTCATGCGTGAGACTGTGGGTGCGTGGAGGGGAGTACTCCCTCGCGGCGGTGTCGTCAGCACGGAGCCTGGCGTGAGGTTCCCGGTGCCGCCGGTCGGTCGTTCAAGCCGGCGGAGGAGACCTCCGGTCATTGGCGTGCGCGCGATGCACCGGAGGTTAGTCGATGTCTGTTCCCGTGTGGCTGTGGTTCGCCACGATTGCCGGCCTGATGGTCCTGTTGGCCATCGACCTCTTCATCGTCGACCGCAAACCGCACGAGGTCACCATCGGCGAAGCCGCCCGGTGGGTCACCTTCTACGTCGGTGTGGCGGTCCTGTTCGGCCTCGGCATCTGGCTCTGGTCCGGTGGTGTCTACGCGGGCGAGTTCTTCGCCGGGTACATCACCGAGTACTCGCTGAGCGTCGACAACCTGTTCATCTTCTTGATCATCATGACCACCTTCAAGGTGCCCGCGATCCACCAGCACAAGGTGCTGCTGATCGGCATCCTGATGGCGCTGGTCATGCGCGGCATCTTCATCGCGGTCGGCGCGGCGGTCATCGCGCAGTTCAGCTGGGTCTTCTACCTCTTCGGGGCGTTCCTCATCTACACCGGCTACAAGCTGGCGCGGACCGACCACGAGGAAGAGGAGAAGGAGGAGTACAAGGAGAACGTCGCGCTGCGGGTCGTCCGCAAGCTGTACCCGGTGATGGACAGCTACCAGGGCGGCAAGTCGTTCGTGAAGATCGACGGCAAGCGGTTCGTCACGCCGATGTTCATCGTCATCGTCGCCATCGGCACCACGGACCTGCTGTTCGCGCTCGACTCCATCCCGGCGATCTTCGGCCTGACCAAGGAGCCGTTCCTGGTCTTCACCGCGAACGCGTTCGCGCTGATGGGCCTGCGGCAGCTGTACTTCCTGCTCGGCGGTCTGCTGAACAAGCTCGTGTACCTGTCGATCGGCCTGTCGGTGATCCTCGGCTTCATCGGCGTGAAGCTGATCCTGGAGGCGCTGCACACCAACTCGCTGCCGTTCCTCAACGGCGGTGAGCCGCTGCACGTGCCGACGATCGGCATCGAGGTGTCGCTGTCGGTGATCGTGGGCGTGCTGGCCATCACCACCATCGCCAGCCTGGTCAAGGTGCGGCGGAACCCCGAGTCGGTGAAGCACGTTCCCGCTCCCAGTGACCATCTGTGAGCGTCAAAATCTCGTAAGCGTTGCTAATAATCGTTGGGGTAACGTGCTGAAGCGTGCGCCCCGATGACTTGAAGTCGTTGACCCAGCCCGGCTCCGTGTCGGTGCGTGGGGACCTCGTCCTGGTGAACGTCTCCACCCCGGACGTCGCCGCGAACGCCTACCGGGGCGGGCTGCACCGCGTCGCCCTGGACGGCAGCGGGACGACGCGGTGGACGTGGGCGGAACGCGACCTGGCACCCCGGATCTCCCCGGACGGCCGCTGGGTCGCGTTCCTGCGCGTCACGGCGCGCGGCAAGGCGCCGCAGCTGCACGTCATGCCCGCCGACGGCGGCGAGGCGCGCGCGCTCACCGACCTGAAGCTCGGCGCGGGCGCGCCGGTGTGGGCGCCGGACTCGCGGCGGATTGCGTTCACCGCGCGGGTTCCCGAAGCCGGTCGCTACGGGGCCCCGCTCGTCGAGGGCGGGGAAGCGCCGACGCCGGACGCCGAGGCGCCGCGGCGCATCACCCGGCTCGACTACCGGCTGGACGACGTCGGCTTCACCGCCGACCGGCACTCGCGGCTGTTCGCCGTGGACGCGCTCGACGCCGACGCCGAGCCGGTCGAGCTGACCGACGGCACGTTCTCCGCCGCGGAGCCCGCCTGGACCGCGGACGGCGAGGCCGTGCTGTTCCTGGCCGAACGGGACCTCGGCGCGGCCGAGACGTTCAACAACGACGTCTACCGCGTGCCCGCGGCCGGCGGTGAGCCCGAGCTGGTCGTGCAGACCCCGGGCTGGGCCGCGCACCCGGTCGCGCTGCCCGACGGCGGCGTGCTGTTCTACTCGCCCGAGCAGGCGCCGCGCGCGGCCGCCATCGCCCGGAACATGAGCCTGTGGCGGTTCGACGGCGAGCGGCTCACCCGGCTCACCGACATGGAGACGGTGGACTGCGAGAAGGCCGCCGGCGCGCCGGTCGTGACCGACTCGGGCGTGCTCGTGGCGGTCCGCCACCGGGGCGCGGTCGAGCTGCGCCGCGTGCCGCTGGACGCCGACAACGCCGTGCTGGCCGACCTCGAGCTGCTCGCGGGCGACCAGGCCGAGGTGAAGTCGTTCGCCGCCGACGGCGACCGGGTCGTGGCCGTGGTGTCCACCGCGGACAACACCGGCGAGGTCGAGCTCGTCGGCGGCGGCACGCTGACCGACTTCGGCTCGACCGTGCCGCTGCGGCCGTCGGTCGAGCTGACCGGCGCCGCGCCGGACGGCTACCCGGTGCACGGCTGGCTCGTGCTGCCCGAGGGCGAAGGGCCGCACCCGGTGGTGCTGGCCGTGCACGGCGGCCCGTTCATGTACCACGGCTGGGGTTTCTTCGACGAGGCACAGGTGTACGCCGCGGCCGGCTACGCGGTCGTGCTGCCCAACCCGCGCGGGTCCGCCGGGTACGGCCAGGCGCACGGCCAGGCCGTGATCGGCGGGTTCGGCACGGTCGACGTGGACGACGTCCTCGCCGTGCTCGACGTCGCGCTGGAGCGCCCGGACCTCGACGCCGACCGCGTGGGCGTGATGGGCGGCTCCTACGGCGGCTTCATGACCTCCTGGCTGGCCGCGCACCACGGCGAGCGGTTCCGCGCCGCGTGGAGCGAGCGCGCCGTCAACGCGTGGGACTCGTTCGCCGGTTCGTCGGACATCGGCTGGTTCTTCGCCGACGCCTACTGCGGGCCGAGCCTGGAGACCCAGCGCGCGATGAGCCCGCTGACCTACGCGGAGAAGATCTCCATGCCGTTCATGGTCGTGCACTCCGAGCACGACTGGCGCTGCCCGCTGGAGCAGGCGCAGCGGCTGTTCGTCGCGTTGCGCCGCAACGGCGTCGAGGCCGAGATGCTGGTGTTCCCGGGCGAGGGCCACGAGCTGACCCGCTCGGGCAAGCCGCGCCACCGCGCGCAGCGGTTCGAGGCCGTCCTGGACTGGTGGGCGCGCCACCTGGCCTGACACCGGCACTTGGCCTGACCGCGACTGGGCCTGACACCGCCACTTGGCCCGAAACCAGTCGGAATCCCGGATCCACCTCCTCCGCGAGCGGCACACTGGTCCCTTGCGGAGGAGGTCGAACGAGATGGTGATCCCATCGGGCTGGCCCACCGGCACGTACCTGGAGACGGTGTCCGACGCCGGTCGCGCGGCACTGCTGGGCCTCGGGGTGCCGAAGGTGTTCCGGCGCGGCGACGCGCTCGTGCGCGAGTCCGAGCGGTCCGACCACGTGATCCTGCTGCTCCAAGGCCTGGTCAAGGCCACGGTGACGCTGGAGAACGGCCGGGTCGCGCTGCTCAACGTCAAGGTCGGCGGCGACCTGGTCGGGGAGATGGCGTTCCTGACCGGCAAGCCGCGCTCGGCGACCGTGACCGCGTGCGTCGACACCCGCACGCGGGTGATCAGCGCGGCGCAGTTCACCGACTACCTCACCCGGTTCCCGGCCGCGCACTTCGACCTGGACAAGATGATCCTGCGCACGCTGGAGTGGGGCGAGCAGCGGCGCATGGACTTCAACGGCTACCCGGCGTCCGTGCGGCTGGCCCGCGTGCTGGCGTACCTCACCGACGCCTACGGCCACCAAGGCGTCGACGGCATCGCGTTGAAGCTCAACCTCACCCAAGGCGAGATCGGGTCGCTCGTCGGAGTGGAAGAGGACACCGCTCGCCGGGAGTTCCGCACGTTGCGCGACCGGGGCGTCCTGACCATGGGGTACCGGACCACCACGATCGTGGACCGGGACGTGCTGCGGAAGATCGCCGAACTGTGAAACAGGAAACCCGGTGTTCGCCCTACTTCCGGGCGCGGACCGGGGCGATGCTCCTCGTGTGACGCTGGAAATGGTGAGGCCCCTCCACGGCTTGGTCTACCGCCTCGTGGTGGCCGTGGACGTCGAGGGCTACAGCAAGCTCGACGCGCTGGACCAGTCGCTGGTCCAGTCGCGGCTGAGCGACGTGCTGGACGTGGCCGCCCGCAAGGCCGGGCTGGACCGCGACCTGTGGTACCGGCAGGTGAGCGGCGACGGCGAACTGGCCGTGCTGCCCACCGACGCCGACACCGCGTGGGTGGTCGCCCACTTCACCGGGCAGCTCGCCGAGGCGTTGGCCGACCTGCGCCGCGCGGGCACGCCGCTGCGGATGCGCGTGGCCATGCACTGCGGCCCGCTCACCGCGGGCGCGTTCGGGCTGGTCGGCGACGCCCCGATCGTGACGTGCCGGCTGCTCGACGCCAAGGTGGTCCGCGACGCGCTGGCGGCCACCGCCGAGGACGACCTCGTGCTGGTGATCTCGCAGCAGCTGTACGACGACGTCGTGCGCACCCGGTTCCACGAGCTCGACCCCACCCGGTTCCGGTTCACCCGGTTCCGGGCGAAGAAGCAGGTGTACACGGGCTACCTGTGCGCGGGCGCGCCCCGGCGGGGTTGGGCCAATGGCTAGCGGACGGCGGCGTCGTTGCGGCACTCTCACCGGATGCAGTGGACCGTGCGGGCCGGACGGCCCGACGACGCGCCCGAGATCGCCAGGATCAACGTGGACGCGTGGCAGCACTCGTACCGCGGGATAGTGGACGACCCGGTGCTGGACCGGATGCTGCCCGAGAGCAGGCTCCCGGCGTGGGCGCGCGTGCTGCGGTTGCCCGAACCCAGTCGGGTGTTCGTCGCGGTCGACGAGAGCACCGGCCGGATCGGCGCCTACTGCGCGGTCGACTCGGTCCGCGAGACCACGGACGCGCACCCCGACCTGCACACCGGGGAGCTGGTGGCGATCTACGCCGACCCGCGCTACCACGGGCAGGGCGCGGGGCACGAGGTGCACGAGGCCGGGCTGCGCCACCTGATGGACCAGGGGTTCCGGTACGCGGTCCTGTGGGTGTTCCAGGACAACGCGCGCAGCCGCGGGTTCTACGAGTCGCACGGCTGGCGGCACGACGGGCTGGTGCACCGCTACGAGCTGGGCGACCAGGAGCTGCCCGAGGTCAGGTACGGCCGGTTCCTCCCGGCGCCGCGCAGGCGCGGTCAGCCGAGCAGGGTGTAGTTCAGCTCCTCGCACACCCGCGCCAGCGGCAGGTCGAGGCCGGGGTGCTCCAACGGCAGCAGCACGTCCGGCGAGGCGGGCAGGCCCGTGCCGCCCGGCGGGTCCCACAGGCACACCGCCGGGTCGCCGGAGTCCATCGACGAGCGGTACCACAGCCCGTCCAGCTCGGGGTAGGCCGCGCGGATCGCCCGCGCCCACTGCTGCGTGATCGCCTTGGGCCCGGCGCTGATCTCCTGCGACGCGCCCGCCCGGGTCGGCCACAGGCCGGTGAGGTCGAGCAGCCGCAGCGTCCGGCGCGGCCGCAGGATTACCAGGAACGGGCTGCGCGTCCGCCGGTCCACCACCGACGTCGCCTGGAACACCTCGGCCACCGACGTCCGCACGGTCAGGCCGAAGTACAGCACCCCCTGGTCGTGGGCGTGCGTCGGCGAGCCGTCAGGGCCGGGCGGCTGGGTGTCGAACCGGGCGTGCGGCAGGGGACCGGTGTAGCGGAAGCTGTTCCACCGCTGGGGGTGCAGCCCCTTCGCGGCGAAGATGCGCACCAACCGGGTGGCCCGGTGCACCGCCACGACGTCCTCGGTGCGGCGCAGGTTCGCCTGGAGCACAGCGGGAGAGGGCGGCTGGGGGAGCCGTGACATGCGTGTCCAAGGTTCTCGGCGACAGGGGTTCGACCGTCAGGCGGGCGTGCCCAGTTGCGCGGCCAGTGCCGCGACGCGGCGGGGCTCGCCGCCGGCCAGCAGCCACTCGCGCGGCGTCGTCGCCGCGCCGTCCACCACCAGGTCCTCCTGATCGGTCGTCATGAACCCGGCGACCACGAGCGCGGGCTGGTCCGGCGGCACGGCCGCGAGCACGGCCTCCAGCCCGGGCAGCACGCCGGGGCCCGCGAACTGCCAGGCGGGCAGCCGCCAGCTGCCCCGGTCCTTCCAGCCGACCAGGCGGCCGACGCCGAGCCGGTGCCGGATGCGGCTGGTGTCCACGCCGAGCTGCCGGGCGGCCTCGGCGACGGTCAGCGCCGAGTCGCGCAGCACGGCGTGCGCCACCACGGTCCGCGCGCGTCCCTGGTCGTCGGCGACGCGGTGCGGGCTCAGGTCGAGCCCGACGTCCTCCAGCGCGTCACGCTGGTCGGGTGGGAAGTAGCTCGCCGGGTCCGGGTGTGGCGGCGCCAGCTTCTTCGCCGCGTCGGCCACGAGCGACAGGAACTCGTCGGGGGTGACCTGCAAACCTGCCTTGGCCAACACCGCCTCCAGCGCGGGACTCATGCGCACAGGGTATCCCGAGCGTGCGCTTCTGTGCGCATAGGTAGCCCGATCGTCGGACTGCGTCGACAGAGTGCGCACATCTAGCGACTCTACGTAAACATTCGAGGTCGGGCATGGTGACCTGGGCCTCATTCGCGGGAGGAGGTCACCCGAGGGGGTTGCACGTGCGAATCACGCGTGCGGTCGTGCGACGGCTGAAAATCGCGGCGTCCTGCCGGTCAGGCTTCGCCGGTGATCAACGTGACCGCGCGTTCCCGGGTCGCCTCGTCCACCTCGTCGAGCCGGAAACCGCGGGCCACGATGTGCGCCACCAGGTCCGGCTCCGGTGGGAGGCCGTGCTTGCGCAGGTAGTGCGGCACCGCGCCGGCCCAGATCCAGGCGCCGTCGGTGCGGAAGTTCAGCGGCACGTCCTGGTCGCCGGGGATGAACTCGTCCACGTCCAGGTTGCGCGCGGCCAGCACGACCGGTGCGCCCTCCAGGTAGGTCAGCAGCGCGTCGGCCAGCTGCGGGTCGAGCAGTTGCCGGTTCACCACCGGGCGGCCCTCTTCGTCACGGCCGTCGTAGACGTGCGCGGTGCGCAGCTCGCCGTCCTGCCGGTCAGGCGCGGCCTCCGGCTCCGGCTCGGGCAGCGGCGGCAGACCCACGCGCTGCCGCAGCCACGCCGGGATCCGCTCGTCCTGCCGGGGGAACGTGCGCAGCTCGTCCTGGAAGCCGATCACCGGCGGCGCGTTGCGCCAGCGCGGCTCGTCGTCGGCGTTGAAGTCGACCGAGAACGCGGCCGGCGCCTCGATCTCGTACACCGCGCTCAGCCACGTGCCGCGCACGGGCTCGTACATCCCGGCCCGCAGCTGACCGAACAGCTGCACCACGTCCATGGGCGGGCGCACCGGCCGCCACTGCCCGTCGGGGCCCGCGAACGCCAGGTCCACCTCGATGTGCCGACCGGCCGCCCGGTACTCCGCCCGGATGCGCTGCCACCCCGGCGGCAGGGCGGGGAGCATGGCGCGGCCGATCTGCTTGACGAGCTGGTTCTGCTCCTGCTCGGTCAGCGGTGTGGCTGGCTGGCTCATGCGTCGAACACCCCTCTGGATCCCCCCGGACACGGTGGGCTGATCTTAACGGCCACGACCCGCCCTCGTGGTCCGGTTGGGTGAGTCCCCAGGCCGGCGGACACCACCGGGTCCACCTGGTGGATCAGAGGTCGAACCGGTACGAGCTGCCCCTCGCGTGCCGGCCCCGCTCCTGCAACGAGTCGAACGCCGCCTGCAGCGCACCGTGCTCGCCGGTGCCCCGTTCCGAATAACCGCTCACTGGACCCACTCCCACGTTCCGCCAGTCCTGACCAGCGGCGGCCGACGACCCCTCCTGTCGTCCCGGAAGGCACGGGCTCAGTCGACGCGGATGTCGGCGGCCCAGAGCGGCATTCGCTTCTTCCCGAGTTGGCGCATCACGCGCAGCCGAGACCGGTACTCCGCGACGCTGGGCGCGTTGCCCTCGAACCAGCTCGACACGCTCGGCCAGAACACTTTCGCGTACTCGCCTTCGGAGATCACCCAGACCGGCGGGTCGGCTTTGTCGAGGTCCGCGCCGTCCACGACGTCGTAGGTGTACCCCTGGTGTTCGGTGAGGACCAGCATTTCCCCGGCGGCGGCGAACGGGTTCTCGCCCAGCTGGGCGAGCGTCGCCAGGGCGTTGCGCTTCTGCTTCTCACCGATCTTGTGCACGCCGAGCGCCGTGCCGCCCAGCCACAAGCCGTTCTTGACGCCGATGCGCCGCAGCACTTCGCGCACGGCGGTCGGCACCCGGTCCACGCCCTGGGCGGCGGCCATCGCGTCGATCTCCGCGTCCGAGGCGCCCTCCACGGACTCGGCCCGCAGCCCTTCGGACACGACCCGGTCGAACGTCGCGCGGATCGCATCCACCGCCTGCTGGTCTTCGGGGTTCATCAGATGAGGTTCTCCTGGGCCAGGTTGCGGGCCTCGACGCGGACGCCGGGGAACACCGCCTCGTACTGCGTGATCACGTCCTGACAGGACTGGCAGATCTGGGTTTCGAGCGGATCGTTGCGACCGGAGGGCAGGTCGACCACCAGTCGGAGGTCGCCCTTGATGTCCTCGACGGTGAACGGAGTGTAGTCGGTGCCGTCGCGCGCCGCGTTGCGCTCGGCGATCTTGTTGAGGTGCTCGATCGTCTTCTCCACGCGGTCCCTGACCCGTTCCACCTCCCCTTCGAGGTGATCCGGGTACTCCTTGTGGCCGAACTTGATGTCGTTGGCGACGTCCTTGCACGCGCGCTGGATGGCCACGTCGACCTCATGCCGGGACAGGCCGCTCAGCGACTCGAACTGCTGCCGCGTGAGCTCCTCCAGCAACTTCACCTCGGAGTCGTTGGTGCGCGGCGACGTCCGCTCGCTGCGCCCGGTCGGCGAGTCCGCGTCGTACGGACCGGCTTCCTTGTCCTCGAACAGTCGACGGTTCTTGGGCGGGCGCTCCGCCGTCTCGTCGGCGGGCGGCCAGTCGTGCGACTTGCCGCTGTAGCCGTGCAGGTCGGAAGCGGCACCACCGTCATCGGGGCGGAAGCGCATGGTGGTCAGCGCGCGTTCGTTCGGCCTGCGTTCGACGTCCAGGTCGGGGTCGGTGCCACCGTTCATCTCCTGGACGTTGGTGGCACCCTCTTCACGCAGTTCGCGGTTCCGGTCGGCGACTTCCCCGAAGTCCTGCTCGCGCTGTCGCTCGTACTCCGGGCTGGACGTGTCGACTGGCGACGAGTCGTCGTCGTCCCGGTCGTTGTGGTCGTCCTTGGGGTTGTCGTTGTCCGGGTTGTCGCCAACATCGCCGCGATCCGCCGCGCCATCGGCGTCGGTGTGGTCGGTCTTGTCGGTGTCGTTGGTGCCGGGTGCGTAGCCGTCGTCGCCGGTTTTGGTGGTGGTGCCGTCGGGGTGGTGGGTTTGCCATTCGCCGTTGGGTGGGATTTTGGGTTGGCGGTTGCCGTCGGGGCCGATGTCGGCGTCGCTGGTGTAGACGCGGCCGTTGGTGTCGGTCCAGGCGGGTTTGGTGGGTGCGAGGACGTCGGCGCCGGTG
>NZ_LGED01000202.1 GCF_001280085.1 Saccharothrix sp. NRRL B-16348 | reverse complement strand
GGGAAGAGCGTCCGCCAAGCCTGCCCGGCTTCGACCAGCCTAAGGCACCCGAACCCATGTCAAATCGGGCCTCGGTGGGGAGGTTGCGGGTCCGATGTGCGGCCGGTTGGGGGCGGTGGCCACGGTGGGCGGTGCGGGTGGTTGTGCGGTGGTTGGGGTGGGGGTCGTGGCGGCCCCGGCATGCCGTCGACCGGGGGTCGGTTGTGGCGGGGTGGGGGGCGTCCGGGCAGAGTTTCAAGATCAATAGGTTGGAGGGTGGGGGTCGGGCATACGGTGTTCGGCATGGACGCGTTTACGCCGCAGCCACGGCCCTGTTGGATTGCTGGACACGCCGAGCAGGGCGTTTCCGCCCTTGCTGTGCATCACCCGTTCGATGGAACAGAGGTGGCCTCGGTGGCGGTGCCGGGGCCGGAGCAGGTGGAGCGGGCCGTTGCCGCGGCGGCGGCGGTGGCGAAGGAGTTCCGGCGGACGCCGGCGCATGTGCGGGCTTCGGCTTTGTTGCAGGTGTCGTTGGCGTTGGAGGAGCGGGCAGAGGAGATCGCGGAGACGATCACGGCGGAGAACGGGAAGCCGTTGAAGTGGGCGGAGGTGGAGGTTCGGCGGGCGGTCAACACGTTTCGGTTCGCGGCGGAGGAGGCGCGGCGGTTCACCGGGGACCTGCAGCGGTTGGACACCGATGCGGGTGGTGAAGGGCGGATGGCGGTGGTGCGGCGGGTGCCGCGTGGGCCCGTGTTGGCGGTGGCGCCGTTCAACTTCCCGTTGAACCTGGTGGCGCACAAAGTGGCGCCGGCGTTGGCGGTGGGGGCGCCGGTGATCGTGAAGCCCGCGTCGGCGACGCCGTTGTCGGCGTTGTTGTTGGGTGAGTTGTTGGCGGAGACGGAGTTGCCGGAAGGCGCGTTCTCCGTGTTGCCGGTGCGCGGGTCGGACATGAAGAGCTTGGTGACGGACGAGAGGTTGCCCGTCATCTCGTTCACCGGGTCGACGGAGGTCGGGTGGTCGTTGACGGATTCGGCGCCGCGCAAGCACGTGCTGATGGAGTTGGGGTCGAACTCGGCGGCGATCGTGTGCGCGGATTGGGATGATCTGGGGTTTGCGGCCGGCCGGATCGCGACGTTCGGGAATTACCAGGGCGGGCAGTCGTGCATCGCGGTGCAGCGGGTGTTGGTGCACCGGGACGTGGCCGCGGAGTTCGTGCCCAAGTTGGTGGAGGCGGTCCGGGGGTTGAAGACCGGGGATCCGCACGACCCCGAGGTGGAGGTCGGGCCGTTGATCGACGAGGACAACGCGCGGCGGGTCGAGGAGTGGGTCGCGGAGGCCGTGGCGGGCGGCGGTGTGCTGCACGTCGGAGGCGGGCGGTCGGGGACGACGGTGGAGCCCACGGTGGTGCAGGACGTGCCGGTGGACGCGAAGTTGTGGCGCCAGGAGGTGTTCGGGCCCGTGTTGGCGGTGGCCGTGGTGGACTCGGTGGACGAGGCGTTCGAGCAGGCCAACGCGACGGAGTACGGGCTTCAGGCGGGCGTGTTCACGAAGGACGTGACGGTGGCGTTCGCGGCGGCGGCGGAGTTGGAGGTCGGTGGGGTGATCATCGGTGACGTGCCGTCCTACCGGGCCGACCAGATGCCGTACGGCGGGGTGAAGGGGTCGGGCACCGGGCGGGAAGGCGTCCGGTCGGCGATGGTGGACTTCACCGAGGAACGCACGATGGTGCTCACCGGCATCACTCTTTGAGCGCGCCCTTGGCGATCACCACCAGGCCGTTGACCAGGTCGTCGGTGCCGGAGCCGGTGGCGAGGGCGCGGAGCTTGAGGCCCATCACCATGGCGACGACGGCACTGGCGACCTGGTCGGCGTCCTTCACGCCGATCGCCGACAGGACGGTCGCGGCGAGCTCGTCGTAGGCGGCGAAGCACTCGGCGGCGGCGGCGCGCAGCTCCGGGTCGCGCCCGGCGTGCAGGTACAGCTCGTAGGGCGCGATCCGCTCGCTGTCCGAGCCGGTGGCGTCGGCGACCTGGCCCACGATGTCGGCCACCTGGTCGAGGTCGGCGCACTCCGTCCGGTTCTCCTTGGCCAGGTCGCCGAAGCGCTTCGTCTCCTCGGTGACGAAGTGCCGCAGGCTCTCCCGCAGCAGGTCCTGCTGGGTGGCGAAGTGGTAGGTGACGGAGCCGAGCGAGACGCCCGCCTCCTGCGCGATGCGCCGGTTCGTCACGCCCGCGACGCCGTCGTCACCGATGATCCGCAGCACGGCCGCGATGATCCGCTGCCTCGTCTCGGCCGGTCTCGTCATGGTCCTCATTGTCCGGCATGGGTCGATCCGCGATACTGTTCGTTCGAACGAACAATATCAGGAGGGCACATGCGGGTCTCGGGATCGACCGTGTTGGTGACCGGCGCGACGGGTGGGATCGGGCACTCGATCGCCCGCGTGCTGGCGGGACGCGGGGCGAAGCTGGTGCTGACCGGGCGGAAGGTCGCCGAGTTGGAGCGGCTGGCCGACGAGGTCGGCGGGCGGGCCCTGGCGGTCGACCTGGCCGAGGCCGGGGCGGTCGAGCGGTTGGTGGAGGAGGCCGGTGCGGTGGACGTGCTGGTCGCCAACGCGGCGCTGCCCGCCAGTGGCGCGTTGGCCGACTTCACGGCCGAGCAGGTGAAGCGGGCGTTGGCGGTGAACCTGGAGGCGCCGATCGCGTTGACGCACGGCTTGCTGCCGTCGATGGTGGCGGCGGGCCGTGGGCACGTGGTGCTCGTCGGGTCGTTGTCGGGCAAGGTGGCTTCGGCGCACGCCTCCCTGTACAACGCGACGAAGTTCGGGTTGCGCGGTTTCGCGTTGGGGGTGCGGGAAGAGCTGCACGGCAGCGGGGTGGGTGTGTCGATCGTGCAGCCGGGGTTCGTGCGGGACGCCGGGATGTTCGCCGACACGGGCGCGAAGCCTCCGGCGGGGATGCGGACCGTCTCGCCGGAGCAGGTCGCGGCGGGGGTGGTGCGGGCCGTCGAGCGGAACCTCGCGGAGGTGAACGTGGCGCCGGCGGAGCTGCGGGCGATGAGCTTGCTCGGTGGCGCGTTCCCGGCGTTCTCGTCGGCGTTGCAGCGGCGGATGTCGAACGACGAGCTGATGAAGCGGATGAGCGTGGCGAACCGGGGGAAGCGATGACGACCGCGGTGATCCCGCACCCGAAGTGGCGGGTGCCGTTCCTGGGTGACGTGCTCGGCACCAGTCGGCGCACGCCCGTGCAGGACACGATGCGGTTGGGCCGGGACCTCGGGCCGATCTTCACCCGGCGGTTCCTGGACCAGGAGATCGTGTTCGTCGGTGGTGGCGAGCTGGCCGCGGACCTGGCCGACGAGTCGCGGTTCGCCAAGCACCTGGCGCTGGGCGTGGAGGCGTTGCGGGACGTCGGCGGGGACGGGCTGTTCACCGCGTACAACGAGGAGCCGAACTGGAAGGCGGCGCACGAGGTGCTGCTGCCCGCGTTCACGCAGAGCGCCATGCGCGCCTACCACCCCACGATGGTGGACGTGACCGCGCAGCTGGTCGGGAAGTGGGACCGGGGCGGTGTCGTCGACGTCTCCGGCGACATGACGAAGTTGACGTTGGAGACGATCGGGCGGGTCGGGTTCGGGTACTCGTTCGAGTCGTTCTCGCGGTCCGAGACCCACCCGTTCGTGCGGGCGATGACCGGGTCGTTGCGGTACGCGCAGCGCAAGAACTTCATGTTGCCGTTGGTGCGCAAGGTGTTCGGGCGGGAGGCGGAGGAGCGCTACCAGCGCGACCTCGCCTACCTGGCGCAGGTCGTGGACGAGGTGGTGCGGTCACGGCGGGGGTCGGGCGGGTCGGACCTGCTCGGGTTGATGCTGTCGTCCGGTGAGCTGGACGAGGTGAACATCCGCAACCAGGTGATCACGTTCCTGATCGCCGGGCACGAGACGACGTCCGGCGCGCTGTCGTTCGCGCTGTACTACCTGTCGCGGCACCCCGAGGTGGTGGAGAAGGCCCGCGCGGAGGTCGACGCGGTGTGGGGCTCGGCGGAGGTGCCGGAGTTCGAGCAGGTGACGAAGCTGCGGTACGTGCGGCGGGTGTTGGACGAGGCGTTGCGGCTGTGGCCGACGGCGCCGGGCTTCGCGCGGGAGGCGCGGGCGGACACCGTGCTCGGCGGGCGGTACCCGATGAGGGCCGGCCAGTGGGCGCTGGTGCTGCTGCCGCTGGTGCACCGGGACCCGGCGGTGTGGGCGTCGCCGGAGGCGTTCGACCCGGACCGGTTCGCGCCGGCGGAGGTGAAGGCGCGGCCCGCGCACGTCTACAAGCCGTTCGGGACGGGCGAGCGGGCGTGCATCGGGCGGCAGTTCGCGGTGCACGAGGCGACGTTGGCGCTGGGCACGGTGCTGCGCCGGTACGACCTGGTCGCGCCGGCGGACTACGAGCTGCGGGTGGCGGAGATGCTGACGTTGAAACCGGACGGGTTCACCGTGACGCCTCGGCGGAGGTGAAGCCCTTGGCCCGGCGCAGGGCCTGGTCGAGGTCGGTCGCGGTGGCGGCGGCGTGGCCGTCGGGGCGGATCAGGGTGTCGCCCTCGACGGTGAAGCCGGGGCCGTAGCGGTGGCTGTCCGGGCGGAGCGCGCCGCCGCCGTTGGCGGTGAGGGGCGAGTCGCGGTAGGCGAAGGGCTCGAAGAGCTTGCCGGAGTCGATCTGCTCGGTGACGCCGTGCTCCAGCACGTGGGCGCGGTGGGCGCGTTCGGCTGCCGTCCGAGGCACGAGGAAGCGCATGGTCGCGCCGGTGATGCGCAGGTTCTCGTCGGCGGCCGCGGCACGTTCCTCGTGGTAGGAGTCGAGGAGGTGCGGTCCGGCTTCGCCCGCGCGGTCGAGGGCGATCTTCCACGCGGCGTTGTCGGCGTCGCAGATCCCGGAGTTGAGGCCGCGGGCGCCGAACGGGCTCATCACGTGCGCGGCGTCGCCCGCGAGGAGGATCCGGCCGACGCGGAAGGTCTGCGCCCGGCGCTGGTGGAAGCGGTACGTGGACTGCCAGAGGATCTCGTACGGGCGGTCGCCGGTGATCGCCCGGACGTGCTCCGGCGTCAGCTCGAAGCCCTCGGGCACCTGCCAGTCGACGCGGTGGACGCCGTCGGGCTGCGGGTGGACGAGCACCTGGCGGCCCGGGTTCCACGGCGGGTCGAAGTAGAAGCGGCGCTCCGGCTCGGGGTGGCCGAGGTCGACCCGGATGTCGGCGATGACGAACCGGTCGCTGAACGAGTGGCCCTCGAACGGGATGCCGAGCAGGTCGCGGACGGTGGAGTGGGCGCCGTCGGCGGCGACGCAGTGCGTGCCCTCGAACGTCCCGCGGTTGGTGTGGACGGTGATGGGGTCGAGTTGGAGGCGATCGACCTGGTGCCCGTAGCGGAGGTCGATGAGGGGGTTGGCCAGGGCTTTGTCGTGCAGGATGCGTTCGACGGTGGTCTGGGGCGTGTTGACGAACGGCGGGAAGCCGGCGGCGCGCGGCAGTTCGACGGTGAGCACCTCGCGGTCGCGGAAGTAGGTCCGGCCGCGGTACCAGGTGACGCCGGCGTCCACGACGGCCTGGCCCACGCCGACGCGTTCCAGGATGTTCAGGACGTCGCGGTGGACGCAGATGGAGCGGCTGCCGACGGCCTCGCGGTGCGGGGAGGCCTCCAGGACGGTCGTCGGCACGTTCGCCCGGGCCAGCAGGAGCGCGGTGGCCAGCCCCACCGGCCCCGCGCCGACGACCAGCACCGGGGTCATCGCAACGCCGCCCACACCTCGCGGTCCCGTTCGGCGGTCCAGATCCGGGGCCAGTCCACGCCGTCGCACTCGTCCCAGTACCGCTGGACGTTGAACGGCAGGCAGTGCTCGAAGATCGGCCACCGGCCGTAGCGCGGTGCCAGGGCGGCGTGCGCGGCCTCGAACGCGTCCTTCACCGTGCCGCCGCCGTGGTGCACGGTGCCGACCGTGCGGCGGAGTTCGTCCAGGAAGTGCCGTGACTGGCCGATGGCCGCCTCGACCTCGGTCCGGTCACGGGCCGGCGCGCCACGCCCGCCGACGAGCTGCTCGGCGCCCAGCGCGGCCACGCGGTCCAGCGTCGACGTGGCCCACTCGTCGTGGAACGCGTCGCCGGTGTAGAGCGCGGCCTGCGCCTCGACCAGGTCGCCGGCGAACAGGATGCGCTGGTGGGGCAGCCACGCCACGATGTCGCCCGCGGTGTGGCCGCGACCGCAGTAGCGCAGCTCCACCTCGCCCCGGTCGCCGCCGAGCGGGATGGTGAGGCGGTCGGAGAACGTGACGGTCGGCCACGTGAGGCCGGGGATGCCCTCGGGCTCCTCGAACAGCCGGGGCATGCGGGCGTGCTCGCTGAGCCAGTCCTCGCGGCCGCGTTCGGCGATCAACGCCCTGGTGTTCTCGTGCGCGATGATCTCGGCGGCGTCGAACGCGCTCGCGCCGAGCGTGCGGACCGCATGGTAGTGGCTCAGGACCAGGTGGCGGACAGGCTTGTCGGTGCGCTCGCGGAGCAGGTCGAGCCAGCGCCGGGCGGCCGTCGGCGTGGCCCGGGCCTCGACGCAGACCAGGAAGTCCTCGCCCTCGATCGCGCCGACGTTCGGATCGCCCTCGGCGGTGAGGGTGTAGACGCCGTCGGCGAGTTCGACGAACCGCTCGTCCTTCGGGGTGAGGTCGGCGCTGGACGCGAACGGCTGCGTGGCCACACCTCCCACCATAGGGCGATCAGGTCGACTTGACCTCCACGATCGGCAGCCGCAGGGCGCCGGGGGCGTCGGCGGGCACGGCCGGCTTCTTCGGCGCCACCGGTGCGATCCGCCGGTAGCCCGCCGACTGGTCGGGACGCCGGTCCGGCTCGCCCTTGTTCGGCCACACCGAGAACGCCCGCTCGGCCTGCGCGGTGATGGTGAGCGACGGGTTCACGCCCAGGTTCGCCGAGATCGCCGAGCCGTCCACCACGGACAGGCCCGGGTAGCCGAAGACCCGGTGGTAGGGGTCGATGACGCCGCTGGACGGGTCGGAGCCGATCGGGCAGCCGCCGATGAAGTGCGCGGTCAGGGGGATGTTGAACAGCTCGCCCCACGTGCCGCCCGCGATGCCGTCGATGTGCTCGGCCGCGCGCAGGTTCGCCCGGTGACCGGCCTCGATGAACGTCGGGTTCGGCTGCCCGTGCCCCTGCTTCGAGGTGAGCTTGCGGCCGAACAGCCCCTTCTTGGTGAACGTGGTGATGGAGTTGTCGAGGCTCTGCATCACCAGCAGGATCACCGTCCGCTCGCTCCACCGGTGCACCGACATGAGCCGGGCCAGCCGGAGCGGGTGGCGGACCGCCTGGGACAGGAACTGCAGGATGCGCGGGGTGGACTTCGCGCCGTCCGTGGCCAGCGTCTGGAGCAGGCCCATGGCGTTGCTGCCCTTGCCGTAGCGCACCGGCTCGATGTGGGTCTGCTCGTCCGGGTGGATGGACGACGTGATCGCCACGCCCTGGCTGAAGTCGCGCTCCTCGTCCACCGTGAAGCGGGCCGCGCCGATGATCGACTCGGAGTTCGTCCTGGTCAGCTCGCCGAGCTTGGGCGAGAGCTCCGGCAGCGCGCCGTCGGCCCTCATCCGGTGCAGCAACTGCTGGGTGCCCCACGTGCCGGCGGCCAGCACGACCTGACCCGCGGTGATCGTGCGCCTGCCCTTGCGCAGCTTGCCGCCGGTGCGCCGGGTGCCGATCGCCCACGTGCCGTCCGGCGCCTGGCGCAGGTCGGTGACGGTGGTCAGCGGCAGCACCCGCGCGCCGTTGCGCTCCGCCAGGTACAGGTAGTTCTTGACCAGGGTGTTCTTCGCGCCGACCCGGCAGCCGGACATGCACGCGCCGCACTGCGTGCAGCCGGTCCGGCTCGGGCCCGCGCCGCCGAAGTACGGGTCCTCGGCGGGCTTGCCCGGCTCGCCGAAGAACACGCCGACCGGCGTCGGGTGGTAGCTGTCGGCCACGCCCATGTCCTCGGCGACCCGCTGCATCACCACGTCCGACGGCGTGGTGGTCGGGTTCTCCACCACGCCCAGCATCCGGCTCGCCTGGTCGTAGAACGGGGCGAGCTCGGCCTCCCAGTCGGTGATGTGCGCCCACTGCCGGTCGGCGTAGAACGGCTTGAGCGGCCGGTACAGGGTGTTGGCGTACACCAGCGACCCGCCGCCGACGCCGGACCCGGCCAGGATCATCACGCTGCGCAGGGCGTGGATGCGCTGGATGCCGTAGCAGCCGAGCGCGGGCGCCCACAGGTAGCGCCGCAGGTCCCAGGACGTCTTGGCGAACTCGTCGTCGGCGAACCGGCGGCCGGCCTCGACGACGGCCACCCGGTAGCCCTTCTCGGTGAGCCGGAGCGCGGCGACGCTGCCGCCGAAGCCCGACCCCACCACCACGACGTCGTAGTCGGTGTTGTTACCGGCGAGTTCACCCATGGGACAGGAGGTTAGGCGTAACTTCCGGTAACAGGCTAGACCTCGATCGGTTCAGGCTCGCGCGGGCACGAAAAAGCCCCCGCCTGGAGCAGGGGCTTCTTCACGGGAACTTCAGCCGCGGATGGTCAGGCCGACCTTCTGGAACTCCTTGAGGTCCGAGTAGCCGGTCTTCGCCATCGCCCGCCGCAGCGAGCCGAACAGGTTCGTCACGCCGCGCGGGTCCACGGACGGGCCGAACAGCAGCGTGCGCAGGTCGACGACCTGGTCGACGCCGGTCGACACGTGGCTGCGCGGCACCGACGGGTGCGCCGACGCGGCCGTCCAGTACAGGCCCTGGCCCGGCGCCTCGGACGCCGCCGCCAGCGGCTCGCCCAGCATCACGGCGTCCGCGCCGCAGGCGATCGACTTCGCGATGTCGCCGCTGGTCAGCACGCCGCCGTCGGCGATCACGTGCACGTACCGGCCACCGGTCTCGTCCAGGTAGTCCCGGCGGGCCGCGGCGGCGTCGGCGATGGCCGTCGCCATCGGCACGCCGATGCCGAGCACCGAGTCCGTCGTGGTCACGCCCGGCGTGTAGCCGTAGCCCACGATCACGCCCGCCGCGCCCGTGCGCATCAGGTGCATCGCGGTCCGGTAGTCGCCGACGCCGCCCGCGATGACCGGGATGTCGAGGTCCGCGATGAACGACTTCAGGTTCAGCGGCTCGCCGTCGCGCGAGACGTGCTCGGCGGAGATGATCGTGCCCTGCACGACCAGGATCTCCACACCGGCCGCCAGCAGGTCCGGGGTCAGCTCGGCCGCGCGCTGCGGGCTGACCCGCACCGCCACCGTGACGCCCGACTCGCGCACCTGCTTGATCGCCTCGGCGATCAGGTCCATCCGCACCGGCGCGGCGTGCAGCTCCTGGAGCACCCTCACCGGCGCGGCCGGGTCGTCGGTGTCCTCGACGGCCTGCACCAGCCGGAACAGGGCCTCTTCGACGTCGCCGTGCCGGGCCCACAGGCCCTCCGCGTTGAGGACGCCCATGCCGCCCAGCTCGCCGATCGCGACCGCCGTGCCCGGCGACACGATCGCGTCGGTCGGGTGGGTGATCAGCGGGATCTCGAACCGGTAGGCGTCGATCTGCCACGCCGTCGAGACGTCCTTCGAGGAGCGGGTCCTCCGGGACGGGATGATCTCGAGGTCGTCCAGCTCGTAGGCCCGCCTCGCGGTCCGGCCCATGCCGATCTCGACCAGATCGCGCACCTTTGTCGTCCTTCCGTGGAGCTGATGGTCCCGGGGGAAGCCGGCGGAACCTGCGAACACTAGCCCAAGGCGATCCGATTCAGCGGGTCGTGTAGTTCGGGGCCTCGACGGTCATGGTGATGTCGTGCGGGTGGCTCTCCTTGAGCCCGGCCGCCGTGATCCGCACCAGCTGCTTGCTCTGCAGGTCGGCGACGGTCTTCGAGCCGGTGTAGCCCATGGCCGCGCGCAGACCGCCCACCAGCTGGTGCACCACGGTCGACAGCGGGCCGCGGAACGGCGTGCGGCCCTCGATGCCCTCGGGCACCAGCTTGTCCTCGGACAGCACGTCGTCCTGGAAGTAGCGGTCCTTGGAGTACGACTTGGCCTCGCCGCGGCCCTGGAGCGCGGCCAGCGAGCCCATGCCCCGGTAGGTCTTGAACTGCTTGCCGTTGACCAGCACCAGCTCGCCCGGCGACTCGGCCGTGCCCGCGAGGAGGCTGCCGAGCATGACCGCGCTCGCGCCCGCCGCGATCGCCTTGGCGATGTCGCCCGAGTACTGGATGCCGCCGTCGCCGATCACCGGCACGCCCGCCGGACCGCACGCCAGGCTCGCCTCGTAGATCGCGGTGATCTGCGGCACGCCGACGCCCGCGACCACGCGCGTGGTGCAGATCGAGCCGGGGCCGACGCCGACCTTCACGCCGTCCGCGCCCGCGTCCACCAGCGCCTGGGCGCCCGCGCGGGTGGCGACGTTGCCGCCGACCACGTCGACCTCGTCACCCAGCTCCTTCTTCACCTTGGCGACCATCTCCAGCACGTTGCGCTGGTGGCCGTGCGCGGTGTCGACCATGATCACGTCGACGCCCGCGTCGGCCAGCGCCATCGCCCGCGCGAAGCTGTCGTCGCCGACGCCGATCGCGGCCGCGCACAGCAGCCGGCCGTCCGGGTCCTTCGAGGCGTTCGGGTACTGCTCGGTCTTGACGAAGTCCTTGACCGTGATCAGGCCGCGGAGCTTGCCGTCGCCGTCCACGATCGGCAGCTTCTCGATCTTGTGCCGGCGCAGCAGGCCGAGCGCGGCCTCCGCCGACACGCCGACCTGCGCGGTGACCAGCGGGCCCTTGGTCATCACCTCGCTGACCTTGCGCGAGTGGTCGACCTCGAAGCGCATGTCGCGGTTGGTGATGATGCCCACGAGCTTGCCGTTCCCGTCGGTCACCGGCACGCCGGAGATCCGGTAGCGCGCGCACAGCTCGTCGACGTGGCGGATCGTGTCGTCCGGGGTGCACGTCACCGGGTCGCTCACCATGCCCGCCTCGGACCGCTTCACGGTCTCCACCTGGCGGGCCTGCTCCTCCAGGGCCAGGTTGCGGTGCAGCACGCCGATGCCGCCCTGGCGGGCCATCGAGATGGCCATCCGGCCCTCGGTCACGGTGTCCATCGCCGCCGAGGCCAGCGGCACGCGCAGCGTGATGTTGCGCGAGAGCTTGGTGCTGGTGTCCACGCCGCTCGGGACGATCTCCGACTCGGCGGGCAGCAGCAGTACGTCGTCGAAGGTCAGTCCCAGCATGGCGAACTTGGGCGGGACTCCATCAGCGTTGAGCTCGCTGGTCATGGCGGCTGGCTTGCCTTCCGTCGTGCGGCGATCCCGCCGCCGCGGATCGGTTCCACGCAGCGGCGATGGGTTCAGGTCATGGTATCTGGACGCGGACGGGGGTCCGCCCGGTACCGTGCGGGGTCGTGCCGCACGACGCGTTGCCACCAGACCCGTTCGCGGGTGACCCGGAGGACCCGGCCCGGGTCCTCGGCGAACCCGACCACGACCACGACCACCCGCCGATGGACGACGCCGAGCGGGCCGAGCTGGTCGGCGACCTCAGCGACCTCGCGGTGTACCAGGCGTTGCTCGAACCCCGCGGTGTCAGGGGAATCGTGGTCGACTGCGGCGAGTGCCAGGAGCCGCACTACCACGACTGGGCCCTGCTGCGGTCGAGCCTGGAGCAGCTCCTGGCCGACGGCCGGATGCGCCCGCACGAGCCCGCGTACGACCCGGACCCCGGCGCCTACGTGAGCTGGGAGTACTGCCGCGGTTACGCGGACGGGGTCACCGCGACCGAGAGCGCCCGCTGACGATGTGACGAAGCCCGCCCCGGGACGTGGGGCGGGCTTCGTCACAAGCGTGCTCCGGATCAGTTCCCGGACTCGGGCTCGCCGTCCGTGGTGCCCGGGGTCTGCTCGCCCCGGTTCTGACCGCTGCTCGGCGACTCGCCCGACGTGGGCGGCGGCGGCACGACCGTGGCACCGCCCGTGGGCGGGGTCGTGTCGTCGGTGCTCACCGGCGTGGTCGTGGTGACCGGCGCGGGCGGCGACGTCGTCGTGGTCGTCGTGGTCGTGGGCCCGGTGACGTCGACCGGCGGGATCGCGGGCGTCGTGGACGGCCCGACGGTGGTCGGCGTGTTCGGCGACGGCGTGGTGCTGGTCAGCTCCTCCAGCAGCGACTCGTGCTTCTGGGTGAGGTCGTCCTTGCCGTCGTCCGGCGAGACCGACGGGAGGCTCTCGCCCGCCTTGAGCAGCGCGTCACGGGCCTCGCTGTACCGGCCGTCGCGCAGTGCCGCGCGAGCGGTGTCGAGGTCGGTGCGCACGGCGACGGCGGCTTCCACCGACCGCGCGTGCTCGGAGTACAGGACCCGGGTCAGGCCCCAGAGGGTGTCGCCCGGCTGGGCGTCCCGCGCGACCAGGCTCATCCCGGTGAACGCGATCGCCAGCACAGCGGCGGCGGCGGCGATGGGGATCAGGAAGCGCTGCCTGCCCCTCGGCTGGGTGCGGGCGGCGGCGATCGTGGCCACCGCCGTCTCGGTGTCGACCAGCTCACCCATGGGTGGGCGGTCGACCTCGCGCCGCCAGGCCAGCAGCAGCGCGTTCAGCTCGTCGTCGACGAGCGATTCCGGCTGGTCGACGTCACGCCCGCCCAGCGCGTCGAGCAGCGCGTCGTCGGCCCGGATGCCCGCGAGGTCGTCGCCGAGCTCGACCGAGGTGTCCTCGGTCAGGGTGTCATCAGACTGCGGCGGTCTCTCATCTCGTCCGCGCACGACTTCTCCGTTGCCCTTCTCGTGCTGGTCAGCCACTCAGACCACCTCCTCCGCTGCCAACGTCTTGCGAAGGCGGGCCAGGGCGCGGTGTTGCGCCACCCGTACCGCGCCCGGCGTGGAGCCGACCGCGTCGGCGGTCTCTTCGGCCGACAGGCCGACGACCACGCGAAGCAGCAGGATCTCCCGCTGCTTCTCCGGAAGGATCTTGAGGAGCAGTGCCATCCGCTCCGACAGCTCGCCCTGCATGGCGCGCTGCTCCGGACCGGCCTCCGTCTCGGGGGCGTCCGGCACCTCCGGGACCGGTTCGGACCGGTTCCGGGCTGCGGAGCGATGAGCGTCGGCCACCTTGTGCGCGGCGATCCCGTAGACGAACGCCAAGAACGGCCGACCCTGGTCGCGATAGCTGGGCAGGGCCGTCAGCACCGCGAGACACACCTCCTGGGCCACGTCGTCCGCCGAAGCGAATGACCTCTCCTGCCTTCCGACTCTGGCGCGGCAGTACCGCACCACGAGGGGTCGGATGGATGCCAGGAGCCGCTCGATCGCGTGGCGGTCGCCATCGACGGCTGCGCCCACTTCGGCGTCCAGTCCGTCCCCCAAGTTGGTCATCGCAGACAACTGCCCTGGTGTTACGCGTAGGCGTACCGACAAAGAACAGCACGGGACGATCGACGTCGCCCGTACTGGTGATGCTCACCGTACCGGTCGCCCGGCCGAATGTTCCGCAATGGGGTCCAGATGGGGTCTTTCGACCTCACCTGACCAGCCGACACGCCGTGGGCGCGCGACCACCCGCGGACGCGCGGAGGCCCGGCGACGCCTGATGGCGTCACCGGGCCGTGGCTGGAGGAAGGAGTGCCGGTGCGACTCGCCTGACGAGTCCGACGAGCCTGTGCCCCGAGCCGGTCGAGTCCGCGCGCTACGACACGAGGCCGCGCCGGAAGCCGTGTGCGACGGCCTGGGCACGGTCGCGCACGCCGAGCTTGCGGAACAAGCGCCGGGCGTGCGTCTTCACCGTGTCCTCGGACAGGTAGAGCTCACGCCCGATCTGCCCGTTGCTCTTGCCCTGGCTCATCCCGCGCAGCACCTGGAGCTCGCGCTCGGTGAGCTGGACGCCCGGATCCGACGGCTGGCGCGGCGCGGGCACGCTCGTGCTCGCGAGCGTGTGCGCCAGTGCGGCGACCAGCTCGGGACGCGAGGCGTCCCAGCGCAGGTAGCCGCGGGCTCCGCCGGCGATCGCGGCGGCGATGCTGCCCGCGTCGTCCGGTGCGCCGAAGACGATGACGTTTGCCTGCGGGTTGGCCGAGACGAGTCGCCGGGTCGCTTCGACCCCGGTCGGGACGGCGCGCTGGGTGCCAACCAGTACGACGTCGACCGGCTGCCGAGAGAACCGAGCCAACAACTCGTCACCGTGCGCTACGCAGTCGATGCGGCTAACCCCTGGGACAGCCGACATCACGCGGGTGAGACCCTACCGCACACTGCGCCGGTCGTCGCAAATAAGGACCGTGGTCACGGGGACTCCTTCCTGCAGCCGAGTGACGTTCCACATCCCCTATCGGACGCTAGAGGCCGAACCTTGACACGATCCGGTGCTTAATCCGTCAAGAAGTTCGTCTCAGCGTCTGCGTTCGGGGGTTCCCCGGAACGGAGCAGCGCGGTCGGGATCCACGGCGAGCGGTCCGCGAGGCGGCGGCCCGACGGGTCGGCTCTGCGCAATACGCAGCTCAGAGCGTTTTCGGCTCGTTCCTTCACGTTTTCCCTGCCCGCAATAGTGCGGTCTGCCAGGGCGTTTGTCAGGACAAGCGCCGTCGGCCAGACCAACGAGAAAAGCCCTCGACGGTCAGTGTGATTTAGGTCACACAGTAGCACCTCGACCCCCCGCTCGACGCTTTCGGGTGTCCCCCACACCACCAAGGCGGTCCCGAGGACGAGGTCGGACTTGAGGATGTGTCGCGTCGCGCCGGCCTCGCGGGCGGTCGCCGCGGCCACCTCGGCCGGGTGCACCGCGTGCTCCGCGTGACCGCCGGCCAAGGCGATCTCGGCGGCCAGCCACTGGTGCCGCACCCGGCTGCGCCAGCCGCGCGGCTCGACCCCGGCGTGCAGCCGCCGCGCCTCGGCGAGCCGGCCGGCGCCGATCGCGTCGGCGGCGAGCCCGAGGAGGGCGTCGGCCCGCGCCCCGGCCGGGTCCACGTCGTCCGGGTCGCCGCCGTCGCCTTCGGGCGCCATGGCCAACGCCCGGCCGTCCAGCACGCGCGCCGCCGCGTGGCCGCCCAACTGCCGCCGGTGCGACGCGAGCGTGGAAGCCGCCAACGACCCGAACAGCCCACCCCGCCCGATCAGCTCACCGAGCACCGAGGCCGCCGCCGCGTAGTGCCCCTGCCCCCCGAGCACCACCGCCGCCAACCACCGCTCCTCCACCCCACCGCTCAACGCCGCCCAGACGTCGACCTCGGGCCGATCCCCGAACGCCGCCTCCCGCACCCCACCACCCACTTCCGCTCACGCCCGTCCACGTCCACGCTCAGGACCACGCCGGCAGTTGTCCACAGGAAGCCGCGCGGACAGCTCGATTTGTCGGCCCCTCGTGGCAGGGTAAAAGCAGGGGTCCCCTGGGCGGGGACCCCTGCGTAGCGAGGCGATGGGCCTGGGGGTGCGGGAGGGCACGGCGCAGTCGGTTGGCTTGGCCAGGTGCGGGAGGACGCGGCGCGGTCCGTTGGGCCGGATGGGAGCGGGGAGCGGGGCGGGCGGTTGGCCTGGCCAGCAGCAGGCGCGAGGGCGGGCGCGGCGGAGTCGGGCTGGTCAGGTGCGGGATGGCGAGGGGCGGTCGGCCTGGCCGGCAGCAGGGGTGGGCGAGAGGCGGTCGGTCTAGCCAGGCAGCAGAGGGCGGGCGCAGCGCAGTCGGGCGACATAGATGGGCGCGCGGGCGGGCGGTTGTGCTGGTCAGGCACGGGCGAGCGAGAGGCGGTCGGCCTGGTCAGGCACGGGCGAGCGAGAGGCGGTCGGCCTGGTCAGGAGTGGGAGGGCCGGCGCGGCGAGGTCGATTGGGCCGGCCCGAAGCGGGAGGCGCGGGGCGGGCGGTTCGGCTGGCTGGAGCGCGGGGGCGTGGGCGGGGTCAGCAGACGGCGCGTTCGACGGCGTCCGCGGCGGTGGCGAGGTCGTTGATCCGTTCTGCCGGCTGTGGCACGACGCCGCGTTCCCAGCCCGGTCCCCCGGCGAACACGCGGACCTGTTGGCGGGTCCTCGGCAGAGCCGTCACGACACCCGGATCGGCGTAGCGCGGCAGCTGCGCCCACAGCACCACGGCGGCAGGCGCGGTTCGGCGGACGGCTGAGGCCAGGGCGTCCATCGGCAGCGCCGCGCCCAGCTGCCGGACACCGACGCCGCGCTGCGCCAGCACCGCCGCCAACGGGTACAGCGGCAGGTTGTGCCGCTCGTCCGGCATGCACGCCAGCAGCACGGGACGGTGGTTGCGCGGGCTCGTCACGACGGGGGTCGCGCGCACCACGGCGGCCAGCACGCACTCCTCCACCAGGTGCGACACCTCGACGCCCGCGCCCGAGTGCTCCCACCTCGCCGCGATCGCGGCCATCACCGGCCGCACCACCTCGTCCCACGTCGTGATCACGCCGTCCGCGGCGATCGCGTCGGCCAGCAGCGTCTGCACCGCCGCCGAGTCCATCGCCAACGCCGCCCGACCCACCCCGCGCGCCCGCCGGTTCGCCGCCTGCAGCTTCAGGCCGCGCCCACCGGGCGGCGCCGAACCGCCGTCCAGCTCACCGCCGGTCAACGACGCGGGCACGACCGCCAGCGGCGCGCGGACCGGGCTGGCCAGCGCGTACTTGGCCGCTTCGGCGGACGACGCGCCGCGCAGCAGGGCCCGCTGCATCAGCTCCAACCGGGCCACGTCGAGTGGCGCGTACTTCCGGTGTCGCCCGGTTGTGTGATCACTGGGTCCGAGGCCGTACCGGCGGTCCCAGGTGCGGAGGGTGGCCGGCGCGACGCCGAGCCTGCGCGCGACGGCGGCCACCGAGAGGGTCACCGAATGCGCTGGATCGTCTTCCGCCGCAACGGTTTCCTGGCCGCCTTCCGGCACGGTCCCGGTGTGGTCGGGGGGCGTCATCACGCTGACATCGTCCGTTCACCTGACGTCACCGGCAACTCCGGCACGGGCGCTCATCGATCACCCATCGTATGAATTGCCGACAAAAGCCCCCGCACCCCCTTGAACAAGTTTTGGCGCGGTTCTACGGTGGATCATCGTTAAGCCGAATGGAGCAGTTCTCGTCCATGGGCCAAGGAGGCGGTCTCGATGGCGGACACCCGAAGGCTTCCCGGTCCCAACGCGGATCTGTGGGACTGGCAGATGCGCGGCTCGTGCCGCGGGATGGACAGCGCGTTCTTCTTCCACCCGGACGGGGAGCGCGGACCGGCGCGGGCGCGACGGGAGGCGCGGGCGAAGGCCGTGTGCCTGTCGTGCCCGGTGTTGGAGATGTGTCGGCGGCACGCCCTGGCGGTCCAGGAGCCCTACGGGATCTGGGGCGGCCTGTCGGAGTCCGAGCGGGACAGCATCATCAAGGCGCGCAAGCGGCAGTTGACGCCCGCTTGACGCCGAACGCGCGGGAGGGACGGCACCCCATGGGCGCCGCCCCTCCTGTTCGCGCGATTTCCGACTGATAACGCCTGGTCAGTGACCGTGCCCGTGGCCGTGGCCGTTACCGCCGGCGGCGGGCTCCTCTTCCTTCTTCTCCACGACGGCGCTCTCCGTGGTGAGCACCATGCGGGCGATGGAAGCGGCGTTGGTGACCGCGGAACGCGTCACCTTCACCGGGTCGATGATCCCGGCCTCGAGCAGGTCGCCGTAGACCAGGGTGGCGGCGTTGAGGCCGAAGCCCCAGTCCTGCTCGCGCACCTTGTTCACCACGACGGCGCCTTCGAGGCCCGCGTTCGCGGCGATCCAGAACAGCGCCGAGCCCAGGGCCTCGCGGACGATCGCGACACCGGTCGCCTCGTCACCGGACAGGCCGAGCCCGCCGTCGAGCACCTTGGCCGCGTGCACCAGGGCGGAGCCGCCGCCGGGCACGATGCCCTCCTCGACCGCGGCCTTGGTCGCGGCCACCGCGTCCTCGATGCGGTGCTTGCGCTCCTTCAGCTCGGTCTCGGTGGCCGCGCCGACCTTGATCACCGCGATGCCGCCGGACAGCTTGGCCAGCCGCTCCTGCAGCTTCTCGCGGTCCCAGTCGGAGTCGGTGGCCTCGATCTCGCGGCGCAGCTGCTCCGCGCGACCGGCCAGGTCGGCCTTGGCGCCGCCGCCGTCGACGATGGTCGTGTTGTCCTTGGACACGACGACCCGCCGGGCCGAGCCCAGCACGTCGAGGTTGGCCTCGGACAGCTTCAGGCCGACCTCGGCCGCGATGACCTGCGCGCCGGTGACGACCGCGAGGTCGTCCAGGAACGCCTTGCGGCGGTCGCCGAAGTACGGCGCCTTGACCGCGACCACGCGCAGCGTCTTGCGCAGGGCGTTGACCACCAGGGTGGACAGCGCCTCGCCCTCGACGTCCTCGGCGATGATCACCAGCGGCTTGCCGGCCTCGGCGACCTTCTCCAGGATCGGCAGCAGGTCGGCCAGCGCCGAGATCTTCTCGCGGTGCAGCAGGATGCGGGCGTCCTCGAACACCGTCTCCTGGGCCTCGAGGTCGGTGGCGAAGTGCGCCGACACGTAGCCCTTGTCGAACTGCACGCCCTCGGTGATCTGGAGCTCGGTGGCCATCGAGGAGGACTCCTCGACGGTGATCACACCGTCCTCGCCGACCTTCTCGATGGCTTCGCCGAGCAGGGCGCCGATGGACTCGTCACGGGACGAGACGGTGCCGACCTGGGCGATGTTGTCGCGGCCCTTGACCGGGGTGGCCTTGGCCTTGAGCGCGTCGACGACGGCCTCGGCGGCGGCCTGGATGCCGACGCCGAGCGACATCGGGTTCGCGCCGGCCGCGACGTTGCGCAGGCCGACCCGGACCATGGCCTGGGCCAGGACGGTCGCGGTCGTCGTGCCGTCGCCGGCCACGTCGTTGGTCTTGGTGGCGACGCTCTTGGCGAGCTGCGCGCCGAGGTTCTCGAACGCGTCGTCCAGCTCGATCTCACGGGCGATGGTCACGCCGTCGTTGGTGACGGTGGGCCCGCCGAACTTCTTGTCGAGGACGACGTGCCTGCCGCGCGGGCCGAGGGTGACCTTGACCGTGTCCGCGAGCTTGTTCACGCCGCGTTCGAGTGCCCGACGAGCGTCCTCGTCGAAGCTGATCTGCTTGGGCATTGCCTACGCCTCTCTTGATGCGAAACGCCCCGGGAGCCCCGGGAAGGGGTTCGCCGGGGCGTCTTGCGTGTCAGCCGATCGTCAGTTGATGACGGCCAGCACGTCGCGGGCGGAGAGGATGAGGTACTCCTCGCCGTTGTACTTGACCTCGGTGCCGCCGTACTTGGAGTAGATGACGACGTCGCCGACAGCCACGTCCACCGGGACGCGGTTGCCCTTGTCGTCGATCCGGCCGGGGCCCACCGCGATGACCTTGCCCTCCTGGGGCTTCTCCTTCGCGGTGTCCGGGATCACGAGGCCGGAAGCGGTCGTGGTCTCGGCCTCACTGGCCTGGACGACGATCTTGTCCTCGAGCGGCTTGATGTTCACGCTCACCGGGCTGACCTCCACGGTCGTCGAAAGCGTTGGCAGGTTGCGTTACGGCTCCTGCCACCCCGCCGTCGCGGGGGTCGGGGCGGTTGCTGGTGCCGTGCATCTAGCACTCTACCCATGCGAGTGCCAACGCTTCAACGAACCCCCCGCAACCGGCCGGGTGAAGTCGTCCACTCGTGTCACACCGCCGTTCACCTGGTCGCCAACCTCGTCGGCAACGGTGTGGCGCATGACCACGGTGACCCGACGTTCCCTGCTCATCGGCGGTGTGGCCGGTGTGGCGCTCGCCACTGCCGGCGCGGGCTTCCCCCGGCTCGACGACCCCTTCACCCTCGGCGTCGCCTCCGGCGACCCCCGTCCCGACAGCGTCGTGCTCTGGACCCGGCTGGCTCCTCGGCCGCTGGCGGAGAACGGCCTCGGCGGCATGCCCGACCGCGTCCTCCCGGTGCACTGGGAGCTGGCCGAGGACGAGCGGTTCCAGCGCGTGGTGCGCCGCGGCGTGCAGCCCGCGCGGCCCGAGCTCGGGCACAGCGTGCACGTGGAGCCGTTCGGCCTGCGGCCCGGCCGCGAGTACTTCTACCGGTTCCGGGTGGACGGCCACCTGTCCCCCGTCGGCCGCACCCGCACCACGCCCGAGCCGTGGGTGCTCGGGCAGGACCTGACCATGTGCTTCGCGTCGTGCGCGCACTTCGGCGAGGGCTACTTCACCGCGTACCGGCGGCTGGCCGAGGACCACCCGGACGTGGTGCTGCACCTCGGCGACTACCAGTACGAGTACGCGGCGAAGGCGGCGGACGTGCGCCCGGTGCTCGGGCCGGAGACGCGGACGCTGGCCGACTACCGGCTGCGGCACGCGCAGTACAAGACGGACGCCGACCTCCAGCTCGCGCACTCCGTCGCGCCGTGGCTGGTGGTGTGGGACGACCACGAGATCGAGAACAACTGGGCCGACGACGTGCCCGAGCAGCCCGACCCGGACTTCGCGGCACGGCGGACGGCGGCGTTCCAGGCGTACTACGAGAACATGCCGCTGCGGCGCGGGGCGCGGCCCAACGGCGTCGACATGCAGCTCTACCGGCGGGCACAGTGGGGCGGGCTGGTCAACTTCCACATGCTCGACACCCGGCAGTACCGGGACGACCAGGCGTGCGGCGACGGGTGGAAGACCTGCACCGACGCCGGGCTGCCGACGCGTTCGATCACCGGCGTGGAGCAGGAGGAGTGGCTGCTCGACGGGTTCCGGCAGTCCCGGGCGCGGTGGGACGTGCTCGGCCAGCAGGTGTTCTTCGCCGAGCGCGACCGCAAGGACGGGCCGGAGAAGGAGGTCTCGATGGACGGGTGGGACGGCTACCTGGCCTCCCGGGACCGGGTGACGCGCGGGTGGGTCGACGCGGGCGTGCGCAACGCGGTCGTGCTGACCGGCGACGTGCACGCGCACTACGCGGCGGACGTGAAGCTGGACTGGACCGACCCGGCGTCGTCGCCGACCGTCGGCACCGAGCTGGTGTGCTCGTCGGTGACCTCCGGCGGCGACGGCAACGACACCGTCGACCAGGTGCAGCTGCGGCTGAACCCGCACATCAAGCTGCACAGCAGGCGGCGCGGGTACGTGCGGACGAAGTTCACCGCGCGGGAGATGCGGGCGGACTTCCGCACGCTGCCGTACGTGCGGACGGCCGGGGCCGGGGCCACGACGCTCAAGTCGTTCGTCGTCGAGGACCGCAACCCCGGCCTGAACCCCGTCTGATCAGTCCCGGATGACGTTGACCAGGGCGGTGAAGCTGTCCTTGCCGTGCCCCGCCGCGATGGCGCGGTCGTAGAGGGACTTCACCGCCCTGGGCAGCTCGGCGTCGATCCCGGCGGCCTCGGTCGCGCCCAGGACGTGCGCCGCCGTGGCGCCCATCATGGTCACGTTGGCCAGGTCGCCGGGGTGCTCGCCGGAGTCGACGTGCTTCGCCATCTCCGACACGTACAGCGACAGCGTGGAGACGTTGTCGGCGAGGTAGGGCGCGAACCGCTCGGCCGTGACGCCCGCCGACCTGGCCAGCGCGATGCCGTGCAGCATCGCGGTCATGGAGGTGAGGAAGACGTCCAGCTGCGCCTGGTAGAGCAGCTGGGCGAGGGTGTGGTCCTCGCCCATGTAGTCGGGCCTGCCGATCACCGCGAGCGTGCCGGCGTGCCGGTCGAACACCTCGCGCGGTCCGCTGTAGAAGACGTACGCGTCCGGGTGGCCGACCATCTCCGCGTTCGCCATGATGCCGCCGACCAGCAGCTCCGCGCCCCGTTCGGCGAGCCAGGCGGCGGCCTTGAGGGTCTCGTCCGGCGTCTCGGAGCTGAGGTTGACGACGACGCGGCCGGCGAGGTCGGCGTCGCCGAGGATGTCGTACATGGCGGCGTAGTCGGTGAGGCTCAGGATGACGAGCCGGTTCGCGGCCACGGCGTCGGCGGCGGTGGCGGCGCGCACGGCGCCTCGGGCGACGACGGCGTCGGCACGGGCGGGCGTGCGGTTCCAGACCGTGGTCGGGTGGCCTGCGTCGAGGAACCGGCTCACCATGGCCTGGCCCATCGGGCCGAGGCCGATCACGGTCAACGGGGTCTTGTCGGTCATGTGTTCCTCACTCCTTCGTGTGAGTTCCACGGTGGCCGGTGGCGCGCACGGTCCGCTGCGGGTCCGCTGCGGGTCGGCTGGGGGTGGGCCGGTTACGGTCCGGGCGTGAGATTCGGGGTGTTGGGGCCGCTCGGGGTGTGGACGGCGGGCGGTGAGGCGGTCCGGGTGCCCGAGGTCAAGGTCCGGCTGCTGCTCGCGGACCTCCTCGCGCACGAGGGGCGGCCCGTGTCGGCGGACCGGTTGGCGTTCGACCTGTGGGGCGACGAGCCGCCCGGCAACCCGGTGAACACGTTGCAGACCAAGGTCTCGCAGCTGCGGCGGGCGTTGGAGGCGGCCGAACCGGGTGCGCGCGGGCTGGTCGCGCACGGGCCCGCCGGGTACGCGCTGCGGGTCGATCCGTCCACTTTGGACGTGCTGCGGTTCCGGGAGCTGGTGGCGCGCGGTCGGTTCGGCGAGGCGTTGGCGCTGTGGCGCGGCGAGCCGCTGGCGGAGTTCGCGGACGCGCCGTTCCTGGCGCCGGTGGTCGCGCGGTGGGCCGAGGAGCGGTTGGCCGCGCTGGAGGAGTTCGCCGGGACGGGCGAGGCGGAGCCGGCGGTCGAGGTGGACCTGGCTGCCGAGGTGGCGCGGCACCCGTTGCGCGAACGCTTGCGCGGACTGCACATGCGCGCCCTCTACCGGGCCGGGCGGCAGGTCGAGGCGTTGGAGAGCTACGCCGAGCTGCGCCGGCTGCTGGCCGAGGAGCAGGGGCTGGAGCCCGGCCCCGAGCTGGCCGCGCTGCACCAGGCGATCCTGAACCACGAGCTCGGGCCGGTCGCCCGCACGAACCTGCCGGTGCCCGTGACGGAGCTGGTCGGCCGGGACCAGGCGGTGCGGGACCTGTGCGACCTGCCCCGCGACGCGCGGCTGGTGACGCTCACCGGTCCCGGCGGGGTCGGCAAGACCAGCCTGGCCCTGGAGGTCGCGCGGCGCGTGTCGGTCCCGGACGGGGTGTGGCTGGTCGAACTGGCCGGTGTCGGCCGGGCCGAGCAGGTGGTGAGCGCGGTGGCCGACGCGCTCGGCGTGCGCGAGGACGCGTCCGGGACGGCGCTGGTGGAGGCGTTGCGCGGCCGTGAGGTGCTGCTGGTGCTGGACAACTGCGAGCGGCTGGTCGAGCCGGTCGCCGCGCTGGTCTCCCGGCTGCTGCGGGCCGTGCCGGGGCTGCGCGTGCTCGCCACCAGCCAGGAACCGCTCGGGTTGGCGTTCGAGGTGGTGTGGGCCGTGCCGCCGTTGGACCTCTCGGACGCGGTCACGTTGTTCGCGGCGCGCGCTGCCGCGGCCGCGCCCGGTTTCACGGTGACGCCGGACAACCTGCCGGTGGTCGAGGCGATCTGCCGCCGGCTCGACGGGCTGCCGCTGGCGGTGGAGCTGGCCGCGACGCGGGTGCGCGGGTTGGGCGTGACGGCCCTGCTCGACCGGCTGGACGACCGGTTCCGGCTGCTCGCCACCGGGCACCGGGACGCGCCCGCCCGGCAGCGGACGTTGCGCGCGATGATCGACTGGAGCTGGGACCTGCTCGGTGACGCCGAGCGGATCGTGCTGCGCCGGCTGTCCGCGCACGTGGACGGGTGCGCGTTGGACGCCGCCGAGGCCGTGTGCGCGGGTGGCGGTGTGGCGGCCGACGAGGTGTCGGAGGTGCTGACCAGGCTGGTCGACCGGTCGCTCGTGGTCGCGCCCGAGCACACCGGTGAGCCGCGGTTCCGGCTGCTCGAGTCGGTCGCCGACTACGGGCGGGAACGGCTGCGCGAGGCGGGCGAGCTCGACCGGGTGCGCGCCCGGCACGCGGCGTTCTACCTGGCGTTGGCCGAACGCGCGGATCCCGAGCTGCGCGAGGCGGGGCAGTTGGTTTGGTTGGAACGGCTGGACGCCGACACGGCGAACCTGCGTGCCGCGCACGACGCGTTGGGACCGGCCGACGCGGCACGGCTGACGTGCGCGTTGACCTGGTACTGGTTCCTGCGCGGGCGGCTGCGGGAAGGTCGGCGGCTGATGACCGCGACCGATCCGGTGACGGTGGCGTGGCGGGCCGGGTTCGGGGTGCTGCTCGGCGAGGCGGCGGAACCGTCCGCGATCTCGGGGACGGCGGAGATCGCGGATCGGCTGGAACAGGCGCGGGCCCGGTGGTTCCTGGGGTACGTGCTGTCGACCGTCGGGGACATGCCGTCCGGCGAGAAGTTGACCGGGCAGGCGCTGGAGGCGTTCGAGGAGCTGGGTGACGAGTGGGGCGTGGCCGCCGCGCACAGCGACCGGGTGAGCCAGGCCCTCGCCCGGGGTTCGGTCGAGGAGGCGCGGGCGTCGGCCTCGCGGTCCGCCGAGCTGTTCGCGTCGTCGGGTGAGCGGTGGGGGCAGTTGAAGGCGTCGTTCGGGCTGGGGGTGCTCGCGCAGCTGTCCGGTGACTACGTGCGGGCGGAGGCCGTGCACCGGGACGGGCTGCGGGTGGCGGAGGAGCTGCGGTCGTGGCCGGAGGTGTCGTACAAGCTGTCGTGGCTGGGGCGGGTCGCGTTGACGGTCGGTGACTACGCGAAGGCGCGTGAGCTGCACGAACAGGCACGTCGGACGGCGGCGGAGCACGGGTTCTCGCCGGGTGAGGTGTACGCGGAGACGGGGTTGGCGCTGGGCGCGCGGCGGGAGGGGCGGCTGGACGCGGCGGAGGCGCACTGGGAGCGGCTGCGGTCGTGGCACCGGCAGGTCGGGTTCGAGGCCGGTGCGACGTTGGTGCTGGCGGAGCTGGGGTTCGTGGCCGAGCTGCGGGGTGACGCGGCGCGGGCGGCGGAGTTGCAGGAGGAGGGGTTGGCGCTGGCGCGGCAGGTGGGCGACCCGCGGGCGATCGCGTTGGCGTTGGAGGGGGTGGCGGGCGCTCGGGCGTTGGCGGGTGACGCGGTCACGGCGGCACGGCTGTTGGGTGCGGCGACGGCGGCGCGTGCGTCCGTGGGCGTGCCGCTGCCGGCGGGTGAACGGGGTGACGTGGACCGGATCGCCGCCGCCGCGCGTGCCGTGCTGGGCGCTGAGTCCTACGCCGCCGCGTTCGCCTCCGGCCACGCCGAAGGCCTCGACGTGACGTTCTAGCCTCGCGCGTGTCGAACGCCCAAGTCCCGCGTGTCGAACGCTCAGGTCGCGCGTGTCGAACGCTCAGGTCGCGCGTGTCGAACGTTCAGGTAGCCCGAATTCAACGCTCAGGTCCGACGTGGGCCGACGCGAACGTGGAACTCGGGGGTCCTGAGTGTTCGACACGCGGGACCTGGAGGTTCGACACGCGCGGGGGTCAGAGGATTTGGATGGTGCTCACCGGGAGGCCGGGGGTGGTGGAGAGGTCGAAGGCGGAGGGCTTGGCGCCGGCGGCCACCAGGTGGGCGCCGAGGGCGGCGATCATCGCGCCGTTGTCGGTGCACAGCCGGGGACGCGGGACGCGCAGCTCGATGCCCGCCTCGGCGCAGCGCTCGGCCGCGAGGCTCGACAGGCGCGAGTTCGCCGCCACGCCGCCGGAGATCACCAGCGTGTCCACGGCCAGGTCCTTGCACGCCCGGATCGCCTTGGCGGTCAGCACGTCCGCCACCGCCTCCTGGAACGACGCGGCGACGTCGGCCAGCGGGATCTCCTCGCCGGCGCGTTCCTGCTTCTCGACCCACCGGGCGACGGACGTCTTCAAGCCGGAGAACGAGAAGTCGTACTTCGCGTCACGCGGCCCGGTCAGCCCGCGCGGGAACGCGATCGCGCACCCGTTGCCCTGCTTGGCGAGCTTGTCGATCGGCGGACCACCCGGGTAGGGCAGGTCGAGCAGCCGGGCCACCTTGTCGTACGCCTCGCCCGCCGCGTCGTCCACGGTCGACCCGATCTCGGTGATCTTCTCCGCCAGGCCCTCGATCAGCAGCAGCTGCGAGTGCCCGCCCGACACCAGCAGCGCCAGGCACCGCTTCGGCAGCGGGCCGTGCTGGAGGGTGTCCGCGGCGACGTGCCCGGCCAGGTGGTTGACGCCGTAGAGCGGCTTGTCCAACGCCGCCGCGTACGCCTTCGCCGCCGACACGCCGACCAGCAGGGCGCCCGCCAACCCGGGACCGGCGGTGACCGCGATGGAGTGCACGTCGCGCAGCTCGATCCCGGCCTTCTCCACGGCACGGCGCATGGTCGGCACCATCGCCTCCAGGTGCGCGCGGGACGCGACCTCGGGCACGACGCCGCCGAAGCGGGCGTGCTCCTCGACGCTGGACGCGACCTCGTCGGCGAGCAGTTCCATCGACCCGTCCGGGCCGAGCCGGACGATGCCGACGCCCGTCTCGTCGCACGAGCTCTCGATACCGAGGATGAGCCGGTCAGTCACGGTTCGCGGGCCTTCCCATCGTGTACGCGTCGGCGCCCGACGGCTGGTAGTAGCGGCGGCGCAGGCCGAGCTGCTCGAAGCCGTGCGCCTGGTAGAGGCCGATCGCCCGCGCGTTGTCCGTGCGGACCTCCAGGAACACCGGCAGCCCGTCCTCGTCGGCCTTGGCGAGCAGGGCGCGCAGCAGGGTCTTGCCGACGCCGCCGCCCTGGTAGTCGGCGACGACGGCGATGGTGTGCACGCTGGCCTCGAAGTCGCCGAGACCGAGCCCCGCGTACCCGATCAGCACGTCGCCGACGTACGCGCCGACGTAGAAGTTGCCGTTGTCGAGCTCGCTGCGGAAGGCGTTCGCGCTCCACGGGTCGTCGCCCGGGAACAGCTCCCGCTCGATCTGCGCGCACCGGACCGCGTCCTGGCGGCGCAGCGGTGCGATCGTGACGGTGCCCGAGCTCACGCCTTGGTCACCCGCTTGCGGCCGACCGGCTCCACGGCGTCGGGACGCCGCAGGTAGAGAGGGGTCAGCGCGGCGGGACGCGCGCCGGCCAGCAGCTCCTCGGCCGCGACCGCGACCAGGGACACCGGTGACGGGTAGCGCGCCGCGACCACCGGGAGCCCGATCACGTCGGCGTACAGCTCCGCGCCCTCGCCGGCCGCCTCGACCACGGCGGGCCGCACCGCGGGCAGCTTCGCGACCAGGTCGGCCGGCCGGTCCACGTGCGGCCCGTCGGTGCGCCGGCCGGCCGCGTCGTAGGCCGCCCAGTACACCTCCTTGCGGCGCGCGTCGGTCGCCACGAGCAGCGGCTTGCCGGTGGCGGCGTCCAGCGCGACGGCGTCCGGCGTCGGCACGGGGTAGACGGGCCGGTTGAGCGCCTGGCCGAGGGCGGCGGCGGTGACCAGGCCGACGCGCAGCCCGGTGAACGGGCCGGGACCCGAGCCGCACACGATCGCGTCGAGGTCGGAGAGCCGGTGACCGGCCTCCGCCAACGCCGCTTGCAGGTGCGGTGTGAGCAGCTCACCGTGCGCCTTCGCGTTCACCGTCACCCGCTGGGCGAGCAGGCGGGGAGGTGCGCCGGGCGTCAGTTCGACGACACCGGCCGTGACGGCGGGGGTGGCGGTGTCCAAGGCGAGCACTAGCACAACTGACAAGAGTATCGGGTGGCGTGAACCACACTTGTGTTGACGTCAACGTCAAGTCGGAGGATCGGCACGTGCGCATCGGAGAACTGGCACGGCGGGGTGGCACGACCACCCGCGCGCTGCGCTACTACGAGTCCCTCGGCCTGCTGCCCGCGCGCCGCGCGGCGAACGGTCAGCGGGAGTACGACGAGGACGACCTGAGGCTGGTGCACGAGATCCGCTCGCTCACCGGCATCGGGTTCGCCCTGGAGGACACCCGGCCGTTCGTGCAGTGCCTGCGCGACGGGCACACCACCGGCGACGCCTGCGCGGCGTCCGTCGAGGTGTACCGGCGCAAGCTGGCCGAGCTGGACGACTGCATCACCCGGCTGCACGCCGTGCGGGACCAGGTGCGCGCGCAACTCGAGGAAGCCGAGCAGAGGAGCAGGCCGTGCGGACGTTGACCGACGACGAGTTCACCGGGGCCGTGGCCGCCGGGAACGTGCTGGTGGAGTTCGGCGCCGACTGGTGCGGGCCGTGCCGGATGCTGGAACCGGTGCTGGCCGAGATCGACCGGGAGCGCGGGGACTTGACCGTGCTGAAGGTGGACATGGACGCGAGCCCGCGCACGGCGCGCGACCAGCGGATCATGTCCGCGCCCACGCTCCAGCTCTACAAGGACGGCCGGTTGGTGGCACAGACCGTGGGCGCTCGGCCGAAGATCCACCTGATCGCGTGGCTCGAACCACACTTGTGATGCGTCGGGGGGTGAGGGCGGTCACTGTAGGGGGATGCTGCTGCCGGCGCTGGGTTCGTCGTCGTCGTCGTCGTTGTCGTTGTCGTTGTCGTTGACGTCGTCGTTGGGGGTTGGGTCGGGGATAGCGGCCAAGGTCGCGCTGCGGTTCCCCCAGCGGGAGTTGACGTACGAGCAGTTGGCGCGTGAGGCGCGTCAGGTCGCGCACGGGTTGGTGGGCAAGCGGCGGGTGGCGGTGTGGGCGCACGTCAGGGCCGAGACGTGCGTGGTGGTGGTCGGGGCGTTGTTGGCCGGTGTGCCGGTCGTGCCGCTCAACCCCAAGATCGGGGAGCGGGAGCTCGCGCACATCCTCGCGGACAGCGAGCCCGAGTTGGTCATCGACGACGAGTTGCCGTTCGGTGAGGCGGTGGAGCTGCCCGAGCCGGATGGTGAGGCGCCCGCGTTGATCGTCTACACGAGCGGCACGACAGGACCACCCAAAGGTGTGGTGCTGCCGAGGCGTGCGTTGGCGACGAACCTCGACGCGCTGGCCGAGGCGTGGGCGTGGACCGAGGACGACGTGGTGGTGCACGGCCTGCCGCTGTTCCACGTGCACGGCCTGGGGGTGGGGGTGATCGGGCCGTTGCGGCGGGGCGGGACGGTGCACCACCTCGGGTCGTTCAGCGTGGCGAAGGCCGCCGAGGCGTTGCGCGACGGCGGCACGATGCTGTTCGGCGTGCCCACCATGTACCACCGGATCGCGGCCGAACCGGAGCACGCCGAGGCGTTCGGGAAGGCGCGGCTGCTGGTGTCCGGATCCGCGGCGCTCCCGGCTGCGGTGCACGAGCGCATCGAGCGGTTGACCGGGCAGCGGGTGGTCGAGCGGTACGGGATGACCGAGACGTTGATGAACACCAGCGTCCGCGCGGACGGCGACCGGCGGCCCGGCACGGTGGGGTTGCCGTTGGACGGGGTCGAGGTGCGGGTCGTCGCCGACCAGCCGGGTGAGGTCGACGTGAAGGGCGTCGGTGACGAGCCCGGTGAGATCGAGGTGCGCGGGCCGAACCTGTTCCTGGAGTACCTGAACCGGCCGGACGCCACGCGTGAGGCGTTCCGCGACGGCTGGTTCCGCACCGGGGACCTGGCCGTGGTCGAGCCGGACGGGTACGTGCGGATCGTCGGCCGCCGCGCCACGGACCTGATCAAGAGCGGCGGCTACAAGATCGGCGCGGGCGAGATCGAGAACGCCCTGCTGGAGCACCCGTCGGTGGCCGAGGTCGCGGTGACCGGTGAGCCGGACGAAGACCTGGGCGAACGGGTGGTGGCGTGGGTCGTGGCGGACGGGGAGCCGCCCGCGCCGGAGGTGCTGAGCGACCACGTGGCCCGGCTGCTGTCGCCGCACAAGCGGCCGAGGGTGGTCCGGTACGTGGACGCGTTGCCGCGCAACGACATGGGCAAGGTGCTGAAGCGGGAACTGCGGTGAACCCCCTCGGCTGGCCGGGGTACGAGGCGCAGCTCGACCGGGCGCGGGAACGGTCCGGTGCCGTCGAGTCGGTGTCGTGGCGACGGCTGCCGCAGGCCGTGGAGATCACCTTCGACTTCCGGTTCCTGGGTGGGTCGATCGGCACGGCGGCCGGTGAGCTGATCGAGGAGGCGTTCACCGAGGCGCGGTCGGCGTGGCTGCCGGTGGTGTCGAAGATCGCGACCGGTGGCAGCCGGATGCAGGAGGGGATGCTGTCGTTGCGGCAGCTCCAGCGGGTGGCGCGGCTGTGCGCGCTGCACCGGGAGGCCGGTCTGCCGCACGTGTCCGTGCTGGGCGACCCGACGACCGGTGGGGTGTGGGCGTCGCTGGGCGCGGGAGCGGACGTGGTGATCGGGGTGTCCGGCGCGCAGGTCGGGTTCGCCGGCAGCCGGGTCCGGCCGGTGGACAACCCGGCCTACACGGCGGAGGGCCAGTTCGCGGCGGGCACGGTGGACGTCGTGGTGGGGCCTGAGGACGTCGACCCGACCGTGGCGAAGGTGCTCTTCCTGTTGTCGCGCGGTGATGCGGTGCCGGCGGAGGTGCCGCGCGCTCTGGGTGCACAAGAGCTGCCCGTGGACGGGTGGAGCGCGGTGCAGCGGGCACGTGCCGCGGAACGTCCCCGGGCGGTGGCCTACCTGGACGACTACTTCGACCTGCGGATGCCGATCAGCGGTGATCGGGCCGGTGGGGTGGACGCCGGGATGCTGTGCGGGATCGGGCGGCGGGGTGGGCGGGCGATCGCCTTCGCCGCGCAGACCGGCACGGCGAACACCCCGGCCGGCTTCCGGACCGCGGCACGGCTGGTGCGGCTGGCGTCGCGGTTCGCGCTGCCGGTGCTGACGTTGGTGGACACGCCCGGCGCGGCGAACGACGTGGCGGCCGAGCGGGCCGGTGTTGGGGCGGCGATCGCGGAGCTGTTCGCGGCGGTGGCGGAGGCGCGGGTGCCGATCACGACGTTGGTCATCGGGGAAGGCGGGTCCGGTGGGGCGTTGGCGCTGTCGTCGCCGGAGCACACGTGGATCACGCCGGACGCGTACTTCTCGGTGATCGCGCCGGAGATGGCGGCGGCGATCTTGAAGCGGGAGGACGTGCGGCGGCTCGCTGACGAGTTGCGGTTGCGGCCGCAGGATTTGGTGGAGTTGGGGGTGGTGCGGGGTATTTCGGAGGGTTGAGGGGTTGGGAGGTGGGGTTAAAAGCGTTAAAAGCATGTCCTCGCCGGACGGGCAGATCAGCAGGATGACGCCTGGTTTGGTGGTTATGCGCCGGGTCCGTGGTGGTGCGGGTTTCGTGTCATCCCACCGACCTCCCTCCGGGCTACCACACGTATCAAGGGGGCAGCCAGCAGTGGACGTGTCAGGCAAGGGACACACAGGCCCCCTTGACACGCGCGGTAGGGCACAGCCAGGTCGGCGGGATGACACGAAGCCCTCCCTTTGGTGGGGAAGGCGTGCCAGTGGGCGGGAAAGGGCGGGGTGGCGGCGAAGGGCCGGGGTTCCTGGTGGTCAGGTCGGTAGTTGGCGGTTGAGCCAGGTGCCGTGGGGGTGGAGGTGGGCGATGCGCACGTCGTCGTCGCGGCGTTCCAGCCTGATCAGCAGGTGGTCTTCGGAGAGCCGTTCGGCGGCGCCTTCGCCCCACTCGACGGCGACCACGGCGTCGACGAGGTCCGTGTCGAGGTCGAGGTCGTCCAGTTCGTCCAGGTGGCCGCCGAGCCGGTAGGCGTCGACGTGCACGAGGGGGACGCCCCGGCCGTCTGGGGCGGGGTCGTGGACGCGGGCGATCACGAAGGTCGGGGAGCTGACCCGGCCCGTGACGCCGAGGCCGTCGGCGAGGCCGCGCACCAGTGCTGTCTTGCCCGCGCCCAACGGGCCGGACAGCAGCAGGAGGTCGCCGCCTTGCACCAGTTTGCCCAGTTTGCGCCCGAACTCCTCGGTGTCGTGCACCTCGGGGAGCGTCACGGTCACGCTCGTCGCCACCACCGCCGCCTGCTTTCCGACCGTTCGGCGGCACTGCGCCGAACCAATCCGACCAGGTGTCCGGTGACCAGGTCGGGTTGTTCCAACATGAGCATGTGGCCCGCGCCGGACACGCGGACCAGTTCGCCGTGCGGCATTTCCTCGGCCATCCGCTCGGCGTGCGAGAAAGGTGTCAGCTTGTCCGCGTCGCCGCTGATCACGAGCACCTCGCAGTGCCGGAGACCCGCCAGCGCCTTGTAGCGGTTGTGCGTGCCGAGGGTTTCCAGGAACTCGGTGAGCACCTGCACCGTGGTGCCGTTGATCATCTGTTCCATCAGGTCGACCAACGACGGGCTGACCTTGCCCGTGCCGAAGGCCAGTGCGCGGATTCCGCTCCACGTGAGGGTGGAGGCGCGGCGGCGGACCCATTCGACCAGGCTCGGTTGCAGGCCCGCGAGCCTGCCGACGCCCAGGGTCACCGGGTTGTAGCGGGACAGGACGGACTTCGGGAGGCCGGCGCCGCCGACCGCGCCGGCGGCCGTGCCGACGAGGGCGACGCCGCGCACGCGGTCGGCGAAGAGGTCGGGTCGTTGCTCGGCCAAGGCCATGATCGTCATGCCGCCCATGGAGTGGCCGACCAGGACCAGCGGGCCGTCGGGGGCCATGGAGCGGATCACGGCGTCGAGGTCCTTGGCGCACTGGTCGATCGTGCTGCCCTCGGTGGTGGAGCGACCGGAACGGCCGTGGCTGCGCTGGTCGTAGAGGATCTGGCGGACGCGTGGTTCGGCGAGGGTGGCCAGGTCGCGGCGTTGGAAGTGCCAGCAGCGGCGGTCGAGGGCGAAGCCGTGCACGAGGACGACGGTGACGTCGGGTTTGCCGCCGTCTTCCGGGTCGACTTCCTCAACTGAGAGCGGCACGCCGTCGTCGGCGGCGACGGTCGACTCGCGGGTCGGGGTGAGGCGGCCCAGTGGTTCGTCGGCGAGCGGGTCGTCGGCCTGGCGGTCGTTCGAGACCTTCTTCTGGTTCGCGGCCACGCCCACCGCGACACCCGTCGCGGCGGCGCCGAGGATGCCGCCGGCCCAGCCGACGGCCTTCCACAGCGTGTTCACGGGCGTGTCCCCACATACGTCCGGGTGACACGCGGTCGGTACATGCCGGTGACGATCTCGTAGTCGATGGTGCCGGTGGTGTCGGCCCACTCGCGGGCCGTCGGCTCGCCCCTGTCGCCGGATCCGAACAGCACGACCTCGTCCCCCTCCGCCACCACGTCGTCGCCGCAGTCGACCACGACCTGGTCCATGCAGATGCGGCCGACGACCGGGCGGCGGCGTCCGGCCAGCCAGACGTCCATCCGGTTCGACAGGCTGCGCGGCACGCCGTCGGCGTAACCGACGGGCACCAGGGCCAGGTTCGTGTCGCTCTTCGCGGTCCAGCTCAGACCGTAGGACACGGATTCCCCGGCGGGGATGCGCTTCGCCAACGCGACTGCGGACCGGAACGTCATCACGGGGCGCAGGTCGGTGGGGACGGGGACCGGGTTGAGGCCGTAGATCGCGATGCCCGGGCGGACCAGGTCGAGGTGCAGGTCGGGGCGGGTGATGAGGGCGGCGGAGTTGGCGATGTGGCGGCGCGGGTCGAGGCCCGCGGCCAGGGCCGCGCGGTAGGCGTCGTCGAAGCGCTCGGCCTGGGCGTCGGTGCCGCGGTGGCCGATCTCGTCGGCGACGGCCAGGTGTGACCAGATCGAGTGAACTTCGACGTTGTAGGTCTTGGCGGCGCGTTCGACCAGCTCGGCCCAGCCGGACTCCGGGCAGCCGTTGCGGGACAGGCCCGTGTCGATCTTGAGGTGGACGCGGGCCGGCTTGCCCGCCTTGTCGGCCGCCGCCGAGATTTCCTCCAGTTGGGTGACGGAGGAGGCGGACAGGTCGACGTCCTGCTCGACGCCGGGCGCGTAGTCCGTGCCGGGCGGGTCCAGCCAGGCCAGGATCGGCACGGTGAGGCCGGCCGCGCGCAGCGCCAGGGCTTCGGCGAGGGAGCAGGAGCCGAGCCAGGTCGCGCCCGCCTCGACCGCCGCTCTGGCCACCTCCGCGGCGCCGTGCCCGTACCCGTCGGCCTTGACGACGGCCATCGTGTCGGCGTTGGGCGCGAGGGCGTCGAGGTGGGCGACGTTGTGCCGGAGGTTGTCGAGGTCGATCACGACCTCAGCGCGAGGAGCAGCCATAACGCCGCTCATGGTGACACAGCCCCACCAACCCCGATCGCGCGTGTCCTACGTTCGCGTCGCGTGTGTCGTACCTCCAGAACGCGCGTGTCCTACGTTCGGAACGACCGTGTCCTACGTTCAGGTCGGCCGTGTCCTACGTTCAGGTTGACTGAATTCAACGCTCGCGATGGTCTTGGTCAGAGAGGGCGGACGGCGCGGATGGCGTCGGGGAGCGCCCGCAGGAGCGAGGTGGCGGGGATCGGGGCGCCGTCGGCGGCCAGTTCGGCGGCCAGGACGTGGACCTTCGCGGCGCAGCCGGCGGCGAGGACCGGGTCGAGGCCGGCGGCCAGGAGGGAGCCCAGGACGCCCGACAGGACGTCGCCGGAACCCGCCGTCGCGGCCCACGAGGTGCGGGCGCGGTTGACGAGGACGCGGCCGTCCGGGCCGGCGATCACGGTGGCGTGGCCCTTCAGCAGCACGACGGCGTTGTAGCGCTCGGCGGCCTTCCGCGCGGCTGTCACCCGATCAGGGCCGACCGGGCCGGCCAGTCGCTCGTACTCGCGGTCGTGCGGCGTCAGGACCAGCGGGGTGTCGGGGTCGCGGGCGTCCCACAGGTCGGGGTTGTTGGCGAGCATGGTGATCGCGTCCGCGTCCGCGCACACCGGGACGCCGGCCTCCAGGATCGTCCGGAGGACCGCCTCCGCGCCCAACCCCGTGCCCAGACCCGGCCCGACGACCCACGACTGCACGCGGCCGGCGTCCGTGATCGAGCCCGTGCAGATGGCCTCCGGCCACCGCGCCCGAACGCCCTCGACCGCCGCACCGGCATACCTGACCAGGCCGGACGTCGACAGCAGCGCCGCACCGGTCGCCAGCACCGCCGCGCCGGGGTACGTCGCCGAACCGGCCGCGACACCCGTCACGCCCTGCGTGTACTTGTCGTCCTCCGGCCCCGGCACCGGCCACGCCAGGCCGACGTCGGCGACGTCCAGTTCGACCAGGTCCGGCCCGTGCAGCTCGCCGTCCAGCCCGATGTCGACCAGCCGCACGTCACCGCAGTCGGCCAGCGCGTGCACGGGCTTGAGGCAGCCGAACGTCACGGTGGTGTGCGCGCGCACGGCGGGCCCCGAGATCGCGCCCGTGTCCGGGTCGATGCCGCTGGGCAGGTCGACCGACAGCACGGGCGCGTCGAGGTGCGCGACGTGCTCGGCAGCGTCCGGGCGCAACGGGCCGCGGGCGGAGAGGCCCACGATGCCGTCGATCACCAGGTCGACGTCCGCCAAGCGGTCGACCACCCGGCCACCGACGCGACGGAACGCGGCCAAGCCCTCGGCGTGCACACGATCAGGTGTCAGCAGGACGGCGGATACGGCGACACCGCGTTTGCGGAGGTAGTAGCCCGCCCACAGCGCGTCACCGCCGTTGTTGCCCGCGCCGACGAGCAGGCCGACCCGCCGCTTGCCCGCCAGCAGCTCCGCCGCGACGACCGCCACGCCGAACGCCGCCCGGCGCATGAGCGCACCGGTCGGCACGACCGCCATGACGCGTTCTTCCGCCGCCCTGACCCGATCCGTCGTCCACAGACCCCGCATGGGGCCAAGCCTGCCCTACTCGACCGTGACGGACTTGGCGAGGTTGCGCGGCTTGTCCACGTCGTAACCGCGGCTGCGGGCGATCTCCGCGGCCAGCACCTGCAACGGCACCGTGGAGATCAACGGCTGGAGCAGCGTCGGCACCGCCGGGATCTCGATCAGGTGATCCGCGAACGGGCGAACCGTCTCGTCACCCTCTTCAGCGATCACGATCGTGCGCGCACCCCGTGCCTGGATCTCCGAGATGTTCGACACCAGCTTCGAGTGCAGCACCGCCCGGCCCTTGGGCGACGGCATGACCACGACGACCGGCAGGCCCTCTTCGATCAACGCGATCGGGCCGTGCTTCAGCTCGCCCGCCGCGAAGCCCTCGGCGTGCATGTAGGCGAGTTCCTTGAGCTTCAACGCGCCTTCGAGCGCCACCGGGTAGCCGACGTGCCGACCGAGGAAGAGCACGGCCTTCGAGTCGGCCAGCTCACGGCCCAGCGCGCGGACCTGCTCGATGGTGCCCAGCACCTTCTGCACCGCGTCCGGCATGGCCTCCAGCTGGTGGAACTCCTGGGCCACCTCGTCGGGGTACTTCGTGCCGCGCGCCTGCGCCAGGGCCAGGCCGACCAGGTAGTTCGCCGCGATCTGGGCGAGGAACGCCTTGGTCGACGCGACGCCGATCTCCGGGCCCGCGTGCGTGTAGAGCACCGCGTCGGACTCGCGCGGGATCTGCGCGCCGTTGGTGTTGCAGACCGCCAGCACGCGAGCCTTCTGCGACCGTGCGTGACGGACGGCCTCCAACGTGTCGGCAGTTTCACCTGACTGGGAAACGGCGACGACGAGCGTGTCGCGGTCCAGCACCGGGTCGCGGTAGCGGAACTCGCTGGCCAGCTCGACCTCGACGGGCAGCCGCGTCCAGTGCTCGATGGCGTACTTGGCGACCAGGCCCGAGTGGTAGGCCGAGCCGCAGGCGACGACGAAGACCTTGTCCACGTCACGCAGGTCCTGGTCGGAGAGGCGCTGCTCGTCGAGCACGATCCGGCCGTCGCGGAAGTGGCCGCGCAGCGTGTTGGCCAGCGCTTCCGGCTGCTCCTCGATCTCCTTGAGCATGAAGTACTCGTGGCCGCCCTTCTCGGCGGCCGACAGGTCCCAGTTGACCGTGAACGGCTTGGCCTGCGCGGCCTCGCCGTCGAAGTCGGTGACGCGGTAGCCGTCGCGGTCGATCACCACGACCTGGTCCTGGCCGAGCTCGACGGCCTCGCGGGTGTGCTCGATGAACGCGGACACGTCGCTGGCGACGAACGTCTCGCCCTCACCCACGCCCACTACCAGCGGTGACGACCGGCGTGCGGCGACGACCACGTCCGGGTGATCTGCGTGCGTGACGACGAGGGTGAACGCACCTTCGAGGCGGCGGACCACCGTGCGGACGCTCGCGACCAGGTCGCCCTTGGTGTCGCCCTCGTCGTACGCGCGGGCGATGAGGTGCGCGGTGGTCTCGGTGTCGGTGTCGCTGGCCATCTCGACGCCGACGGCTTCGAGCTCGGCGCGGAGGGCGGCGAAGTTCTCGATGATGCCGTTGTGGACGACGGCGACGCGGCCCGTGACGTCGCAGTGGGGGTGGGAGTTGCGGTCGATCGGCGCGCCGTGGGTGGCCCAGCGGGTGTGGCCCATGCCGGCGCCTCCGGTGAAGGCGTCGCGGCCGACCTCGTCCAGGCGTGCCTCCAGGTTGCTCAGGCGGCCGGCCTTGCGTTCGACGGCCAGACCGCCGGCGCCGTCGAGGACGGCGACGCCCGCCGAGTCGTAGCCCCGGTACTCCAGCCGCCGCAGCCCGTCGAGCACGACGTCCAGCGCCGACCTGTGTCCCACATATCCCACGATTCCGCACACGCCGCTCAGAGTAACTAGACCAGGGCCGTCACCCGAAAGGGCCACTTCACCGCGTTTGCGCAGGTCAAGACATCAATTGGTGTAGACCAATCGGAGCGTGCGCGCCGTCACCACGATCGACTACCGTTCGCGGGGTGAGCGGCTACTCGGCGAAGCAGGTGCTCGACCAGCTCAGCAGGCCCGGTGAGCACCCCGTGCTGCGCGGCGACCTGGCGTTGGTCGGACTTCCGGGCCTGATCTACACGCCCGCGGTCGGGCTCGGGCTGCCGGCGGTGGCCTTCGGGCACGGCTGGTTGCAGCCGGTCAACCGCTATCGGGCGTTGCTGCGGCACCTGGCGTCGTGGGGTTTCGTGGCCGCCGCGCCGGGCACGCAACGCGGGCCGCTGATGTCGTCGCGGCTGATGGCCGGGAACCTGCGGACGGCGCTCGACGTGTGCACCGGCGTGCGGCTGGGTGACGGCGGGATCAGCGTGGACGCGTCACGGCTCGCGGTGGCGGGTCACTCGATGGGTGGCGGCGCGGCGGTGCTCGCGGCGGCGGACGACTCGCGCGTGCGGGCGGTCGTGACGTTGGCCGCCTCCGAGACCCGGCCGTCGGCCCTGGACGCGGCCCGGCGGGTCACCGTGCCCGGATTGCACCTGGCCGGTGGGGAGGATCGCATCGCGCCGCCGGTCGGGCACGCGGAGGCGATCGCGGACGCGTGGCAGGGGCCGGTGCAGCTGCGGTCGTTGCCGAAGGCCAGCCACCTCGGGTTCGCGGAGGGGCGGCACTGGAGCGAGCTGCTGCTCGACGGCAAGGGTGAGCGGGCGGCGCAGAAGCTGGCGCGGGCGCTGATGACGGCGTTCCTGCTGCGGACGCTCAAGGGCGAGAAGAAGTGGGACGCGCTGCTGGACGGCGACGTGAAGGGCGCTGTGCTGACGTTCCAGCGCGGTCCGCTCGTTCGCCACTGAGCCGCCACCCACTGCCAGGTCACCCCTACCCTCGCCAGTTCACCCCACCTCGCCAAGTCCTCCACCTGCCAAGTCAACCCGCCTGCCGGGTCGGGCGGGTCGGGCGTCACGGCCAGCCGGGCGTTGCGGGCGGGCCAGGCGTGGTGGTGGCGGGTAGGTGGGTGTGCGGCATGGCTCCTGGGTTCCTCCGGCCCCTCGTCGTCGTGTGCCTGGTGACTGGTCCCCGGTGGTCGCGTCCGTTGCGGTGGTGGCGCGGGGCGGTGGTTGCGGGGGCGGTCATATCAACCGATGTACGGGAACAGTGTTTCCGTACATTTTCGGGCGATGTTCACCCGATTGGGTTGGCACTTGACGTCGAGGGGCCGGGGGAACGTCAGGTCAGCCAGCTTTGGCTGCCGAAATCGTCGTCGTCGTCCACCCGCGCCGGGCGGCGGGGAGCGGTCGGGCGTGGTGGGGGTGGGGGTGGCGGTGGGGCTGCTGCTGGTGGTTGGACCGGGGGTGGCGGCGGGGTCGGCGTCCACGACGTGGTCGCCGGCGGCGGGGTTTCGTAGGTCGGCTCGTCGTCTTCGGCGCCGAACTTGAACTCGCCGCTCTTCTTCTCCGTCGCCGCCTTGGTGTTCCAACCGCCGGCGGCTTTCTGCGCCTTCTCGTTCTCCTCCAGCCGCTCGACGATCTTCTGCGCGACCTGGCCCTGCTTGGCGAAGCTGTCCTTCGCCTGCTCCTTCGCCTCACGCGTGTGACGTTCGCGCAGCTCACGCCGGTCGGCGTGCTCCCGCTGAATCTGGTCCATGCGGCTCATCGCCGCGGCCAGCCGTTCCGACGCGACGCTCATCGGCCCTCCTCACCCAGCACACCCTGGACGCGGCTGAGGCTGGCGTCGTCGTCGAACAGCGACCCGGTCGTGCGCCACTGCCCGGGGCTGCTGCGCTCGCTGTCGCCGCCGCCACCCTGCTGACCGCCGCCGGCCATGCCGCCGCCCATCATCCCGCCGCCCATCATGCCGCCACCGGTGGAACCGGCGGGCTGGCCCGCGGACTGGGACTCCTGCATGGACGGGAGCGTGGCGGAACCCGCCTGGCCCGCCTGCGAGGCGTTCGTGTCGGCCGCCAGGCCCTGGTCGGCGGAGTTGGACGGAGGGCTGCTCCACGTGTTGTCCGAGCCGGCCGACGACGAACCGCCGCCCAGCACCGAGTCCGCGCCGTTGAAGCCCGAGCCGCCGAGGACGGAAGCGCCGGACGTCGACGTGGTGCCCGCGGTGTCGTACTGCGCGAAGCCACCACTGCCACCGGCGAAAGCGCCACCACCGGCACCGGCGAAACCACCGCCACCGCCGCCACCACCGGCGAAACCGCCGCCACCGTTGCCGCCACCACCACCGCCGCCGTCGAACGCGGCGGGCTGGGCCTGGAAGCCCTGGGCCTGGCCTACCGGCTGGGCCTGGAAGCCCGACGGTTCGGTGAAGCCGCCGCTGACCGGGGCCGCGGCGGGGCTGCCCGCGAAGCCCGAGTTGTCCGGTGCGGGCATCGTGGCGAACTGGGGTTCGGTGAAGCCACCGCCGCCCGCACCACCGGCGAAACCGGCGTCGGGCGCCGTCGGCGCGTTGAACTGCGGCTCCGTGAAGCCACCCCCGCCCGCACCACCGCCGAAGCCGGCGTCGGGCGCGGTGGGCGCGTTGAACTGCGGCTCGGTGAAGCCGCCGCTCGCGACGCCCCCGGCCACGGCCGGTTCCGGTTGGCCGATCAGCGTCTCCGCCTCGGCGGGCATGGTGGTGACGTCCGACGGCAGGTCGCCGCTGGGCACGTCGGCGGGCAGCGGCACGGCGTTGTCCAGGCCCGGGATGCTCGGCGTCTCGTTGGAGTCGGCGGTGTCCTCGCCGAACTCGACCCCGTACTCCTCGGGCGTGCCGTCGCCGTTGTCGACCGTCAGGTTGATCTCACCGGTCAGCGGGTCGACCTCGGCGGTGATGGCCAGGCCGTCCAGCTCGATCAACGCCTTGCCGTCCGCGCCTGCCTCGATCGGGATCGCGCCGTTCGCGGCGCCCTCGCCCTGGCCGCCCACGCCGATGCCGGCGCCGGGGGTGCCGGGCGCGGCGCCTGCCGCACCGGGCACGGCGCCGGTGGTCGCCGTCGCACCGGCCAACGCGCCGGCCAGCGCCGCCCCGCCGTTCTGGCCCATCAGGGCCTTCGCCGCGTCGGGGTTGTTGCTGAAGTCGACGTCGTAGGTCTTCGGCTCGCTCTGCGGCGTGTCGACGGTGATCTGCACGTGGCCGTTCTCGTCCGGCTCCGTGATCTTGATCTCGTTGTCGCCGCTCTTGATGGTGACGGTCTCGGGCGGCTCTTCCTCGCCCTTCAACCCGTCGGGCTTGCCGTCGCCGTCCAGGTCGTCCGGCTTGCCGTCGCCGTCGGTGTCGCCGGGCACCTTGAGCTCGTCCGGCTTGCCGTCGCCGTCCTTGTCCAGCGGGTTCTCGGGCTTCGGCATCTCCGGCATGGGCGGCGTGCCGCCACCGCCGCCGGAACCGCTGCCGCCACCACCGGTGCCGCCGCCGCTGCCGCCGCCACCCGTGCCGCCACCACCACCGCCGCCACCACCGGTGTCGTCGCCGCCGCTCTCCTCACTGGCGGGCGCCGGGAACGGGTTCTCGAACTCCGCCATGTAACTGGCGAGCGTCTCCCACTGGGCGTCCACGGAGGACTTGGTCTCGGTGCAGCACGTCTTGAACTGCTCGTAGAGCTGCCAGAACTCGCGGTTGAACGAGTCGCGGATCCACTTCTTGCACTGGTTGATCGCGTAGTCGCGGTTCTCGTCGTTCAGGCTGCAGTCGTCGGAGTTGATCCGGTCGGCGATGTTGCTGCCGGTCTTCGAGTCGACCCAGCCGGCGATCTCCGACACGCGGTCCTTGGAGTAGTCGCCCTCGCCGCGCGCGAACGACACGACCTTCTCGGCCATGTACGTGTCGGCCTGGCCGATCTGCTCCCGGTACATGCCGAGGACCTCGTCGGCCTTGCTCTTGCACAGCTGGTAGACGCCCTTGACCGCGGTGCGGGTCAGCTTGGCCGCGCCCTCGAACGCGTCGGCCAGCTCGGTGATCTTCGGCGAGATCTTGCCGGTGTAGTGCTCGTGGGACTTGGTGGCCGCCTGGCCCTCCCACTCGCCGTACAGGCCCTTGAGCTGCCCGTCGACGTCCGACTTCATCTCGTCGATCTTGGTCTTGGCGGTGGTGAACTCGTCGGCTTCCATCAGCAGCTTGTGGAAGTTGATCCCGCGCTGCTCGTCGTACGGCTTCTGGATCTGCTCGGCGTAGTTGATCGCCGTGGTGTTGCCCATGCAGTCGCCGGGCCGGTTGTTCCAGATGCCCTCGAACTTCTCGAACACCTTCAGCCCGGCCTTGCCGGCGTCGAACAGCTCGTCGGACAGCTTCACGCCCGAGCCGGACGAGGTCGGCGGCTGCGTCGCGTCGAGCTTGTCCTGGCCGTCCTCGACGGCCTTGGTCTGCTCTTCGCTGTTGTAGGCGTTGGTGTCGCGCTCGGCCTTGGCCTCGTCGTAACGGGCTTCCAGGTCGCTGCTGGCGCGGTCGTAGAGGCTGGTGTCCCAGCTGTCGTAGTCGTACCGGTCCTGGTACGTCTCGGCTTCGTCCGGGATGTTCCACGGCGCGGTGGACGCGACGTAGTCGTGCAGCAGCGACTTCTTGGTCTCCTCGGAGACGTTGGGGTCGTCGAGGAGCGATTTGACGTCGTTCCAGCTCGGCTCGGCCATCAGTACTGGCTCCCCAAGTCGGCGGCGTTGGTGGATTCGACATCGCCGTAGGTGGAGGCGCCGGACGCGATCTTCCCGGCGAATCCGCCGAGCACGCTGGTCATGTTCGCGATGCCCTTGCCGAAGTTCTGGATACCCGTCTGGTAATTGGTGAAGTGCTGCTGGTGCGCTTCACCGAAATCACGGGCGACCGTCTGGGTCTGGCCGACGTCCTTCAACCCGTCGGCCGTCTCCTTCGCCGCATCGGAAATGCCCTTCGAGGCTTTTTGCATAGCCTCGGTACTGGTGCCGTAACCGGCCACGGCGCTCCACTCCCCTCCGTGGCGCGACGGCCACGACCCAACTCGACGACTCGCCCCTTTTCGACGCGACGCTTCGGCGTGCGGTTCCCATCGTGGCAGGCCGTGGGGCCGTCTGACGGCGGTTCCGGCCTGGTCCTTGCAGGTGTAAACGCCGCGCGCGGGCTTCAGCCCTGCCGCGGCGGTTGCTGCGGCGGGTAGTAGCCCTGCGGGGGACCTTGAGGGTACGGGTTCTGCGGCGGGGGCGGCGGTTGCTGACCGTACGGGGGTTGCCCACCGGGAGGAGGTGGTTGCTGACCGTACGGGGGCTGGCCACCGGGAGGCGGCTGGTGGCCGTAGGGAGGTTGTTGCGGCCCGGGTGGGCCGTACTGCTGGGGGTACTGCCGCGGCTTCTTCGTCGACTTCACGATCACGACGACGAGCACGACAACCCCGGCCAGCGCCAGGAGCAGCAAGAGGTCCAGCAGCACGGTCGTTCCCCCGAACGGTCTGGTGGTCGGTGCGATCCTCGATCAGCGCACCGAGGGAACCACACCGGCGATGCGCCGCGCGCGGGCTTCAGCCTACTGCGGCGGACCGGTCGGCGGCTGAGGTGGCTGGTGGCCGCGGGGAGGGTGCGGGGCCCGCTTGCTGCCGCTCTTCGCCGCCAACACCGCGACCACGACGACGATGCCGATCAGCACCACCGCGATGATCGCCAGTTCGACTACACCGATGCTGCCCATCCCAGACCCCCCGAACGACTCGCGCGTCAGTGCACCGACGAAACCACACCGGCGAGCCGTTGCGCGGCGGATTCCGCCAGCTCGGGCGTGGCCGCCTCGACCATGACCCGGACCAACTGCTCGGTGCCGGACGGTCGCAGCAGCACCCGGCCGGTGTCGCCGAGCTCGGCCGACACGGCGGCGACCGCCTCGTTGACCGCCGCGTCCTTCGCCACCGCCGCCTTGTCGCCGACGACCACGTTGATCAGCACCTGCGGCAGGCGGTGCATCACGCCCGCCAGCTCGGCCAGCGGCTTGCCGGTCTCGGCCATCCGGGACATCAGCCGCAACGCGGTCAGCAGGCCGTCGCCGGTGGTGGCGTGCGCGGGGAGGATCACGTGCCCGGACTGCTCGCCGCCGAGGGCGAACCCGCCCGCGCGCAGCTCCTCCAGCACGTACCGGTCGCCGACGGCGGTCGTCTTGAGGGCGATGCCGTGCTCGCGCATCGCCAGGTGCAGGCCGAGGTTGCTCATCACGGTCGCGACCAGCGTGTTGTCGGTCAGCTCGCCGGCTTCCTTCATGCCGAGCGCGAGGACCGCCATGACCTGGTCGCCGTCGAGGTCGTTGCCGTCGGCGTCGACCGCGACGCAGCGGTCCGCGTCGCCGTCGTGCGCGATGCCCAGGTCGGCGCCGTGCTCGACCACCGCGGCGCGCAGCTTCGCGACGTGGTTGGAGCCGCAGTCGTCGTTGATGTTCAGCCCGTCGGGCGCGGTGTGGATCTCCACGACCTCGGCGCCGGCACGGCGGTAGGCGTCCGGCGCGGCCACGGACGCGGCGCCGTTCGCGCAGTCCACGACGACCTTGAGGCCGTCCAGGCGGTGCGGCGTCACCTTCAGCAGGTGCTGCACGTACTGGCCCTCGGCGTCCTCGATGTCGCGGACGCGGCCGATGCCCGCGCCGGTCGGGCGGTAGTCGCGGTCGCCGAGCTTCTGCTCGATCTCGTCCTCGACCGCGTCGGGCAGCTTGTGCCCGCCCGCGGCGAACAGCTTGATGCCGTTGTCGGGCATGGGGTTGTGCGAGGCGGAGATCATCACGCCGACGTCCGCGCCGAGCGCCGACACCAGGTAGGCGACCGCCGGTGTGGGCAGCACGCCCGCGCGCAGCACGTCCGCGCCCGCCGATGTGAGGCCGGCCACCACGGCCGCCTCCAGCATCTCGCCGCTGGCCCGCGGGTCGCGGCCGACGACCGCGACCGGGCGGTGCGAGCGGTCGTGCTCGGCCAGCACGCGTGCCGCCGACGCGGCCAGGGACAGCGCGAGTTCCGGGGTCAGGTCCGCGTTGGCGAGACCGCGTACGCCGTCGGTGCCGAACAGCCGAGCCATGATCGCCGTGACCTCCATGCACACGCGACAACAGGGGGAAAAACACTGCGGGAGCAGCAGTTCGACGAAGAACTGACTGCTCCCGCAGGGTGGTGCTCGCTCGACCAGGGAAAGGTCAGCGCTTGCTGTACTGAGGCGCCTTGCGGGCCTTCTTGAGGCCGTACTTCTTCCGCTCCTTGACCCGGGGGTCACGGGTGAGGAAGCCGGCCTTCTTCAGCACCGGGCGGTCCTCGGAGTCGACGGCGATCAGCGCACGCGCGATCGCGAGGCGCAGCGCACCGGCCTGGCCGGTGGTGCCGCCGCCACGCAGGGTCGCGATGACGTCGAACGTCTCCGGCTTCTCGGTCGTCACCAGGGGCTCGCGGATGAGCTGCTGGTGCACCTTGTTCGGGAAGTAGTCGTCCATCGACTTCCCGTTCAGGGTGAACTTGCCGGTGCCGGGGAGGAGCCGCACGCGGACGATGGCCTGCTTGCGCCGGCCGACCGTCTGCGCGAGGTGGTGCGCACCCGCGGTGAGGGTGTGCCGCACGACGGGCGTGCCCTCGACCTCGGCGTCCTCGGCCTCGGCTTCCGGGGTCTCGGCCTCGGTGGCCTCAGCTTCGGGGGCGTCGGCCTCGGTGGCCTCCGCCGCAGGGGCCTCAGCCTCGGTCGCCTCCGCCTCGACGGCTTCGGTCTCGACGGCTTCGAGCTCGGCCTCAGGGGTCGTCACGTCGATGTCCTCGGTCTGGTGCTCGGTCACTGGGCGACCTTCTTGATCTCGAACGGCTGCGGCAGCTGCGCAGCGTGCGGGTGGTTCGGGCCCGTGTAGACCTTGAGCTTGCCCGCGATCGCGCGGCCGAGGCGGTTCTTGGGCAGCATGCCCTTGATCGCCTTCTCGACCAGCCGGTCGGCGCGGGTGTCGAGCACCTCGCCGAACGAGCGCTGGCTCAGGCCGCCCGGAAAACCGGAGTGCCGGTACACGAACTCCTGATCACGCTTCTTGCCGGTCAACGCCACCTTGTCCGCGTTGATGACGATGACGAAGTCACCGGTGTCAACGTGTGGGGCGTAAGTCGGCTTGTGCTTGCCGCGCAGCAGCGTCGCGGCCTGGGTGGCGAGCCGACCGAGCACCACGTCCTGGGCGTCGATCACGTGCCAGGTTCGGGTCACCTCGCCGGGCTTCGGGCTGTACGTGCGCACGGGTCTACCTCGTCGTCACTTGCGTCTGGGGTCATTGCGGCGGCTGCTCAGGCCAGAGACCCCAGGTGGGCAGAGGACCAGAACACGAGGTACGCATAGTGCGCACCAGTTACCGCACAACAACGTAGGAAGATACCGGTTGGGGTCGGCGTGGGTCAAAACGACCCCTCCCAAACCCCTCCGGACCGGCCTCGACCGACCCGGAGCGCACCCTGGCGAACCGGCCGAAACACGTACGCGGGCCCCGGATCCTCGAGGATCCCGGGGCCCGCGGGGGGTCGTGCGGCAGATCAGGCCCAGCGGCCCTGGTTCTTGGACTCAGCGGCCTGGTAGGCGTCGGTCGCGGACTGGACGGCCGTGCCGATCTGGGCCAGCACCTGCTGGAGACCCGCGGCGGACTCGTCCCACGCGCGCTGCGCCTCCTGGTAGCTCGACGACGCGCCACCGTCCCACTGCGCGATGACGGGCGCGAGGCGCGACTTGAGGTTGTCCAGCTCGGACTGGATCTTGCCGGCCTGGTTGCTGATGTCGCCCGCTGCGCTGCTCAGCTGCCCGAAGTCAACCTTGATGTTGTTGGCGTCGACCATGATCTCCCCTTGGAAGTGAAGTCAGAAAGAAGAAGGAAAGCGAAAGAAAAGGAAACGCGACCTGAATTCGGATGGATCAGCCGCCGAGCCGGTTGGTGATGGCCGACATCTCCTGCGCCTGCTCCTCTTCCTGCTGGATGTAGGTCGCCGCGCTGCCGTCCATCTGCTCGGCGATGTCCATCAGGGCCTTCTGCAGCTTGTCGGCGTCCTCGCGGAAGCGCTCCATCAGCTTGTTGAAGGCGATGGCCGCGCCACCCTGCCACGCGCTGGACAGGCCGTCGATCGTGTTGCCGAGCTGACCCAGGACGCCCTGGACGTTGCCGTTGGTGCTGACGATGTCCTTCGCTGCGCCGACGAGCTCTTCATGTCCGGTGGAGTAACCAGCCATTGGGTGCGACCCCCTTGGTCGAAGTGATCAGGCGTTCTTGGTTCGTACGCCTCTTACGACGCAGACCTTGCCATGCCTGGTTCCACGCTGTCGCGACTTCTCGGGAAGTAGTTGCGGTTGTAAACGCGGAGGGCTCCGGAACGGGGTCAGTAGAGGATTCGCGCTTGCGAAAAGTCCTCGTCATCGCCCCTTTCGGGGGGAAGTTGACCGCTCGGGCCCGCCACCGCGCGGGAACCGAGCGCCGGGCGTGGCGGAACTGCATTTGCATTCGCGTCCGTTTGCTCTCGCGATTTCTCCGGCGTGAGCAGTTCCTGGCCCGGGGGCAGCTCCTCCACGGGCAGGCCGCGGTGGTGGCGGAAGCCGGTGGCGACCCGCTGCACGTCCGGCGACGTCGGCGCGTGCCCGTCCGGCCGCACCTGCCGCGCCTTGGCCTGCTCGGCGAGCTGCCGGTTCCGGTCGCGCTGGGCCGCGTTCTTCGCGCCCGCGGCGTCCGCCGCGCGCCGGCCTCTGGTCACCGCCGCGTCGAGGTCCGAGCGGAACCGGGCGAAGGCCTCCGGGATGCCGGTCATCACAATCCCCACAAAGTCAGCTGGTCACGGTCAGCGTGCGGACGACCTGCTCGCACGCGGGGCGGACCCGGTCGTGCCCGTCCTGCGGGTACTGGCACCCCACGCTGACCTGCACGTCGTCCTGGAACAGCACGTACCAGTCGATGACGGCCGAGTCCACCACTTCCCGGTAGTAAACGACATCTTTGGTGGCGAAGTCGGCGGAAGCGTCGAAATCGGACACGTTCGACCGCTGGTCGTACTGGCCGCGCAATTCGGTCTCGGCGCGCGTCGGGTCCTCGGTGGCGTTGTAGTTGAGCCGCCGCTCCTCCACCGCGATCACGTCCCGGGTGGATTCGGGCGCCTCGGGTTTGAGCAGCACCTTGCGGGTCTCGACCTGGCCGCCGGTCTGCTGCCAGCCGCTCGGCACGGTGAAGCTGTAGTCGTACTGCGCGATGATCCGGCCCTCGGTGGCGCCGGAGGTGGTCGTGGACGTGGTGGGCGTAGTCGGCCCGCCGGTCGCGGGGTCGCCGTTCCACAACGCGTACGCCACGGACGCGCCGACGACGGCCACCACCGCGGTGACGGCGATCACGAGCAGCGGCACGCGGCTGCGGCGCGCCGGGGCGGGCGGAGGAGCGGGCACGGGCGGCGGGAAGTACGACGGCTGCGGGAACCCGGTGGGCGGCGACGGCGTGATCCGCCGGGTGATCTTGCGGGTCTGGTCCTCGGTGATCTTGCGGGTGACCTCGCCCTGGCCGGCGGGCAGCGCGCCCGTGCGCAACGGGTCGACGCTCACCGCTCTCAGCGCGCCCCGGGCCACCACGGTCTCCGGCTGGTCGATGCTCGTCGGCACCACGCCGGACTGCTCCAGCACCAGCCGCGCCACGAGCGGTATGCGGCTGGAACCGCCGACCAGGAACACACCGGCGAGGCCGCGCGGGTCGAGGCCCGCGTCGCGCACCGCGCTCACCACCAGCGCGGCCGCCCGGGTGAGCGGCGTGCTGATCAGGCGTTCCAGGTCGGTGCGGGTGACGTGCGCGTCGGGGAACGGCGGCGGCATCGGCACGTCGGTGTAGGCGTGCCGGGACAGGGTCTCCTTCGCGCCGCGCACGTCCTGGCGCAGCACCCGGCGCTTGCGGCGGTCGGACAGCTCCCGGCCCTCGACGAGCTGCCGCCACGCGTCCGGGTCGCCGGGCGAGACCAGCGAGCCGATGTGCTCCAGCAGCGCCTGGTCGACGTCCGCGCCGCCGAAGCCGGGGTCGCCCTTGGTGGCCAGCACGCGGAACGTGCCGCCGTGGCGGGCCACCACGCTGGCGTCGACCGTGCCGCCGCCGAGGTCGAGCACGGCCAGCGCCGCGCCGTCCGGGATGGCGTGGGTCGCCGAGTGGAACACCGCCGCCGCGACCGGCTCGGGCACCAGCCGCAGCTCTTGGCCGAGGCCTCGGGCGGCCTGCAGCAGCACCCTGGTGCGGATCGCGCCCCAGTCGGCCGGGTGGGTGAGCACGAGCAGGTCGACCCGCGCGCCACCGGCCACGTGCCGCGCCTCGTCGACGGCCCTGGTCAGCACGGCTCGCACGACGTCGACCACCGGCAGCACGCTGGAGCCGAGCAGCAGCTCGCCCTCGTCGACCCGGCGCTTGGGGTGCGGCTCGTAGCGGGACGGGTCCACCGCCGCCTGGCGTTCGGCCTCCTGGCCGACGAACAGCGTGCCGTCGGCCGCGGCGAACACCGCGGAGGGCACGATCGGCTGGCCGTCGACCACGACGACCTGCGGTTCGCGGCCGTGCAGCGACATGGCGACGCAGGTGCTGGACGTGCCGAAGTCCACCGCCACGTGCAAGCTCATCCGTCATCCCCTCGTCGGCCGGGGCGGGCCTGCATATGCATACCTCACGGGACCGACGGTCCGCCGCCGGGTCGCCGAGCCGATACCGATGCCCGGCCGGAGGTCAGCCGCCCTTCTCCGCCAGGGCCCTCAGCTCCGCCGCCCGGTCGCTGTCGAGCCGCTCGTAGAGGTCGATCGCCCGCCTGCGGTGCTCGGCGGCCGTCGCCCGGTCGCCCCGGCGGTCGAAGACGTCCGCCATGCCGGCCAGCGCGGCGGCGTGCACCCATGGGATCGTCGCCTGGTCCAGGGTGCCGAGCGTGCGCCGGAAGTAGTCCAGCGCCTCGTCCAGCCGCCCCTCCTTGCGGTGGATCTCCGCCACCACGTTCGCCGCCTCGGCCGCGGCGGTGGCGTCCGCCAGCCGCTCCATCGCGGCCAACGCGCGCATGGCACTGTCGAGCGCTTCGTCCTCCCGGCCCAACGCGCTCAACGGCCGGGCGACCTCCATGAGCACAGCCGCCTCCGCGTGGTCGTCCCGGACCTGCGCGCTCGCCTCGATCGCCTCCCGGAAGCGCTCGATCGACTCCTCGTGCCGGCCCAGCTTCGTCAACGCCGCCGCCGCGTTGCGCAGAGTCGCCGCGAGGTGCGCCGGGAACCCCTTCTCCCGCTGGATCCGAACGCCGCGCTCCGCGTGCTCCAGCGCTTCCTCGTACCGCCCCAGGTGGTCGAGGCAGGCGCAGATGTTGCCCAGCAGCACGGACGCGGGCGCGTGCTCGCCGCCCGCCTCCATCAGGGCGTGCGCCTCGCGATACCGGACCAGCGCCTCCTCGTTGCGCCCGCAGGCCCAGTAGCCGCCGGCCAGCCCGCTGAGGACGCGCGCCCGTGCCCGGTCGTCGCCCAGCCGCACCGTGGCGTCGAGGGCGATCTCGTGGGTGGAGATCCAGTCCGGGACGTGACCGCCGTGGTAGTAGAAGCCCCAGAGCAGGTAAGGCAGCTGCCAGGCGTGCTCGTCGAGCCCGGTGCGGGCGGCGTGGCGCACGGCGGCCGCGATGTTCTCGCGCTCCGCCTCGAACCACTCCACGGCCGGACCGGCGGTGTCGAGCCCCGGCAGCTCGAGCGACCCGTCGGTGGTGCGCACGGGCAGCCGCGGCCGGTGCGGGTAGAGCACCTCGTCGCCGACCTTCACCGCGGCGAGGTAGTAGTCGAGCAGCCGGACGACCGCCGCGTGGTCCGGTTCGGCGGTGCCCTGCGCGTACTGGCGGACCAGGTCGTGCAGCCGGAACCGGCCCTGGCGGGGTTCCTCCACCAGGTTCACCTCGACCAGCGCGCCCAGCACCTCGTCCACCACGTCCGCGGGCAGCCCCGACAGCGCGGCGCCGGAGTACCGGTCCACGTCCTCGCCGACGTGGTGGCCCAACGCCCGGAACACGCGCCGCTGCACGTCGTCCAGCGTCCGGTAGGACACGGCGAACGCGGACGCGACGTCCCGGTCGTCCGCGGCGAACTCGCGCAGCCGCCGCCGCTCGTCGCGCATCCGGTCGATCAGGTACTCGGCGGACCACGCCGCCCGGTGGTGCAGCCTGGCCGCCGCGAGCCGGATCGCCAGCGGGAGGTGGCCGCACAGCTCCACCAGCCGGGTCAGCGTGGCCGCGTCGAGGCTGGTCCGGCCCGCCACCTGCCGGAAGAGGTCGACGGCGACCGGTTCGGGCAGGACCGGCAGCGACAGCGCGTGGCTGCCGTCCAGGCCCACGAGCCTGCGCCTGCTGGTCACGATCACCAGGCAGCCGGGCGTGGCCGGCAGCAGCGGCCGGACCTGCGCGGCGTCGAACGCGTTGTCCAGCACGACCACCGCGCGCAGCCCGGCCACCTCGGAGCGCCACAACGCCACCCGCTCGTCCGGCCCGACCGGCACGCGCTCGCGCGGCACGCCGAGCGAGTACAGCAGCACGGCGAGCGCGTCGAGCGACTCCCGCGGCTCACGGCCCTCGGTGTAGCCGTGCAGGTCGATGTAGAACCGGCCGTCGGGGTACCGGTCGGACAGCAGGTGCGCGGCGTGCACCGCGAACGCCGTCTTCCCGACGCCTGCCATCCCGTCCACCGCGCACACCAGTCCGCGGTCGGCGACCCGCGCGACCGCCGCCAGCTCGTCGGCCCGCCCGGTGAAGTCGGGCAGGTCGCGGGGCAGGTGGTCGCGGAGGCGGACGGACGGCGCCGCGCCGTCGTCCTCGGCGAGCAGCGCCGCGTGCAGCGCCCGCAGGTCCGCACCGGGTTCGACGCCCAGCTCGGTGGTGAGGACGGTCCTCATCTCCGCGTAGGCGGTCAGCGCCTCGGCCCGCCTGCCGGACATCCGCAGCGCCGTGATCAACTGCGCCCAGAACCGCTCCCGCAGCGGGTGCTGCTTGGTCAACGACCGCAGCTCGGCGACGTGGCCGGCGCCGCGACCGGCCGCCAGCTCGGCGTCGAAGCGGCGCTCCAGCACGCCGAGGCGTTCCTCCAGCAGCGGCTCGACGTCGTCGTGGCGCAGCGAGTCCGACGGCACGTCGGACAACGGCGTGCCGCGCCACAGCTCCAGCGCCTCGGCGAACCGGCCCCGTGCGGCCAGTGCCCGGAACTCGTGCAGGTCCAGCGCGTGCGGCGGCAGTTCCGCCAGGTAGCCGCCGGTGGTCGTGCGCACCACGTTGGCCTCGCCGAGCGCCTGGCGCAGGCGCCGCACCACCATCTGCAACGTCGCCTTGGCCCGGTCCGGGTTCGGCGCGGCGCCGTCCCACAACCGGTCGACCAGCTCGTCGGCCGTCACCGGCTGGTTCGCCCGCAGCAGCAGGGTCGCCAACAAGATCCGCGCCCGTCCGGCCGGGATCGACACCAAGGCGTCGCCGTGCCACACCTCGAGCGGACTGAGCACGTTGAACCGCGACGCGATCACGCCCACCGACCTTCGACGGCCGACGGGCGGGAGGTGGAGCGGGCCGGGCCGGGCGCGGACGGCCGCGGGGACGAGGGTGCGGAGAACTCCGGAACCGTGAACCGCGCCGCCAACACTCCTCCTCGTACGTCACCAGGCTACAACTCGCCGCCGACCGCGCGAACGGCTCGACCGGCGCGCTCGCCCGTGGTCGGCCAGGCCAGGCTCCGCGGCACGGTCGCACCCGACGCTTCAGCCGACCGTGGCGAGGCGGGCCCGGATGTCGGCCTCGTGGGGCAGTCCCCTCTCGACGCACACGGCCAGTGCCCGGACCAGGTGGGTGCGGGCCGCGTGCGGGTCGTCCACCATCAGCAGCAGGTCGGCGTAGTTGGCGTGCAGGCGCACGAGGTTCAGGCCGCTCCACGAGTCGGTGCCGCGCGCGAGGATCGACTCGTAGGTGTCCACCGCGTCCCGCAGCCTGCCGAGCCGCACCAGGATCTGCGCGAGGGTCTCCTCGACCGCGCCGAAATCCAGCTCGCCGGGCATCCGCTCGCTCAGCGCGACCGCCTGCAGGCAGACCTCCAGCGACTGCTCGGGGTCGCCCTTCAGCAGGAGCGTGCCGGCGTAGTTGTTCAAGCTCACGACCAGGCCGGCCAGGTCGCCTTGCTCGGTGCGCCCCGCGATCGCGCGCTCGCTGTACTCGGCGGCGAGGTCGTACCGCCCCAACGCCTGGTAGGCGCCGGCCAACTCGCTCAGGGTCGTGTTGACGCCGTGCGAGTGCCCGATCCGCTCCCGGATCTCCAACGCCTGGTGCAACAGCGGCAGCGCCTCCTCGCCGCGCATGGTGTTGCGCCGGATCGAGCCGAGGGTGTGCAGCGAGACGGCTTCGGCGAACCGGTTGCCCAGCCGACGCGCCGCTTCGAGCGCGATCTGGTTCAACGCCCACCACTCGACCCACACGGAGTTCAGGTACAGGTACCCCCACAGGGCGGTGGGCAGCTGCCAGGCGTGCTCCAGCCTGCCGCGATCCCGCGCGAACCCGATCAGCGCCCGCAGGTTGCCGAACTCGCCGTCCAGCCACTCCACCACCTGCCGGTGGTCGCGGAAGGCCAACAGCGGCACGGTGTCGTCGACCGGGGTGAGCGGGAGCTCGGTCCGGCTCCGGCGCAGCACCCGGTCCGCCCGGTCGACGTTGTGCAGGTAGAAGTCCAGCAGCCGGTCGACGGCGCGTTCCCGCTCCTGCTCGGGCTCCTCGACCTCGGCCCGACCCTCCGCGTGCAGCCGCAGCAGGTCGTGCATCACGAATCGACCCGGCCGCGGCTGCTCCAGCAGGTGCGCGCGGAGCAGCTCGCCCAGCGTCCGCCGGACCTCGGCGCGGTCGACGCCGGTCAGCGCGGCGGCCGACTCGGTGGTGAAGTCGCGGCACGGCACCACGCCGAGGAGCCGGAACAGCCGTCGCGCGGTCGGCGTCAGCTTGCGGTGCGACAGCGCGAACGTGGAGCGGACCGCGGAGGGCAGGTCGCCGGGGATCGCCAGCTCGGCGAGTCGGTCACCCGACCGCAGCGCCGCCGCGTACTCCGCGACGCTGCCCGGTTCCGCGGTCAGGGTCGCGGCGGCCACCCGCAGCGCCAGCGGCAGGCCCGCGCACACCCGCACCAGCTCGGCCACCGCCTCCGGTTCGGCGTCCACCCGGTCCGCGCCCAGGATGCGGCGCAGCAGGTCCACCGACTCCGCCGGGGACAACCCGTCCAGCCGGACCAGCACGGCGTCGTCGAGCGCGACCAGGCCGCGCAGGTCGTTGCGACCGGTGACCACGGCGAAGTTGCCCGCTCCGGGTGGCAGCAGCGGGCGCACCTGCGCGACGTCGGCGGCGTTGTCCAGCACGACCAGGATCCGCCGGTCGGCGATCCCCGACCGGTACAGCGCGATCTGCTCGTCCAGCGCGATGGGGATGCGTTCCGGCGCGATGCCCAGCCCTCCGAGCAGGTGCGTCAGCGCCTGGCCGGGGGTCAACGGCCGCAGGTCGTGGTCGTAGCCGCGCAGGTTGACCAGCAGCTGCCCGTCGGGGAAGTCCGCGGCGACCCGGTGCGCCCAGTGCACCGCCAGCGCGGTCTTGCCCAGCCCTCCCATGCCCGTGATCGCGACCACCGCGGCGGCCCGCACGTCCCCGGCCAGCCGGTCCAGCACCACGATCTCCTCGTGCCGGCCGGTGAAGCTGCGCACGTCGGCCGGGAGCTGCCGGGGCGCGATCGGCCGGCCGCGCGACTCCGACGCCGCTCCCAGCACCTCCTGGTGCACCTCGCGCAGGTACTCACCCGGGTCCACGCCCAGCTCGTCCGCCAGCAGGGCGCGCACCTCCTGGAACGCGGCGAGCGCACCGGCCTGCTGACCGGACCGGGCCAGCGCCAGCATGAGCTGCCCCCAGAACTTCTCCCGCAACGGGTGCTCACGGGTCAGCGAACGCAGCTCCGGCACCAGCTCGGCGGACCGCCCCGCGGCCAGGTCCGCCGCGATCCGGCGCTGCAGCACCGCCAGCCGCTCCTCCACCAGCGGCGGCACGTCCTCGGTGTGCAGCACGTCCGACCGCACATCCGACAAAGGCGTGCCCCGCCACAGCGCCAACGCCTCGGTGAGCCGACCCCGACCGACCAGGTCGCGGAACTCGTGCAGGTCCAGCGCACCGGGCGCGATGTCAGCCACGTAGCCGCGCGTCACCGTGCGCACGACGTTCGCCTCGCCCAAAGCCTGCCGCAGGCGCCGCACCACCATCTGCAACGTGGCTCTGGCGCGGTCCGGGTTGGGCGCTTCACCGTCCCACAACCGGTCGACCAGCTCGTCGGCCGTGACGGGCTGGTTCGCCCTCAGCAGCAGGATCGCCAACAACAACCGCGCACGCCCGGCGGGGATCGGCACGAGCACGTCACCGTGCCACACCTCCAGCGGCCCGAGCACCCGGAAACTCGTCATCATCACCACCGCGGTCGAACCGGCTCTTCGAGTTCGCGCCGCACCCCGTCCGGCACGGCACGGCCGTCGACCCGCGCCCGGAGCGGGCCGAGGATTCCGAACTCGATCACCAGACCCCCTGAGCCACTCGGCGAGGACATCCTGCACGACCTGTCTCGGGCGGCTACCCGGTCGCCCCGGCACGGACGAGCCGCACGAAGTCGTCCCACTCGGCGTCCAGCCAGGCGGACGCCTCCTCCGCCGACGCGAACTCGGCCGGTCGCACGCGATCGGGCGGGGGAAGCGGCGGGCCTGCTCCGTCGAGCAGCCACCGCGCGGCGTTGGACGCGGTGAGCGCGTACCAGGTCAGCGCACGTGCGGCGGCGCGATCGGTGTCGTCGCCCTCGGTGGCGGACAGCTCGGCCGCGTACCCCCGCAGCAGGCTGTGGGTCGAGTACCGGCCCGGCGCGTCCTCCGACCACAGGTGCGCTTCGGTCAGCTCGGCAATCGCGGCCGCCGCGTCCGGCACGGGCAGCCCGGCGACCGCCGCCGCCGCGGGCACCGACACGGTCGGCACGGGGTGGCGGCCGAGCAGGCGGAACAGCCGCGCCGCCGCCGGTCCCAGCCGCCGGTACGACGACCAGAACACCCGGCACACGCGGGCGTCCTCCTCGCCGGAGTCCAAGTGCTCCAACGGGTCGTGCTCGGTCTCCAACTGGTCGGCGATGTCCGCCAACGTGAAGTGCGGGTTGACCGCGGCCCGCGTCGCCACGACCGCCAGCGCCAGCGGCAGGCCGGCGCAGAGCCGCACCAGGGAGTCGATCGCCGCCGCGTGCTCCGCCAACCGGTCCGGACCGAGCCTGCGGTCGAGCAGCGCCCGCGACCCGGCGTCGTCGAGCGGCTCGAGGGTGATCCGGCGCGCACCGCCGGCGACCAGGCCGGTGAGCCGGTTCCGGCTGGTGACCACGACGAAACCGCCGTCCGGCAGCAGGGGCCGCACCTGGTCGGCGTCACCGGCGTTGTCCAGCACCACCAGCAGCCTCCGGCCCCCGACCAGGCGGCGGTACAGCGCGACCCGCGCCTCGAACGACGCGGGCACCCGCGCCGGCGGCACCTCGAACGCGTCGAGGAAACCCCGGATCACCTCACCCGGCGGCACGGGTTCCCCGGTCGGGGCGAACCCGCGCAGGTCCACGTGCAGCCGACCGTCGGGGAACGCCTCCGCGGCCAGGTTCGCCCAGTGCACGGCCAGCGCGGTCTTCCCGATGCCCGCCATGCCGTCGATCACGACCACGCCCGGACCTGCCTCGGCGCACGCGGACAGGTCGGCCAACGCCGCGTCACGGCCGACGAAGTGCGGGCTGCGCGGTGGCAGCAGGTGCGGCACGACCGACCGCGCCCGCGCCAGGTCCGGGTCGGCGACGAGGATGTGCCCGTGCAGCTCGCGCAACGCGGGGCCCGGCTCGACGCCCAGCTCGGCGGCCAGCACCTCGCGTGCCGCGCGGTAGGCGGCCAACGCCTCCGCCTGCCGGTCCGCCCGGTACAGCGCCAGCATCAGCTGCGCCCGGAACCGCTCGCGCAGCGGATGCGCCCGGACCAGCGACCGCAGCTCGGTGACCAGCTCGTGCGCCTTGCCCGCGGCCAGGTCGGCGTCGAGCCGCCGTGCCAGCACGCCGAGGCGTTCCTCCTCCAGCGGCACGACCTCCAGCCGGTGCAACGCGTCCGACCGCACGTCGGACAACGGCGCGCCACGCCACAGCGCGAGCGCCTCCGCGTGCCGCCCGGCGTCCGCCAGGGACCGGAACCGGCGCAGGTCGAGCCCGTCGGCCGGGACGTCGGCGAGGTAGCCGCCGGTGACGGTGCGGACCACGTTCGCGGGGCCGAGCGCGCGGCGCAGCCGGGTGACGGTCATCTGCAGCGTGGCCCTGGCGCGGGCCGGGTCGGGCGCGCCGCCGTCCCAGAGCCGTTCGACCAGCTCGTCCGAGGTGACGACCTCGCCCGCGCGCAGCAGCAACGTGGCCAGCAGCACCCGCGCCTTGCCCGCCGGTACGACGATGGGACTGCCCGCGTGCCGGACCTCCAGCGGTCCGAGCACCCTGAACTCAACCGTCACCAGGCTCCCCCTGCACGGTGACGAGTGTACCGGCGTGATCACGGGCCGTGACGTGACGACGACGGTCGGCTGACCCCACAGGCTCCGGGGTGAGGCCGTCGTGAGGGGTCTGTGAGTCGCTTCGCGCACAGTGGGGTCGTTCACCGCCGCGACCCCCAGTGGGCGCGGGACCGGAGGTCCGCACGAGGGGGGAAGCCCCGGTCCCGGTGGCGGGCCGTCGTCGAGGAACGCGACGCGCCCGCCCTGCCCGACGCCGCGGTGACGACCTGACCCGCGGGCCTCGGCACTCTCCCCGTCGAAGGCCCGCGGTGTCGGTCCGGGAGCCGCGCGGTGCGCGCCGAAGCGGGTCACCGGCCCCGCGACGGCAGGTCGGCCACCTTCGCGCGCAGCGCCTCGGCGGTGCCGTGGCCCAGCTCGTCCAGGATGTCCAGCGCCGCCCGCCACACCTCGCGTGCCGCGTCGTGGTCGCCCGCCAGCACGTGCGTGTCGCCGAGCCGTTGCAGCGTCGCGGCTTCCTCGTAGCGGTCGCCGCTCTCCCGGTACCGCGGCAGCGCCTCCCGGTAGCAGCGGACGGCCTCGTCCAGGTCGTGCAGGCGGTGGTGGACGTAGCCGAGGCTGTCCCACGTCGCCGCTTCCGCCAGCACGTCGTTGACCTCGCGGAACAGCACCAGCGCCCGACCGCAGTCGGCCAGCGCGCGGTGCAGGTCCTCGCCGAGCATCGCGCGGGCCCAGCCGACGGCGTTGAGCGCGCGGGCCGTGCCGGCCCGGTCGTCGAGCTCCTCGAACACCGCCAACGCCTGCTCGGCGTGGTGCAGTGCCTCGTGCAGCCGGTCCCACGCCTCGTACAGCCCGGCCAGGTGGCGGTGGATGTGCGCCTGGCTCTGCCGGTCGCCGAGCTCCCGCACCAGGTCGAGCGCGGCGGTGAGGTGCGCCTCCGACTCGGCGAACCGCCGCAGCGTGATCAGGATCCGGCCGCGCGCCCGGTTGGTCGAGGCGAGCGCGACCCGGTCGTCCAGCCGCCGTGCCGCGGCCAACGCGATCTCCAGGCACCTCGCCTGCTCGTGCCAGAACGACCGCAGCCGGGCGAACGCCGTCGTCGTCCACGCCAACTGCCAGGCGTGCGCGTCGAAACCGTGCGCGGCGGCGTGCCCGACCGCGGCGAACAGCGTCGCCTGCTCCAGGCCGAACCAGGCCAGCGCGTCGGCCCGCTCGGTCAGCTCGGTGACCACCACGCCCGGCGCGGCCTCGGCGATCGGCACCTCCTCGCGCTGCGAGTACAGCAGCCGGTCGGCCGTGTTCGCGGTGTGCAGGTAGTGGTCGAGCACCCGCCGCAGGGCTTCGCGCGGGCCGCTCTGGTCCTCCTCCGCCGCGACGAGGTCACGCGCGCAGGCGTGCACCAGGTCGTGCAGCGTGAAGCGGCCCGGCACCGGCTCCGCGATCATGTGCAGCCGGCTCAGCTCGCCCATGGAGTGGCGGGCGGCGCGGAGCGACACACCGGCCAGGCTCGCCGCCGCCGGGATCGACACCTCCGGGCCCGCGTGCACGCCCAGCAGCAGGAACATCCGCGCCGCGGCCGGGCTCAGCCGCTCGTAGGACCACGAGAACACGGTCTTGACGCTGGTCGTCGCCTCGCCCGTGTCGAGCGCCTCCAGCCTGGTCCGCTCGTCGGCCAGCTCGCCGGCCAACGCCCGCAGCGCGAAGTCCGGGTGCGCCGCCGCACGGGCCGCCACCACCGACAACGCCAGCGGCAGCCCCGCGCAGTGCCCGATCAGGTCGCGCACCGCGTCCGGCTCGGCGCCGACCCGCTCCGCGCCGAGCTGCCGCACCAGCAACGCGGTCGCCTCGTCGTCGGACAGCACGCCGAGCGGCAACGGCTGCGCGCCCTCGCGCACCACCAGCCCGTCGAGCTGGTTGCGGCTGGTCACCAGGGCCAGGCACCGGGAACCGCTCGGCAGCAGCGGCCGCACCTGCTCGCTGTCCGCGGCGTTGTCCAGCACCACCAGCACCCGGCGCTCGGCCAGCAGGCTGCGGTACAGGCCCACCTGCTCGTCCAGCCCGGACGGGATGCGCTCCGGCGCCACGCCCAGCGCGCCGAGGAAACCGCGCAACGCCTCGTCCGGGCTCATCGGCACGCCCGTCGGGTCGAACCCGCGCAGGTTCACGTAGAGCTGGCCGTCCGGGAAGCGGTGCGCGCTCCGGCTCGCCCAGTGCAACGCCAACGCCGTCTTGCCGACACCGGCCGCGCCGTTGATCGCCGAGATCACCACCGCGCCCGCGCCACCCGCCGAGTCGACCAACGCCCACAGCGCCGCCAGCTCGCCTTCGCGCCCGACGAAGAACCGGGTGTGCATCGGGAGCTGCCGCGGCGTGCTCGACGCGTCCCGCCGGGTGCCCGCGCGCACGCCGACCGGCGCGGCGGTGAGGATCCGCTGGTGCAGCTCCTGCAACCGCGGGCCCGGGTCGACGCCGAGCTGCTCCGCCAGCAGCTCGCTCACCGACCGGTAGGCGGCCAGCGCCTCGGCCTGCCGGTCCGACCGGGACAGCGCCTCCATCAGCTGGCCCCAGAACCGCTCGCGCAGCGGGTGCTCACGGGTCAGCGACCGCAGCTCGGGCACCACCTCCGCCGACCGGCCCGCCGCCAGGTCGACGTCGAGGCGCCGTTCCAGCGCGTCGAGGCGTTCCTCCAGCAGCGGCGCGACGTCCTCGCCGTGCAGGACGTCCGACGGCACGTCCGACAGCGGCGCGCCCCGCCACAGTGCCAGCGCCTCGCTCAGCCGGTCGCCGTCGACCAGCTCGCGGAACCGGTGCAGGTCCAGCGCCCCCGGCGGCACGTCCGCCGCGTACCCGCCGGTGGCGGTGCGGACCACGTTCGCCGCGCCGAGCGACTGGCGCAGCCGGGTCACCACCATGTGCAAGGTCGCCCTGGTGCGGGCCGGGTTCACCGACCGGCCGTCCCAGAGCCGGTCGACCAGGAGGTCCATCGGCACCACGCTGCCCGCGCGGAGCAGCAGGCTGGCCAGCAGCACCCGCGCCTTGCCCGTCGGCACCGCCACCTGCCTGCCGTCGTGCCAGACCTCGAGGGGCCCGAGCACCTTGAACTCAGTCTCCACGCCACCCCCTTACCCCGCGGGGCGAAAGCATAAGGCAGCACACCGACACCGCCCGTGCACCGTGAGTCAAGTGTGAGGGCCGTCCGGCACAGTCACCGACGGCCACCGCGCCGGCCGCACGGCAGTCGCGCACACCGGGGGGGTACTGCCGTTCACGCAGGTGGAACGGCCGGCGGTGGCACCGCGGCCCGCGCCCGACGCTCGTCGTTCCGGGCGCGGGCCGCCGACTCCCGACGCTCGACGCACACCGGGTGCGAGCACTTCGGACGTCCACACCCCCGAACCGGCCGTCTCCCCGGCAGGTCGCGCCCGACGATCGGAAACGCGGAAGGCCCCGCCGGAGCGAGGCCTTCCCGTCGTGCGCGAAACCCTTCAGTCCGGGTCGATCCACGCGAGCTGGATGCGCTGCTGCCCCAGCTTGCGGGTGACCAGCGTGCCCCGGCCGGGAGGCTGCGGCGACGCCTTGAGGTTGCCCACGATCGCCCCTTCCTCCTTCGAGCCCGAACCGACCAGGATCGGCGCCGAGATCTCCTTCAGCTTGCCGAGGATCGGGTCGTACATCGCCCGCGACGCGCCACCCATGCGCCGCACCGCGACGATGTGCAGCCCCACGTCCTTCGCCTGCGGGATGAACTCCGCCAGCGGCTGCAACGGGTTCTGCGAACCCTGCGGCGCGACCAGGTCGTAGTCGTCCACGATCACGAACAGCTCCGGACCCTTCCACCAGGACCTGTTCTTCAACTGCTCCTGGGTGACGTCCGGGCCGGGCAGGCGGTTCGCCATCGAGCCCCGGACGTCCTTGATCATGTCCGTGAGCTGCGCCGACGACACCGCGTAGGACAGCAGGTGGTCGGTCTCGATGTAGCCCAGCATCGTGCGCCGGTAGTCGACCAGCATGATCAGCGCCTCGGACGAGGTGTAGCTGGTCATGATGCCGCGCACGATCGTGCGCAGCAGGTTGGTCTTGCCCGACTCGCCGTCGGCCAGCGCCATGAAGTGCGGGTCGGCGTCGAAGTCCACGTACACCGGCGCCAGTTCGTCCTCGTTGACGCCGATCGGCACCAGGTGGCCCCGGTTCGGGCGCTGCTGCTGCACCTGCGCCATGAAGTCGTGGTACGGCAGCAGGTCGGGCAGCAGGCGGACCTGCGGCGCGCGCGGCCCGCGCCACGCGGCGCTCACCTTGGCGATCATGTCCTGCACGCCCGCCGCCACGTTCTCCGCGTCAGACGACGCGTCGATCCGCGGCAACGCGGTCAGGAAGTGCAGCTTCTGCGGCGACAGACCGCGACCCGGCCGGCCGGGCGGCACGTTGACCGCGACCTTCCGGTCCACCTCGGACTCGCTGACGTCACCGAGCCGCAGCTCGAACCGCGTGCCGAGGAGGTCCTTCATCGCGGGCCGGATCTCCGCCCACCGGTTCGCCGCCACCATCACGTGCACGCCGTAGGACAGACCCTGCGCGGCCAGCGCCTGGACCATCGGCTCCAGCGCCTCGAACTCCTGCCGGAAGTTCATCCAGCCGTCCACGATCAGGAACGCGTCACCGAAGTCGTCGTCGCGGATCTCGCCGCGCCGCCTGCGGTTGCGGAACTCGACCATCGAGTCGATGCCCTGCGCGCGGAACCGCTGCTCGCGCTCGGAGATCAGGCCCGACAGCTCGGCCACCATCCGGCGCGCCTTGTCCACGTCCAACCGGCTGGCGAACCCACCGACGTGCGGCAGGTTCTCCAGCGACGCCAGCGTGCCGCCACCGAGGTCGAGGCAGTAGAACTGCACTTCCTGCGGCGTGTGCGTCAACGCCATGGACGTGATCAGCGTGCGCAGCATCATCGACTTGCCCGACTGCGGACCGCCGACGATCGCGCCGTGGCCCGCGGCGCCGGAGAAGTCCGCCCACAGCAGGTCGCGCCGCTGCTCGAACGGCTTGTCCACCACGCCCAGCGGCACCTGCAGCTTGCCGTTGGAGAAGAAGCCGGGCGCGGTCAGGCCGCGGTCCTCGGTCGCCTGCAACGGCGGCAGCAGCGTGTCCAGCGACGGCGGCTCGTTCAGCGGGGGCAGCCACACCTCGTGCGCCGGCGGGCCCTGGCCCACCAAGCGCTCGACGATGACCTCGAGCTCGGACGGCTCGTTCGAGTCGTCTTCCTTCTTCTCCTGCTTGACCTGCTCGACCGGCTTGATCGGCTCCTTGGGGATCTCGATGTAGTCCGGCACGAAGTAGCGGGGCCGCTTGTCGCTGGTCACCGGCGCGGACGGGCCCGCGACCTGCAAGCCGGCGGGCCGGTACGGGCCGGACACGTACAGCGCCTTGAACCGGGTCAGCGGCGAGCCCTGCACGCCCAGGTACCCGGAACCCGGGATGGGCGGCAGCTCGTAGGCGTCCGGCACGCCGATCGCGGCACGCGACTCGGCGGCGGAGAACGTCTTCAGACCGATCCGGTAGGACAGGAACGTGTCCAGGCCGCGCAGCTTGCCCTCCTCCAGCCGCTGCGACGCGAGGAGCATGTGCATCTGCAGCGACCGGCCGACGCGGCCGATCTGGAGGAAGATGTCGATGAAGTCCGGCTTCGCCGTCAGCATCTCGGAGAACTCGTCGATGCAGATGAACAACGCAGGCAGCGGGTCGAGGTCGGCGCCGTTCTCGCGCGCCTTCTCGTAGTCCCACACGTTCTTGTAGTTGCCCTTGGCCAGCACTTCCTGGCGGCGCGACACCTCGCCGGCGATGGCGTCCTTCATGCGGTCGACCAGGGTCAGGTCGCCCGCCAGGTTGGTGATCGTCGCGGCGACGTGCGGCGCCTTGTCCAGGCCCAGGAACGTCGCGCCACCCTTGAAGTCGACCAGGATCATGTTGAGCGAGGTCGACGAGTGCGTGGCCAGCATGCCCAGCACGAGCGTGCGCAGGAACTCGGACTTGCCGGAACCGGTGGCGCCGATGCACAGGCCGTGCGGGCCCATGCCCTCCATCGCGGCTTCCTTGATGTCCAGCTCGACCTGCTGACCGAACTCGCCGATGCCGAACGGCACCCGGTAGCGGTCGCGCACCGGCCGTGGCCGCCACGCCGCCTGCACGTCGAAGGTCATCGGGTCGCCGGGGATGCCCAGGAACTCCAGCAACGGCGGGTTGTTGCTCATCGACAGCGGGTCCTCGTCGCTGCCGCCGACGTCCACGCCGCCGACCCGGTACGGCGACAGCCGCCGGGCCAGCGCCTCGGCCTCGACCACGCTCAGCCAGTCCGGCCCGCCGAACCACTCGACGCCGCTCGCGCTGCGCGCGCCGAGCTTGCCGTCCTCGATCACCAGCCGCAGGCCGCGGCGGGCGGTGAGGTTGCCCAGCGACTCGGACAGGTCGAACAGCGTGACGCCGACCAGGCCCTCTTCCAGGATGATCTGCTCTTCCCGGGTGACGTCGCCGTCGTCGATCAGGATCACGATGTGCGGCTGGTCGGCGGGCGGCGGCGCGTTGCGGGTGAACCGCTGGCGGTCGCGCAGCTGCTCGTCCAGCATCTGCTCGACCTCGCTCAGCGAGCCCGCCATCATCCGCATCTGCCCGATGCCGTCGACGATCGCCGGGTGCTGCACGTGCGGCAGCCACTTCATCCACTCCCACTCGGCCTTGGTGCGGCCGGTGGTGACCACCGCGACCAGCAGGTCGTCCGGTGAGTGGAAGGTGACCATCTGGGCCAGCAGGGCGCGGGCCAGGCCGCGCTTCTCCTCGATCTCGCCGAGCAGGCCGACGGCGGCGAAGCCGCGCAGCGCGATGGAGATCGGCAGGTCGGGCACCAGCGAGTGGGCGCGCACGAACCGGCGCAGCGCCAGCGTCGCGATCGGCTCCAGCTCCTCGACGGGGCCGGTCTGCGGCGGCACGAGCCGGGTGGCCAGCCGCTGCGAGCCGCGGCCCGCGCGCAGGTGGCAGAAGTCCGGGTCGTTCTGCCGGCGCTCCCACATGCGCCGTGTGGTGGCCAGCGACCACAGCATCTGCGGGTCCGGGTGCACCCACTCGCGCTCGGCGCGCTGCTCGTTGGCGGCCTCGCGGGCGCGGTCGCGCATCTGGCCGAGGTACCGCAGGTAGTCCTTGCGGTCCTCGTTCATCTCGGCCTTCTTCTGGCCCTTGCCGCTGCCCATGCCGCCGGCCATCATGCCGATGGTCGACACCAGCATCATGCCCGGCATGATCATCGCCGCCGGGCTGCGATTGCTGTAGCTGAACATCAGCAGCATCATGCCGACGGACGACACGATCATGACGACGGGCATCGCCTTCATCATGATGTTGCCGGGGATGACCCGTGGCACCTCGGGTGGTGGTTCGAGGTGGACCTCACCGCCGGGTGGGCGGGGAGCAGCGAGGCGTGCCGTGCGCTTGAACTGCAGCGTGCTCACCTAACAGGCACCTCTTCAGCGTCGATCCGTAAACGATCAGCCCGACTGCGCTCGAATCCCGATCGGGCGTGTGGGCCCGCCACAGTCGCAACGACACTATGGCGCATCGGAACCCCGAACGACGGGGGGTCGGGCAAATCCGCGGCCAACGTGTTGCGACGTGTTCCACCGAACAGCCCTGCCGCGACGCCCGCTGCCCCCATACTGGGTCCGCTCCTCCAGGGGCGGGCCGAAGCACGTCCGGCCGGACCAATAGGGTCGGGGCGGAACCACAGCACACACTCATCAGGACTTTAGGGGGCGCTGGTGGCGACCGGTACGACGGTGTTCAGCCGGGTGACGGTGGTTGCGCCGCGAACGCGTATCGACGTCGCGCTGCCCGCCGACGTCGCGGTGGCCGACCTGCTGCCGATGCTGCTGGACATGGCCAAGGAGGCCACTCCGGACGGTGGCGTGCGGCACGGCGGTTGGGCGTTGGCCAAGCTGGGCGAGGGCCCGCTGGACCCCAGCCGCACGTTGGCGTCGCTCGGCGTGGTCGACGGCGAGCTGCTGCAGCTGCGCAAGCGGAACGAGAACCCGCCACCCCCGCTGTACGACGACGTGGTCGACGCGATCGCGGAGTCCGACCCGGACAGCTTCCGCCCGTGGACCAAGGACACGGCACGCCGGTACGGCCACCTCGCGGGCGCGTTGGCGCTGATCACGGCCGCGATCGCGGTGCTGATGGCCGGTCCGCTCGCGGGCGGCGGCAACCTCGTGCCGGCGATCTGCGCGGGCGTGGTGGCCATCGCGTCGCTCATCGCGGGCGCGGTCGTGGCGCGGTCCTACAACGCCGTCGGAACGGGCGTGCTGGTCGCCGCGGCGGGCGGGCTCCCGATGGCCTACGTCGCGGGCCTGTACATCGTGCCCGGCGCGATCGGCCGGCCGAGCCTGCTGCTGGCCAGCGTGCTGGTGCTGATCTTCGCGTCGGCCTCGATCCTGCTGATCGGCCGCGGCATCACGGTGTTCATCGCCGCCGCCACGGCGGGCGCGCTGAGCGGCATCGCGTTCCTGATCGGGATCTTCGTCGACCACCCGGTGCAGGGCATCGCGGCGGGCACCGCGGCGGTCTCGCTGGCCGCGCTGTCCGTGCTGCCCCGGTTGACGATCCAGCTGGCGAAGCTGCCGCTGCCGACCGTGCCGGGCAGCGCCGAGGACCTCAAGGAGGACACCGGCTTCCCGGAGTACTCCGTGATCGAGCGGCGCACCGCCAACGCGCACGAGTACCTGACCGGCATGATCATCGGCTGCGGCGGCGTCGCCGCGCTGTTCGCCGTGATCGCGGCGGGCGACGGCTCCATCTGGGGCCCGCTGCTGGCGATCGTGGTGACGCTGGTGCTGCTGCTGCGCGGCCGGGCCTACGCCAACGGCGCGCAGGCGGTGGCGCTGCTGGCCAGCGGCATGGTCGCGGGCACCGGTGTGCTGTTCGGGTGGCTCGTGCAGTCCACGCCCGGCGACCGGCTGCTGTACGTGTTCGGCACCCTCGTGGTGGTCGGCGCGGGCGCGCTGGTGCTCGGCGTGATCTTCCCCAACCAGAAGTTCTCCCCCGTGCTGCGCCGGACCGTCGACGTGCTCGAGGCCATCCTGATCGCCGCGGTGCTGCCGCTGGCGCTGGCGGTGATGGACCTCTACGTGGCCATGCGCCAGCTCATCCCCGCGTGAGGCCGTGATGCGCATCCGCAAGATCGCCGCGCTGGCCGCGGCGGCGGTCACCCTGGTGACCGCGCCCGGCGCGTACGCCCAGCCGACCAGCACCAAGAACCCGGGCACCACCACCGCGAACCCGACGACGACCACGAACGCGGCCGCGAGCAGGCCGAACTCGCAGCCGCCGCCGGTGGACCGGTCGTTCCTGCGGGCGCCCGAGTCGCCGGCCGAGGACGTCGACTACCAGCCGAAGCAGGGCTGCATCATCTCCAACACGGAGAACCGGCCCATCCCGAACAAGCCGTGGGGCCAGATGCAGCTGCGGCTGGAGGAGGCGCACCGGTTCGCCACCGGCAAGGGCGTCAAGCTCGCCGTCATCGACACCGGTGTCAACAAGGACCACCCGCGGCTGCTCGGCCGGGTCGAGGCGGGCGGTGACTACGTGGAGACCGAGAAGCGCGGTGTCCACGACTGCGACGGCCACGGCACCGAGGTCGCCGGCGTGGCCGCGGCCAGCAAGGACGAGGCGACCGGCTTCGTCGGCGCCGCGCCCGACGTGACGGTGCTGGCGTTCCGGCAGACCAGCAACAGCTTCAAGTTCGAACACCCGACGAACCGGCAGCTGAGCCGGGATTCCGCGGGCAAGGTGGGCACCCTGGCGAAGGCCATCGTCTCCGCGGTGGCCCAGGGCGCGAACGTCATCAACATCTCGCTGACCGCGTGCGCGTTGCCGAGCGAACCGAGCGACCAGGAACGCGAGCTGCAGGCCGCGATCAACTGGGCCGTGAACGACAAGAACGTCGTCATCGTGACCGCCGCGGGCAACATCGACCCGAAGAGCGGCTGCCAGGGCCAGAACGACAACCAGGACCCGAACAACGTCAACGTGGTCGCGTCGCCGCCGTGGTACGCCGACGACGTGCTGTCCGTGGCGTCGATGAACTCGGAGGGCGGGGTCTCGCCGTTCTCGGTGTGGGGCCCGTGGGTCAGCGTGGCCGCGCCGGGCGAGAACATCGTCACGCTCGACCCGGCGGGCCAGGGCCTGACCAACGCGAACTTCGAGAACAACCGGCCCGTCGCGATCCAGGGCACCAGCTTCGCCGCGCCGTACGTGGCGGGCGTGGTCGCGCTGGTGCGCGAGCGGTTCCCCGACCTGACCGCGCGGCAGGTGATGGACCGCATCAAGGCGACCGCGCAGCACCCGGGCAACCCGGACGGCCGGGACCACAAGGTCGGCTACGGGATGATCAACCCGGTGGCCGCGCTGACCGCCGAGCTGCCGTTCGAGCAGTCGGGCCAGAAGCGGCCGACGCCGGAGCAGCTGATCACCAACCTGGGTCCGCTGAACCCGCCGAGCAGCACGCCGATGATCGTGGCGCTGTCCGGCACGGGCGCGGGCGTCGGCCTGCTCCTGCTGACGCTGTTCATCGTCCACACCGTGAACCGCAACCGCGCCAGGCGCGGTGTTTGATCGCACCGCGGTGTTTGATCGCACCGCCTCCGGCGGCGCGGCTCGGTCGCCTGGAAGTCGGGCATCCGCCGCTGATCCTGCGACAATCGAAAAGCGTGATTGCCGCAGGATGAGCACCGGATGCCCGACGCGACCTCGCGCGTGTCCCACCTTCAGAACGCGCGTGTCCTACGTTCAGGACGCGTGAGTCCTACGTTCGGAACGACCGTGTCCTACGTTCGGAACACCTGAATTCAACGCTCGGAACACGCGAGCAGGCGGTTCTCAATCCTCGCCGAGCACCGGCGGGGCGGACTTCTTGGGCTTGCCGAAGACCTGCTCGGTCGAGCCGGCCAGCTGGACCTTCGACTTGTGCTCCTTGTCGCCGCCCTGCTGGCCGCCGGCGCCCATGCCGCCCATCATCCCGCCGCCCATCATCCCGGCGCCGCCCGCCGGCGCACCGGACGGGCCACCGGCCGCCGCGGCAGCCGCCGGACGCGGGCCAGGCTCCGCCGGGTGCGGCTCGGCCACACCCGTCGACCCACCCGGCTGCATCCGCTCCGCGGACTCACCGCCGGGCACGCCACCACCACCGGGCACACCGCCGCCACCACCACCGGGCACGCCACCGCCGCCACCACCGCCCGGCGCACCGCCACCGGACCCACCGGCGGCAGCGGCCGGCTTCGTCTCGGCGGGCGGCGCGGCCGGCGGCTCCGGCACGGTCGGCTTCGCCGGCGCCGTGAACGACCAGTTCTGCTCCGGGTACTTGTGCTCCATCTTCACGTCGGCGAAGTCGTCCGAACCGGACACGCCGTCGCACAGCCGCAGGAACGCCTCCAGCACGTCCCGCACCGACTCGTGCAGCTCCTTCGCCGGGTCGTGCAGCTCGTCCAACGCCTCCACCACGCGCCGGTCGCCGTCCACCGGCAACGCCGCCGCGCCGGACACCGTGTCGGCCGCCTCGGCGTACACCCGGGACATGTCCTCGACGATCCCGCGGATGCCCTCGGCGGTCTGGTCCAGCGCCTCGCCCATCGCGTGCATCGCGTCGGACATGTCGTGCCCGGCCAGGCCGACCTTCTGCATGTGCTCCACGAACGCGTCCGCGTCCTTGCCCTGCCACGCCGAGTCCAGCTTGCCCAGCGGCTTGGTCAGGTCGCGCGTCACGTGCTCGGCGACGAGGCCGGCCTTGCGCCAGCGCTCCGCCTCCTCGTTCAGGTCGTTCCAGTCGCCGAGCACGGGCGCGAAGTAGTCCGCCACGAGGTCGCGCACGCCGAGCCTGCGACTGATCCCGGACAGGTAGTCCAGCTCCGGCCCGACGTCGGCGGCGATCTGCTTGCCGTCCTTGCCCCGCATCAGCTCAACCCCGCCCGCCGGTCGACCGCCTTGATCAACGCCACCGCGTCGTCGTCCTGGGCGCCGTAGTGCTCGGCCACGTCGTGCAGGCCCTTCGCCGCGGACGTCAGCACCTCGCACGCCCGGTCGAGCTGCTGGTTGAGCAGCCCGGCGGCCCGGCCGTACGCCTCCGCGTTGCGCAGCGTCCGCCCCAGCTCGCCGAAGCTCTGGGGGCGCATCGGCGCCTCCCGCAGCTCGGACCGCGCGCGGGTCAGCTCCTCGGCCGCCTCTTCGACGCGCTTCGCGTACAGCTCCAGCCAGCGCGGGTCGACCGAAACCTGCCTGCCGCCCGCCGGCCCGCGTGTGACCTCGTTCACCCGGACACCTCCTGCACCCTCTGACGGGAACCGGCCCACGCCGGTTCCCCCAAAGGGCTCAGCATTACGGGCTCAGCCGCCCTGCTGCTTGGCCTTCTCCTCGGGCAGCAGGCCGGTGCCCTTCTCCACCTTGATGTGGTCCCAGCTGCGGGACGCGTCGTTGCGGTTGAGCTGCGGCCCGTCGGGCAGCAGCCGCAGGATCGACTCCGGCCCGGGCGTGAACCCGTCCGCGCCGAGACCGAGGGCGCCGCTGGTCGTGGTGTCCGGGATGCCGTACTTCACGCCACGTCCGGTGATCAGGTGGATCGGACCGGTGTCGAAGTCCTGGGTGGACGTCGCGCTGCGCACCACGGCCGACTTGCCCGGCGCCATCACGAACTGGCTGACCACCTCGCCGGTCGCACCGGTCTGGTTGATCTCCACCGGCACCACGTTCGCCGGGATCGGCAGCGTCGGCGCGATGGTCACCCTGGTGTGCTGCGACTTGTTGTCCGAGGTGACGTTCTGCGCCTGCCAGTTCAGGCAGATCACCCGGTTGTTCTGGTTGGTCGGGTCCAGGATCTCCGGCACGTCCGGCGGGTAGTCGGCGAAGTCGAGCTGCTCGACGGGCGGCGCGGTGTTGATCCGCGCGATGTCGACCAGCTTCGGCTCCGCGCCCTGCGCGTACGCCGCGCGGAGCAGGTCGGCCGCGGCCCGGCTGATCTTCTGCAAGCCGTCCTTCAGCACCACGTGGAACTCGGAGTCGGTGCCGGCGCGGCGGACCTCGATCACGGCGCCGACCTTCAGGTTCTCGCCCTGGACGTAGGTCACGGTGTCGCCGCGGTTCGGGATCGGCGGCGCCACCAGTTCCTTCGCCTCCGGAATCGCGTTGAGCAGGCCGGTGCTCACCGCGCGCGCCTTCTTCTGGCCCAGGTTCAACGCGGTGCGGACCTCGTCGTTGCCGAGGTCGACCTTGGCGCGCACGGTGGACGTCGAGGTGATCTTGGAGTTCACCGGCGCCTTGTAGATCAGGTACGCCTGCTTGTCGTCGGTGCCGGCCTGCACCAGCAGGGCGCGGTTGCCGTCGAGCAGCTCACCGCCGCCGCTCATGCCCGCCAGGACGGTGGTGGTGAACTTGCCCTCCGCCGACGGGTCGTTCAGCGACTCGTCCAACGACAGCGTGTCGCACACCGACCAGTCCGGTCCGATCCGGTCGGCGGGCTTGGGCAGCACGTCCGGCCCGTCGGGGATGCCGGTCAGCCGGCCCTTGGGCAGCTTCGCCAGTGCCTTCTCGCTGACCAGCTTCGGCTCGCCGCCCGCGACCTGCGGCCCGGCGTTCACCTGACCCGCCGCCGCGTCGGCGCCCGCGACCGACGCCTGGCTCTTGTCCGGGTTGGACCGCTGCAGCAGCAACAGCCGCGCGGACGCCAGGTTCGTCATCGGGATCAGCGTCTTGGTGTTGCCGACGGTGTGCACGACGTAGACCTGGCCGGTCTCCTTGGAGATCGCGATCTGGGTCTGGTCGTCGACCTGAGGGTCCGGCGAGAAGAAGCCGAAGATGAGGAAGCCGAGCAGACCGATGACGCCGAGCAGGACGCCGACCGCGGTGGCGCGCGAGTGCGTGCGCATCGGGTCGTGCAGCATCACCGCGTCTCTGCGCACCAGGGCGGACTGCATCCTGCGCAGCACGAAGCGGTAGGCCTGGACCTGTGACTTGGTGGTGGGTGTTGATGCCATTCTCGGCTCGCTGCTCTCCCAGTCGCGGTACGGTCTGCACGATAGCCGGACGGCGGGTGGTCCGTGTGCGGGTTGGTCAGACCCGGTCGGTCCCACCCGGCGCACGCCGACGGAAAGAGAACCAGAGCGGATGTCCGTGACCACCCCACATCCGGGCCAGCCCAACCCCGCCATGGCACGCGCGCAGGCAGCCGGCGGCGCCGTGCGCGCCGCACTGCTCCGGGCGCGCCGCCGCACCGCGGGCGCGAGCCTGGGCTCCCTGCCGGTCGCCAACCTGGTCGTGCTCGAGGTCGGCGTCGCCATCGGCCTGGTCCTGCTGGCGGTCGGCGCCACCGGCGACACGGTCGCACCGGTGCCGATGTACGTCGCGGGCGGCATCGTGCTGATCGCGTTGATCATCGCGTTCACCAGGTCGCGGGGTCGCTGGCTGACCCAGTGGATCGGCCTGGTGGTGCGCTACAGCTTCCGGTCGCACGGCCGCACGGCCAAGCGCACCGGCCCGGTGGAGATGAAGCCGCCGTCGGAGGAGGAGTCCTCGGTCATCGGCCCGGACGACCCGCGGGTGGCGCTGCTGCGCCTCGCGGTGCCGGACCTGGTGGTGGCCCGGGGAGTCGACCACGAGCGCCGTCCGCTCGGCATGGCCTGGCACCAGGGCGCGTGGACCGCCGTGCTGCTGGTCGACCCGGCGCCGGGTCTGATCACCGCGGTGGGCAGCGCGCCGTCGCTGCCGCTGGGCGCGCTCGCGCCGACGTTGGAGGACCGCGGTGTGGTGCTCGACGCGATCTCGGTGATCTGGCACTGCTACCCGGGCAGCGCGGCGCTGCCGACGAACTCGCCCGCGCTCAGCTCCTACATGGAGGTGCTCGGCCCGCTGCCCGCGGCGGCCCGCCGGACCACGTGGATCGCGGTGCGGCTGGACCCGCGGCGGTGCGCGGCGGCGATCCGGGAACGCGGCGGCGGCGTCGTGGGCGCGCACCGGGCGTTGATCGGCGCGCTGTCCCGCGTGCGCAACGCGTTGGAGTCGACGGGCGTGTCGATCCGGCCGCTGGACCCCGACGAGCTGATCCGGGCGGGCATCTCGGCGGCCGAGCTGACCTCGGTGGCCGGGTCGAACAACTCGGTGTCGTTGCGGGAGAAGTGGTCCGGTGTGACGGCGGGCGGCGTCGGCCACGCCAGCTACGCGATCACCGGCTGGCCGGCCAAGGGCATGCGCCACAACCTGAACGCGCTGACCGGCGTGCGGGCCCTGTCCTCGACGCTGTCCATGACGATCTCGCCGAGCAGCGAGCAGGGCCAGGTCGGCCTGCGCGGCATGGTGCGGGTGAGCGCGCGGACGCCGACCGAGCTGAACCGCGCCGACGACCGGCTCAAGGCGCTGAGCGACAAGCTCGACATCACGCTGACCCCGTTGAACGGCCTGCAGGTCGCCGGCCTGGCCGCGACGCTGCCGCTCGGAGGTGTGGCGTGAGCAACTCCCGGTTGATGGACTCGCAGGGCAAGGGCGTCGCGCCGGAGTTCCTGGTGTCGCCGCAGATGCTGGACGTGGTGAGCCCGTCGGGCGACCGCGGCGGCATGGTGCTCGGCTCCGGTCTGCAGGGCGAGCCGCTGACGATCTCGGTGCTGCGGTCCGCGCCGACCCGCATGGTCGTGGTCGGCGGGCTGTACCTGGCCAGGCAGATCGCGTTGCGGGCGATGGCGACCGGCGCGTGGATCACCATCGCGACGGGCCGCCCGGCGGCCTGGCAGCCGGTGGTGCGCGCGGCGGGCGCCGGTGCGGACGGCCGTCCCTCGCCGCTGGTGCAGCTGCGCCGGCTGAGCCCGGTCGAGCTGCCCCGCCCGTCGGAGGACAGCCCGCTGCTGGTCGTGCACGACGGCGGCCACGTGCCGCAGGAGCTGTTCCCGCCGCGGTCGCCGTGGCAGACCACGATGTACGTGCTGCCCTATTTGCACCCCCAGGCGGCGACCACCGCGAATTCCGCGGACCTCGTGCTGCTGCAACGGCTGCCGGTCGGGCAGGCGCAGTTGGCGTCGCAGATCTGGCGGCTGCCGCCGCAGATGGCGCACCAGCTCACCACGCTCAAGGACGACCAGGTGATCGCGCTCGGCACGAACCTGTGGCGGCCGTTGCGCCTGGTCACCACCCCCGGTGAACAGCAGATCCTCGGTGCGGTCCGCCGCGGCGACTGACCTGCGCACAGCATCGACGTGCCCCTGGACCACGGTCCGGGGGCACGTTCCGTGAGTGGGGTCCAGTCACTCCGCGCACCCATTCGTTCACAGCACGAATAAAACTGTGTACGAGCCGTTCGTCGGTTATTCCGGGCAAATTCTTGCGCCTCCCCCGCAGTGCGAACTAGGAACAACTCACCGTGTCCGGCCGGTCGCGCGGGGGCGACACCGGCCGGACACCCACCCTGCGAAGAGGAGACCCCCCTGCCATGGGAGACGTTCGCGCGTCCTGGATCAAACGGCTGGCCGGTGTCGGGCTGGCCACGGGCACGGCCTTCGCGGTCACGGCCGCACTGACCACCTTCACCTCGGCCGCCGCCGAGGGCGAGATCGTCGGGCACGCCGCGCCCAACGCGGTCAAGGACAGCTACATCGTCGTGCTCAAGGACGTGAGCACGAGCAGCGTCGCCACGTTGAGCGACAAGTACCGGGCGAACGTCAAGCACACGTACACGAGCGCCCTGCGCGGCTTCTCGGCGACGATGACCGAGCTCCAGGCCCGCAGGCTGGCCGCCGACCCGTCGGTGGCCTACGTGCAGCAGGACGGCGAGGTGACGATCTCCGCCACGCAGGCGCCGACCCCGTCGTGGGGCCTGGACCGGGTGGACCAGGCCGCGCTGCCGCTGGACAACTCCTACACCTACCCGAACGAGGGTGAGGGCGTCACCGCCTACATCATCGACACGGGCATCCGGTTCTCGCACAGCGACTTCGGCGGCCGCGCCGTGACCGGTCGCGACACCGTCGACAACGACGCCGACGCCACCGACTGCAACGGCCACGGCACGCACGTCGCGGGCACCGTCGGCGGCACGAAGTACGGCGTGGCGAAGAAGGCCAAGCTGGTCGGCGTGCGGGTGCTGAACTGCGCGGGCTCCGGCACGTACGCGGGCGTCATCGCGGGCATCGACTGGGTGACGGCGAACGCGGTCAAGCCAGCGGTCGCGAACATGTCGCTCGGCGGCGGCGCGGACGCCACCGTCGACCAAGCCGTGCGCAACTCCATCGCGGCGGGCGTGACCTACGGCCTCGCGGCGGGCAACGACAACGGCGCCAACGCGTGCAACACGACTCCGGCGCGCACGCTGGAGGCGATCACGGTCGGCTCCACGACCAGCACCGACGCCCGGTCGTCGTTCTCGAACATCGGCACCTGCCTGGACATCTTCGCGCCGGGCTCGTCCATCACGTCGGCGTGGTACACCAACGACACCGCCACCAACACGATCAGCGGCACGTCCATGGCGACGCCGCACGTGGTCGGCGCGGCGGCCGTCTACCTGGCCGCGAACCCGACCGCCACGCCGGCGCAGGTGCGCGACGCCCTGGTCAACGGCGCGACGAGCGGCGTGGTCGGCAACGCGGGCACCGGTTCGCCGAACAAGCTGCTGCGCCTCGTCGGCACGTCCACCCCGCCGCCCGGCGGCTGCCCGGCCAAGACCAACGCGACCGACGTCGCCGTGCCGGACCTGGGCACCGCGTCCAGCCCGATCTCGGTGACGGACTGCGGCGGCAAGGCCGGCGCGTCGGCCACCGTCGAGGTGCACATCAAGCACACGTACCGGGGTGACGTGGTCGTCGACCTGATCACGCCGAGCGGTGCGGTCAAGCAGCTCAAGGTCCAGTCCGGTTCGGACAGCGCGGACAACGTCGACGCCACGTACACGGTGAACCTGTCGGCGGAGAACGCCAACGGCAACTGGCAGCTGCGCGTGCGTGACGCGTACAGCCAGGACACGGGCTACATCGACAGCTGGACCCTCGACCTGTAACCGGTCCCTGATCCAGTCGCACGACAGCGGCCCCTCACCGTTTCGCCGGTGAGGGGCCGCTTCACGTTTCACCTGATCAGGGACGGTGTCGCCCCAGTGGGACTGTGCCAGGGTCATAACCAAGTCGATCCTGGAGGTGGACCCGTGTCCGCAGCTCTGCAGCACCCGATCGGCCCGCACACGGTCGAAGAATGGCTGGCCCTGCCTCCCTCGGGGGACGGGTCGCGCACCGAGCTGATCCAGGGACATTTCCACGTGTCAGCCGCACCCTCCTACCTGCACCAACTGGTCGCGTTCGAGCTGGGAGTGCAGATCCGCAGCGCGGTTCGCGCCGCTGGACGCGGCAACCTGCGCGTGGTGCCGGCGGTGAACGTGAAGATCTCCTCGACCTTGCGCACGGGGTTGATACCGGATCTCGCGATCGTCGACAGGCCGACGGGCGTCGCCTTCCCTGCCGAGGCGCTGATGCTGGCAGTGGAGGTCTGGTCCCCCGGCAACACGCGCGCCGAGAGGGAGGCCAAAATGGACGCCTACGCCTCCGCGGGTGTGCCGTTCGTCTGGACGATCGACCAGAAAACCGATCTGCACGAGTTGAAACTCACCGCGTACCAGCTCGACGGAGGCCGCTACATGGTGGCCCAGGCGGTCCGGACCACAGGTCCGGTGACGGTCACCGCCGCACCGGTCCCAATCACCGTGGACCTGGGCGAACTCCGCCTCTGACCCTCACACCCGCGCAGCGCAGGAAATCAAGTCGACCATGGGGGTAGACCTGTGTCTGCAGCCGTTCGAGAAGATCCTCAGCGGCCAGAGGGTCCGATGATCGGCCCGTACACGATCGAACACTGGCTGGCCTTCCCGCCTTCGGAGGACGGATCGCGCACCGAGCTGATCTTTGGACACTTCCACGCGACTCCCTCACCCTCCGGCGAGCATCAGCTCGCAGTCACCCGCCTGATCCGGCCGTTCGAGGATTCGATCGCCGCCGCCGGCCGGACCGACCTCTACGCCGTGATCGGCGTGGGGGTGAAGATTTCGTCGACCCTGCGCACCGGTCTCATCCCGGACGTCGTACTCATGGACAGGATTCCGGCGGGTGCGTCGTTCCCCGCCGAGGCCCTGGTCCTCGCTGTCGAGGTCTGGTCTCCGGGCAACACCCGCAACGAACGCGAGGCGAAGATGGTCGCCTACGCCGCCGCCGGCGTGCCGTTCCTCTGGACCATCAGCCGCAAGGGGAACGACCCCGGACTGGAACTGACCGCACACCGGCTGCACGACGACCGGTACCTGGTGGAGAACACCGTGAAGTCCGCCGGACCCACGACCGTCACCGCCGCGCCGGTCCCGGTCACGCTGGACCTGGCCGACCTCGTCTTCTAGCCCTCACACCCGCGCCGCGCACAACCGGAGCGCCTCCAGAACACGTGGCCACGTGCAGTGGGTCGGCTCCGTGGTCCGGTTGTGCGCGGCGATCCGCAGGCGTTCCTCCCGGTCGTTCGCCAAGCGCGCGATCCCCGCGGCCAGGTCGTGCGTCAGCAGCCCTTCCACGCCGTCCCGCACGAAGTCCGCCACCCCGGTCCCCGGCCGCGCGATCACCGGCACCCCCGCCGTCCGCGCCTCCAACGCCGCCAGCCCGAACGCCTCCTGCGACGCCGGGTTCACGAACACGTCCGCCCTGGCCAGCAGGTGACCCACCCCCTGCCGGTCCAGCCGTCCCGGCAGGCTCACCCACCCCAGGTCGTGCCGCTCGACGTACCGCCGCAGGACACCCATCTCCGGCCCGGCCCCGGCCAGCGTCGCCCGCAGCGGCACGTCGGCGCGCACCGACCGCAACGCCCGCAGCAACGCCATCGGCTCCTTCCGCGCCGCGAGCCGACCCACCGACACCACGTGCACCGCGTCGTCCGGCCGCTGCGTCGGTATCCCCCGCCACGCCGACGGCACGATCCCGTTCGGCACCACCCCGACCGGCATCCCCGGCGCCACCGCGCGCACCCGTTCCGCCGCCGCACGGCTCACCGCCGCCACGGCCACCGGCGCCGTGCTCCACGACGCCAGCCGGTCCAGCGCCCGGTAGCACCGCTGCACCACCGGGTCCCACATGCTGTGCACCACGACCACCGCCGGCAGTCCCAGCCGCGCCGCCGACCGCACCCCCGACCACGCGAACGGCGAGATCGCGCCGACGTGGACGTGCACCACCGACGGCGACAGCGCGGCGATCACCCGGTCGAGGTGCGTGCCCGCCCGCGGGTGCACGGGCAGGTCCCACGGCAGCCGCACCGCGATCCGGTGCACCGAGTACCCGTCACCGGGCGACGCGTTCCTGGTCGCGGTCACCACGTGCACGTCCTCGCCCGAGCAAGCCTGCTCCCTGGCGAGTCCGGCGACCTGCACCTCGATCCCGCCCAGGCGCGGCAGGAAGCAGTCTGTGACGTGGACGATGGACAAGTGCGCTCCCGTCAAGCCGCCGAACGGACCAACTGACACTCTTGCACCCGTGAGCCGAACGTGCGTCTTCTTCCACGCCCACCCCGACGACGAAGCCCTGCTGACCGGCGGCACGATGGCGCGCCTCGCCCGGGAGGGGCACCGCGTCGTGCTGGTCGTCGCCACGGCGGGCGAACAGGGCCTGAGCGCCCACCGGACCGATCTCGGCACTGTGCGCACCAGGGAGGCGCACGCGTCGGCCCGCGTGCTCGGCTGCGCGCGGGTGGAGTTCCTCGGCTACCCGGACTCCGGCCTGGACGGGCGGCAAGGGTTCGCCCGCGCCGACGTGGGCGAGGCCGCCGAGCGGCTGGCCGAGCTGCTGCACGAGGAACACGCGGACCTGCTCACCGCGTACGACCCGCACGGCGGCTACGGGCACCCCGATCACGTCCAGGTGCACCGGGTCGGCGCCCTGGCCGCCGAACTCGCCGGCACGCCCCGCGTCTGGGAGGCGACGGTCGACCGCACGTGGCTGCTGCGCGGGCTGCGGCTGGCCCGGTTGGTCCGCCGGTTCGACCTCGCACCGTTCGAGCACGCCTACACCTCGCGCGCCGAGATCACCCACTCGGTGGACGTCCGGCGGTACGCGGACGTGAAGCGGGCGGCCATGGCGGCGCACGCCACCCAGACCACCGGCGGCGAGTCGACCCGCACCCTCGCCGCGCTGCTCACCCTGCCGCCGCCGCTGTTCAAGGTGGTCCTGGGCACCGAGTGGTACGTCGAGCGCAAACGGTTGCGGGCCCGATGACGCGGTGGCTGCGCGGTGTCGCGTCGCTGGCGTCGCTGGGCCTGGCGGCGTGGCTGGTGGTCGCGCTCGTGCCGACCGTGGGCGGGGTGGCGTGGTCGGCGGTCGGCGCGCAACTGCGCGTCATCGGCGCCGGCACCGCGCTCTGGCTGACGGCGTTGTGGCTGGCCGGGCTCTGGGCCTACACCTACGTGCTCACCGGCTCGCTGCCCGGCCTGCGCCACACCCAGGCGTTCAGCCTGAACGCGGCGGGCAGCGCGGTCAGCAACGTGCTGCCGTTCGGCGGCGCGGCCGGGGTGGCGGTGACGGCGGTGATGGCGTCGAGCTGGGGTCACTCCGCGCGGGCGATCACCACGTCGGCGCTCGTCACCGGGCTGTGGAACTCCCTGTCCCGGGCGGCGCTGCCGCTCCTCGCGCTGGCCGTGCAGGGCGCCGCGGTGCTGGGTGACGGCGTGCTGATCGCGGCGGTCACGGCGGCGGGGGTGCTGCTGCTCGCCGTGGCCGTGCTGCTGCGCCTGCGGTGGCTGTGCAAGCTCCTCGGCGGTCGGGCGGCCCGGTTCCTCCTGCGGCTGCGCCGGCAGACGGGGCAGGTCGTGCGGACCGGCTGGCGGCGGATGACCGCGGGCATGCTCGCCTACCTGCTGCTCCAGGGCGTGCTGCTGTGGTGGTGCCTGGCCGCCGCGGGCGTCCACCTCGGGCTCGGGCCGACGGTGGCGGCGTTCGCGGTGAGCAGGCTGCTCACGCTGGCCGTGGTCACGCCCGGCGGCGTGGGCGTCACCGAGAACGGCACCATCGCGCTGCTGGTCGGACTGGGCACGCCCGCCGCACCGGCCGTCGCGGGCGTGCTCCTGTTCGCGTTCTTCACGTACCTGGTGGAGATACCGCTCGGCGGCGTGGCCTGGTTCAGCTGGTCGGCGCGGCGGGCTCGGTCCGGGTGACCGCGCCGCGCACGTTCCGGGTGACCGCGGCCCGCGCGGCGAGCTCGTCGTCGGCCGGGTAGTCGACCCGGACCAGCGACAACCCGTGCGGCGGCGCGACCGTGACCGCGCTCGACCGCGCGGTCAGCGACAGCAGCGACGCGGGCCACTCCACCGGCTTGCGCCCCTCGCCGACGGCCAGCAGCGCGCCGACCAGGCTGCGCACCATCGAGTGGCAGAACGCGTCCGCGGACACGTGCGCGGTCAGCACGGCGCCGTCGCGCACCCACTCGAGGCGTTGCAGCTCGCGGATCGTCGTCGCACCCTCGCGCCGCTTGCAGAACGCGCAGAAGTCCCGTTCACCCAACAACAACCGCGACGCGGCGTTCAACGCGTCCAGGTCAAGCGGACGCGGCCAGGCCAGCGTGTCCAGCCGCCGCAACGGGTGCGCACCGGACGCGGCGTCGGTGACCCGGTACTCGTAGTGCCGGCGCAACGCGGCGAACCGCGCGTCGAACTCGGCGGGCACCACCCGGGCCGAGAACACCCGGACGTCCGCGGGCAGCGCGCGGGCCAGGCGCTTCGGCAGGCCCGCGACGTCCACCCGGGACGGCAGGTCGACGTGCGCCACCTGCCCGGACGCGTGCACGCCGGCGTCCGTGCGGCCCGCCACGGTCAGCTGCACGTCCTCGCGCAGCACCGTCGACATGGTGTCCTCCAGGACTCCGCACACCGTGCGGCGGCCCGGCTGACGTGCCCACCCCGAGAACTCCGTGCCGTCGTAGGCCAGGTCGAGTCGCACACGAACGAGCCCGTCGTCCCCAGCGGGAACGACGGGCTCGTCGGTGAAGTGCGCGTCCGTCAGGACTCGTCCTTCTTCTCGGCCTTCGGGGCCTCGGCGGCCTCGTCCGAAGCGCCCTCGGCGGGCTCCTCGGCGGCGTCCTTCGTGGCGGACTCGGGCGCGTCGGCGTCCTGGTCCTGCGCGTCCTCGACCTTGGTCTCCTCGGCCTCGACGGCCTTGGGGGCCTCCGCGTCCTTGGCGAACTTGGTCTTGCGGGCGCGCTCCGCCTCGGAGGTGACGGTCTTCTCCGCGACCAACTCGATGACGGCCATGGGCGCGTTGTCGCCCTTGCGCGGCATCGTCTTGGTGATGCGGGTGTAGCCACCGGGGCGGTCGGCGAACTGCGGACCGATCTCGGCGAACAGCTTGTGCACGATGTCCTTGTCGCGGATCACCTTGAGGATCTCGCGACGGTTGTGCAGGTCACCGACCTTCGCCTTGCTGATCAGCTTCTCGGCGTACGGGCGCAGCCGCTTCGCCTTGGCCTCGGTGGTCGTGATCCGACCGTGGGTGAACAGGGACGTGGCCAGGTTGGCCAGCATCAGCCGCTCGTGGGCCGGCGAGCCCCCGAGACGGGGTCCCTTGGTGGGGGTGGGCATCGAATTGCTCCTCGGATTTCTTTCTGATCCTCTGCTCCGGCCCGGCCGCTAAGCGACCTCAGAGCTGCTCGGTCTCCGCGTAGTCCTGGCCGTCGTCGTGGTTGTCCACGGCGGTGTCCGTGCCCCAGCCTTCGGCGGGGTAGTCGGACGCGGCGGCCGACGGGTCGAACCCAGGGGGGCTGTCCTTCAGCGCGAGGCCGAGGCCGACGAGCTTCATCTTGACCTCGTCGATCGACTTCGCACCGAAGTTGCGGATGTCCAGCAGGTCCGCCTCGCTGCGCGAGACCAGCTCGCCCACGGTGTGGATGCCCTCGCGCTTGAGGCAGTTGTAGGACCGGACGGTGAGGTCCAGGTCCTCGATCGGCATCGCGAACGCCGCGATGGTGTCCGCCTCGGCGGGCGAGGGGCCGATCTCGATGCCCTCGGCGTCGACGTTCAGCTCGCGGGCGAGACCGAACAGCTCGACCAGCGTCTTACCGGCCGACGCGACGGCGTCGCGCGGCGTGATGGACGGCTTGGTCTCGACGTCGAGGATCAGCTTGTCGAAGTCGGTCCGCTGCTCGACACGGGTGGCCTCGACCTTGTAGGTCACCTTCATGACGGGCGAGTAGATCGAGTCGACCGGGATGCGGCCGATCTCGGCGCCGGCCTGCTTGTTCTGCACGGCGGGGACGTAGCCGCGACCGCGCTCGACCACGAGCTCGATCTCCAGCTTGCCCTTGCCGTTCAGGGTGGCGATGTGCAGGTCGGGGTTGTGCACGGTGACACCGGCCGGAGGCACGATGTCGCCCGCGGTCACCGCGCCCGGCCCCTGCTTGCGCAGGTACATGGTCACCGGCTCGTCCTCCTCGGAGCTGACGACCAGCTCCTTGAGGTTGAGGATGATGTCGGTGACGTCTTCCTTCACACCGGGGACGGTCGTGAACTCGTGCAGCACACCGTCGATGCGGATGCTGGTCACGGCCGCGCCGGGGATGGACGACAGCAGGGTGCGGCGAATCGAGTTGCCGAGGGTGTAGCCGAAGCCCGGCTCCAGCGGCTCGATGACGAACCTGGAGCGGGTCTCGTTGACCGCTTCCTCGCTGAGCGAGGGACGCTGGGAAATCAGCACTGGGTTCTTCCCTTCTAACCCCGACGCCCGCTATTTGACGTCGTGGAAGCCGGTCGCGGAGACCGGCAAACGCATGCGGCACACCATTCCGTGCCGCCGCGGGACCCGACTGGAGGGGCCGCGGACGGCCCCTCCAGGAGGATCACTTCGAGTAGAGCTCGACGATGAGCTGCTCGGTGACGGGCGTGTCGATCTGCGCCCGCTCCGGCAGCTGGTGGACCAGGATGCGCAGGTTGCTCTGCACGACCTGGAGCCACGCCGGGATCGGCCGGTCGCCGAAGGAAGCACGCGCGGCCTCGAAGGGCAGCGTGGGCAGCGACTTCGGCTTCACGTCGATGATGTCGAACTTCGACACCCGGAAGCTCGGGATGTTGACCTTCTGGCCGTTCACGATGAAGTGACCGTGGCTGACCAGCTGGCGGGCCTGACGACGGGTGCGCGCGAGACCCGCGCGGTACACCACGTTGTCGAGCCGGGACTCCAGGATCTGCAGCAGGTTCTCACCGGTCTTGCCGGGACGACGAACCGCTTCCTCGTAGTAGCGCCGGAACTGCTTCTCCAGGACGCCGTACGTGTAGCGGGCCTTCTGCTTCTCCTGCAACTGCAGCAGGTACTCGGACTCCTTGATCCGACCGCGGCCGTGCTGGCCGGGCGGGTAAGGACGACGCTCGAACGCCTGGTCCCCGCCGACGAGGTCGACCTTGAGACGGCGCGAGATGCGAGTGGCCGGTCCGGTATAGCGAGCCATGTTGTCTTACTCCTCCCCGTGCCTCAGACCCGGCGCCGCTTGGGCGGGCGGCAGCCGTTGTGGGGCTGCGGGGTCACGTCCTGGATGGTGCCGACCTCGAGGCCGGCGGCCTGCAGCGAACGGATCGCGGTCTCCCGGCCGGAGCCGGGACCCTTCACGAACACGTCCACCTTGCGCATGCCGTGCTCGGCCGCCTTGCGGGCGGCGTTCTCGGCGGCCATCTGCGCGGCGAACGGCGTCGACTTGCGCGAGCCCTTGAAGCCCACGTGGCCGGCGGACGCCCAGCTGATCACGTTGCCCAGCGGGTCCGTGATGGACACGATGGTGTTGTTGAACGTGCTCTTGATGTGCGCCTGGCCGTGCGAGACGTTCTTCTTTTCCTTGCGCCGGACCTTCTTGACCCCGGCGCCCGTACGGGACTTGGGTGGCATGTCTGGGTGAACTCCTACTTGCTAGAGACGCGAGGTCTTACTTCTTTCCGGCCTTCTTCTTGCCGGCGACGGTCTTCTTCGGACCCTTACGAGTGCGCGCGTTCGTCTTGGTGCGCTGCCCGCGGACGGGCAGGTTGCGACGGTGGCGCAGCCCCTCGTAGCAGCCGATTTCCATCTTCCGGCGGATGTCGGCCTGAACCTCGCGGCGGAGGTCACCCTCGACCTTGAAGTGGTTCTCGATGTAGTCCCGCAGCTTCGTCAGGTCGTCGTCACCGAGGTCCTTCACCCGGATGTCCGGGGAGATGTCGGTGGCGGTCAGCAGCTCCTTCGAGCGCGTCCGACCAATGCCGAAGATGTAGGTGAGCGCGATCTCCAACCGCTTTTCGCGGGGGAGGTCGACGCCAGCGAGTCGTGCCATACGGCGCTTGCTCCTAACAGTGGTGTCGCTCCAGGTCTGCTCCTCGCCCGATCCCGGGACTGACTCGCTGTGTCAGTTCCGGTCGCTCTCGCGACCGGTGTCCCGGCCCCGGCCTGGAGTCCGGGGGTGTGCCGCACGCGGTGCTCGGTGTGCGGCAGGTGCGAAGAGGCTTACTCATGGTCGCGTCCGGTGAAGACTCGACTCGTGCCGGTCGTGCTCCGCTCAGCCCTGGCGCTGCTTGTGGCGCAGGTTCTCGCAGATCACCATGACCCGCCCGTGACGGCGGATCACCTTGCACTTGTCGCAGATCTTCTTGACGCTCGGCTGGACCTTCACGCCTGAGCTTCTCCTGCGTCAGCCGACGCGCCCGTGCTGGGGCGCGTCGGAGGTCACTTGTAGCGGTAGACGATGCGCCCGCGGGACAGGTCGTAGGGCGAGAGCTCCACGACAACCCGGTCCTCAGGGAGGATGCGGATGTAGTGCTGACGCATCTTGCCGCTGATGTGTGCCAGGACCTTGTGACCGTTCTCCAACTCGACGCGGAACATCGCGTTGGGGAGCGGCTCGACTACGCGGCCCTCGACCTCAATGGCCCCGTCCTTCTTGCCCATGTCCTCCGCGTTTCGTGACGGTGGGTGTTACTTCCGGAGTGCGGGCACGCGGCACCCCGACTCCTCCAGGCCCTTGCGAACCCTGGCCACCTCCGGGGAAGAATCCCCGTGCATGACGGAACCGGCGCGACGTATGCGCCACCTGTCCATAGTACGCGGGTCAGCTCGAACGCCCAAATCGGGCCAGGCGGCCGGCCAGCAGGACCAGGCCCCACGGTCCCGCGACCCAGATCCACCAGGGGTAGAGGGCCTCGTCGACGGAGAGGCTGATGATCCCCCAGATGAGGAAGTTGACGGAGCTCGCGGCGAGCCACGCCCCTGTCATCACCTTAGCGGCCGTGCTCGCGCGGCGCCGCACCGGCGGGTGCGCGCGGAGGCCGTCGCGGGGCAGGTCCGCGGTCAGTGCGCTCAGCTCGGCGTACGTGCGGGCCTCGTAGACGGCGCGGGTGCGCTCGTCGAACTCGGCGAGGGTCAACCGGCCCTCGGCGTGGGCGCGGGACAGCTCCTCGGCGACCAACGCACGATCGTTGTCGGCCGCTCGCGTGAAGGACTCGAAGGACTCGAAGGACTCGTTCACGGTCCGCCACCTCCTCGGTCCTGACACCTCCGGCCCAATGGTAACAGCGTTACCGTTTGGGGTCGGTGCTCCACCAGAGGACGCCGAGCACGGCTCCCGGGGGAACGGCCACCCAGAGGAACCACGGGTGCACCAGGCCTTCGCCGGCGAGGAGGCTGACGAGCAGCCAGAGGGCGAAGTTGAGCACGCTGACGCTCAGCCAGATCGTGCTGAGCACCTTCAACGCCTTGCGTCCGCCGCTGCCCGTTTTCACCGGTTTGGGTGTCGGCAGTACTAGGGAGGTGGGTGACTCGGCGGACGCCTGCGACACGCTCGGCAGGTCGATGGTCAGGGCGGCCAGTTCGCCCCGGGTCTTGGCCTCCCAGGTGCGCACCACGCGGGCGTCGAACTCGGCGAGGTCGAGGCTGCCGTCGGCGTGCGCGCGGTGCAGCCACTGCTGGACCAGTTCGCGTTCGGCGTCGGAGGCCCGCATGTCCTCGGGCCGCACAGGCTGGGTCACCCGTCAATGGTGCCGGGGGGATCGGGGGCGGAACATGGGGCTAGCCCCCCGTTGTCCGTGGCCTGGGGGCCAAGGTTTAAAGATCAAAAGCTGTCCTCGCCGGACGGGCAGATCAGCAGGATGACCCCCACTGCCCTGGTTCTGTGGCGGGTCCGTCGTTGGTCCGGGCTCCGTGTCATCCCACCGACCTCCACAAGGGCTACCACACGTATCAAGGGGGGCGACATCAGAAGCACTGGTCAGGCAGAGGTGAACTACGCCCCCCTTGACACGCG
>NZ_LGED01000201.1 GCF_001280085.1 Saccharothrix sp. NRRL B-16348 | reverse complement strand
GCCGCGAACGAGCCCGCATCCGCAGCGAACGCCACCAACGCTGGGGCCGACCACGAGCAGCCTGACCAACCCGGCGAACGTTCGTGGTCAGCGCACTAGCCGCGCTGCCCGGTGGCGTCGATCGTCACGACGGCCGCTCTTCCGGACGGATCAGCTCCGGCAGCCCGGCCTCGCGCCGGGCTCGCACCGAGTAGGCGATGTAGCGCTCGGGATTGTCCTGGTAACGCCTGTGCCTCTCGAACGTGTCGAGCCACCAGAGGTTCCAGTCGGCCTGGTCTGCCGCCATACCGGAAGGCCGGTTGAACGGCAGCAGGTTGGGCCCGCGGTAGTCCACCTCGCGTGCCACCTCGCGGTCGGTCCGGTCGGTGAAGTCGCGCCAGTTGGACTCGGTGTCGAGCCACATGAGCTTGCCGTTCTCGTCCCGGCGGACGTCGTAGCCCATCACCCGCTGGTCGTCGGGCCGTTTGAGGAGCCGCCACAACCAAGCCCACATGCCCACGTCGAAACACTAATGCGGCCCGGTACGCGCGTGTAAGACTCTCGCCCGTGGACGTCGACTTCGTGCTCCTGCGTGAGCTGGTCGAGACGGGTTCGGCGATCGACGCGGCGCGCGACGGCGGCAGGAGCGAGGCGTCGATCCGGGCGGTGGAGTCCGCCGTGGGCCCGCTGTCGCGGTCGTACCGGTGGTGGCTGACCCACTACGGCGGCGGCACGGTCGGCGGCACGGAGATCGCGACGGTCGTCCCAGGGCCCGAGACCTTCACCGGACGACTCGACGGTGAGCGGCTCTGCTTCTACCAGGAGGCCGACTGCGGTGACAGCTACCACTTCGCCCTCGACCGGCGGGTGGGCGAAGAGCACGCGGTGGTTCGCCGAGACCACCGCACCGGGGACGAAGAGCAGGTCGCCGAGTCCTTCGCGGGGTTCCTGAGCACGCGCGAAGCTCTCGCGGCCGGGCTCGGGGACGGCCCGAACCCGACGATCGCGCGCCTCTGGCGGTCCACGCCGGGCGTGCTGCTGCCGGACGGTGTGCTGGTCTACGGCCCGCAGGCCATCCGGGAGCGCAACGAGACCTACGAGGTGCGCGAGTACGCGCCCCACTGGGTTCTCATCGGCGACGACAGCGGTGGCGGCGGCCTGTTAATGCGCCGCCGCGGCCGAGATCGGACCTCGGTGTTCCGGCTCGACCTCGGTGCGATCGAGCCGGACGTCGAGCGCGCTGGCGACCGGCTGACCGACGACCTGATCGGCTGGCTGGCGGCGCGCTGACCGGCGCTACGGTTCCACCATGCACACCGTGGCCGTGCTCGCCCTCGACGGGGTGGTGCCGTTCGACCTGTCCACGCCGATCGAGGTGTTCACCCGCACCCGCCTGCCCGACGGCGAGCCCGCTTACCGCGTGCTGGTCTGCGGCGCCACGCCGACGGTCGACGCGGGCGCGTTCACGCTCCAGCCGCCGTGGGGCCTGGACGCCCTGGCCGACGCGGACACCGTGATCCTGCCCGGCTGCGCCGACGCGACCGCGCCGATCCCGGACGAGGTGCTGGACGCCCTGCGGCGGGCGGCCGCGGGTGGCGCGCGGCTCGCGTCGATCTGCGCCGGGGCGTTCATCCTCGCGGCCACCGGTCTGCTCGACGGGTTGCGGGCCACGACCCACTGGTCGGCGGCGCCCGCGCTGGCCGCCCGGCACCCGAGCATCGACGTGGACCCCGACGTGCTCTACGTGGACAACGGGCGGTTGCTCACGTCGGCGGGCGCCGCCGCCGGGCTGGACCTGTGCCTGCACCTGATCCGCCAGGACCACGGTTCCGCGGTGGCCGCCGACGCCGCCCGCCTGTCGGTGATGCCGCTGGAGCGCGAAGGCGGGCAGGCGCAGTTCATCGTGCACGAGCAGCCGCCGACGACCCGCGGCTCCGCGCTCGAACCCGTGCTGCGGTGGATGGAGGACAACTCCGCGCGCGACCTCAGCCTGGAGGACATCGCCGCGCACGCGGGCATGAGCACCCGCACCCTCAACCGCCGCTTCCGCGAGCAGACCGGCACGACGCCGTTGCAGTGGCTGCACCGCACGCGCATCCGGCGGGCGCAGCACCTGCTGGAGGCCACCGACCACCCGGTGGACCGGATCGCCGCACGGGTCGGCTTCGGCTCGCCCACCGCGTTCCGGCACCGGTTCAAGCGGGTCGTCGGCACCAACCCCCACGCCTACCGCTCCGCCTTCCGGCAGCCGGCTCAGTCGACCCCCGCGTAGGAGTGCAGGCCGACCGCGACCAGGTTGACGAAGAACAGGTTGAACAGCACCACGACCATGCCGATGACGTTGAGCCACGCCGAGCGCCTGCCACGCCAGCCCGCCGTGGCGCGGGCGTGCAGGTAGGCGGCGTAGCAGACCCACGACACGAACGCGACCGTCTCCTTCGGGTCCCAGCCCCAGAACCGGCCCCACGCCTGCTCGGCCCACACCGCGCCGGTGATGATCGCGAACGTGAGCGTGAGGAACCCGACCGTGCCGGTGCGGTAGGCGATCTTGTCCAGGTGCTCGGCGGGCGGCAGCCGACGGCCACTCGGCTTGCCCTTCCTGGTGAACTCGCCCGAGCTGGCCAGGTGCAGCGCGCTGACCACACCGGACAGCAGGAACACACCGCTGGCCATGATCGCCGCGGCGACGTGGATGATGATCCAGTACGAGCGCAGCGGCGGCACGAGCGGCGCGGCCTCGGCGTAGAGCCGGTTGCCCGCCAGGAACAGCAGCGACGCGATCGGCAGCAGCACGAACACCGACATCCGGCGCATGTCGTACCGGAACACCAGGTACAGCCAGGCGGCGACGGCGATGAGCCCGACCGCCGACAGGTACTCGTACATGTTGCCCCACGGCACGCGGCCCGTCGCGACACCGCGCAGCACCACCGATCCGAGGTGCAGCAGTCCACCCAGGACGGTCAGCGCGACACCGGAGCGCCCGAGCCGCACGGCGAACGCGGGCGGGTTCGCCGCGTGCCGGGTCAGGGCGTACTCGGCCGAGCAGAGCAGGGCGGCGAGCATGTAGACGCCGAACGCGCTGGTGAACAGCCAGTCGCTGAGCAGGGCGGGCACGGCGAGGCGGTCACCCATGGCCGGCCCACAGCTGGTTGAGCCGCAGGATCATCACCGGCACGCTCAGGCACGTCACGGTCAGCACGCCCGCGCCCCACCGGGACCGTTCGGCCACCGACCACACCGCGCCGAGCGGCAGCACGACCGCCACGCCGACCAGGTAGCCCACGAACGTCGCCCGGTCCAGCTCGCGGTCCGAGCCGAGCATCGCCACCACACCGGCCACGGCCTGCACGAGCAGCCCCGCCTCCAGCAGCAGGACGACACCCGCCAACCCGAGCGTCGGCTTGGTGCGCAACGTGATCGGGTGGTCGAGCACGGCCAGCACCAGCGCCCAGGCCGCGGCGGCCAACGCGACGACCGTCAACGCGGTCGCCAGGACTTGGATCATCGAGAAACCCCTCCGAACTGACTACTACGCAACGTAGCACTACACGTTGTAGTAGTCTTCGGAGAGGGGTCACCGCACCAGGAAGCTCAGCGGGGTCGAGACCAGCACCAGCCCTCCGACCAGGACGGACCACCGCACGGCGGTGGGCAGCGGCGGCAGGCCGGCCAGGCGGTCCAGCCGTGCCGCGACCCCGACGTCGGCCGCGCCGAGGGCACCCTCGGGCGGACGTGCCGAGCCGAACCGGCGCAATGCGGCGGCGAGCGGCTGGGCGCCGTGGCGCAGGCTCGCGCTCTCGTCGGCCCGCATCTCCACCAGCAACGCCACCGCCCGCGCGACCGACCGCACCAGGCGGACCTTCGGCAGCACCGAGCACAACGCGCTGAACGGCAGCAGCACCAGGTCGTGCCGCTCACGCCCGTGCGCGTGCTCGTGGTCGAGCACCGCGTCCACCTGGTCGCGGGTCAACGCAGTCAACGCGCCCGAGCTGAGCACGACGGCCGAGCGCGCGCCGGGCACGCAGTAGGCGACCACGTGCGGGTGGTCGAGCACGAACGCGCCCGGCGCGGCGTCGTCGCGACGGGCCACCAGCGCCAGCACGTCCCGGTGCCGCCGGCGCACCCGCAGCACCGAGCACCACGTCCACAGCAGGCCGATCACCAGGTCCAACGCGGACAGCAGACCCAGCACGACCAGCACGGCCAGCGGCGTCACGTCGCCGCGCACCGCGTCGTCCACCCACCGTCCCAAGGCGACCGGGATCGGCGCGTCGTAGGGCGCAAGACCGAGGGCGAGCAGTAGCCCGACCGCGGACAGCGCCCACGACAGGCCGAGCAGCTGCCACAGCAGGATCCCGGTGCGCGGCGCGCGCCACACCCACCGGGCGCGCGCGAGCGGGCCCGCCGCCGCCACGCACAGCACCAGGGTCGCCGCGAGGTGCAGCGCGGCGTTCACCGCTCGTCCAACGCCTGGCTCAGCGCTTCCGCCTCGGGTGCGGTCATCGACTGCGCGAAGTGCGCCAGCGCGGTCTCCCGGTCGCCGGTCAGCGACAACGCGTCCAGCATCAGCCGCGCGACGTACTGCTCGCGGCTGGCCACCGGCGCGTAGTACCAGGCGCGGCCCTCGCCGGCCTCACGGCGGACGAAACCCTTCTTCGCCAACCGGTTCAGCACGGTCATCACGGTCGTGTAGGCGAGGTCCCGGTCGGCCAGCGCGCGCACGACGTCCCGCACCGCGACCGGTTCGCCGCGGTCCCACAGGACGTCCATCGCGGCCCGTTCCAACTCGCCCAACCCGTTCACCGCCACCCTCCACCCGTCACGTGGCGATGGTACGAGGCGCGGCGCCGGGCGGGCTCACGTGCCGCTGATGTTGACCATCCAGTAGATGCCGAACCGGTCCTGGCAGGCGCCGAACTCGTCGCCCCACATCTGCTTCTCCAAGGGCACGGTGACGGTGCCGCCGTCGGACAGCTTCTCGAAGTAGCCGCGCAGTTCGTCGACGTCGTCGCCGCTGAGGCTGACGGTGATGTTGTCACCGGGGTTGTGCGGCATCCCGGGCGGGGTGTCGGCGCCCATCAGCGTGTAGCCGCTCGACGTCTCGAGCATGCCGTGCATGATCTTGTCCGCCTCGGGCGCGTCGGCCTGGCCGAACTCGCCGAACGTGTTGAGCCGCAACGTGCCGCCGAAGACGGATTCGTAGTACTCCATCGCCTCGCGCGCGTTCCCCGCGAAGCTGATGTACGGGTTGAGTCGAGAGGTCACCGTGTCCTCCTCGAAGGTCGTACGGGCGGGCCCATCCTGGCAGCACGGGCGACCGTCCGCAGCGGGAGGAAGCGACCGGGCGACGCGCGGTTACTGCACGTCACCCGTGGTGGCCGAGCGGACCTGACCGGAGGACAGGTCACCCGGCGGAATGCCGGGGTGGTGGCCGGTCCGCGCGCCGGGCGCGGGCGCGGACGGGGCGAGCGACAGCTTCGAGACGATCCGGTAGCGGTCGCCCCGGTACAGCGAGTGCACGTACTCGACGGGACGGCCGGTGGTGTCGTTGGTCAGCCGTTCGAACAGCAGCGCGGGCGCGAACACGGGCACGCCGAGCAGCGCGGACTCGGCGTCGTTGGTGACCGTCGGCTCGATGGACTGCACGGCGTCGCTGACGTGCACGCCGTGGTCGGCGAGCCGGTCGTAGAAGTTGCCGGACTCCATGTCCTGCACCGTGAGGCCGGGCGCGACGGCCACCGGGACGTGCAGGTACTCGATCGCCATCGGCGCGCCGTCGACCAGGCGCAGCCGGGCGATGTAGGTGATCTCGGCCGCCGGCGACACGCGCAGCCTGCGGCCGACCCGTGCGCCGGCCGGGATGCGGGCGTGCTCCAGCACCCGGCTGGTCCACGCGCCGCCTGCCTGCGGCACGGTCATCGCGCGGTCGGCCGACACCAGCTCCTGGGTGATCTTGGCGGGCGCGACGAACGTGCCGCGGCCGTGCTGGCGGATCAGCAGGCCGGTGTTGACCAGTTCGTCCACCGCCGAGCGGAGCGTGGGCCGGGACACCGACAGCTGCCGGCACAGCACGCGTTCGGCCGGGATGGGCGCGCCCGGCGGGTGGGTCTCGATGAGTTCGAGCAGGTAGTCGCGCACCCGTTCGCGTTTGAGGATCGGTTCGGCCATGCCGCCTCGCTTCGTCTTGCCGGTCGCCGACCAGTATGTCAGACCAGTGGTCAGGTCGACTTCGACGAAGATCGAGAGCGCTCTCACCGCTGTGAACTGGGTGTTGACTGCCACATTGGTCTATGCCATCTTCGGACAGGCTCCACCGAGGTTTACCAATTGGTCAGCTGAGAGGTGAGACGTGCCGAACCGCCCCGTCGCCTTCGTCCTCGCGTCGTTGCTCGCCCTGTCCGCCTGCGGTTCCGACCCGGGCGCGTCCGGCGGCAAGCAGGACATCACCGTCTGGCTGATGAAGGACTCCGCCACCGACGACTTCGTCAGCCGCTTCGAGACCGAGTTCGAGCGCGACCACCCCGAGCTGGACCTGAAGATCCAGATCCAGGAGTGGAACGGCATCACGCAGAAGGTGACGAGCGCGCTGGCCAGCACCGACCCGCCGGACGTGATCGAGGTCGGCAACACTCAGGTCGCTCAGTACGCGGCCAGCGACGGCGTCACCGACCTGTCCGGCAAGGTCGGCGAACTCGGTGGCGACGACTGGATCCCCGGCCTCGCCGAGCCGGGCGCGGTGGGCGGCAAGCAGTTCGGCATCCCGTTCTACGCGGCCAACCGGGTCGTCATCTACCGCAAGGACCTGTTCGAGGCGGCGGGCGTGACACCGCCGAAGACGCGGGACGAGTGGCTGGCCGCCACCGCGAAGCTCGACCAGGGCGACACCCAGGGCATCTACCTGCCCGGCCAGAACTGGTACGTGCTGTCCGGCTTCGTCTGGGACGAGGGCGGCGACCTCGCCCGGATGGATGGGACGCAGCAGGACGGTGGGCAGTGGTCCGGCTCGTTGAACACGCCGGAGGCGTTGGCGGGCGCGGACTTCTACCGGCGGTTGCAGGCGTTGGGCGACGGACCGAAGGACTCCGACGAGGCCAAGCCGCAGCAGACCGACGTGGTCGCGGGCGGCGGCGTCGCGCAGTTCATCGCGGTGCCCGGCGCGGCGAAGCTGGTCGCCAAGGCCAACCCCGACCTGGCCGACGAGCTCGGCTTCTTCCCCGTCCCCGGCAAGACCGCGGCCACGCCCGGCGCGGTGTTCACCGGCGGCTCGGACCTGATCATCCCGCTCGCGTCGACCCGCCAGGACGGCGCGTACGCCGTGGTGCGGGCGTTGGCCGGGGAGAAGTGGCAGGTCGAGCTGGCCAAGGCGATGAACTACGTGCCGAACCGGACGTCGCTGGCGAGCGAGGTCGGCGACGACCCCGGCGCGGCGGCGATGGCGGCGGGCGCGGTCAACGGGCGCGCCACGCCGAACTCGCCGAACTGGGCGGCGGTCGAGGCGCGCAACCCGATCAAGGAGTTCCTGACCGCGGTGCTGACCGGCGCCGATCCGGCGAGGGCCGCGGCCGAGGCGGACCGGGTGATCACCCAGGCGCTCAACTCGGGCTCCTAGCATGACGACGACGCTGACGCGGGCGGTCGAGCGCCGCCCGCCGTCGACCCCTCCCCCGCCGCGCCGCCGCCGCACGTCCTGGTGGCCGTACCTGCTGATCGCGCCGACCGTGCTGGCCACCGGGTTCCTGCTGCTGTACCCGCTGGCGCGCAACGTGGTCATCTCGGTGCACGAGTTCGGCCTGCCGCAGCTGGTGCGCGGCGACGCGCGGTTCGTCGGCCTGGCGAACTACGCGCGGGTGCTGGCCGACCCGGAGTTCTGGGCGGTGGTGCGGCGGACGCTGGTGTTCACCGCGATCAACGTCGTGCTGATCATGGTGCTGTCGACGCTGGTCGCGTTGCTGCTGGTGCGGCTCGGGAAGTGGGCGCGGCTGCTGGTGATGACCGGGCTGGTGCTCGTGTGGGCGACACCGGTGATCGCGGCGACCACGGTGTTCCAGTGGCTGTTCCAGTCCCGGCTCGGGGTGGTCAACTGGGCGTTGGTGTCGCTCGGGTTCGAGGGCTACCGCGACTACACGTGGTTCGCCGACGGTCCGGCCACGTTCGGCATCCTGGTGGCGTTGATCGTGTGGCAGTCCGTGCCGTTCGCGGCGCTGTCGCTGTACGCGGCCATGGTGACGATCCCGTCCGAGCTGTACGAAGCGGCGCGGATGGACGGCGCGGGCGCGTGGCGGGTGTTCGCCGCCATCACGTTCCCGATGCTGCGGGCCATGTTCGGCCTGATCACCTGCCTAGAGGTGATCTGGGTCGTCAAGGCTTTCGTGCAGATCTGGGTCATCTCCCAGGGCGGACCGGGGCAGGCCACCACGACGTTGCCGGTGTACGCGTTCCAGGTCGCGCAGTCGTTGCAGCGCTACGACCTGGGCGCGGCCGTGTCCATGCTCATGGTGCTGCTGCTCGTGCTGGTGCTGCTGGCGTACTTCCGGCAGCTCTACCGGCAGGAGGAGGTCTCGTGACCGGCCGGGTGCTGCGCGGTGTCGCGGCCGTCGTCGTGTTCCTGGTGTCGGTGTTCCCCGTGTACTGGATGGTGCTGACGGCGTTCAAGCCGACGCGGGACATCCAGGCGGAGACGCCGACGTTCCTGCCGCTGTCGTTGACGTTCGAGCACTTCGGCACGGCGGTGTCGGCGCAGGGGTTCTGGTCGTTCTGGCGCAACAGCATCCTGGTCGCGGGCGGCGCGGTGCTGTTGTCGCTGGTGGTGGCGTTGCTGGCGGCGTTCGCGGTGGCACGGCTGCGGTGGAAGGGCCGGCGCGGGTTCATCCTGATGGTGTTCGTCGCGCAGATGACGCCGTGGGAGGCGCTGCTCATCCCGATCTACGTGATCGCGCGGGACGCCGGGATGCTCGACACGCTCTGGATGCTCACGCTGGTCTACTTCATGATCACGCTGCCGTTCACCGTCGTGACGCTGCGCGGTTTCCTCGCCGCGATCCCCGTCGACCTCGAAGAGGCGGCGCTGGTGGACGGGTGCTCGCGGGCGCAGGCGTTCCGGCGGGTGGTGTTCCCGCTGCTCGCGCCGGGCCTGCTGGCGACCTCGCTGTTCGGGTTCATCACCGCGTGGAACGAGTTCGCCTTCGCCAACGTGCTGATCATCAAGGACCAGGACGACCGCACGCTGCCGGTGTGGCTGTCGTCGTTCAGCAACACGTTCGGGACGGACTGGGGCGCGACCATGGCCGCCTCGACGTTGTTCATGCTGCCGGTGCTGCTGGTGTTCCTCGTGCTCCAGGGCCGGGTGACCACCGGGATCGTCGGCGGCGCGGTCAAGGGTTGACGTTCCCCGGGGGTACTCGTGATCGTGCCACGTCCGACACGGCTGATCCGGCGGCACGGGCGGTTCGCGCTCGACCGCGACACGGCGATCCGGGCCACGCCCGGCGCCCAGGGCGCGGCCCGGCTGCTGCGCACGCTGCTGCGTCCGGCGACCGGCCTGCCGTTGCCGCTGCACGAGGACGGGCGGGTGGTGTTCGCGTTGGACGACCGGCTCGTCGGGCTCGGCGACGAGGGCTACGCGCTGACCGTGAACGAGCACGCGGTGGTGCTGCGCGCGGCGACGCGTCACGGGCTGGCGCACGGCGTGCAGACGATCCGGCAGCTGGTGTCGCCGACCGCGTTGGGCTCCCGGCCGGTGTCCGGTGTGGACTGGGCGTTGCCCGGCGTGGACGTCCGGGACGCGCCACGGCTGCCGTGGCGCGGCGTGATGCTGGACGTGGCCCGGCACTTCCAGCCGGTCGCGGTGCTGCGCCGGTTCATCGACCTGATGGCCGTGCACAAGCTGAACGTGCTGCACCTGCACCTGACCGACGACCAGGGCTGGCGGATGCCGGTGCCGCGCCACCCGCGGCTGACGTCGGTCGGCGGGTGGCGCGCGGAGAGCATGGGTGACGGCGTGCCGCACGGCGGCTCGTACACGCGCGCGGAGCTGGCCGGGCTGGTGTCCTACGCCGACGAACGCGGTGTGCGGATCGTGCCCGAGATCGAGATGCCCGGTCACGCCCGCGCCGCGCTCGCCGCCTACCCGCACCTGGGCAACTTCCCGCGGCGGCGGTTGCCGGTGTGGACGCGGTGGGGCGTGAGCGACGCGGTGTTCGGCGTGGACGACGCCGTGCTGGAGTTCTGCCGGGACGTGCTGGACGAGGTGGTGGACGTGTTCCCCGGCCCGCACGTGCACCTGGGCGGCGACGAGTGCCCCACCTCGGAGTGGGAGTCCAGTCCCGGCGCGGCACGGCGGGTCCGCGTGGAAGCGCTGGCCGGGCCGCACGAGCTGCACGGCTGGTTCCTGCGCGCGATGGCCGACCACGTGGTGGGGCGCGGACGGGTGCCGGTGTCGTGGGAACCGATCGGCGACCCGCGCGCGGTGGTGATGCCGTGGCGTGACGCGGCGGACGCGCGGACCGCGATGGACCTCGGGCACGACGTGGTGATGGCGCCGCACCGGTCGACCTACCTGGACTACCCGCAGTCCGCCGACCCCGACGAGCCCGCCGGGCAGCCCGGCCTGGTGGTGACCGCGCAGGACGTCTACCACCTGCCGATGCCGGACGGCGTGCTCGGCGCCCAGTGCGCGCTGTGGACGGAGTACGTGCCGACCGCGCACCACCTGGAACGGCTGGCGTACCCCCGGCTGGCGGCGTTGGCCGACACGCTGTGGGCGCAACGCCCGTCCTGGACCGACTTCACCGAACGGATGCGCGCGCACACCGGCCGCCTGAGCGCGCTGTCCGTGCCCCTGTCGAGGAAGGAGGACGACGCCCGCTCCCCTGTCCCACCCTGCTGACTTGAGGAGATCCGAAGTGTCCGCACGCATGATCGCCGCGATCGGAGCCGCCGCGGTGTCCGTCGCCGCACTGGTGGCCGCACCGATGGCGTTGGCCGCCGACGTGGTCACCGCCCAGTACCGGACCAGCGCGTCCGGTGCGACGACCGACCAGGTCGAACCGTGGTTCAAGCTGGTCAACACCGGCGGCACGACCGTGCCGCTGACCGAGTTGAAGGTCCGCTACTACTTCAAGAGCGAGACGCCCGACGTCGGCTACCGCTTCGCGTGCTCGTGGGCGGTACGCGGCTGCGCGAACGTGACCGGCACGTTCGGCACGCTGTCCGGCGGTCCCGCCGACCGGTACCTGGAGGTCGGGTTCACCTCGGGCGCGGGCTCGCTCGGGCCCGGCGCCGACACCGGCGACCTGCAACTGCGGTTCTACCGGTCGAACTGGGGGCCGATCACCCAGTCCGACGACTACTCGTTCCGCGCGGCCAGTGCCTACTCGGCGTGGTCGCGGGTGACCGTGCACCGGTCCGGCTCGTTGCTGTGGGGCACACCGCCCGGCGGCACCGGTCCGACCACGACCACCACGACGACGAACCCGCCGAACCCGAACGGCCCGGCGTTGTTCGACGACTTCAACTACGCGAACTCCGCCGACTCGCGGATCTCCCAGCGCGGCTGGACGGTCCGCTCGGGCGGCGGTGGCCCCGGCGTGCCGGGCGCGGTGTGGGACCCGGCGCTGGTGACGTTCCCGACCGTGGACGGCCAGAAGTCGATGCGGCTGGAGTCGGCCAACAACGGCTCGTCCGCGCGGCAGACCGAGCTGTACCACCAGCGGAAGTTCTTCGAGGGCACGTACGCGGCGCGGGTGAAGTTCTCCGACGCGCCCGTCTACGGTCCCGACGGCGACCACGTGGTGCAGACGTTCTTCACCATCACGCCGCTCAACAGCGACATGGACCCGAACTACGGCGAGATCGACTTCGAGTACCTGCCCAACGGCGGGTGGGGCGAACCCGCCAACATCCTGTACGAGACGACCTGGGAGACCTACCAGAACGAGCCGTGGGTCGCCGACAACGTCCACACCGAGCAGCGGCGGAGCCACGCCGGGTGGCACGACCTGGTGATCCAGGTGTCCGGTGGCCGGGTGAAGTACTTCGTGGACGGCGCGCAGGTGGCCGACCACGGCGACAAGTACTACCCGGAGACGCCGATGTCGATCAACTTCAACCTGTGGTTCATCTCCGGCGGCCTGGTCGGCACGCCCGGTGACCGCGCCTACCAGCAGCACGTGGACTACGTGTACTTCGCCAAGGACCAGGTGCTCAGCCCGGCCCAGGTGCAGTCCCGCGTGACGGGCTACCGCTCGTCCGGCGTGGACCACGTCGACACGGTGCCGGCGGGGTGATCCCGCGTCCGGGGCCAGGCCGAGCCGCCTGGCCCCGGCTCTGGGGTCGACGGATCTGGCGTCGCCGGTTCAAGGTGCCGCCGGCTCGAAGTGCGCGCGGTGGCGTTCGAGGAAGTCCCGCAGCGAGGCGCCCGGCCGGCCGGTGATCCGCTCGACCGTGTCGAAGGTGGCCGAGGCCTCCGGCAGCGAACCGTCCCTGGTCCGCTCGAAGACCGTGCGGACGCAGTCCATGTAGAGCGGGTCCGCACCCGCCGCCGTCATCGCCGCGAAGAACTCCGCCGGCTCCCTCGGCTCGTACCGCCAGGCCCGTCCGGTCACCTCTGAGAGCACGGCGGCGATCCCGCCGATCGTGGCGGTCTCCGTGCCCAGCCCGTAGGCGCGCCCGAGGTGGTCAGCGGGCGACCGCAGCACGACCGACGCGACCTCGGCGACGTCCTCGGTGTCCACCCAGCTGGTCGTGGCGTCGCCGACGTAGTGGGTGAGCACGGCCGACTTCGCGTCGCTCATCACCGGCATCAGGAGGTTCTGCATGAAGGCGGTCGGGTGGAGGTTCGTGTGCCCGAGCCCGGACCGCTCCAGGTAGGCCTCCACCAGCTGGTGCCAGCCGAAGTGCACGATCGTGGTGTCCGGTTCGGCGTGCACGCCGAGGTGGACGACGTGGTCCACGCCCGCCAGCCGCGCCGCGTCGATCGCGGCCTTCGCCTGGCTCAGCATCCGCACGTCGTAGCCGGACGCCAGGAAGACGCGCCGCACGTCCCGCAGCGCCGCGACGATCGGTGCCACGCCGTGCCTCTCGGCCGAGTCGAGGTCGACGTGGCGCGCCTCGATCCCCCGTTCCTCGAACGCCGCGGCGGCCTCGGCCCGGCGGACCACCGCGACCAGCCGCAGCTCACCGGACCGGTGCGCGTCGAGCAGCCGGTTCACCACGGCGCCTCCGGTCCTGCCGGTGGCGCCGAACACGAGCACGGTCGGTGTCGACATCGTGTGATCCCCCTCGTTAACGGACCGATCAGTCCGGGACCGATCGGTCCGCACATCTTGGGCCGCTCGGGGTGGCACGTCAAGCCGCCCGGACCGAACGGTCCGCTAAGCTCGGGCCCGGGAGGCAGTGATGGCGCGTCAGCCGGCACCGGACACCCGGGACCGCATCCTGGACACCGCGGCCCGGCTCTTCACCGCGCACGGCGTGCGCGCGGTCGGCATGCAGCGGATCGTCGACGAGTGCGGCTGCGGCAAGAACCTGCTCTACCGCGAGTTCCCCGGCAAGGACGCCTTGGTGGTCGCCCACCTCGCCCGGTTGCGCGCCACCTGGCTGGCGCAGGTCGAGGCGGCGACCGCGCCGCTCGCCGGTGACCCGGCGGCCCAGCTCGTGGCGATCGCCGGACTGGCCGCGGACCAGGTCGAGGCGGCGGACTACCGGGGCTGCGCCTTCCGCAACTGCTTCACCGAGTTCCCCGACCACCGCGTGGGCGAGTTCGCCGCCGACCACCTGGCGGACGTGCGCGCGCACATCGGCGACCTGGTCCGGCAGCTCGGCGCGCCGCGGCCGGACGTGCTCGCCGACCGGATCTGGCTCGTCGTCGAGGGCATGTACGCGAGCGCGGCGCACCCCGGCGGCGAGCGGGCGGGCGACGTCGCGGTCGCGCTGGTCGCGGAGCTGACGGGAGCCGCACCACCCGCCGGCCGCACGGCACGTCCCGCCTGACCGAAGTCGACCTCGCGCGGGCAGGGGGTCGAATGCGAAACTCTTCCGCCTATGCGGCAGATCACTCGCGGCACCAGGGCGGGGTACGCGACCGGGTCGTTCGTCACCGGCGCGTTCGGCACCGTGCCCGGCCTGCTGCTCCTGCCGTACCTGACCGACGGCCTGGCCGTGCCCGCCGCCGTCGCCGGTCTGCTGGTGCTCGTGCCGAAGGCGTGGGACGTGCTGTTCAACCCCGTGGCGGGCCGGATCAGCGACCGGGCCGGGGTGCGGCGGCCGTTCCTGCTGCGCGGCGGGCTGGCGACGGCGGTGTTGTTCGCGCTGCTGTTCGCCGGGCCGTTCACCGGGACGGGCGCGGTGGCGTACGTGGCGCTGGTGTTCCTGGCCTGTGCGACGGCGTACGCGTTCTTCCAGGTGCCGTACGTGGCGATGGCCGCGGAGATCACCGAGGACTACGACGAGCGCACCCGGCTGATGGCGTGGCGGATGGCGTTCCTGGCGCTGGCGATCCTGGTCAGCGGGGCGGGCGCGCCGGCGGTGCGTGACGCGGTCGGCTACCCCGGGATGGGCGTGGCCGTCGCGGCGCTGATGGTCGTCGGCACGCTGGCCACGTTCGCGGGCACACGTGGCGCGCCGACGTCACGGCGGGTGTCCGCGGCCGCCGGTGTGGGCGAGCTGGTGGCGGCGGTGCGCGGGTCGCGGCCGTTCCGGCTTCTACTGGCGGTGTTCGTGGTGCAGGCCGTGGGTCTGGGCACGATGCTGGCCGGCGTCGACTACTTCGCCCGGCTGGTGCTGGGCGAGCAGGGGTTGCAGACCGCGTTGTTCGCCGGGTTCGTCGGTCCCGCGCTGCTCGTCATGCCGCTGTGGCAACGCGTCGGGCGGCGGCACGGCAAGAGGGTCGGACTGGTCGCGGCGTCGGCGCTGTTCGCGGTCGCGGTGGCCGGGCTGACCGCGTCACGGGTGCTGCCGGTGGCGGTGGTGCTCGCGCTGATGGCCGTGATCGGCGTGGGTTACGCGGGTATGCAGGTGTTCCCGCTGGCCATGCTGCCGGACGTGATCACCGCGGACGAGCGGCGGACCGGCGAGACGCGCGCGGGCCTGTTCTCCGGCGTGTGGACGGCCGGTGAGACGTTGGGCCTGGCGCTCGGCCCCGGCGTGTACGGGCTGGTCCTGGCCATCGGCGGGTACGTCGCGAGCACCGACGGCTCGGCCGTGCAGCCCTCCGGCGCGGTGACCGCCGCGCTCCTCGGTTTCACCGTCATCCCGGCCGTGCTGGCGTTGGCGGCCTTGCCCCTGCTGCGTGAGGAGACCGCGTGACCCACGACGTGCTGGCCGAGCTGCGCGCCCTGCGGGCCGGTGACCTGCCCACGCACGGCGGGCGGACGTTGGCCTACGTGTACGACAGCGCGCTGCCGGGACTGGACGAGTTGGCGGCGTCCGCGCACGCGCTGGCGTCCTCGGTGAACGGGCTCGACCCGACCGCGTTCCCGAGCCTGCTGCGGCTGGAGAACGACGTGGTGCGCACGGCGGCCCGGTTGTTGGGCGGTGGTGACGCGACGGTCGGCACGGTGACGTCCGGCGGCACCGAATCGTGCCTGCTCGCGGTGGTCGCCGCACGGGACTCGCGGCCGGAGGTGACCCGGCCCTCGATGGTGCTGCCGGAGACCGCGCACGCGGCGTTCCACAAGGCCGCGCACTACTTCGGCGTGCGGGTGGTCGCCGTGCCGGTCGACCCGGTGACGTTCCGGGCGGACCCGGCGGCGATGGCGGCGGCGATCGACGAGTCCACCGTGCTGGTGGTGGCGAGCGCGCCGTCGTACGCGCACGGGGTGGTCGACCCGGTGTCCGAGATCGCCGGCGCTGCTCTTGAGCGTGGCGTGCGCTGTCACGTGGACGCGTGCATCGGCGGGTGGGTGCTGCCGCACGCGTCGGACGTGCCGCCGTTCGACTTCTCCGTGCCGGGCGTCACCAGCATCTCGGTCGACCTGCACAAGTACGCGTACTGCCCGAAGGGGACGTCCGTGCTGCTGCACGCGTCGGCCGACCTGCGCCGGGCGCAGTACTTCGCGTCGGCCGCGTGGCCCGGTTACACGATGCTGAACTCGACCACCCAGTCCACCCGATCAGGTGGACCGCTGGCCGCCGCGTGGGCGGTGCTGCGGCACATCGGCGACGACGGGTACCGCTCGCTCGCGCTCCGGGCGTTGGAGAGCACGCGGGTGCTGCGCGAGGGCATCGCGAAGATCGACGGCCTGCGGGTGCTGGGCGAGCCGTCCGCGACGTTGCTGGCGGTCGCGGCGGCGCGGGACGACTTCGACGTGTTCACCGTGGCCGACGAGATGAAGGCGCGGAACTGGTACGTGCAGCCGCAGTTCGCCTACCGCTCCTCCCCCGCCAACCTGCACCTGACCGTGACGGCGGCGAACGCGGGGCACGAGTCGGAGCTGCTGGCCGACCTGGGCGCGTCGGTCGAGGCCGCGATCGAGGCCGGGCCGGTGCGGGTGGCGCCGGAGGTCGTGGCGTTCGTCGGCGGGCTGGCACCGGACTCGCTCACGCCCGAGGAGTTCGGCGGGCTGCTCGCGGCGGCGGGCATGGGCGGTGGCGACGGTGTGCTGCCCGAACGGATGGCGACGGTGAACACGCTGCTCGCGGCGGCCAGTCCGGCGTTGAGGGAGCGACTGCTGGTGGAGTTCCTGGGCGCGCTGTACTCGTGACCGGCGGCCTCGCGCCGTCTGCGCGATCATGGCGGGCATGCACCTGGATCTGAGCGGGAAGACGGCGCTGGTCACCGGTTCCACGCAGGGCATCGGCGAGGCGATCGCGGTCGCGTTGGCGCGCGCGGGCGCCCGGACGGCGGTGAACGGGCGCCGGGCCGACGTGGTCGACGAGTCGGTGGCGCGGCTGCGGGAAGTGGTGCCGGGCGCGAACGTGGTCGGCGTCGCGGCGGACGTGTCGACGGCGGACGGGGCCGCGTCGCTGGTCACGGCGCTGCCCGCGGTGGACGTGCTGGTGAACAACGTCGGCGTCTTCGGCGCGCGGCCCGCGCTGGAGATCAGCGACGACGAGTGGCGGCGGTACTTCGAGGTGAACGTGCTGGCGGCCGTCCGGCTGACCCGCGCGTACCTGCCCGGGATGCGCGGTCGCGGGTGGGGCCGGGTGCAGTACATCGCCAGCGACTCGGCCGTGGTGATCCCGGCCGAGATGATCCACTACGGCGTGTCGAAGACGGCGCTGCTGGGCGTGTCGCGCGGGTTCGCCAAGGAGGCGGCGGGCAGCGGCGTCACGGTGAACTGCGTGATCGCGGGTCCGACGCACACCGGCGGTGTGGAGGACTTCGTCTACCAACTCGTGGACCGCTCGCTGCCGTGGGAGGAGGCGCAGCGGGAGTTCATGCGCGTGCACCGGCCGCAGTCCCTGCTGGGCAGGCTGATCGAGCCGGAGGAGATCGGCAACCTGGTGGTCTACCTGGCCTCACCGCAGGCATCGGCGACAACGGGCGCCGCGGTGCGCGTGGACGGCGGCTACGTCGACTCGATCCTGCCGTGACCCGGCTCAGCGGCCGGGGATCACCGCTCCGGTCGCGTCGAACGCCTCGTGGGTGAGGTCGTCGTAGTAGTCCGCCGTGCCCGGCAGTTCGAAGAGTTAGACGCCCTGCCGCGCACGGACCACGTGACAACCCTCGACATCTCTCCCACCCCACCCCGATCATGCCCGACCGTGTCCGTTGACGAGGCCGAAATCCCGACGACGGGGCGTGCGCGCGTGCGTGATCATGGTCGGCATGGAGTCGGAGGAGAGCGTGAGGCGCGAGCACCTCGGGGTCGATGACCTGCGCGGTGTGGTGCGGGCGGTGTTCGGGGGGCGGGAGTTGGTGTCGGTCGAGCGGTTGCGGGGTGGGACCAGGAAGGGTGTCTACCGGTTGGGGTTGGCCGGTGGTGGTGGTGCGGTCGCCTACGTGTGGCACCCCGATGAGGACTTCTGGCCCGACGTGCAGTCCGGAACCGGGTTGAGGCTGTTCGAGCAAGCGCACGAACGGTTGTCCGCGGTCGGGGTCCGGGTGCCGCGGGTGCTGCTGCGCGAGCCCGGTGGGGCGTTGGGTGACATCGCCGTGGTCGAGGACGTGCGCGGTGGCACGTTGGAAGAGTTGATGACTCGTGATCCACAGCGGGCCGAAGGTGTGCTCGCACGGCTCGGTGCGGCGGTGCGCGCGATGCACTCCCGGGTCGCCGACCCGGCTCGGCACGACGGCGTGGAGCACGCCGTGCTGAGCCGGGCGCTCACCGACCTCGCCGAGGCCGCCGCCCGCGTCGACCGGATCGCCGACGTGCGGGACCGGCTGGCCGACCTGCTGCGAACGCGGCACGCCGCCGTCGCGCCGCGTTCGCGGCTCGGCTTGGTGCACGGCGAGTTGGGGCCCGACCACGTCCTGGTCGACGCCGACCTGGACGAGCCGGTGCTCATCGACATCGAGGGCGTGAAGGCGTTCGACGTCGAGTGGGAGCACGCCTTCCTGGAGCTGCGCTTCGGGCCGCACTACCGCCACTTCGCCGACCCGAGCCTCGACCCCGCGCGGCTGGCGTTCTACCGCCTGTCCACCTACCTCTCCTTGGTCGCCGGTCCCCTGCGACTGCTGGACGGCGACTTCCCCGATCGCGCCGGGATGGTCGACATCGTGGAGCAGAACATCGCCCGCACGCTCGGCCAACTGCCGCGATAGGGCTCTGTGGGCGCGGCACGCCGCCGAGGTGCCGCGCCCACAGCCGGATCGGACTGACACCCGGGTCAATGTCCGATCTGGAACGTGGCGTCCGCGCGGTCCGTCGTGGTGCTGACGGGATCGATGCGCAGGACGTATCCGGAGTGCCGGAGGTAGCGGTCGGGGAAGTTGTGCGACCGGAACGAGGTCCAGCCGGGGTCCGCCAGGCCGGTGACGCGGTGGAACGTGGCGTCGGCGGCGAAGGCCGAGCTGCCGTCGTTGGCCGCCAAGGTGAGCGCGTAGTTCACGTGCCGCAGGTACCGGTCCGGGAAGTTGACCGAGCGGAACGACACGCCGGCCGACGAGGCCAGGCCGGGCACCAGGCGCCACTGCGAGTCCTGGTAGGGGTCGAACGGGTACGGGTCGATGCGGGCGGCGTTGTTCGCGTGCCGGATCAGGTGGTCGGGGAAGTTGTAGGACTTGATCCGGTTCCAGGTCGGCGCGCCCCACCGGGACAGCAGGTCGGCGTGCTCGGTGGCGGTGATGCCGCAGATGGTGGGGTGCTTGGCGTTGAGCGGCTGGGTGTACTGGGCCTTGGTCAGCGGGGTCCACGAGTTGGCGTTGATGTCGCCGCTGCGCCACGCGTACAGCTCACCGTTGACCGGGGAGAACGAGTCGCCCCACAGCCACCACTCGTTGCGGTTGTGCGCCTTCACGACGATGGGCGCTTCGATGCCGCCGCTGACGACACCGCTGGTGTAGGTGCCGCGGTCGAAGCTGCGCGGGTTCAGCGTGCTGGAACGCGCGCCGTAGAGGCGGCCGTCGGCGAAGCTCTTGTAGTACAGGTAGTTGGCGCCGTTGCCGACGTGCATCGTGGCGTCGAGGACGTTGAAGCCGGGGTCGAAGAACAGCTGCGGCGCGCTGACGGTGACGAAGTCGGTGGTGTAGTTGACGTAGAACGCGTCACGGCCGCCGCTGTTGGCCGAGTACAGGATGCCGTACTGGCCGCGCGCGGCGTCCCAGAACGCCTCGGGCGCCCACGTGTGGGTCGGCATCGAGTGCAGCTTGAGCCTGCGGTAGCCGGTGAACGACCGCAGGTCGGCCGAGTCCCAGGCGTGGATGTACTGGTTCTGGCGGGTGAAGTCGGTGCCGGTCAGGTCGGTCGCCAGCACGACGAACCCGCCGTTCTGCTTGCGCATGATGAACGGGTCGCGCAGACCGCCCGTGCCCGCCGTCGGGATGGCGACCGGGTTGCCCTGGTTGAGCGGGGTCCACTGGAGACCGTCGGGGCTGACCGCCAGGTGCAGCGCGTACCGGTCGGCGACCTTGTTCGGCGACTCGGTGAAGTAGCCCATCACGTAGGCGGAGTCACCGGGCGCCGCCGCGGCGATCCCGGTCCGGGCCAGCGCCAACGAGGCGAGACCTCCGGCCAGCAGTGTGCGTCGTTGCAGCATCAGCCGTGTGCCTTTCGGGGGAACCCCGGGGCGGGCGGGAGACACCCGCCCCGGGGGAGTCTCATTCGCCGGAGGGCGCGGTGAGGGCGGTGCCGAGCCGGACGGGCGTGCCGAAGTTCGGGGTGCCGTCCGAGTTCCAGGTGAACTTCTGCGCGCGGGTCGACCGGTTCATGTCGCAGCCGCCGCCGGCGGAGTCGTTGGCGTGGTAGACGATCCAGTCCTCGGTGCCGTCGGGCGACTTGAAGAACCCGTTGTGGCCCGGCGCGTACACGCCGTTGGCGTCGTTGCGCTGGAACACCGGGTTCGGCGACTTCGTCCAGTGCGCCCGGTTGAGCGGGTCGGAGCCGGTCAGGGTGAGCAGGCCGAGCTTGTAGTCCGGGCCCCAGCACGCGCTGGCCGAGTACACGATCATCGTGCGCCCGTTGTGGTACAGCGGTTCGGCGCCCTCGTTGACCGGCGCGGTCTGCCGCTCCCAGGCCAGCGTCGGCTGCGAGATGGTGCGCCGCGCGCCGCTGATCGTGTACGGGTTGGAGAGCGGGGTGATGGTCAGCGACTGCGTGCCGTCCATCGCGCTGCCCATCAGGTACAGCTTCCCGTTGTGCTGCAGGATGCTCGGGTCCAGCTCCCACGTGCTGCCCAGGTCGGCCTTGAACGAGTACGGGCCCATCGGGTCGGTCCCGGAGGACTCCAGCACGTGCAGGCGCTGCGTGGGGTTGTAGTCCGACACGTTCTGCCCGGCCACGTAGTACAGGTACCAGCGGCCGTTGAGCAGGAAGAACTCCGGCGCCCACATGTTGCAGCACCCGTTGGGCCGGGACAGGTTGAAGATCACCTGGTCGGGCGCGGTCGACAAGCCGGCCAGCGTCGGCGACCGGCGCATCGTGACCGTCGAGTTCCACGTCGTCGTGGCCAGGTAGTAGTACCCGTTGTAGTGCTGCAGCCACGGGTCCGGGCCGTTGCGCTTGATCGGGTTGGTGAACGTGCCCGGCGTCGGCGCGCCCAGCTTCACCAGCTGCCACTGCTGGTTCGTGCCACCGGTGTCCGACCACTGGATCAGCTGCGCGCCGTCGGCGGTGGAGAAGTCCAGCACGTCGACGGCCTTGTTGCTGGCGCGGTTGACCAGCCGGACGAACCCGCCCGCCGAGTCGGCCAGCCGGAACTGCTGGTTGGTGCCGTTGCGGTCGGTCCACTGGGTCAGCCCGGTGCGGTCGGCGGTGTTGGCGAAGTCCAGCACCTTGCCGCTGTGCCGCGACTTCAACCGGTAGTAGCCGCCGCCCGAGTCCACGAACTGCCACTGCTGCCACGCGCCGTCGTTGCGCGTGTACTGCGAGATCCGCGCGCCGTCGGCGGTGGCGAGGTCGTAGACGTCGAGCGCCTTGCCGCTGTTGCGGTTGACCAGCACGTACGAGGCGTTGGTGTCGACCACCGCGGCCGACGCGGTGGGAGGTAGGGCCGAGGTGATCCCACCGAGCAGCGTGGCGACGGTGGCGAGGACGACGCCGCCGCGGCGCGCGCTCCGATAAGTCGATTTCATGGTTGCTCTCCCTGCGACGCTGCATGGACGAACACGGTCGGCCCGACGGCGGGGAGCCGGTGCGGGCCGGTGGGACGGCGTGGCGGCGGGTAGCGGGCGCTGACGGACGGGATCACCGTCGACTCGACAGCGCGCCTGTTAACGCTAACAGCACGGTCGGCGACGGTTCAATAGCCGAGCGGCTTTGCTCTCGCCGGCGACGTCCTGGAGTCGAAGAGGTTCGACAGATTGAGCCGTTCGGCCGTATCGAGTTGATCTGTTAGCGATAACAAATGTCGCCATTCCAAGCCCGCCGGGAATTGGTCGCCGCCGGCCACGGAAAGCCTCCGGTAACCGGTCGGACACGGCGCGCGACGTTCCATAGGAAGGTCGAATAGTGCTCTCCACACATTACGAATGAAGGGTTCGACCGTTCAGAGGATTCCACATTCCGAGACGCCCGGCGTAACGTTGCGCGGACCGGCGACCCGCCCGCATCCGCCAAGGGCAGGAGATCACTGCATGACTGACGAGAACGCGAATTACCACGAATTCCTCGTCGTGGTGAACGACGAGGAGCAGTACTCGGTCTGGTTCGCCGACCGGGACCTCCCGCCGGGATGGCGGGTCGAGGGAACCCGTGGCACCAGGGAAGACTGCCTGGCCCACATCGACCGGGTGTGGACGGACATGCGCCCGCGCAGCGTCCGCGAGCACGTCGCCGCCCCGCGCGGCTGACGCTCCGCCCGGCCACACCTCGCGGCATTACCACACGCCCGCAGTAAAGGGGTCCCACGCTGTCCGGAAATGGTCTCCGGGAATTTCCCGGCGGCCGGTTCGGTCGTGCGCGCCCGAAACACATTCGTCGGGGAGGCTTTGTGCACACGGATTCGGTGCCGCGGCTCGCGACCGCTCTGCCCTTGCAGAGCGGAATGATCGCGGCCGGGTTGCGCGACCCGGCGGCCGGCACGGACGTCATCCAGTGCGTGCAGCACTGGCCGCACGGCCTGGACACCGCCGCGTACCTCGCGGCGTGGCGTGCCGCCGTCGAACGGCATCCCGTGCTGCGCACCCGGTTCGCCTGGCGCGCGGACGGTGGCATGGAGCAGTGGCCGGGGCGTGCCGACGACGTCCCGGTGCTGGTCGACGGCTCGGTGACGGACCTGGAGGCGTTCCTGGCGGCCGACCGGCGGGCCGGGGTTGACCCGGTGGCCGGGCCGCCGCTGCGGGTCGTGGCGCTGCCCGGCGACGTGGTGGTGGCGACGTTCCACCACGCGATCCTCGACGGCCGCTCGCTCGCGATGCTGCTGGCCGAGATCGACGACGACTACGCGGCCCGGCTCGCCGGCGGCACGGCGGAGTTCGCGGCACGTCCCGACTTCGCCGACTACGCCCGGTGGCACGACGCCCGGATCGCGCCCGAACACCCGGAACGGCTGGCCGACGAGCGGTTCTGGGCGGCGGAGCTGGCCGGGTCGGCGGAGCCGGGTCCCCTGCCGCTGGAGCACGCCGGTCCCGACACGCCGGTCATGGCCACCGCCGCGCTCGCCCTGTCCGACGCCGAGACCGAGGCCGTGCGGGCGTTGGCCGAACGGGCGGGCGTCACGGTGAACACGGTGGTGCTGGCCGCGTGGGGCCTGGTGCTGACCGCGCACGCGCACGCCGACGAGGCGGTGTTCGGGGTGACCAGGGCGGCGCGCCACGGCACCGTCGAAGGCGCGCCGGACATGCTCGGCCTGCTGCTGGCGACCGTGCCGCTGCGGTTGCCGGTGGACCGGGACGCGCCGGTGGCCGACTGGCTGCGGTCCGTGCGGGAACGGTCGGTGCGGGCGCGCGACCACCAGCTGTGCCCGCTGCCGGTGATCCAACGCGCGGCCGGGCACGACGTGCCGTTGACGCGCAGCCTCGTGCTGTTCGAACGCCGCGAGCTCGGCACGGTGCTGGCCGCACGGCCGTCCGCGCCGCCGGGCAGGCGGGTCCGCATCCTGCGCACCCCCGGCTACGCCATGACGTTGTACGCGTTCGCCGAGCCGCGCCTGAGCTTCCAGCTGATCCACGACACCGGCCGGTTCCCGGACTGGGCACCGGACGCGGTGCTGGCGCAGGTCCACGACCTGCTGGCGGGCATGTCCGAGGCGCCCGACCGGCCCGTGCGCGAGCTGGGCGAGCCGCGTGACCGGGCGAAGGTGCTGGAGCGGTGGAACGACACCGCGATCGACTACCCGGCGGACGCGACCGTGCCGGACCTGTTCGCCGAGCAGGTGCGGCTGCGGCCGGACGCGGACGCGGTGTTCGACGGCGAGCGGTGGCTGAGCTACGCCGAGTTGGACGAGCGGTCGAACCGGTTGGCGCACGTGCTGCTGGCGCGGGGCGCGCAGGCCGACCGCCCGGTGGCGCTGTCGCTGCCGCGGGGCGCGGAGTTCGTGACCGCGGTGCTGGCGGTGCTGAAGACCGGCGCGGCCTACCTGCCGCTGGACCCGGCGAACCCGGCGGCACGGGACGCGGTGGCTTTGCGCGAGTCCGGCACGCCCCTGGTGGTGTCCGATCGGCCGCGCACGCTGCCGGACGGTGTGGCGTCGGTCGTACTGCCGGATCTGGACCTTTCAGAGCAGTCCCCGGTATCTCCGGGCGTCGCCGCTCATCCATTAAGCGTGGCTTACGTCAACTACACGTCCGGGTCGACCGGCAAGCCGAAGGGCGTCGCCGTGCCGCACCGGGGTGTGGTCCGGCTGGTCACGCGGCCGTCGTTCGCCCGGTTCGGACCGGGGCAGACGGTCCTGCACCTGTCCGCGACCGCGTTCGACCTGACCACGCTGGAGGTGTGGGGCGCGCTGCTGACCGGCGGCCGGGTGGTGGCCGCGCCGTCCGGTCCGCCCGACCCGGCGGTGCTGGCCGACCTGCTGCGCACGCACCGGGTGAGCGTGCTGTGGTTGACCGCCGGGCTGTTCCACCAGCTCGACCCGGCGCTGGTGGCCGACGTGGAGCACCTGCTGGCCGGTGGTGACGTGCTGGCGCCGGACGCGGTGCGCGCGGCGTTGGCGGTACGCGGCGGGAAGCCCGTGGTCAACGGGTACGGGCCGACGGAGAACACGACGTTCACCACGTGTCACGTCGTCCGGTCGGCCGCGGACGTCGGCGCGACGGTGCCCATCGGCACACCGATCCAGCGGACGACGGTGTACGTGCTGGACGAGTCGATGCGGCCGGTGCCGGCGGGTGTGCCCGGTGAGCTGTACACCGGCGGTGACGGGCTGGCGCGCGGGTACTGGGGCGCGCCGGGGTTGACCGCGTCGAAGTTCGTGCCGGATCCGTTCGGGGGCGCGCCGGGCGGGCGGCTCTACCGGACGGGAGATCTGGCGCGGTGGCGGCCGGACGGCGTGCTGGAGTTCCTGGGCCGCGCGGACCGGCAGGTCAAGGTGCGCGGGTTCCTGGTCGAGCCGGCCGAGGTCGAGGCCGTGGTGCGGGAGCACCCGGCGGTCGCGGCGGCGGCCGTGCTGCCGTTCGGCGACGACGACGCGAGGCACCTGGTGGCGTTCGTCGTGCCGAGCGGCGCGTTGGAGGTCGAGGACGTGCGCGCGCACGTCGCGGAACGGCTGCCCGCCTACCTCTGCCCGGCGCGGTACGTGCCGCTGCCGGAGCTGCCGCTGAACCGCAGCGGCAAGGTGGATCGGGCGGCGCTGCGGTCGGTCCGTGCCCCGGGCGCGCGGGGCACGGACCGGACCCGGCCGTCGACCGCCACGCAACGGCGGTTGGCGGCGGTGTGGGAGAACCTGCTCGGCGCGCCGGAGGTGTTCGCCGAGGACGACTTCTTCGCGGTGGGCGGCAACTCGCTGCTCGCGGTGCGGTTGGCGTTCCGGGTGCGCGAGGAGTTCGGGGTCGAGGTGCCGGTCGCCGACCTGCACCGGGCCCGGACGCTGGCGGGGTGCGCGGCGGTGCTGGACGCGGCGGTGGGTTCGTCGACGGGTCGTGCGCCGATCACCCGGCGGGACCGGTCGGCGTACCTGGTGCCCGCGCAGCGCACGTCGGCGCGGCCGGTCGCGGACCACCTGGTGCTGCCGAGCGGTGGTGACTGGGCGGCGTGGCGGTGGGTCGAGCTGCGCGGCACGGGCTTCGGCATCGAGCCGCTGCTGGCCGTGGCGAGCCCGGACGCGGCACGTGCGGCGGAGGACGTGCTGGCGGCCGAGGACGCGGTGGGCGAGGCGCGGTGGGCGGCGTTCCGGGTGCTGCGGGAGGTGGAGGACCGGGCCGCCGGTGCCCGGCGGTCGGCGTTGCGGCGGGTCGGCCGGCTGGTGCGGAAGGGACGGTTCGCCGAGGCCCGCACGGCGTTGGCGGCTTCACCGGCGGTCACGCTGCCGATCGAGGACGCGCCCGCGGTGCTGGTCGCGGGATCGGCGGCGAGGACCACACCCGAAACCGATGGCGAATCAGCGCTGGTGCTGGTCGTGGGTCAGGAGCCGATCGACGCCGGACCGGCCACGGCCGACAACGCCGAAGTCGACGCGGCCTTGGCGGCGGCCGAGGAGGCGGCGACGCGGCACGAAGCGCTGCTCGCCGAGTACGCGACCCGGTTCGAGGCCGGCCGCAAGGCCGCCGCCGAGGTGTTGCGCGTCGTCAGCGGTGACGCGAAGTTCCGCGAAGCAGTGGCGTGGCAGAACCCGCGTGCGCTCCAGACCGCCGTGGACGCGTTGCACCAGGCGTTGTCCGGCGACCGTTCCGCGGCGCGCAACGTCGACTACCGCCGCTGGGAGCACACGGTCGTCAGCTACCTCCAGCGCTACTGCGCCAAGAACGACACCATCGGCTTCTTCGGGCCGGTCGGCTGGGCGAGGGTCGAGGACGACGCGCCCGCCGCGATCACCGCGAGACCCGGGCCGGACCTGATCGACTCACGCACCACCTACCTGGAGAACTGGGCCGTCCAGCAGTTGGCCGAGGCGTTGACGACGGACGCCGTGCGGCCGTGGGCGGTGCCGAGGCGGATGCCGTTCGTGGACGTCGTGGGCGACACGATGCACGTCCCGATGACCGCTCCGGTGCGGCTGCCCGCGTCCGACGCGGCCGTGCTCGCCGCCTGCGACGGCCTGCGCCGCGCGCCCGAGATCGCGCGCGACCTCGACCGGCCGGTCGACGACGTGCTCGCCACCCTCGAACGGCTGCGGCAGGCCAAGCGGATCGCGTGGACGTTGGAGGTGCCGCCGGAGGCGTTGGTGCCGGAAACGGCTCTGCGCGAGCAGATCACCGCCATCGGCGACCCTGAGGTGCGTGCCGAAGCCGAGCGCGCGCTCCACCGGATCGAACGGGGACGGGACGCGGTCGCCGCCGCCGTGGGCGACCCGGACCGGCTGGTGCACGCCATCGGCGAGTTGCACGAGACGTTCACCGCCATCACCGGCACGGCGGCCGTGCGGCGACCCGGCCTCTTCTACGCCGGCCGCACGGTGGTGCACGAGGAGTGCCGACGCGACCTCGACGTCACCCTCTCCCCCGCGCTGCTGGAAACGCTCTGGACGCCGTTGTCCCTGGTGCTGGAAGCCGCACGCTGGTTCACCTCCGCGGGCGCCGCGCTGTACGGGCGGGCGTTGCGCGAGGTGTACCGGGAACGGGTCGTGGCCACCGGCTCTGACCGGGTGCGGCTGGCCGACTTCTGGCTGTGGGCCAACGACACGATCTTCCGCCTCGACGAACGGCTTATCGGCCGGCTCGTGCGGACCTTGCAGGACCGCTGGGCCAAGGCCCTCGGGCAGGCGCCGGCCGGGCGCGAGGCCCACTACCGGGTGGACGACGTGCGGGACGCGGTGCTCAAGGCTTTCGCCGCGCCCCGGCCGGGGTGGCGTGGCGCGGTCCAGCACAGCCCCGACGTCCTGATCGCGGCACGGGACGAGGACGCGATCCGGGCGGGCGACTACCGGTGGGTGCTGGGCGAGGTGCACCCCGGCGTGAACACCATGCGGTCGGCGTTGTTCGTGTCCCAGCACCCCGACCCGGCCCAGCTGCGGGCGGCGATGCGGCACGACATGGCGGGACCGCGGGTCGTGCTGGCCACCACGCGCGAAGAGGGCGGCACGCCGCAACGGCTCGCCGACGCGCTCGTCTCGCCCGACGACCTGAAGATCGTGTTCGGGCACGACGCGTGCGGGCCGGGGTTGCGCGACGCGGTGCCGGTCGGCGCGTGCGAGGTGACCGAGAGCGGCGGGCGGCTGGTGGCGCGCAGCCGGGACGGTCGGGTGGACGTCGACCTGGTCGAGCTGCTGAACGAGCAGGTCATGGCGCAGTTGGTGCAGCACTTCCGGCTGCTGCCCGCGGGCGGGCACACGCCCCGGGTCAGCCTGGACCGGTTGGTCGTCGCCAGGGAGGGCTGGCGGTTGCCCGCCGCGAGGTCGGCGTTCGCGTTCGCCCCGGACGAGGCGACCCGCTTCCTGCGGGCGCAGGCCTGGCGGCGTGAGCACGGCATGCCGAGGTTCGTGTTCGTGAAGAGCCCTGTCGAGCACAAGCCGTTCTACGTGGACCTGGAGAGCCAGCCGTCGGTCGAGTTGTTCGCGCACGCGGTGCGCGCGCTGGACCGCGAGAAGCCGGACGCCCCGCTGGGCGTGGGCGAGATGCTGCCCGGCCCGGACCGGTTGTGGTTGACCGACGCCGCGGGCGCGCGGCACACGGCGGAGTTCCGGGTGGTGGCGGTCGACCGGCGGGGTTGGCCGGAGGGTGTCGGTCCGAGGGGGGAGGGACCGCGGTGAGCGCGGTGGTGGGAGAAGACGAGGTGTTCCGGTTCCCGGCGTCGTCCGGGCAGGGCAGGCTGTGGCTGGTCGACCAGCTGCTGCCGGCGAGCCCGGTCTACAACATCGGCTGGCGGGTCGGCATCGACGGCCCGCTGGACGCCGAGGCGTTGCGGGCGGCGTTGAACGCGCTGGTCGCCAGGCACGAGGCGGTGCGGACGCGGTTCGCGGCCGAGGACGGCGTGCCGGTGCAGGTGGTGTCGGCGACGTTGACCGTGCCGTTGACGCGGCTGTCGGGTGACGTGGACGCGGTGGTGCGCGAGGAGGTCGGCCGACCGTTCTCGCTGCACGACGGGCCGCTGCTGCGCGCCGGTCTGATCGACGTCACGCCCGACGAGCACGTGCTGGTCCTCGTGCTGCACCACGCGATCGCCGACGGCTGGTCGTGCGCGGTCCTGTTCGACGAGCTGGCCCGGCTGTACGCGGCCGAGGTCGCCGGTGAGCCGCACGGCCTGCCGGACCTGCCCGTGCAGTACCCGGACTACGCGGTGTGGCAACGGGAGCAGGCCGAGAGCGGCGCGTTCGCCGCCGACGCCGAGTTCTGGCGCGAGGCGCTGGCCGGCGTGCCGACCGTGCTGCCGCTGCCGACCGACCGGGCCCGCCCCGCGACGCCCACCGGACGTGGCGCGGAGCTGCGGGCGGAGCTGACCGTGCCGGACGGGTCGTTCGCCCGGCTGCTCGCGGTGTTCCAGTGCGTGCTGCACCGGGTGACCGGGCAGTCGGACTTCCTGGTCGCCACGCCGGTGGCGGCGCGCACCAGGCCGGAGACCGAGGGTCTGGTCGGGTTCGTGGCCAACACCCTGCCGTTGCGGGCGAGGATCACGCCCGAGACGACGTTCGGCGAGGTGGTCGCGGCGGCCGAGGAGGCGACCGTGGCCGCGCTCGCCCACCAGGAACTGCCGTTCGAGCAACTGGTGGACATCGCCGCGCCGCAACGGACGCTCGCCCACGCGCCGCTGGTGCAGGTGATGTTCGCGGTCGAACCCGTGCCCCCGCCGCGCGAAGCGGGTCCGATCACGCTCCGGCCCGAGGCGGTCGCGAACGGCGGCGCGAAGTTCGACCTGTCGTTGACCGTCGAACGGGCAGGCGAACGGTGGTTCGCGCGCTGGCAGTACGACTCCGAGCTGTTCACGCCGGAGACGATCGCCGCGCTGCACGCGGTGTTCGCCGCCGCCGTGCACGCCTCCCCCGCCGACCGGGTCGCCGAACTCCGGCTCGGTGACGACGCGCCGCGGGAACCCGCCGTCGAGGTGCCCGCGGAGACCGCCGCCGACCTCGTGTTCGCCGCGTTGGCCGACCACCCGGACGCGGTCGCGATCGAGGGCGCGTTGACGTGCGGCGAGCTGGACCGGGCGGCGAACCGACTGGCGCACGTGCTGCTGGCCGCGGGCGTGCGGCCGGACCAGCCGGTGGCGTTGTGCCTGGACCGTGGGGCGCCGATGGTGGTCGGCATCCTCGCCGCGTGGCGGGCGGGCGCGGGCTACCTGCCGCTCGACCCGTCGTGGCCACCGGCCCGGCTGACCGCGATGGCCGCCGGTTCCGACGTGCCGGTGCTCGTCACGGACGGCGCGTCGCGCGCGGTCACGGGACCGTTGACCGGGCCGTGGACCGAAGTCGACCTGGACACCGCCGACCTCGACGCGCAACCCGACACGCCTCCCCCGGCGGCGCGGCAGCACCCCGGGATGCTGGCCTACGTCATCCACACCTCCGGGTCCACCGGCAAGCCGAAGGGCGTCCGGTGCACCCAGGGTGGGCTGGCCGCGTTGCTGCGCGCGATGGGCGAGCTGATGGAGCTGACGCCGGCCGACCGGCTCGCGTCGATCACCACGCCCGCGTTCGACGTGTCCACGGTGGAGATGCTCGCCCCGCTCATCAGCGGCGCGACGCTCGTCGTGATCCCGGCGGACGACGTGGCCGACGGAGCGCTGCTGCGCGCACGCGTCGACGAGACGCGGGCGACGGTCGTGCAGGGCGGACCGGCGAGCTGGCGGATGATCGTCGCCGCGGGCGGGGTGCCCGCGCGCGTGCGGCTGCGGATCAGCGGCGGCGAGGCGATGACCCGCGACCTGGCCGACGACCTCCAGACCGACGGCGCGACCCTGATCGACGGTTACGGGCCGACCGAGACCACGGTGTACTCGGCGGCCGGTGTGGTGTCGCGCGCGCCGGACCCCGTGCGGCTGGGTCCGGCGGTGAAGGGCACCTCGCTGCACGTGCTGGACCCGTTGCTGCGGCCGGTGCCGCCGGGGGTGATCGGCGAGCTGCACATCGGCGGCGCGGGCGTGGCCCGCGGCTACCACGGCCAACCGGGTCTCACCGCGGAGCGGTTCCTGCCCGACCCGTTCGGACCGCCCGGCGGGCGGCTCTACGCCTCCGGCGACCTCGCCCGCCGGCACGCCGACGGCAAGCTGGAGTTCCTCGGGCGCGCCGACCGGCAGCTCAAGGTGCGCGGCTACCGGATCGAGCCGGGCGAGATCGAAGCCGTGCTCCGCGCCCACCCGGACGTGGCGCAGGCCGTCGTCGTCGCGTGGTCCGCGCACGCCGCCGACGTGCGGTTGGTGGCGTACGCGGTGCCCGCCGACCCGGACCTGGGCGAGGACGAGTTGCGCCGGCGGGTGCGGCCGCACCTGGCCGTGAGCCTGCCCGACTACATGCTCCCGGCGGCGGTCGTCGTGCTGCCGGAGCTGCCGCGCACCGGCACCGGCAAGATCGACCGGGACGCGCTGCCCGATCCGGTGTGGACGACCGACGACGTCGAGCGGGTCGAGCCGCGTGACGACACCGAACGGCGGCTGGCGGTGATCTGGCGCGAGGTGTTGAGCATGCCCGCGGACGCGCCGCTCGGCGTGCACGACAACTTCTTCGCCCTGGGCGGCCACTCGTTGACCGCGACCCAGATGTTGGCGCGGGTGCGGGTCGCGCTGGACGTCGACCTGCCGTTGGCGACGCTGTTCGCCGCGCCGACCATCGCCGAGCTGTGCGCGAACCTCGGTCGCGGCACGGGTTCGGTGGCACGGGGGCCGGTGCCGCTGCTGGACCAGCTCGACGAGCTGTCCGACGAGGAGATCGACCGGCTGCTCGGCGCCCTGGTGGACGAGGACGACGCATGAGCCGGGACGCGGTGGTGGTCGGCGCGGGGCTGGCCGGTTCGCTGACGGCCGTCTACCTGGCCCGACGAGGGTTCGGCGTGCGCGTGCTGGAACGGCGGGGCGACCCGCGGGCCCCGGGCGTGCGGGAGGAAGGCCGGTCGATCAACCTCGGCCTGTCCCAGCGCGGCATCGTGGCGTTGCGGGAGATCGGCTTGCTGGAGCGGTTGGCGCCGCTGACCGTGCCGATGCGCGGCCGGGCCGTGCACCTGTCGGACGGCACGCTGCGCTTCCAGCCCTACGGCCTGGCCGAGGACCAGATCCTGCACTCCGTGCTGCGGCACGACCTGAACGTGGCGCTGGTGGACGAGGCCGAACGGCTCGGCGTCGAGTTCCGCTGGGGCGACCGGGTCAGCGCCGTCGACCGCGCCAAGCCCGCCGTCACCACCGACGACGGGAGCGTGCACACGGCGGACCTGATCATCGGCGCGGACGGCGCGTTCTCCGCCGTGCGCGGCCACCTCGGCCGCGGCCTGCGCGTCGACCTGCACCAGGAGTTCCTGGAGTGGGGCTACAAGGAGCTGCTGATCCCGGTCGGCGACGACGGCGAGCCGCGCACGGAGCTGCGGGCGTTGCACGTGTGGCCGGGTGACGAGGGTCTGATCGTGGCGCACCCGAACCGGGACGGCTCGCTCACCGCGACCGTGTTCCTGCCGTTCGACGGCGAGCACGGGTTCGCCGGCCTGACCGAACCCGAACGGGTGCGGTCGTTCTTCGCCCGCCGGTTCCCCGACACGCTCGTCCTCATCCCGGACGTGGTCGAGCAGTTCCTGGCGCACCCGCCCGCGAACCTGGTCACCGTGCGCACCTCGCCGTGGCACGTGGCCACGGACGAGGGACGCGGGGTGGTGTTGATCGGTGACGCCGCGCACGCCGTGTACCCGTTCTTCGGACAGGGCATGAACGCGGCGTTCGAGGACTGCTCGGTGCTCGACCGGTGCCTGGCCGCGCACCCGCACGACCTGCCGCGGGCGTTGGCCGAGTTCGAGGCCTCGCGCCGGCCGCACACCGACGTGCTGGCGGAGCTGTCCAAGCGCAACTTCGTGGAGCTGCGGGACAAGCTGCGGTCACCGCTGTTCACCGTGCGCAAGAAGGTGGACCTGGCACTGCACCGGATGTTCCCGAACGCCTGGGTGCCGCTCTACACCCTGATCACGCACACCACGGTCCCGTACGGCGAGGCGTTGGCCCGGGCACGGCGGCAGGACCGCGTGCTCGGCGGCGTCACGGCCGCGGTGACCGGTGCGGCGCTGGTGGGCCTGACCCGCCGGTCCCGGAACAAAGGCAGGTGGAGTTGATGCTGATCCATCCGACCCACCAGGCCCACCCCCTGGTCGAGCCGGCGGACTTCGCCGCGCCTCGGCTGCCCGACGCGGTCGCGGCGCACGAACTGCCGCTGCGGACCGTGTTCGAGTGGGCCGGTGAGTACCTGTGCGGACCGCACCCGGACCTGGGGCGGAGGGGAGCGGTGTGCCCGTTCACCGACACGTCACTGCAGCGCGGTCTGTTCTACCTGTCCGTGCACACCGGCACGCCGGAGGAGCCCGACGAGCTGGCCGCGCTGCTGCTGCACTACCGCGACTGGTTCGCCGAGCTGGAGCCGAAGCGGGGTCCGGGCGCGCAGTTCAAGACCATCGTGCTCCTGTTCCCGGACCTGACCGAGTTCGGCGTGGTGGACCGGGCGCAGGAGCTGCTCAAGCCGCAGTACACCCGGGACGGGCTGATGCTGGGCGAGTTCCACCCCGGCCCGCCGCAGAAGGCGGGCCTGTGGAACCCGGTGTTCCGGCCGCTGCACAGCCCCGTGCCGCTGCTGGCGATCCGGCACATGGTGCCGACGGACTTCCCTTTCCTGCGGGACGACGACACCACCGTGGCCGCGTACCTGCAGCGCTTCGGCGACCGCGTGCCCACGCACCTGCGCGACCACGTCCGCGCCGCCGCCGACCGGTTGACCAGATCGGGGAGCACGTCATGACCGACCTGCGGGACTCCGGCGCCGCGGCGTCGGCGCGCAAGCGGGAGCTGCTGGCGCGACGGCTGCGCGCCCGGGCCGCCGCGCCCACCGCGTACCCGTTGTCGTTCGGGCAGCAACGGCTGTGGTTCCTGGACAAGTTCTCCCCCGGCAGCGCCGTCTACAACGTGCCCCTCGCACTCCGGCTGCGCGGAACGCTCGACCAGGTCGCGCTGCGCCGTGCGTTGGACACCCTGGTCGACCGGCACGCGTCGCTGCGCACCACGTTCCCCGACTCGGGCGGCGAACCGGTGCAGCTGGTCGCGCCCACCGGCACCGCGACCCTCACCACCCACGAGCTCCAGGACGGTGACCGTGCCGCGGCGGCGCAGCGGTTCGCCGACGAACGCGGCGCCATCGGGTTCGACCTGCACCGGGGGCCGCTGTTCACGGCGAGCCTCGGGCGGTTCGCCGACGACGACCACGTGCTGGTGCTCAACCTGCACCACATCACCGCCGACGCGTGGTCACTGTCGGTGCTGCTCGACGAGCTGGGGAAGGCGTACGACGCGGCGCTGGCCGGCCGTGACCCGGACCTGCCCGCGTTGACCCTGCAGTACCCGGACTTCGCGGTGTGGCAGCGCGACCGGATGGCCGAGGTCTCCGCCGGGCACCTCGACTTCTGGACGCGGCACCTGGCGGGCGCGCCGGAACTGCTGACCCTGCCGACCGACCGGCCGCGGCCGCCGGTGGTCACCTACCGGGGCGCGCTCCGGTACGGCTACGTGCCGCTGGGACCGCTGGAGGAGCTGGCCCGCGCGCACGGCGTCACCGTGTTCATGGTGCTGCTGGCGGCGTTCGCGGCCCGGCTGGGCCGGTTGGCCGGGCAGGACGACGTGGTGGTCGGCACGCCGGTCGCCGGACGTTCCCACCCCGACCTGGAGGGCCTGATCGGGTTCTTCGTCAACACGCTCGCGTTGCGCGCGCAGGTGGGCGGCGACCCGACGTTCACCGAGCTGCTGGCCAGGGTCCGGCAGGTCGCGGCGGACGGTCTCGCGCACGCCGACCTGCCGTTCGAACGGCTGGTGGAGCACCTGCGCCCGCGGCGCAGCACCGGGCACGCGCCGATCTACCAGGCTCAGCTGATCTTCACCAACACCCCGCCGCTGGACATCGCGCTGACCGGGCTGGAGGTGACGCCGCTGGTGCCCGACCCGAAGGTGGCGAAGTTCGACCTCACGCTCGCCGCCGACCCGCAGGGCGACACGCTCGCGCTGGGCGTCGAGTACAACACCGACCTGTTCGACGAGTCGACCATCGCCGAGTTCACCGACCGGCTGATCGCGCTGCTCACCGCGGCGGCCGAGCACCCGGACCGGCGGATCGGCGAGCTGGACGGGCTGACCGGCGTGCGACGGTGGGAGGTGCTGGAGGGCGACAACGCCACCGACCTGGCCCTGCCGCCCGCACGCACCGCGTTGGACCTGGTCACGGGGCACGGCACGGCGGTGTCCGGAGTGGACTCGCGGCTGACGTACGCGGAGCTGGAGACGCGCGCCGGGCAGATCGCCGCCCTGCTCCGGGCGCACGGCGTGGGCCTGGGCTCGGCGGTGGCGCTGTGCCTGCCGCGCACACCGGACCTGGTTGCCGCCGTCCTGGGCGTGTGGCAGGCGGGCGCCGCGTACGTGCCGCTGGACCCGGGTTGGCCGGTGGACCGGTTGACCGCGATGCTGGCCGACTCGGGCGCGGCCGTGCTCGTCACGGACCGGGAGCTGCCGTTCGGCGGCACGGTGCTGCGCCTCGCCGACGCGGACCGCTTCGAGCCGGCGCCCGTGCCGTGCCCGGCCTCCGGCGAGGACTTGGCGTACATCATCTACACGTCCGGTTCGACCGGCACGCCCAAGGGCGTCGAGGTGCCGCACCGCGCGGTGGTGAACCTGCTGGTGTCGTTCCAACGGCTGCTCGCGCTGACCGGGGAAGACCGGCTGGCGGCGGTGACCACGCTGTCGTTCGACATCTCGGTGCTGGAGCTACTGCTGCCGTTGACCGCTGGCGCGGAGGTGCTGGTCGTGCCCGCGGACGTGAGCGCCGACGGTGCGGCGTTGCGGGAACTGCTGGTCGACCGTGAGGTCACCACGCTGCAAGCCACCCCGGCGACGTGGCGGCTGCTGCACGCCGCCGGTGGCGTGCCCGCCGGGGTGGCGACCCGGATCTGCGGCGGCGAGGCGTTGCCGCGCGACCTGGCCGACGACCTGCTCACCGACGACGCGGTGCTGTGGAACGCGTACGGACCCACGGAGACCACGGTCTGGTCGTCCGCCGGTCTGGTCGAGCCCTCCCCCGCGCCGGTCGTGCTGGGGCCGCCGATCGGCAACACCCGCCTGTACGTGCTGGGCCCGGGGCTGGAACCGGTGCCGCCGGGCGTGGTCGGCGAGCTGCACATCGGCGGCGCGGGCGTGGCCCGCGGCTACCACGACCGGCCGGAGCTGACCGCGAGCCGGTTCGTGCCGGACCCGTTCGCCGAGGAGCCCGGACGGCGGCTGTACGCGACGGGCGACCTGGTGCGGCACCGGTCGGACGGCACGCTGGAGTTCCTGGGGCGGGCCGACCACCAGGTGAAGGTGCGCGGGTTCCGGATCGAGCTCGGCGAGGTCGAGGCCGCGGTGCTGGCGTCCGGCGAGGCGCGCGAGGCGGTCGTGCTGGCCGTCGACGAACGGCTCGTCGCCTACGTCGTGCCGGCGGACGTGCCGCGGGACGGGCTGTGGCCCCGGTTGCGCGCCCGCCTGGCGGAACGGCTGCCGGACTACATGCTGCCCGCCACGGCGGTGGTGCTGGACGCGTTCCCGTTGACGCCCAACGGCAAGACCGACCGCAAGGCGCTGCCCGCGCCGGTGTGGGACGTCGGTGGCGAACGGGTGCCGCCGCGTGACGCGGTGGAGGAAGTGCTGGCCGGCATCTGGGTCGAGGTGTTGGGCGTGCCGGAAGTCGGGGTGCACGACGACTTCTTCGCCCTGGGCGGTCACTCGCTGCTGGCGGCGAAGGCGCTGGCGAGGGTGCGGGCCGCGTTCGCGGTGACGGTGCCGATCGGCCGGATGTTCGCCGCGCCGACCGTGGCCGGTGTCGCCGCCGCGCTCACCACCTTGGACGACCCGGCACGGGTGGCGGCGGTCGCCGAACTGCGCCTGCGACTGGCCGCGATGTCGGCCGAGGAGGTCGAGTCGATGCTCGGTGAGTCCCGGTGAGCGCGCAGGCGGGGCTGCGCAGGTTCGCCGTGGTGTGGGCCGGTCAGCTGGTGTCGGTGATCGGCTCCGCGCTGACCGCGTTCGTGCTCGGCGTGTGGGTGTACCTGGGCACGGGGTCGGTGACGACGTTCGTGCTGATCCAGTTCTGCGCGGTGGTGCCGGGCATCCTGCTCGCGCCGTACGCGGGCGCGGTGGCCGACCGGTACGACCGCAAGCGGATCATGCTGGTCGCCGACTCCGGCGCGGGCGTGGTGACGGCCCTGCTGCTGGTGGCCGTGTCGACGGACTCGTTGGCGGTGTGGCAGGTCTACGTGGCCACCGCGCTGACCGCGACGCTGAACTCGTTCCACATCATCGCCTACACGGCCCTGGTGCCGGCGTTGGTGCCCAAGGAGCACCTGGGCCGGATCAACGGCCTGATGCAGATCACGCAGGGCGTGCAGATCGCCGCGCCGCTGGTCGCCGGCGCGTTGCTCGGCCTGGTGGGGCTGCGGGGCGTGCTGCTGGTCGACCTCGTGTCGATGGTGTTCGCGGTCGGCGCGCTGCTGCTGGCCCGGCTGCCCGACGAAGCCGTGCGGCCCGCGGGGGCCGCGGACGCGGAGCGCGAGGGCATCGGCGCGGGGTTGAGGTGGCTGCGCGGCGCGCCCGGTCTGTTCGCGCTGTGCGCGGTGTTCGGGGTGTGGAACTTCCTGTTCGCCATCGCGGGCGGGTTGGTGCAGCCGCTGATCCTGTCGTTCTCCGGTCCGGCGACGCTCGGCGTGCTGATGGCCGCGGGCGGCAGCGGGCTGTTCGTCGGCGGCCTGGTGATGGGCGTGTGGGGCGGTCCGCGACGCCGGGTGCACGGCATCTACGCCGGGTTGGCGCTGGGCGGGGTGTTCCTGGTGCTGCACTCGCTCGCGCCGTCGCCGTGGCTGATCGGCGTGGCCGCGCCCGCGTTCCTGTTCACCCTGCCGTTGATCAACACGTGTTGCGTGACGTTGTTGCAGACCAAGGTCGACCCCGCGGTGCTGGGCCGGGTGCTGGCCGTGGTGCGGATGCTCAGCACCGCCGCGATGCCCGTCGCGTTCCTCATGATCGGCCCGCTGACGGACGGCGTGGCCGAACCCCTGATGGCGGCCGACGGTCCGCTGGCCGGTGGCGTCGGCGCGCTCATCGGCACCGGCGAGGGCCGCGGCATCGCCCTGATCTTCCTGGTCGTCGGCGTGCTGATGCTCGCGCTGGCGGCCTACGCCTGGACGCGGCCCCGGCTGCGGACCGTGGACGACCTGCCCGACGCGGTGGCCGACGAGACGCCGTCACCTGAGAGGACCCTGGGATGACCGAGCTCTCCGACCACCGCGAACGCCTGCTGGCCAAGCTGCTCGCCGAACGCGGCCTGGCCGCCGCACCGCGCCAGGCGGTGCCGCGCCGTCCCGACGGCGCGGTCGTGCCGCTGTCCGGCAACCAGCGCGGGCTGTGGCTGACCGGGCGGCTCGGCCTGGACGCGGGCGCGTACGTCATGTTCGCCGCGCACCGAGTTGCCAGCGAGATCGACGAGGACCGGTTGCGCGCCGCCGTGCGGACCGTCATGGCGCGGCACGAGGCGTTGCGCACCCGGATCGTGGACACCGACGGCGTGCCCGAGCAGCAGGTGCTGGACGACGTGCCCGCCGACGTGGCGTTCTCGTCGGTCGACGGCGAGGACGAGCTGGACGCCTTCCTGGTGTCCGAAGTGGACACACCGTTCGACCTGGCCGTCGCGCCGTTGCTGCGCGTCCGGGTGGTGCGGGTCGGTCCGGGCGACACGGCGGTCGTGTTCAGCGCGCACCACATCGTGTGCGACGACCTGTCGCTCGGCGTGGTGGCGGGCGAGGTCGGCGACGTCTACGCGGGCGTGACCCCGGAGCCGGTCGGCGCGCAGTTCCCCGACTACGTGCACTGGCAGGCCGACCGGCTCACCGACGGTGAGCGGCAGCGGCAGCTGGACCACTGGCACGACCGGCTGAACGGCGCGCCGGACGTGCTGGACCTGGCGCTGGACCGGCCGCGCACGCCGAACCGCACGACGGCCGGTGGCAGCCACCGGTTCACCGTGCCCGCCGCGTTGGCCGGGAAGCTGGCCGAGGTGACCCGCGCGCACGGCTGCACCACGTTCGCCGGTCTGCTGGCCGCGTTCGGCGTGCTGCTGTCGCGCCGGTCGGGCGCGGACGACCTGGTGATCGGCTCGCCGACCACGCACCGGCCGTTCCCCGAGTTGGAGCGCTCGGTCGGCATGTTCGTCACCACCACCGCGCTGCGGCTGGACCTGTCCGGCGACCCGACCGTGGCCGACCTGCTCGGCCGGGCCCGCGCCACCGCGATCGACGCGCTGGACCACGCCGAGGTGAGCTTCGACGAGGTCGCCGCCCGGGTGGCGCCGCGCCGCGACCTCGCGCACCACCCGCTGTTCCAGGTGATGCTGGTGCTCAACCGGGGCGGCGGCGCGAGCGAGTGGGCCGGGATGGACGCGGCGGAGCTGCCGATCGACCGCGAGACCAGCCGGTTCGACCTCACCCTGCACGTGCGGGAGAACGACGGCGACTGGCCCGCGAACCTCGACTACAGCACCGACGTGTTCGACGCGGACAGCGTGGCACGGCTGGCCGACCACCTGCTCGCGGTGCTGACCGCCCTGGTGGCCGACCCGTCCGCCCGGCTGTCCGCGGTGGACACGACGACGAAGGCCGACCGCCTGGCCGCCGGCCGGTTGAACGGCGAACCGCAGGACGCCCTGGACCCGGCGTTGTCGCTGCGCCACCCCGGCGTGCTCGCCCGGATCGCCGAGCAGGTCGCCGCCCACCCCGGCACCACCGCCGTGCTCGACCTGGCCGACGGCACGGAGGTGACGTTCGCGCAGCTCGACCGGCGGGCCAACCGGGTGGCGCACGTGCTCGCCGGGTGGGGCGTCGGCCGCGAGACGCCCGTCGGGCTGGCGGTGAAGGCCGGGCCGGACGCGCTGGTGGCGCTGCTGGCCGTGCTCAAGGCCGGTGGCGCGTACGTGCCGCTCGACCCGGCGCACCCGCCCGCCCGGCTCGCCGGGCTGCTCACCGACTGCGGCGCGCCCGTGGTGATCACCGCGCCGGCCAACCGCGACCGGTTCGGCGAGTTCCACGGCGTGCTGCTGGACACCGCCGACGACGCGTTCACCGGCGAGGCCGACGCGCCGCCTGCGGTGGACCTGCCCGACGACGGGTTGGCGTACGTCGTCTACACGTCCGGGTCGACCGGGGTGCCCAAGGGCGTGCAGGTGCAGCACGACACGCTCGCGAACCTGACCGGCGCGTTCATCGACCTGCACGGGTTCGCGCCCGGCCAGCGGATCCTGATGATCCCGCCGTTGAGCTTCGACGCGTCGGTGGGCGACGTGTTCCCGGCGTGGTGCGCGGGCGCGGCGGTCGTCGTGCACCCCGAACCGGCCGCGATCGGCGGCGCGGACCTGCTCAAGCTGTGCGCCGACCACGCCGTCACCGCCGTCGACTCCCCCGCCGCGCTGTTCAAGCGCTGGGTGTCGGACCTGGCCGGCCTCGACGTCGACCCCGGTCCGCTGACCGTGATGATGATCGGCGGCGAAGCGGTGCCGACCACTACGGTCGCCGAGTGGGCCGCGCTGACCGGCGGCAAGGTCGCGCTGGTCAACCACTACGGGCCGACCGAGACCACGGTCTGCGCCACGGCCCACCGCACGGTCGACGCGTCCGAGGTCGACCCGCGCGCGGCGACGTTGCCGATCGGGCGTCCGCTGCCCGGCGTGCGCGCCTACGTGCTGGACGCGGACCTGCGCACGGCTCCCGTCGGCGTGCCCGGCCAGTTGCACATCGGCGGTCTCGCACCCGCGCGCGGCTACCGCAACGACCCGGAGCGCACCGCCGCCGCGTACCTGCCGGACCCGACCGTCCTGGGCGGCCGGATGTACGCCACCGGCGACCTGGTGCGGCTGCTGCCCGACGGCGCGCTGGAGTTCCTCGGCCGGGTGGACGACCAGGTCAAGCTCCGCGGACACCGGATCGAGCCGGGCGAGGTGCGGTCCGCGCTGCTGGCACACCCGGCGATCGCCGAGGCCGCGGTGGCGGTGCGCGGCGACACCCTCGTCGCCTACGTCGTGCCGCGGTCGCGGACCGTCGCGCCGGAACTGGACGAGGTGCGGGCGTTCTGCGCCGGACGGCTGCCGGACGCCATGCTGCCCGGCGCGGTCGTGGTGCTGGACGAGCTGCCGCTCACCCGGCACGGCAAGGTCGACGTGGCGGCGCTGCCCGAGCCCGACCCGACGGCCAGGCTGACGCCGTACGAGCCGCCGCGCACACCGGTCGAGCGGACGTTGGCCGAGGTCTGGTCCGAGGTGCTGGACGTGCCGCTGGTCGGCCGCCGGGACAGCTTCTTCGGCCTGGGCGGCCACTCCCTGATCGCCGCCGCCGTGCTGGCCAAGGTGCGCACGCTGCTGGGCGTGACCGTGCCGCTGCGCGCGTTGTTCGCCACCGCCGACCTCGCCGAGCTGGCCGAGGTGGTGGAGCAGGCCGCCGCGTCGGACCACACGTTCGCCAAGCGCTACAAGTCCGGCCTGCCGTCCGTGCCGGAGATGCGGGTGGACGCGATACCGCCGGACGACGTCGAGGTGCGGCACCCGGTGCGCACCGGCGCCCCGGAACGGGTGCTGCTGACCGGCGCGACCGGGTTCCTCGGCGCGCACCTGCTGAGCGAGTTGCTGGCCCGCACGGACGCCGAGGTGCACTGCCTGGTCCGGGCGGAGACGCCGGCCGTCGCCCTGGCCCGCGTCCGCGCCAACCTGCGGCGCGCGCACCTCGACGTGCCCGAGGAGCGGTTCGCCCGGGTGGTGCCGGTGATCGGCGACATGTCCCGGCCGCTGCTCGGCTTGGCGGAGCGGGACTTCGACGCGCTGGCCGAGAGCATGGACGCGATCTACCACAACGGCGCGGTGATGAACTTCGTCCTGACCTACCAGTGGATGATGCCGCCGCACGTGGGCAGCACGGTGGACGTGCTGCGGCTGGCCACCCGGTACGCGACCAAGCCGTTGCACCTGATGTCGACGCTCGGCGTGTTCCTCGGCGCGAACTACGACCGGAAGCTGATCACCGAGGCGGACCGGCCCGAGGACCCGACCGGCCTGGACACCGGCTACCACACCACGAAGTGGGTGGCCGACATGATGGGCGTGCTCGCGCGGGACCGGGGCGTGCCGGTGTCGATCCACCGCATCGCCGCGATCGTGGGCGACGTGCGCACCGGCACGGCGAAGACCGAGTCGTACCTGAGCAGGCAGATCGCGACCTGCGCGCACGCGGGCGCCGTGCCGCGCACACCGGACGTGATCGACATGCTGCCGGTGGACCGGCTCGCGGGCGCGATCGCGGGCATCTCGACCCGACCGTCGCTGCACGGCCGCGACTTCCACTACTACCGGGCCGACGGGTTCAGCTACGCCGACCTGGGCGAGGTGCTCACCGCGAAGGGCTACCCGACCCGCCTGCTGGAGTACGCGGACTGGCGGTCGTTGATGCTGGAGAGCCCGGACAGCGCGTTCGGCCCGCTGGCGTTCGGCCTGACCACCACGCACCGGGCGCACCCGGTGTTCGACTGCTCGACCACGTGGGCCGCCGCGGCGTCGTGCGGGGTGGAGTTCCCGCCCGCGGACGCCGAGATGATCGCCCGGCACGTGGACTACCTCGCCGCCGCGGGCGTGCTGCCGGAAAGGGGCTGACCATGCCACTGCACCTGGGACCGGACGACGGTCCGCCGTCGTTCCACGACCTGCTCGCCACCGCGGGCTACCGGGCCGTCGCGGCGGGGCTGCGGCTCGGCGTGTTCGACGCGCTGGCCGACGGTCCGCGTCCGGTGGGCTCGCTGGCGTCCGCGCTCGGCGCCGACCCGCGCGGCACCGGGCTGCTGGCCGAGGCGCTGGTGTCGTTCGGGTACCTGACCCGCGGGCCGGACGGGTACGCCAACACCGACGAGACCGCGAAGTGGTTGGCCGGCGGCGGGTACTCCGAGGTGGACAAGTTCTGGTCGGTGGTGCTGTTCGAGTCGTGGGAGGGCTTGGAGGAGTCGGTGCGCACCGGCAAGCCCGCGATCGACTTCTACGCGTGGCTCGCCGAACGGCCGGAGGTGCTGCGCCGGTTCCAGGGCATGCTGTCCGGGCACGCCGACGCGATCGCGCCCGAGGTGGCGTCGATCGTGCCGGTCGGCTCGACGTTGCTGGACGTGGGCGGCGGGCACGCGAAGCACGCGATCCGGCTGTGCGCGACGCACCCCTCGCTCCGCGCGACGGTCGTCGACCTGCCGGACGCGCTGGCGGTGGGCGCGGGCGCCGTCACCGACGCGGGCCTGTCCCAGCGGATCACCTTGCGCGCCGGTGACTACGACACGCTCGACCTCGGCGCGGACTACGACACCGTGCTGCTGTTCAACGTCGTCCACGGACGGCCGGCGGCGGCGAACGAGGAGTTGTTGGCGCGCGTCGCGTCGGCGCTCCGACCGGGCGGCGCGGTGGTGCTGCTGGAGCACGACGAGCACTCGCCCGACCGCGCGTCGGACGCCTTCGCCCGGGTCTTCAGCCTCAACCTGTTCCACGGCCAAGGCGGTCAGGTCTACGGCACGGCCGAGATCACCGCCTGGCTCACCGCGGCGGGCTTCGGCGCCCCCGTCCGCCACCCTCTGACCACGTCACCGGGCCAGTCGCTCCTGGTCGCCCGCAAGTCCTGACCCGGGAGTCGTGAAGCAGCAAGATTCGGTCTCCCGATTTGCGCCGTCGTGGGGCAGGATTCGCCTTCCGACTCCGGGTTGGACGCAGAGAGGCAGGTGATCGCCGTGGATTCCGCCCTGACGAGCGTCGGGCTACCGGTCGCGCTGGCCGTGGTCATGTTCGGGCTCGGGCTGTCGCTGACGGTCGCCGACTTCGCCCGGGTCGCGCGGACGCCGCGCGCGGTGGCGATCGCGTTGGCCACCCAACTGGTCCTGCTGCCGGCGGCGTGCTTCGGGTTGGTGCTGGCGTTCGGCCTGGACCCACTGCTGGCGGTCGGGATGATGCTGCTCGCCGCGTCACCTGGCGGGACCACGGCGAACCTGTTCAGCCACCTCTTCCGCGGCGACGTCGCCCTGAACATCACGCTGACCGCGGTGAACTCCGTGGTCGCGGCGATCACGCTGCCGCTGGTCGTGAACTTCGCCCTCGACTACTTCGAGCCGACGGCGGACGGCGTGGTCGGGCTGGAGTTCGGCAAGGTCGTGCAGGTCTTCGCGATCGTGCTCGTGCCGGTCGTGCTCGGCATGCTGGTGCGCCGCTGGTCCGCGGCGTTCGCCGACCGCGCGGACCGGCCGGTGCGCATCGTCTCGGGCGTGGTGCTGGTGGTCGTGATCGTCGGCACGATCCTCGCCGAGATCGAGCACACCGCCGAGTACATGGCCGCCGTCGGGCTGGTGAGCGCGGTGTTCTGCGCGTTCAGCCTCGGCGTGGGCTACCTGCTGCCCCGGCTGGCGAAGGTCGACCACCGGCAGGCGATCGCGTCGGCGTTCGAGGTCGGCGTGCACAACAGCACCCTGGCGATCACGGTGGCGGTGAGCGTGCTCGGCAGCGAGCGGCTGGCCGTGCCCGCCGCCGTGTACGCGGTGGTGATGTTCCCGCTCGCCGCGGTGGCCGGGTTCCTCCTGACCCGCGGGAACAAGGAGCGCGACGCCGTACTGGACTGAACGCCGAGCGCACGCCCGCCGGACAGACCAGCGCTGAGCCGATTTATCGGGGCAACCGATAGTCCTCTCGGATGAGACCACGCGGTAGCCCGATACCGGCCCGCCAAAGCAGTGCGTAACCACAGCTTGCGTGTCACCCTTCCGTGCTCACTCACAAGTGTCACGAAGGGAACGAATCGGACCATGCTGTTACTACGCCGCGCACAACTTCCGTCGCGTTCGAGACGCGTGACCGCCGTGGCCGTCGCGGCCCTCGTGGTCGCCGCCGCCACGGTGGCACTCCCGCCGACGGCCTCCGCCGCCGTGCCGACCGGCTTCACCGACACCCTCGCCATCGGTGGCCTCGCCAGCCCCACCGCCGTCTCGTTCGCGCCCGACGGCCGCGTGTTCATCGCCGAGAAGAGCGGCCTGGTCAAGGTCTTCGACTCGCTCGCCGACACCACCGCGACCGTGTTCGCCGACCTCCGCCCGCAGACGCAGGACTTCTGGGACCGCGGCCTGCTCGGCCTCACCGTCGACCCCCAGTTCCCCACCCGCCCGTACGTCTACGTCGCCTACAGCTACGACGCCGTGCCCGGCGGCACGCACCCGCGCTGGGGCGACCAGTGCCCGACCCCGCCCGGCGCCACCGACCAGGGCTGCGTGGTCACCGGCCGGGTGTCCAAGCTGACCATGGGCGCCGGCGGCACGATGACCGCCGAGCAACCGCTGGTCACCGACTGGTGCCAGCAGTACCCGAGCCACTCCCTCGGCACGGTCGTCTTCGGCCCCGACGGCGGCCTGTACGTCGGCGGCGGTGACGGCGCGAGCTTCAACTTCACCGACTACGGCCAGGTCGGCAACCCGTGCGCCGACCCGCCGTCGCCCGCGGGCACGAACCTCACCGCGCCGACCGCACGGGGCGGCGCCCTGCGCGCCCAGTCGATCCGCCGCCCGGCGGGCGAGCCGGTGAGCCTCGACGGCACGATCGTCCGCATCGACCCCGACACGGGCGCGGGCCTGGCCGGCAACCCGTTCGCGGGCAACGCCGACGCCAACGCCAGGCGCGTCATCGCCCACGGCCTGCGCAACCAGTTCCGCTTCGCCTTCCGGCCCGGCACCGACGAGCTGTGGGCCGGCGACGTCGGCTGGAACACCTGGGAGGAGGTCAACCGGATCGCCGACGTGAACGACGCGACGGCGGAGAACTTCGGCTGGCCGTGCTACGAGGGTTCCGCCCGCCAAGGCGGGTACGACGGCGCGAACCTGACCCTGTGCGAGTCGCTGTACACGGGAGCGGGCCAGACCACGCCGTACTACGCCTACAACCACTCGGCGAAGGTCGTGGCGACCGACCCGTGCCCGACCGGCGGCTCGTCGATCTCCGGCATCGCGTTCGAGTCCACGAGCAACTACCCGCCCGCCTACGACGGCGCGCTGTTCTTCGCCGACAGCTCGCGCGGCTGCATCTGGGCCATGCAGACCACCGCGGGCCAGCCGGACCCGGCCAAGCTGGTGCCGTTCGTGACCGGGGTGAACGTCCCGGTGCAGATCACCACCGGCCCCGGCGGCGACCTGTTCTACCTCGCGTTGGGCGCGGGCCAGCTGCGCCGGGTCGGCTACCCGACCGGCAACCGGGCGCCGACCGCCGTCGCCACGGCCACCCCGCAGTCCGGGCCCGCGCCGCTGGCCGTGCAGTTCAGCGGCGCGGGCTCGACCGACCCGGATGCCGGTGACACGCTGAGCCACGCGTGGGACCTCGACGGCGACGGCCAGTACGACGACTCCACCTCCGTCACGCCGACGCGCACCTACACCGCCCAAGGCACGGTCACCGTCGGTCTCAGGGTGACCGACCAGTCCGGCGCGTCGGGCACCACCTCGATCACCGTCACGGTCGGCACCGCGAACGCGGAGGACCCCGTGCCGGTGATCGACACGCCGACCGCGCCGTTGACCTGGTCGGTGGGGCAGAACGTGCCGTTCTCCGGGCACGCCACCGACCCGCAGGACGGCGCGCTGGCCGCGTCCGCGTTGAGCTGGAAGCTGAGCATCCAGCACTGCGCGACCGGCGGCTCGTGCCACGAGCACGTGGTGCAGCGCTGGGCGGGCGTGGCGTCGGGCTCGTTCATCGCGCCCGACCACGAGTACCCGTCGTACCTCGACCTGACGCTGACCGCCACGGACTCGTCGGGGCGCGGCAAGAGCACCACGACGAGGCTCGACCCGCGGACGGTCGCGCTGACGTTCACGTCGAGCCCGAGCGGTTTGCGGTTGAGCGTCGGCGGCACGGCGTCGACCACGCCGTTCACCCGGACAGTGATCGCCGGGTCGAACAACTCGCTCAGCGCGCCGAGCCCGCAGAGCGGACCGCTCGGTCTGCGCTACCGGTACGGCAGCTGGTCCGACGGTGGCGCGCAGACGCACAACATCATCGCGCCGGCGAACGCCTCGACGTACCACGCGACGTACTCGTTGTGCCTGATCTGCTGACGCACGGCCGGTTCACGCGCTGAGCCGCGCCTGATCCGCACCGACCGGCCGCGGTGCCGTCCGCGGCCGGTCGGCGTCCTGCGGACCCCGTTCCGGACGGGGTGGCGGCTGGTTGGGAGGATCGCCGGCGCCATGGACTTCTCTGTGCTGCTGGTCGAAGACGACGAACGCGTCAGGCAGACCCTCGGCTTCGCGCTCGGCGACGAGGGTTTCGCCGTCACCGGCGCCGCGTCCGGGGAGGACGCGTTGGACCTCCTGTCGACGGGCCGGTTCGACGTGGTGCTGCTGGACCTGGTCCTGCCCGGTGTCAACGGGCTGGACGTCTGCCGCACCCTCAGAGCGCGCGGCGACCTGCCGATCATCATCGTGACCGCGCGTGCCGACGCGGCCGACGTGATCGCCGGGTTGGAGGCGGGCGCGGACGACTACGTGACCAAGCCGCTGGTCGCCGGTGTGCTCGCGGCCCGCATCCGGGCGCTGCTCAGACGTGCCGGTCGGGGCGGCGAGGCACTGCGGGGCGGCGAGGTGCTGCGCTGCGGCGACCTCGACATCCGCACCGACACCGGCACCGTCCACCGCGACGGCGTGCGCATCCACCTCACCGGCACCGAGTTCCGGCTCCTCGTCGAGCTCGCCGGCGCGGCCGGGCGGATCGTCACCCGCGAACAGCTCGTGCGCCGGGTCTGGGCCTCCGACTACTTCGGCGACACGCGCCTGCTCGACGTCCACATCCGCCGGCTGCGCCGCAAGGTCGAGCGCGATCCGGACGACCCGGCGCTGATCGTCACCGTCCGCGGCGCCGGCTACCGGATCGGGACGTGACCGTCAGGCGACCGTCGCGGGGAACCGGTCCCACACCCGGTGCGTGCCGAGCAGCTCCACGACCTGCCCGACCACGCCCGCCGGGTCGTCGCCGACGACGACGCCGAGGTCGTCGGCCTCGCACCCGGCCTCCAGCAGCGCGGTCCGGCCCGCGCCCCACGCGCCGATCGCCTTGGCGTGCCGGTAGCACTCCTGGACCAGCAGCACCACGCGCGGGTCCACGGTCGCGGCCGGCGCGCCCGCCTTGGCGTCACGGCTCGGCACCGCGTCCGGTGCGGGCGGCGGCGCGGCGGCCAGCAGCACCGCGTCGAACTCGACCGAGCGGGCGGTGAGGAACGTCCGCTGCGCCACCAGTCCGTCCGCCAACTCGCCGCCGCGTGCGGCGACGACCAGCGGGACCATGCCGCCCGCGCTGATCGTCTGGCGCAGGGCGTGCAGCCCGTCGAGGCTCGCCGGGTCGTCCGCGTCCACGACGATGCCGATCAGCCGACCGTCCGCCGGCCACACCTGTCCGACCTGCGACAACGCCGGGCTCGGCGCGACCTCGGCGGCGGGCTTCACGGCCTCCGGCGCGGGCAGCCCGAGGCCGGCGGCCACCAGGGCGCACAGCTCGGCGTCCACGTTGGCGAGCACGCGCAGCTCGCGTTCCCGGATGGCCTGCTCGTAGCACTTGCCCAGCTCGAACGTGAACGCCCGGACCAGGTGCTCCCGCTCCACCGGGCTCAGGCTCCGGTAGAACAGCCGCGGCTGGGTGAAGTGGTCGGCGAACGACGCGGGCGCGCGGCGCTCCTTGACCGCGTCCACCACCGGCTGCGGGACCTCCACGTACGCGCCGGTGTCCACGCCCGCCATGAACGGGCAGGCGCCGTCCAGCGTGTTCGGCTTGTACGGCGCCGCGCCGCTGTGCACGGCGTGCTGGTGGAACCCGTCGCGCAGCATGTCGTTGACCGGCGCGTGCGGCCGGTTGATCGGGAGCTGGTTGAAGTTGGGCCCGCCGAGCCTGCTGAGCTGCGTGTCGATGTAGGAGAACAGGCGCGCGTGCAGCAGCGGGTCGTCGGTCACGTCGATGCCCGGCGGCAGGTGGCCGACGTGGAAGGCGACCTGCTCGGTCTCGGCGAAGAAGTTGGTGGTGTTGCGGTTGAGCGTGAGCATGCCGACCCGCTGCACCGGCGCCAGCTCCTCCGGCACGATCTTCGTCGGGTCGAGCAGGTCGATGCCCTCGAAGGTCTGCTCGGGGGTGTCCGGGAAGACCTGCAGGCCCAGCTCCCACTGAGGGAACGCGCCCGACTCGATCGCGTCGAACAGGTCGCGCCGGTGGAAGTCGGGGTCGACGCCCGCGATCAGCTGCGCCTCCTCCCACAGCAGGGAGTGCACGCCCAGCTTCGGCTTCCAGTGGAACTTGGCCAGCGACGTCTTCCCCTCCGCGTTGACCAGCCGGAACGTGTGGACGCCGAAGCCCTCCATCATCCGGAAGGACCGCGGCACAGCGCGGTCGGACATCTGCCACATCACGTGGTGGGTGGCCTCGGTGTGGGTGGACACGAAGTCCCAGAACGTGTCGTGCGCGCTCTGCGCCTGCGGGATCTCGCGGTCCGGGTGCGGCTTGGCGGCGTGGATGATGTCCGGGAACTTGATGCCGTCCTGGATGAAGAACACCGGGATGTTGTTGCCCACCAGGTCGAACGTGCCCTCGTCGGTGTAGAACTTCGTGGCGAAACCACGCGTGTCACGCACCGTGTCCGCCGAGCCGCGTGAACCCACGACCGTGGAGAACCGGGTGAACACCGGGGTGGTCACGCCTTCGGCCAGGAACCCGGCTTTGCACACGTTCGTGGCATTGCCGTAGCCGACGAAGACACCGTGCACCGCGGCGCCCCGCGCGTGAACCACCCGTTCGGGAATGCGTTCGTGGTCGAAATGGGTGATCTTCTCGCGCAGGTGGTGGTCCTGCAGCAGGGTCGGGCCGCGCGCGCCGGCCTTGAGCGAGTGGTCGGTGTCGTACAGGCGCACGCCCGTCGACGTGGTCAGGTACTCGCCCTGCTGCTCCCGCGCGTCCGCCGCGGCGCCGGTCTCCGCACCGGTCGCGGTCCGCGTCTGGGGTGATGCCTGGTCCGGCTTGCGCGGCAGCGGCCCCTGCGGCTCGTTCGGCGGGTCGAGCGGGGGCGGCGCGCTGCCCGGCGTGCCCGGGATCGGCGGCGTGACCAGGTCGGCGACCTTCTCCACGGCCTTGTCGAGGGCTTCCTTCACGACCTTGGCCGGCTTGAACGCGTCCACGTGCTCCTCCTCGTCGGCAGTCTCACGCCGACTACCCGTGCAGGGGCGAGCTACACGCGGTCACCCCGGTCGTTCACAGGGCGATGAGGCCGGCTTTGGTCGGCCGGAAACCGCAGCTCTCGAGGTAGAACGGCTCCAGGTCGTCGTCGAAGTCGACGTGCAGCCATTCGCAGCCGGCGGCTCGCGCGCGGTCCGCGGCCGTGGCGACGAGTTGCCGTCCGACGCCCTGACGGCGCTCGGCGCCGGTGACGAGGGTGTCGAGGATGAACGCGTGGATCGAGCCGTCCCAGGCGACGTTGACGAACCCGACCAGGGCGCCGTCGCGGCGTGCGGTGACCCAGCCCAGGCTGTGCCGCGTGACTTGGCCCCACCAGTCGTCGTCCAGGACCCGGTGGTCGAAGCCCTCCGCGTGCAGTGCGTTGACCTCGGGGTTCTCGAACGGGCCACGCCACTCGTAGTCGATCACGAGCGAAGCGTACGGAGCCGCTCGGGCCCGCGTTGGTGGCGCACATCCGTCGCCGTGGGCAAGTAATCGTTCGACGGCCCGGCCTGGTGTTCCGCACGATGTGCGCACCATGACCGGATCCTTGTTCGTGCCTCCCCCGGTGTTGCCCACGGTCGGGCCGCTCGCGCGTGCGGCGGTCGATCGCGGGCTGGCCGTCGTGTCCGCGGTGTCGGCCGTTCCGGCGGGGCCGGTGCACTACTACGGCGGGCCGTTGTTCGCCGATCGCGTCGCCGCGGAGCTGGGCCTCGGCCTGCTCGAACCGGCCGACGACTGGCTGCCCGGGCTGCCGTGGGAGTTGGTCGGCCGGCGGATCCGTGCAACGACGCTGGCCGAGGCTCGTCTCGGGTCCGGGCGGGCGTTCGTGAAGCCGCCTGCGAGCAAGAGCTTCGCCGCTCGGGTGTACGACCACGGTGGCGAGTTGCCTGCGGACCTGCCGGGCGACACAGCGGTGCTGGTGAGCGAGGTGGTCGAGTTCGCCGCCGAGTTCCGGCTGTTCGTGCTGGACGGGGAGGTGCGCGCGGGCTCGAGGTACGCGACGTGGGGCCGGTTGGACCCGGCGCCGCTCGACTCGTGCGCGTCGGCGGCGCGGGTGCGCTCGTTCGCCGCCGCGTTGCCCGGGTTGCCCGGCGCGGTCGTGGTGGACGTCGGGCTGACCGGTCCGCCGGACGACCCGCGTGCGGCGGTGGTCGTGGTGGAGGCGAACATGGCGTGGTTCAGCCAGGTCTACATGTCCGATCCGGCGCGGGCGCTCGACGTGGTGCTGCGCGCGGCCGGGCCGATCGACGACGTGCCGACCGCCGACCGCCCGTTCGTGCGGCGGCATAGGACCGTGGTCTGACCTCAAACCCCGGACCCTGGACCGATCCGCCACCCTCCCATCCCTGCGAACGTCTACCCCATGACCTACACCTTCCCCGGCCGGTGGATCGGCGCCGGAGCGATGATCCTCGGCCCGTTGCTGCTGCTAGTGGGGACGCTGCTGCGGTGGCCGTTCCACTACTTCTTCCCGCAGCAGTTGGCCGCCGTCGCCGAGCAGCCTGCCCTGATGACCGCGGCGCACACCTCGGTGATCGCCGGCACCGTGCTGCTCGCCCCCGCGGTGATCGCGTTGGCCAACCGGATCGGCAGCACCCGCCCGGTGTTGGCGGCGTGGGCGGCGGCGCTGGTCCTGGTGGGTCTGTTCGAACGGACGTTCCACGCCGGCGTCGACCAGGCCGCGCACGGCTTGGTGAGACGGCAGGGAGCCGAGTTCGCGACCGACCTCGTCGGCCAGTCCTACCAGGACTTACACCTGTTCAGCTTCCTCTCGTTCACCATCCCGTTCGGCTGGCTGGTGCTGGCGTTCGCGGCCTACCGCAGCCGCGTGCTGGGCCCGGTCCGCGCCACCGCCCTGGCCGCGATGTGCCTGCTGCCGCTGGGCGTGCTGAAGGGCACCGAGATCACGTCGGTCATCGCGGTGGCGGGCCTCTGCGCCGCCTTCCTCCCGACCGGCCTCCGCCAAGCGCTCGACGGCCCCCGCCCCAGCCGCAAGTCCGTTCTCCTGACCCTCACCACCATCCCCGCCCTGGGCGCCCTGGCCTACGTGAGCACCCTGGGCTGACCCACCTGCACCACACGACCGAGCTACCTCCCACCGCAACCACGCGCCCCTGGAAATCACCACGACCGACCCACGACCCACCCCAGCCTCAATGGCCCGGCGATGAAACGATCCAGCACACCAGGGGGCACCTTCATGTTCAGCTCGTTGCCGCGGCCGTGGGCGCAGGGTCCGTTGCCGACCGGGATCCCCTTACCGGCGCAGCCAATCGGTGGTCCCATCCCCGGCACCGCCGCCGTCCGCCGCGTCAGACACTCGCAGAACTCCCACCGAGTCATAGATGTACTGCCCTGGGAGGTTGTGGGCGGTCCGACATGTAGCCGGATGATGCTGAAACGAGGGAGGGCCCCAGGACTGGTGTGGATTGCGACGTCTACACCGAGCCCACGGAGGCCCTCGTGTCCCACGCTTACGCACCCTGGCCAAGCTGGGGCGGCTACGCCTTGCCAGGTGTGTCGTGGACGAGGGCTGGCCGCTGCGGCGGGCCGCCGAGCGGTTCCAGGTCTCGCCGACCACCGCGGCCCGCTGGGCGGAGCGTTACCGGCGGCTGGGACAGGCGGGCATGGGCGACCGTTCCAGCCGTCCCCGTCTCCTGGGCCGTCGTGCCCGATCCCGACGGCAGCCCCACCCGCACCCGCAGGCAGGTCACAGCCCGCGTCGCCTGCCCACCCGGTGCGAGCGCAGGATCGTCAAGGTCCGCCTGGCCACCGGTGGGGTCCGGCCCGCATCGCCTACCTGCTCGACTTGAATCCCTCCACGGTGCACCGGGTGCTGCGCCGTTTCGGTCTGGCCCGGCTAGCGCATCTGGACCGGGCCACCGCCGGGCCGGTGCGCCGCTACCAACACGCCGCACCGGACGACCTGGTCCACGTCGACATCAAGAAGCTGGGCAACATCCCCGACGGCTGCGGCCACCGTGTGCACGGCCGGGAGACCTATAGACGCAACAGCTCCGCCCACCGCGACCCGGACCGGCCCGCACGGTCCACGGCCGCGTTGGACCAGGGCACAGGCGTTCTTCCTGGCGGCAGGGGTGGCGGTCGAGCGGGTATTGACCGACAACGGCTCCTGCTACCGCTCACACCTGTGGCGCGACTCCCTCGCCCAGTCGGGCACCACCCACAAACGCACCCGCCCCTACCGTTCCCAGACCAACGGCAAGGTCGAAACTGGCTACACACCTACAACCACCACCGCGGCCACACCGCACTCGACGGTCAACCAACCGCCCCCGCGTCCCCAACCCCACAGGACAGAACACCTAGACGACGGCCGTCGGCACACCCAGGTCACCCGTCGTCGCGCGGGTCCGGGGTGAAGTCGGCGTCGTCGAAGTCGCGGATCAGGAACGTGCCGTCGTCCGGGGTCGACCAGCACCGTCAGCCTGCTCCCGGGCTTGGTGCCCGGGCCGGGGCGGGTGGTGACGGTGGTGGCGAACGGTGGGACGTGGGGGCCGCTGATCCGCACGGTGAGGATCACGTTGGGCATCTCGCCGCCGTCGCTCTGGGACGTGACGACCTCGCCCGTCGCGGGCAGGCCCACGGCTTCGAGCCTCAGCAGCCGCCGCTGGGCGCGGGTGGTGGCCCGCCACGCGCCGATCCCGATCGGCACCAGGAACAGTGACAGGGCCCCACCCACGTACAGCTGGAGCGATTCGGTGCCGCCGTCGAAGTAGCCGCAGGCCGCGATCACCGGGCCGGTGGCCAGGATGACGACGCTAATCAGTCGCCACACCGGGTTCGAGCCGCGACCGACGGGAGTGACCTCGACGAAACCCCCACCGGACATGGCCAAACGGTACAGCCGGAGCACGGTCGCCCGTGGGCGGTTCCGGTCCCGGACCGCATGGTCGAGTCCGGGCGGCTCACGCCGGGTGGGGCTTGGTCAGGTGCCACGCAGGGCGAAGCGGCGTACACCCTTGGGTGTGTGCACGACCAGGGCTTCGGCCAGCGTCGGGCACGGCGTGATCTCCTGGTCCAGGCCGCTGATCTCGAACGGTCGCAGGACGTGACGGTGGCTGGCCACCACGCGCAGTTGCACGCCGGCCGCCTTGGCCGCCAGGTGACCGCGGTGGAGTTCGTTCAGGCCCGCGGCGGCGAAGAACTCCACCTCGCTGAGATCCACCACGACCGGGGCGGGCGGGGTGGCCAGGGCCAAACCGACGGCGATCTCGTGTTTCAGCTCGCGGACGGTCATCGCGTCGACCTCGCCGGCGACGCGGACCACGACGGCATAGCCGTGGACTTGGCGGTCCACCCTGAACGAGTGGCCGAAAGGTTCGGTTTTCACGGCCCGCAGCCTCCTCGGGGGTCGAAGAAGGCAGTGGCTGCTGACTCAACCCGCTGCGTCACCCGACCGTACTCGCACCCGCCCAAATCCGCAGCTCACAGGCACGTCAGTGGCAGCGGCACTTCCCGGGAGCAGTGCAGGCCGCCCACCGGAGAGGCACGGATCCGGGCCGGCCCGGGAACCCCTCGTTCGGGTGACACCAGCCGGGGTCAGCTGACGGTCGCGGTGACTCTCGCGAACAACGCCACCGGCCACCACCTCAGGCGCACCGGCACACGGCGGACGCCGACGAACCCCGAGAACGACTCGCGGTCCACCCGGGCGAAGCGGATGTCGTACACCAGCAGGACGCCGCCGGGCCGCAGCACCCGACGCAGCTCGGCCACCGCACGCCGCTGGTCCGGCCACTCGTGCATGCTCAACGTCGACACGACCACGTCCACGCTGTCGTCCGAGTACGGCAGCGACGCCACATCGGCGGCCTGGAACGTGATGCGCGACGACCAAGCGCCCGCACGGGCGTTGGCGATCTCCACCATGTCGGCGGACAGGTCGACACCGCCCAGCACCAGGTCCGCACGACGCGCCGCCACCGCGTGCAGCAGCCGTCCGGGACCGGTGCCGACGTCGAGCACCACCGCGCCGGGCGGTGCGAGCGCGGCGACGTCGGAGGCGACCCGCCGGTACAGGCCGCCCAGCAGACGGGTCGCCCGCCGCTCGTAGGACGCACTGCGCTTCCGGTCGAAGTAGCTGGTGGGCGGGTGTTCGGACACGTGGGCTCCTCGGCACGATCGACGACGGTGGTTGACAACACCGCCGACTGTGCAACTTCATGTCGACATGAAGTCAAGCGAGGAGATGTCGATCGGCACGCTGGCCGACCGGTTCGGGCTGGCCACGCACGTGCTGCGGCACTGGGAGGACGTGGGCCTGCTCGACCCGCGCCGCCAGGCGAACGGCCGGCGGCGGTACGGTCCGGCGGACGAGGCGCGGATCGCGATGATCCTGCTCGCCAAGGACGCGGGGCTCGGCCTGGACCAGATCCGCCTGCTGTTCGCCGCCACCGCCGACCGCTTGACCCGCCGCGCGCTCTACCGCGAGCACCACGACCGGCTGGCCGAGCGGATCGCCTCGCTCCAGGCATCGCTGTCCGTGCTGGAACACGCGATGGGCTGCGACGCCGAGGACATCACCACGTGCCCGGACTTCTAGGCCAAGGTCGCCGCCCGCCTCCCCGACTGACACCGCTGACCGACCGCTGACGAACCGTGGCAGCGTCAGTCGACGGTGGTCAGGCCTTCGAAGTACGCCTTCTGGGACGGGTAGTAGTCGTCGAAGGCGGGCAGCGGCGCGCCGGCGCGGGAGGCGACCAGCATGTCCAGGTAGTACTCCCACCCCGGGCCGACCTCGCCGATGCCCTCCTCGGTGGACAGGTGGTGCACGAGGCGCAGTTCCGTCTCACCGTCCACTTCGGACAGCACCAGCTCCATGCGCCACGTGCCCGCCTCGTCCACCATCGACAGCGCCAGCCGCCGGGGCGGGTCGCAGGCGTCGATGCGGACCTCCATCCACGGCCCCTGCTCCTCGAACACCATCTGCACCTTCACCATCCGCCCCGGCGCGGCCTCGCCCTCCCACGGGCCGAACCACCGGGCGGTGCGCTCCGGTTCGGTCAGGCTCGCCCACACGTCGTCGGCGAGCGCGCGGAACGTCCGGGTGAGCACCAGGTCGCTGCCCGCGTCGGTGCGGAACAGGCGGCCGGTGGGAGTGGGGGTCATGCGGTGTTCTCCTTCGATTCGTCGGCAGGGGATTCGTCGGCGGCCAACCGGCCGGTACGCGACCGGCCAACCGGTGGCCCGGCGGCGTGAAGTTCGGCGATCTCCGGATCGACGCCGCCCGGTCGGCCGGCTTCCGGTTGACCGGCTTCCGGTTGACCGGTGCGCGGCCCGGCGGCATGTGACTGGCCAGTGCGCGGTTGACCGGCGGTGCGCGATTGGCCGGAGTCCAGTTCGCCGGTATGCGATTGACTGGCGCGCGATTGGCCGGAGTCCGGTTGGCCGGCGCGCCGTTCCCGCCGCGTGCGGTAGACCTCGGTTTCCAGCGCGTCGAGGTGGTGGGCCAGCGCCGAGGGGCGGTCGAGCACGGCGAACTCGGCCAGCCACCGCGCGAGCGGTGTCAGCCGGGAGGCGTCCAGCACGTAGAACCGCTGCCGACCCACCAGTTCGTCCCGCACCAGCCCGCTCTCCCGCAGCACCCGCAGGTGCCTGCTCACCGCCGGACGGCTGATCGCGAACCGCTCGGCGATCTGCCCCGCCGACAGCCGCGCGTCGGCACGCAGCATCTCCAGGATCTCCCGCCGCACGGGGTCGGCGATCGCGCCCGCCACCTCGTCCACCCCGAAAGCGTAACCGTCAGGTTACACGTTACGCAATGCCCTCCAGGAACGCGATCAGCGCCCGCCGGTACGGCTCGACCGTGGTCAGGTCGGCGTGCTCGTCCGGCCCGTGCTGCCCGTCACCGCCGACGCCGAAGATCACCGCGTCGATCCCCCGCTGGAAGTAGAACCGCGAGTCGGCCGCCCCGTGCTTGCGCAACAGGTCCCCCGAATACCCCTGGGCACGGGCGGCACGCTGCAACGCCAGCAGGTCAGGCCCTGACGGGTCGGCGCGGTGCGGCGGTTCGACGTGGTCGACGGCGGCCGTGACGCCGGGCGGGCACAGCGCGGTGAAGTGCGCGGCGATCTCCTCCCGCGACCGGCCGGTGAAGTCGGCGTCCTCCGGCGGGAACCGGACGTCCAGCCACGCGGTCGCGTCCGCGGGCACCTGGTTGAGCGCCTGGTTCGCGGACGAGATCCGGGCGACGTTCACCGTGGTCCGCCACTCCTCCTCCCCCGCCACCGGATACGCGGTGAGCACGCCGTCCACCGCGCGCATCACCTTCAGCAACGCGTTGTCGCCGAGCCACTGGTACGCGCTGTGCGCCGCACGTCCCACCGCGTGCAGCCGCACGGTGACGAGACCTTTCGACTCGGCCACGACGCGCAGCGCGCTGTGCTCCCCGATCACCACGAACGACGCCGTCACGCCCTGCTCCAACTGGTGCCGCGTGCCGTCCCGCCCGCCGACCTCCTCGTCGGTCACGAGCTGGAGCCCGATCGGGTAGGGCAGCCGCCCGGCCACGTCCCGGAACACCGTCGCCAGCACCAGCGCGGACAGCTTCATGTCCTGCGCGCCGCGGCCGATGAGCCGGTCGCCGTCCCGACGTGGCCGGAACTGCTCGTCCGCGCCCGGCACCACGTCCAAGTGGGCGTTGAAGATCACCCGGAAGTGCGGGCGGCGTTCGCCGACGTAGAGGAGCGCGCTCGGCTTGCCGCCCGCCTCGAACCGCTCGACGGTGAAACCGGGCCCGACCACGTCCAGCACGAAGTCCAACGCCCGGCGCAGGTCGTCGGGACGGTCGGCGGTCGAGCGGATGCCGAGCAGCTGCTCGGTCAGCGCTAACAGGTCCATCCCGCCATCGTGCCCCGACCGACCGGGTCGGCACAGCTCACGGCGGGTCCGGGATCGCCTGCTCCGCACCGTCCACAGCGGACGGACAACGCGGTCGGGCGCGCAGCTCCACGACCGCCACCACGAGCGCCAGCGCCACGGCCACCGTCGCGCCGCCCACCGCGACCGACACCGCGACCGGGAAGTCCCGCTCGGACGAGACCAGCACCAGGTAGAACACACCGGTCAACGCCGCCGTCCCGATCGCCGCGCCGATGCGCTGCCCCGTCTGCAACGCCCCACCGGCCGCACCCGCCATCGACACCGGCACGTGCCGCAGCGTCAGCGTGGTGTTCGGCGAGATCACCCAGCCGCCGCCGATGCCCGCCACCAGCAACGCGGGCGCGACCGCCCACCCGGCCACGTGCGGCGGCGCGAACCGCAGCACCACCGCCGTCACCGCGAGGCCGGCCACCACCAGGGTCAACCCGGTGACGGTCAACTTGCGCCCCCACTTCTCCACCAGCCGCCCGCCGACCACCGCGGACGCCGCCGACCCGACCGCGAACGGCGTCACGGCCAGCCCGGACTGCAACGGCGTGTAACCGAGACCGGTCTGGAAGTACAGCGCGAACACCAGCCAGATGCCGGCGAACCCGACGAAGTAGACCATCCCGAGCAGCGCGCCCGTGCCGTAACCGGGCGTGCCGGTGAACAGGGCGATGTCCAGCATCGGGCTGCGGCCACGCGCGGCGACCTGCCGTTCCCACCGCACGAACAGCACCAGCAACGCCGCGCCGAGGCCGAACAGCCACCACAGCCGCGCCAGCCCGCCCGCCTCGGCCAGCACCAGCGGCAGCATCACGGCCAGCACACCGGTGCCGAGCAGGGTCGCGCCGACCAGGTCGAGGTGGCCGCGCGGCCCACCGCGGGCCCGGGGCAGCAGGCGTGCCGCCAGCACCAGCGCGACCACGCCGATCGGCACGTTGACGTAGAAGATCCACCGCCAGCCGTCGTCCTCGCCGGCCACGGCCAGGATGACGCCGCCCACCACCGGCCCGACCGCCGTCGAGATGCCGACCGTGGAGCCGAAGAACCCGAACGCCCGGCCGCGTTCGGCGCCCCGGAACAGCTGCTGGATCAACGCCGAGTTCTGCGGCGCCAGCGCGCCCGCCGAGATGCCCTGGGCGAGCCGCGCCACGACCAGCACCTCCGTGGTCGGCGCGAGCCCGGCCAACGCGCTGAACAGGACGAACCCGGCCAGCGCGCCCAGGAACATGGTCCGTCGCCCGATCGCGTCACCGAGGCGCCCGGCGGGCACCAGAGCCAGGCCGAACGCGAGCGCGTAGCCCGAGACGACCCACTGCACGCCCGCCGGCGTGGTGCCGAGGCCGTGCTGGATGGACGGCAGGGCGACGGACACGATGCTGACGTCGAGCAGGCTCATGAACCCGGCGACGAGCGTGACCGTGAAGGCCTTCCACCGCCTCGGGTCCGGCTCGTACGCGCTGGTCATCACCCATTCCTACCGGCCGCCACGATCACCCGCACGTCCACGACGTGTGGCCGGGGTCGGAGTGGTTACCCCCTGGGCATGGACGTGGAGCCGAACCGACTGTCGGACGCGGACCTGCGCCGGTTCGTGCTGGACCGGCTGGCCGAGGACGCCGACCGGCTGGCGCGCGAGGAGCTGCCGTTGCTGGACGAGGCCGAGCGGCGGGGTCGGCTGGCGGTCCTGCGGTCCGACGACGGTCGTGAGCTGCTGCTGGTGCCCGGCGAGGCGCGGACCACCGACGAGCGCGTGCCGGTGCCGTTCCAGGAGAAGGCGCGGTGGCTACGCGAGGAGGTCGAGGCCGAGCCCGACCGGTCGCTGCTGTTGCTGCTCGCCTCCGCCTACGAGGAGCACCACGGGTGGCAGGAGGAGTGGCGGACGTGACCGGGCCCGGTCACCCGGACGACGACCTGCCGCCACCGGCGCCGCCGCGCAGCGCGTTGACCCTGCGGTTGTGGCTGGCCGCGTTCGGCGTCGTGTTCAACGGCGTGGCCGCCGTGCTGTGCGTGCGCGCGGGCCTGACGTGGCTGGCGGTGCTGCTCGGCGTGATCGTGGTCGGGCTGATCGTCGACTTCGGCTGGGTGGTGCACCGCAAGCGGCGCGGCGACCCGGGCTGACCGGGCCTCAGCGGGTCATGGCGGGTCGGGACGCGCGCGGCGCGGGCACGTCGTGGTGGCGGCTGATGTTGTGCTCCAGCAGTGCCTGCGACTCGGCGACGCTGATCGAGTCGTCCGGCAGCACGCCGTCACGCTCCTTGAGCCGCACCATCGCGTCCTCGATGGCCGCGTGCGCGGCGAACAGGCACGGCGTGCTGTAGATGGCCACGTCGACGCCCAGCTCCGTCAGCTCGCCGAGCGACAGCTTCGGCGACCGGCCGCCCGCGATCTGGTTGAACAGCAGCGCCTTGTCGCCCACCGCGCGCCGGACCCGGCGGATCACGTCGGTCGACGGCATGCCCTCGACCAGGACCACGTCGGCGTCCGTCTCGGCGAACGCGGCGGCCCGGCGCAGCATCTCGTCCTCGTCGGTGGCGTCGGTCCGGGCCACCACGACGAGGTCGGCCCTGGTCCGCAGCACGAGGTCCAGCTTCTCCAGGTACTGCTCCAGCGGCAGCACCCGCTTGCCCTCGACGTGCCCGCACCGGCGTGGCCGCTGCTGGTCCTCCAGCATCACGCCGGACGCGCCGACCTGCTCCAGGGCGCGGACCACCTGGCAGGCCACCTCCGGGTCGGTGTACCCGTCGTCGATGTCGACCAGCAGGTGCTTGCCCGGCAACGCCAGGCGCAGCCGCTGCACGAACCCGACGACGTCCGGCCAGGCGATGAAGCCGACGTCGGGCAGGCCGTAGTGCGAGGCGGAGAGGCCGAAGCCGGAGACGAACAGCCCGTCGTAGTGCCGGGCCGCGATCGAGGCCGACAGCATGTCGAACACCCCGATCAGCGGTGTCGTCCCGGGTGCCGCGACGGCCTCGCGCAGTGCCTTGCCGTAAGCCATGCGACGAACCGTAGGCGGCACCCCGAACGTGGTCGAGATATCGGAAGGATGAGTTCGGTCGGCCCGGCGGACCGGCCGCGCGCTACGGGCGGCGGTGGGTGGTCGAGGCCGTCAGGCCGCGGTAGCGGTGGGCGACCCCGCCGGGGAGCAGGTACTCGGCCAGGACGTTGCGCGCGCGGTGGGACGGCAGGCCCATGTCGTGCATGAGCTCGTCCGCGCAGTGGATGTCGTAGGGGCCGAAGTCGTAGCCGCCGGTGCCCGGCAGCACCCGTTCCTGCCACGCCAGGCGCGCGTCGACCGCCGCCTCCATCCCCTGCTCGTCCGGGGTGGCGCGCAGGGTTCCCAGGAAGTGGCGGACCAGCCAGTGCGCGGTGAGCTCCACGCCCATGATGTTGTTGAAGACCTGGCGGAACCCGACGAACCCCAGCCGGTCGACGCCCGGCGGCACGATGCCGCGGTAGAGCCGCAGCCGACCGGTGTCGTCGTGCGGCTCCAGGTCGAGGAACGGGAAGACCCGGCGGTGGCCGGTGGCGAACACGATGACGTCCGCCGGCACCTCCCGGCCGGTCGCCAGGCGCAGGCCCTCGTCGGTGTACGCCTCGACCGCGCCGACCTCGGCGGTGAGCAGGCCGCGGCGGACGGCGCGCACGTAACCGCGCGGCATCACGCCGGCGTGCGCCAGGTGGAAGGGCAGCGGTCGATCCGGGCGCAGCCGCTTCGGCAGCCGGGTGTACCCGGCGGAGATCAGCATGTCGCGGGTGACGAGCCGCCACAGGACCCGCTTGACCCGGTCGTCGAGGCGGTCGACCGGGCGGACGCACGCCGGGTCGTGGTAGCGGGGCAGGAGCGCCTCGCCGAGCCGGGTGAACAGGATCCACCGGTAGCCGACCGTGCCGAGCAGCAGCCGTTCGGGGATCATCCAGTTGATCTTGCGCTGCACGAGCGTGGCCGACGTCGCCTCGCGTGCCGCGCGGGTGGCCAGGTCCAACGCGGACTTGCCGCCGCCCACGACGACCACGCGCTTGCCGGTGAACGTCCCGGACCGCACGTCGTTGGCGTGCAGCACGGTGCCGCGGAACGACTCGCGGCCGGGCAGGTCGGGCACGTGGACGTGGTGGTGCGCCCCGCTGGCGACGACCACGTGGTCGAACGCCTCGCGGCGGACCGGCGCGTCCTCGTCCCCGGCGGGGCGCGAGTCGACCAGCCACCCGGAGGCGCCGACCCGCCCCGGCCCGTCCACCGGCCTGATGGACGTCACCTCGGTGCCCGGTCGGACGCGGTCGAGCACGCCGAACGTCCTGGCGTAGTCCTCCAGGTAGCGCTGGCAGTCCACCGAACTGGCGAAGCGCAGGCGGTTGGGCAGGTCCGCGAACTCGAAGAGGCGGAGCGCGGACTGGTTGGACAACCCGTCGTAGCAGCCGCCCGGCGACCAGATCCCGCCGACGCGCTCGTACTTGTCGAAGACGGTGACGTCGAAGCCGTTCTCCAGCAACACCTTGGCCGTGACGATCCCCGCCGGCCCGGCCCCCACGACACACGCTCTCATAGCCGCCACTCCCCCGGTTGATCGGCGCGCCCGGCCCACCGCACCTGTGCCGAGTGCCCGCGATGGGCGAACCGGACGGAGTCAGGACAGGGCGGCGATCACGTCGTCGGCCGTGACCGGCACCGAGAACATCGGGAAGTCGAAGCGCAACGCGTTGTCGTGCTCCTCCTGGGACGTGGCGGCGACGCAGTCGGTCAGCGTGATGACCTTGTACCCGTTCTCGTAGCCGGTGCGCATGGTCGACTCGACGCAGCAGTTCGTCAGGAACCCGCCGAGCACGATGGTCGTGATGCCCTTGCTGCGCAGGATGAAGTCGAGGTTCGTGCTGGCGAACGTGTCGAGCCCGCGCTTGCCCTCGATCACGATGTCGCCGTCGCGGGGAGCGAGGTCGTCCACGATCGCCGCACCCCAGCTGCCCTTGACGAACGCCTTGCCGTCCACGACACCCTTGAGGATGCCGTACGGGTGAGACGAGATCTCGTGGTAACCCTCGGCGAACGTGATGGGCGCGTGCATGACCGTCACCCCGGCCGCCCGTGCCGCCTCCACCAGGGTCACGGTCTTGGGCAGCATGCCGGTGCTGCCCATCACCTCGCTGACCGCGCCGTTCAGCACACCGCCCTCGCTGGTGAAGTCGTTCTGGTACTCGATCAGCACCAGCGCGGTCGTCTTCGGGTCGAGCACCAACTCGGTCATCGCGGGCTCCAGTCTTCGGCGGTCGCGGCCCTGATTCAACGGGGCCGCGGCGCTGCCGGCAATGCGACGTCCGGGTTCACTCCTCGCTGGTGAACACGTCCGAGGCGGCCTCACGCACGTCCGGGTCGTCGTGCCGGCGCAGGCCGCGCAGCAGCTCACGCCACTCCGCCGGCCACCCGGCGTCACGCCCGGCCGCGGTCGTGATCGCCAGCGCGAGCGCCGGCGCGCCCTCGACGACCAGTGCCCCGGCCACGTCGAGCAGCCGTGGCCGCGACACCCGCCGCAGCACGTCCGGGAGCACGGTCGCCAACTCCTCGGCGGCCCGCCACGCGGTCGTCGGCCGCACGGCCAGGCGTGCCACCTCGCGCAACGCGTCGAGTTCGGCGCCCGGTTCCTCCCACGGGACGGCGACCACCGCGAGCTTGACCGCCCACGACCGGTAGCCGGTCGTGACGAGGTCACCGACCAGGGCCCGGGCCGCCGCACGCGACCGGTCCGAGTCGCGGGTGTCGGCCAGCTCACGCACGAGCGCCGCGATCCGCTGCCGTGCGGGCAGGTCGCGGTCCTCCTCCGCGTCGAACCCGCCGTCCTGCGCCAGCAGCGCCGACACCACGGCACGCAGGGGCGTCACGTCCGCGGTCGCGGCGGACAGCCGCACCAACGCGGCCAGCGCGTGCCGCCAGGTCGCCGTGTCCGCGAGGTCGGTCACGCGGCCGACCAGCAGCTCGACGCCGCCCGCCGACCAGCGCGTCCAGTGCGACGAGGCGGTCAACCCGAGCCGGGCGGTGTCCGGGTCGGGCGAGTCCGCGAGCACCCGCACCAGTTCCGCGTACCGGGTCCGGTGCCGGCGCGGCACCGTGTCGGGCCACTGGACGACCGCGCCCGCCACCGCGTGCTCGTCGGCGACGGCACGGGCCAGCAGCTCCCACGCGGCCTCGTCGTCGAGGAACCACCGCGTCGCGGACACCAACGCGCGCCGCACGTCGCGGTGGCCGTTCTCCCACGCCCGCGCCAACGCCGGCGCGGCGCCCGGCGTTCGGTGCTGCGCGATCAGCCGCACGGCCTCCTTGCGCGCGGTCACCTTCGGCCCTTCGAGCACGGGCGCGAGCAGTTCGCCGAGCCGTTCCGGCGCGGTGAAGCGGGCGCACCGGCTCACCGCGTACACGGCGACCCGGGCGCGGTCGGTGTCGACGTGCGCGAGCAGGTCCGGCAGCACGTCGGCCGGTTCGTCGGTCCACGCCAACGCGGACAGCGCCGCCTCCACCACCTGCACCTCGCCGTCGGCGAGGAAGCCGCGCACCAGGTCGGCGGTGCCCGGCACCCGGCCGAGCGTCCGCACGGCGCCGGCGCGTTCGTACGGGTTGGCGTGACGGGACGTCCCGAGCGCGGTCAGCTCCGTGGCGAACGCGGTGACCTGACGCGGCAGCCACCGGTCGAAGCACTGCTGGAACGGCGGCACGTACCGCACCTTCCGCCGCAGGAACCGGCCGTGCGCGGACCGGCCGATCACCCGGTCCAGCAGGTCGGTGCGGCGCAACGAGACCGCGGCCTGCACCGACCACAACGTGATGGTGGACGGGTCGTCGGCGAGCACGCGCCCCACCCGCTCGTCCCGTCGGTCGCGCGGCGCCAGCCACAGGTCCACCGCGCGCCGCACCACACCGTCGTCCTTGGCCGACCGCGCCTGGTCCAGCAGGTCCTGCACGCCCGGCACGTGCCACGCCCGCCGGCCGAGGCCCATCGCGAGCCCGAGCAGCAAGTCGAACCGGCCGCGCCGGGCGTCCGCGACGAGCCGGGGCCGCAGCGCCTCGAACACCTGGTGCTCGGCGCCGCGCGGCAGCGACCGGTCCAGCCCGTCCAGGTCGATCCACGACACGTGGTCACCCAAGTGCGCCATCCCGGCGAGCCCGGCCTCGACCAGTTCGGGACGGCGGGACACCGCGCCCTCGCGGATCAGCGCCTTCGCCAGGTCGCGCACCCCGCTCCGGGTCTGCCAGGAGCAGTCCCGGGCCTGTGCCGCGTCGACCATCAGCTTGGTGAGCGCGTCGGCCTCGGCCGGGCGGAACAGCCAGGCCGGCACGGCGCCGAGCGCGGTGATCGCGGCCGACCGCACCGGGTCCTGCTCGTTGGCGAGCCTGGTCAGGCCCGTGACCACGCCGCCGAGCACGTCGGGGTCACGGGTGGCGGCGGCCGCGGTCAGGTACAGCGGGTACGCCTCGGCGCGCTCGTCGGCGGTGGCGCGGCGGGTCGCGGTGAGCAGCGTGTCGCGGGCGTCCGGCCAGGCCAGCCGGGCGGTGACGGCGAGTCGGCGTGCCGGGTCGTCGGCGACCTGGCGCAGGGCCAGCAGCCGCCGTGCGACGGCGTGCCGTGCCGCGGCGGGCAGTTCGTCCACGGCGTCCAGCGGCACGTCCGGGCGGTCGCCGAACGCGCCGGTGAACACCGCCGACCGCCGGGACGGCGGGATCGCGCGCAGGAACCGGGTCAGGCTCCGGCCGTCGAGCAGGCGGGCAAGGGCGCTCAGCTCCTCGTCGCCGGCCACCGTCAGGGCACGCCACAGGGACCGCCGGTCGGGCAGGTGCCCGGTGCGGCTCGGGTCGGCCAGCAGGCGCGCCACGCGGGCGGGCGCGTGCCGGGCCAGGCCGGCGATCGTGCCGTTGAACTGCCACGACAGCGGCGCGTGCGGCAGCACCCGTGCCAGCACGTCGAGCACGTGGTCCGGCTCGGCGGGCGCCGCCGCGGCCACGGCCGCGCCGAAGCGGTGCCACACGGTCGGCCACTCCACCGGCGCGGTGGCGTCCAGTTCCGCGGTGACGAAGTCGAGCAGCACGGCCGGGTGGCGGCGGCCGAGCGAAGTCCAGTTGGTCACCGCGTGCTCCAGTTCGGGCAACGCCTCCGCGACCACGGCCGGCGAGCACACCGGGAGCAGGCCTGCGGCCTCGTGGTCGCCGAACGTCTCGCGCACCACCGGCAGCAGCCGCTCGGCCAACGCGCGGCGCCGGTGGCGGCGCACGGCGGTGTAGAGGTTCTGCCGCAGCGCGGTCGACAGGTGCGGCAGCCGGGCCAGGAACGCCTCGGCGGGCAGGTCCAGCCGGATCGCCGCGCCGATCGCGTGGCGGACCACCGATGTCTGCCCGGCCGAGAGGCACCGCTCGACGTGCTCGCGGTCGCCGGCCACGTAGGCCAGGTGCAACGCCAGCCGCCGTTCGAACTCGCCGCGTTCGTCCAGCTCGCGCAACAGCCCCGCCAACCCGGATGAGCCGGTCAGCTCGCGGGCGGTGCGGGCGAGGAGGCGCTGACGCGCTCCGTACGGCAGCGGGTCGAGGTCCTTGAGCAAGCGGCGCGCGGTGGTCACGGCCGGATTCTGGTCACCGCGCGGACGGTACGCCACCGGATTCGAAGAATGTCCCGGAAATGGTTTGACGGTGCCGCGGTCCGGTCGGCACGATGTGCGCACACCGAGCCGAGGAGCGGACATGACGAACACGCGTCGACGCCGTTCCGGCAGCCCGTGCTCCCCGCCGTGACCTGTTGAAAGGTCCGGTCCAGGGAGCCGCCCGTCGGGGAACCGACCAGGGCGGCTTTCTCTTTTCGCGGCACCTGAAAAGAGCAGCGGAGAACCGGGGCGCCGTTCGCGGCGACCTCGGTGGAATGACCGCACGACCAGGCCCCCATAGCTCAGCAGGACAGAGCGCGCCGCTACGAACGGCGAGGTCCCAGGTTCAAGTCCTGGTGGGGGCACCGCTGGAACCCTGTGCCACCGCGTCTCGCCGGGACGAGCCCGGCGGGGCGCGGTCGGCGGTTCCAGACCAGCACCGCCTTCGCGCGCGGCGGGCGAGAATAGCCGCGCGGAGCATTCCCGGTTAGCCGGAATGGGCCTTCGGCGACACATATGTGAACCCGTCCGTCGAATAGCGCGGCCACATATGTGAACCTCGTACCTCGGCCGCCACCGGCCGTTGACACGCCGGAAACATGCGCTACGGTGCGATCAGAGAGCGCTTTCCCGATAAGCCCTGCACTCACCCCTCATACGGGAGAGGAAATAGCCATGCCCACATCTTTCGGGAACCGGCGCGCCCTGCTGAAGGTCGTCGTGGCCGCCGCGCTGGCCACGACCGCGGTCTCCGTGCCCGGCGCTGCGCCGGCATCGGCCGCGACCACCGCGGACGGGTTCGCCTCGGTGAACGCATTGGGACAGAACGGCACGACCGGAGGCGCGGGCGGCGCCGTCGTCACCGCCGGCACCACCGCGCAGTTCCTGGACTACATCGCCCGGCCGGAACCGCTGGTCGTGCAGGTCAAGGGCACGATCACGCTGCCGACCGGCACCACGGACGGCATGCACGACGTCGCCTCCGACAAGACGATCATCGGTCTGGGCGCCGACGCCAGGCTCGTCGGCGGCGGGCTCAACATCGGCCTCCCGGTGGACGACGACGTCACCTCTCCCCCGGCCGACGCCGTGCACAACGTCATCATCCGCAACCTCGCCCTCACCGGCGCCACGGACGACCTGATCAACGTGCAGATGTTCAGCCACCACATCTGGATCGACCACAACGACTTCTCCAACGGCGACGACGGCGCGGTCGACATCAAACGGGGCAGCGATTTCGTCACCGTCTCGTGGAACAGGTTCCACGACCACGACAAGACGCTGCTGCTCGGCCACGACGACGACAACGGCGCGCAGGACATCGGCCGCCTGCGGGTCACCTACCACCACAACTACTTCGACGGGTCCGACCAGCGCAACCCGCGCGTCCGGTTCGGCGAGTCCGTGCACGTCTACAACAACTACTACCGCGACAACAGCTACGGCGTGGCCTCGGCGATGAACGCGGGCGTGGTGCTGGAGGGCAACTACTTCTTCAGCGTGAACAACCCCGGCCGGGTCGACTTCAGCGGCGACCTCGGCCGGATCGTCGCCCGCGACAACATCCTCGTCGAGTGCAACCACAAGATCGAACTCCGCGGCTCGGTGGTCGAACCGCGCACGTACTACGGCTACACCCTCAACCGCGCCGCCGACGTCCCCACGATCGTGCCCGCCGGTGCGGGCACCGGTCGCAGCTGACAGGAGCACCGACGATGAGCGACATCAGCAGGCGCAGCCTCCTCGCGGGCGCCGCCGCCACGGCCCTCACCGCCGTCACCGCCCGTGCCGCGACGGCCCGCCCGGTCACCACCAACCCGGTGTGGGCGGCGCCGTTCCAGACCGCCGACGGGTTCGCCGGCACGAACACCCTCGGCCAGAACGGCACCACCGGCGGCGTGGGCGGGCCCGTGGTCACCGTGCGGGACACCGACACGTTCCTGGACTACTGCGACCGCAACGAGCCGTACGTGATCCAGGTCGACGGGATCATGACGTTCAGCAGCAAGCAGGGCCTGCGGTCCAACAAGACCGTCATCGGCCTGCCCGGCGCGGAGATCCGCGGCGGCGGCCTGGACATGTACCGCAGGCAGAACGTGATCATCCGCAACCTGAGGTTCACCGGCGCGGACGACGACGCGATCAGCATCCAGCAGTCCTCGCACCACATCTGGATCGACCACTGCGAGCTCAGCGGCGGCGCGGACGGCCTGATCGACATCGTCCGGGGCGCGGACTTCATCACGGTGTCGTGGAACAACTTCCACGGCCACAGCAAGACCGCGCTGCTCGGCCACTCCGACTCCAACGCGGGCCCGGACACCGGCAAGCTCCGCACCACGTTCCACCACAACTACTTCAACGCCACCGAGCAGCGGCACCCCCGCGTCCGCTTCGGCGAGCCGATCCACGTCTACAACAACTACTTCCGCGACAACCGCCTCTACGGCGTCGCCTCCACGGAGAACGCCGGCGTGCTGGTGGAGGCCAACTACTTCCAGAACGTGCCGCACCCGATCTACTCCGGCTACGACGAGAGCGGACCCGGCCGCGTGGTGCAGCGCGACAACATCTTCGTCAACTCCGGCACGCCGCAGACCCTCGGCACGGTCGTCGAGCCGCGCACCTACTACGCCTACACCCCCGACCACCCGTCGACCCTGCCCACCACCGTCCCCGCCGGCGCCGGCGTCGGCCGGATCTGACCCAGGAGGCCACGCATGAGCCCACTCAACCGCCGTCGGCTGCTCACCGGCACGGCGCTCGCCGCGGTCGCCGCCACCGCGCCACGCCCGGCCTGGGCCGGTGTCGGCGCGCTGAACGTCGCCGACGGGTTCGCCGGAGTCACCGCGCTGGGCCAGAACGGCACCACCGGCGGCGCGGGCGGCCAGGCGGTCACCGTGGCCACCGCCGCCGCGCTCGCCGACTACGTGGGCCGCAAGGAGCCGTACGTCATCTCGGTGTCCGGCCGGATCCAGACCGGCGACGAGATGCTGACCGTCGTCGCGAACAAGACCATCGTCGGCGTCGGCTCCACCGCCGAGATCACCGGCGGCGGGCTCCAGCTCGGCTCCACCACCCGACCCGGCAACAACGTGATCATCCGCAACCTGCGGTTCACCAACGCCTCGGACGACTCGATCAGCGTCACCAACTCCGCGCACCACGTGTGGATCGACCACTGCGACCTGTCCGACGGCTACGACGGCCTGCTGGACGTCAAGCGCAACTCCGACTACGTCACCGTGTCGTGGAACCACTTCCACCACCACAGCAAGGCCGCCCTGCTCGGCCACTCCGACACCTACACCAGCGACAAGGGCAAGCTGCGCGTCACCTACCACCACAACTTCTTCGACGGCACGGACCAGCGCCACCCGCGCGTCCGCTTCGGCGAGCCCGTGCACGTCTACAACAACTACTACCGGGGCAACTCGCTCTACGGCGTCGCGTCCACCATGGACGCGGGCGTGGTGGTCGAGGGCAACTACTTCGAGAACGTCGCCCACCCGGTCCTGTCCGGCTACGACAAGAGCGGGCCGGGACGCGTGGTGGAGCGCAACAACATCTACGCCGGCTCCGGCGCGCCGGAAACGCTCGGCGCCGTCGTGGAACCGCGCACCTACTACAGCTACTCGGTGGACGACCCCGCGTCCGTGCCACGCCTCGTCACGGCCGGCGCCGGCGTCGGCCGCGTGCAGGGGGTGGCGTGATGAAGAGGACGACCGCGGTCGCGGTCGCGGTGACGCTGCTCGGCGGCCTGGCCGTCGCGACACCCGTGACGGCCGCTGCCGCCGACAGCGCGCCGATCGGCTTCGCCGCCGTCAACGCCCTGGGGCAGAACGGCACGACGGGCGGCGAGGGCGGCCCCGAGGTCACGGTGTCCACCGCCGCCGACCTCATCGCCGCGATCAAGGCCACCGGACCGCGCGTGGTGCGGGTGCAGGGCATGATCACGGTGCCGGCCGGCATGCACGACGTCACCTCGGACAAGACGATCGTCGGCGTCGGCGCGGCGTCGGGCATCACCGGCGGCGGGCTGAACGTCGGCCTGCCGGTCAGCGAGACGACCACCCCGCCGGCGGACGCCGTGCACAACGTGATCATCCGCAACCTGGTGTTCCGCAACGCCACCGACGACTCGATCAACGTGCAGATGTTCAGCCACCACGTCTGGATCGACCACAACGACCTCTCCCGCGGCTACGACGGGCTGATCGACATCAAGCGCGGCTCCAGCTACGTCACGGTGTCGTGGAACCACGTCCACGACCACGCCAAGAACATGCTGCTCGGGCACTCCGACAGCAACGGCGCCCAGGACACCGGCCACCTGAAGGTCAGCTACCACCACAACTTCTTCAACAAGACGTCGCAACGCAACCCGCGCACCCGGTTCGGCAACCCGGTGCACATCTTCAACAACTACTTCCTCAACAACAGCGACACCGGACCGGCGTGCCAGGCCCAGTCGGGCTGCTGGATCGAGGGCAACTACTTCGACAACGTCGAAGAGCCCATGACCAACAGCTACTCCGGGCCCAAGGGCAACATCGTGGAGCGGAACAACGTCTTCGTGAACAGCGGGAAGCCGGTCGTCGGCGGCACCGTCACCGACCCGCGCACCTACTACCAGTACGCCCTCGACAGCCCGGCCGACGTGAAGGCGCTCGTGACCCAGGGCGCCGGCACCGGCAAGATCTGACGAACGGCGAAATTCGCGCGCACACCGCATTCCCTAGGGTGCGGATCGGGACGGCCGACTCTATAGTTCGGCCGCCCCGATCCGCGTTCGAAGGGAACATCGACGATGTCGAGACGATTAAGACGAGCGTTGCTCTCGTTGTCCGGCTGCGTGGCGCTGCTCGTCGCCGCGAACGGCACGGCTGCCGCGAGTGGTTCGGCCTGGCAGGCGATCGCCGCCGTCGACCCCGTCGTCGGCGCCCGGCTCCAGCCCCACCAGGGCCTGTTGAGCACGCCGACCACCATCACGACCCCGCTGCCCGCCGACCCGGTCGGCGCGCTGGGCACCGCCGTCTCCGCGCTCTCCACCGGGGTCGGCCTGCCGCAGGACGCCACCGCGGCCATCGGCTCCTCGGGCCTGTCCGCCGAAATCGCCGGTCGGGTCGCGAACCTGCTCACCGCGATGACCACCTGCCGGCAGGTCACCGGGACGCGCTTCGAAGCCATCCCGACCGGCCTGCTGCCGCTCGTGCTCAAGACCGGCGGCTCCCTGGACCCCCTGGCGCACGCCGGCATCAAGGCGTGCGCCGAGCCCGTGTGGCGGCGGACGGTCGAGCTGCAGCTCACGCTGGACGACCTGGCGACCGGCCCGGCGACCGCTTCGTGCGCGGTACCCGGCACCGCCGACCTCGACCTCTGGCCCGTGCTGCGGCTGGACGGCAGCACCTGTGGCGACAACACCTACGCGCACGACTACATGCTGCTCATCGACGTCGGCGGCGACGACACGTACCGCAACAACGCCGGTGGCAACATGGTCGACCTCAACTTCTCCCCCGCCGGCTCCGCCGTCACCGGCCTGCGCGGCACCGGCCCGGCGCAGGGCTGCCAGCGCGCCATCCCCGGTCTGACCGCGCTCGACTGCGTGCCCGCGGTCGGCGTCCTGCTCGACCTCGCGGGCCAGGACACCTACGGCGTCAAGGAAACCCCCGACCACGACACCGGCTGCACCACCGACCCGGTCGTGCGCCGGATGATGACCGCCGGCGCGGGGTTCCTCGGCGTGAGCGTCCTGCGTGACTCGGGCGGCACGGCCGACGCCTACACCGGCAAGACCGGCTCACTCGGCGCGGGCCACATCTTCGGCGTCGGCCTGCTGTCGGACGACGGCGGGGACGACACGTACTCGGCGGTGCGCAACAGCCAGGGCTTCGCGCTGGTCGGCGGCTTCGGCCTGCTCAACGACCAGGCGGGCGACGACACCTACGACTACTACATGCCCGCACCGATCGACCCGTCCGCGCCCAACCAGACCGAGGGTGCGGGCGGTGTGCGGGACGACGAGGGCGAAGGACTGTGCGACCGGATCCCCCGGTTCGTCCAGGGCACGGCCAACGTGCTGCCCGGCACCACCGGCGTCCTGATCGACGACTCCGGCGCGGACAGCTACCACGGGGCGTTCGCGGGTGAGTTCGTCGGCCCGATCCAGAACCCGAGCACCAGGGCGGGCAGCCTCGGCTTCGGCAACAACCAGGGCCTCGGCGTCTTCCTCGACCGCGCGACCACCGGCGACACCTACCTGGTGGACGGCGAGCCGACCGTGGTGGGCGTCCCGGCGCGCGGTGACAACACGACCGTCCTGCCGGGCAACGACTCCTCCGGCTCCGGCCTCGGCCAGGGCCTGTTCATCGACCAGTGACGGCAACGGGTTCCGTGCCCACCGCTGCTCGGGCGGGCACGGAACCCGGCCCGCCTACTGGAAGATCACGTCGCTGCAGAAGTAGTACGACTGGTCCGAGTGGCTGGCCTGCCAGATCGCGTAGACCACGTGCCTGCCGGTGCGGCTGCCCGCGTTCACCGCGACCCGGTAGTGGTCGGACGGCGCGTAGCGGCCGGTCGTCGCGACCAGGTCCAGGTGGTTCCAGCCCAACGGCGTGGTCGTGGCGTCGTAGCCCTGCTTGGTCACGTACACCCGCAGGTAGTCCGCGCCGTGCCGGGCCTGGTCCCAGATGTCGAGGGTGAACTGCCGCGGCTTGGTCGCGGCCTTCCACTGACCCGGGTTGTCCAGGGCCGCGTACCGCATGCCGCCGGTCCGCCCGCCGCTGCACAGCTGGCCGTTGGGGATGGCGCCCTGGTGGTTGCCCGCGACACCTTCGCGGTACAGGCCGTTCCAGTTCCACATGGCAGTGGTGTCGGCCTGCCACGCCTGCCAGCACATCGGGTCCTGCTGGGCCATCGTCGGGTTCTGGAAATCGCTGCCCCACCGCTGCCAGCAGCCGTAGTTGCGCGTCGGCGGGTCGACGGTCGACCCGTGCGCCTGGGCGACGCCGGTCATCATGCTCGCCATGAGCCCGGCGACGACCGCGACCGTCGCGAAGGCCTTGGCGAACAGGCTCTTCTTGTTCACAGGGACGGATATGAGCGCCACTCTCTCCTCCTCGTTGAGGACAACCATGTTGGCAATGACCATGGGTGGGCTGGGAGCGCTCCCAAATCGCACTGTAACCAAGCGTGCGCGGAAATGGGAAGTGTTGCGGGACAGCGGCTTCGCATTCGACGCGCATTCGACCGCAATTCGACGAAACGCCCTCCCGACGGCTGCCGGGAGGGCGTTTCGGGTCGGTCGCGAGCTACAGCACCGACAGGTCGACGGCCTCGGCCATCGCCCGGTAACCCACGTCGTTCGGGTGCAGGCGGTCGCCGCTGTCGTAAGCGGGCCGCAACGCGTCCGGATCCGCCGGGTCGGCCATCGCGCGGTCGAAGTCGACCACCGCGTCGAACTCGCCGGACGTGCGGATCCACGCGTTCACCTCGTCCCGCACCGCCTCGCCCGCGTCGGTGTAGTACGCGGCGCCCTTGAACGGCAGCAACGTGCCGCCCACGACCCGCACGCCCTTCGCGTGCGCCTGGCCGATCAGGTCGCGGTACCCGGCGATCAGCTCGGCCGCGGTGACCACCGGGTTCGGCGTGGTGCAGTCGATCGGGAACTGGTTGAACCCGATGTCGTTGATGCCCTCCAACAGGATCACCGTGCGCACGTCGGGCTGCGCCAGCGCGTCGCGCTCGAACCGCGCCGTCGCCTTCTCGCCGAAGCACGACGAGTCGTTGAGCACCCGGCTGCCGCCGATGCCCGCGTTCACCACGCCGCGCCGTCCGCGCAGCCGCTCGGCCAGCTCGTCCGGGTAGCGGTTGTCGGCGTCCACAGTGGACGCCGTGCCGTCGGTGATCGAGTCGCCGAAGGCCACCACGACCTCGCGCCGCGGCGTGGCGTCGACGACCTCGACCGCGTCGAGGTAGTACCACGACGTCGACGTCTCGGTGAACGCGTCCGCCGCCGCGTCGGCCCGGTGGTCGCCGGACGCCCGCCAGCTCGTCGCGCTCGCGAACGCGTGCCCGGTGGCCGGCCCCGTCTTCCCGGCCAGGTACAGCGTCACGGTCACCTGGCTCAGCGGCGCGACGGCCAGCGGCGCGAGGTCGCCGACCACCTCACCGCCGACCGGCACCGTCACCGAGCGACCGCCGCCGAACGTCAGGTGCCGCACCGTGTTCGGGCGCACCGCCGCGCCCTGCTCCGTCCGCGCCACCGTCGCGCCGGTCACGACCAGCGGCGACGTGCCGTAGGCGTTGGACAGCCTGATCCGCACCGCCGCGCCGCCATCGCTGATCCGCACCACCTGGCGGACGGTGTGGTCGTCGAAGCCGACCGTCCCCCAACCCGGTCCGAACACGTCGGTCGGCGCGTGCGGCGAGGCGGCCCACGTCGCGTTCCACCCGAGGCCCGCGGCCCCGGCCGAACCCACCGCCGTGCCCGGGACCAGCGCCAGCCCCAGCACGGCGACCAGCCCTACCGCCAGTTTCCTCATCCCGTGACCCCCAGTCACTCACTTGCCCGTTCGGTGATCACGGTAGCGGTCCGCCCCGACAAAACTCTCCGACCAGCACCGACGGGCGGTGGTGAGTACTTGACGAAGGCTTGACGATCGCCCGGCGGCCGTCTTAGGGTCCGGCATCTCGAAAATTGCCGGATCAAAGACGAAACTTTCGAACGCCGCCGTCGTAGTCGTCCGAGAAAGCGAAGACCTCCATGAAGTCGATCCGCCTCGTCACCGCCGCGCTCGCCGCGATGGCGTTGACATCGCCGCTGGCCCTCGTGGCCGCAGCCTCGCCCGACACGGGTGACCTGTCCGCGGGCCACGCGAAGAAGGACAGCCTCCGCTGGGTGGCGCCCAAGGGGTTCTACATCGGCACCGCCGCAGCCGGTGGCGGCCACCACGAGGACCAGCCCTACCCCGACCCGTTCACCAAGGACCTCGAGTACCGCTCCGTGCTGGCCAAGGAGTTCAGCTCGGTGTCCGCCGAGAACCAGATGAAGTGGGAGTACATCCACCCGGAGCGCGACCGCTACAACTTCGGGATGGCCGACGCCATCGTGAAGTTCGCGCAGCGCAACCGCCAGGTCGTCCGCGGGCACACGCTCCTGTGGCACAGCCAGAACCCGGCGTGGCTGGAGCAGGGCGACTTCACCGCCGACGAGCTCCGCGAGATCCTGCGCGAGCACATCACCACCGTCGTGGGCCGCTACAAGGGCAAGATCCAGCAGTGGGACGTGGCCAACGAGATCTTCACCGAGACCGGGGCGCTGCGCACCACCGACAACATCTGGATCCGTGAGCTCGGTCCCGGCATCATCGCCGACGCGTTCCGCTGGGCGCACGAGGCCGACCCCCAGGCCGACCTGTACTTCAACGACTACGGCGTGGAGAGCGTCAACGCCAAGAGCAACGCCTACCTCGCGTTGATCAAGGACCTGAAGGCGCAGGGCGTGCCGGTGCACGGCTTCTCCGCCCAGTCGCACCTCAGCACCCGGTACGGCTTCCCCGGCGACCTGGAGACGAACCTGAAGCGGTTCGCCGACCTGGGTCTCGGCACGGCCATCACCGAGCTGGACGTGCGGATGGACCTGCCGGCGAACGGCGTGCCGACCGCGGAGATGCTGGCCAAGCAGGCCGACTACTACAACCGGACGCTGGTCGCGTGCCTCAACGTGGAGGGCTGTGACTCCTTCACGATCTGGGGCTTCACCGACAAGTACTCCTGGGTGCCGGTGTTCTTCGCCGGCGAGGGCGCGGCGACGGTGATGTGGGAGGACTTCTCCCGCAAACCCGCCTACGACGTCATGCAGTGCACGCTGGCCAAGGAGTCGGTCGAGCGCGGCGAGCGCCACCCGCACCTCCCGGGCTGCGCCAAGTAGCACCCCGACGCACGCTCGATCGCGTCAGCGCAAGCCGTCGGCCCCCGTTCGGACCTCGAGTCCGGGCGGGGGCCGATTCCACGTCACGGGTCAGCCGCCGACCGCGATCACCGCGCAGGACGCGGCCAGCGCCAGGCACAGCGGCGAGTAGACGCGCAGGTCGAGCCGGGCGAACTCGGTCGACTTCCGGGACGACGAGACGAGCCCGCCCGCGCCGCGCAGCAGGAACACCGCCGCCACGCCCGCCGTGCCCGCCACCGACAACCACGCCGGGCCGGGCACGCCGACGAGGTCCGCGCGACCCACCACGAGGTAGGCCGCCACGCCGAGCAGCACGGCCACCGCCAGCGTCAGACCGGCCGACGGCAGCTTCTCCGGCGGCACGTCCACCACCCGCCGGGCGAACTCCTCCCGTGACCGCAACGGCCACGGCGAGAAGATCCACAGCACGTGCAACGCACCCACGAGCACCAGCACACCCGCCGTGAGCAGGGCCAACACCGCCATCCGACACCCCCGTACGCTTGCGTATGGTCACTGCGCCGTACGGTAGCGTACGGAAGCTGAGAGCACGTGACGCACGCCACGCCGAGGCGGGAACACCGAGCGCCCACCGACCGTTGGAACACTCGGTCGGTGCGGTCCGTGTCCCCGGGCCTCACCAAGCGCCTTCGCGGAATACCGTTCGGCTGGAGCCGCGTCGAGCCACTCGCCGAGAGGCGACCGCCGCGCCGACCCCTTAACTCCTCTGAGCGACGTCCACCAGGCCGGTGACGTCCCGGAGCAGTCCCCGGACGTGGTCGTCACCGGCGAGCGTGCCGTACAGCAGGGCCAGCGAGGCGTCCGCGATCCCGCAGTAGTGGGACACGCCCACCCGGAGCTGCCGGTCGAGCACGTCGTCCATGCCGCGCTCGGCGAACGTCTCCCGCGTCTCGCCCGCCAACCCGATCCACCGCATCCGCTTGCCGGCCAGGCGTGGTCGGCCGCGGCCGTAGGCGAAGCCGTAATTCCACACCCGGTCGATCCACCCCTTGAGGATCGCCGGCGGCCCGAACCACCAGACCGGGAACACCACCAGCAGCAGGTCCGCCGCCTCGATCCGGGCCATGTGCTCCCGCACCGGCGCCGAGTACACCTTGTCGCGGTCGGCCCAGTCCGGTTCGTCCTCGACCGTCATGCGCGGGTCGAAACCCTCGGCGTGCAGGTCGAGCAGGTCCACGGCGACGTCCTGCGCGGTCAGGTGGTCCACCAGCTTGGCCGCCACGCGCGACGTGAGCGAGTCGGTGCGCGGGTGGGCCACCACCACGAGCGCTTTCACCTCGCGTCCAGGCGGACGAGCATCTTGCCGGTGTTGGCGCCGCTCAGCACGCCGAAGAACGCCTCCGGCGCGCTCTCCAACCCGTCGAACACGGTCTCCTCGGTGCGCAGGTGGCCGTCCGCCAGCCACCCGGCGGCGCGCTCGACGTACTCGGGGAACCGGTCCAGGTAGGAGCTGACCACCATGCCGCGCAGGCTGAGCTGCTTGACCGCGGCCGGGTAGAGGTTCGGCCCCGGCACGGGTTCGGTCGCGTTGTACTGGCTGATCGCGCCCACCAGCGCGATCCGGCCGCCGACGCGCATCGCCCCGATGGCCGCCGCCAGGTGGTCGCCGCCGACGTGGTCGACGTAGACGTCGATGCCCTCGGGCGCGGCCGACGCCAGCTGTTCGGCGACGGCGCCCGCCTTGTAGTCCAGCGCGGCGTCGAACCCGAAGTCGTCCAGCAGCTTCTTCCCCTTCACCGGCCCGCCCGCCGAGCCGATCACCCGGGACGCGCCGAGCCGCTTGGCGATCTGCCCGGCGACGCTGCCGACCGCGCCCGCGGCGGCGGACACGAAGACCACGTCACCCGGCCGCACCGGCGCGATCTCGGTCAGGCTCACGTACGCGGTGAGTCCCGGTGTGCCCAGCACGCCCAGGTAGGCGGACGCGGGCGCGATCGTGGTGTCCACGACCGTCACGGCCGACGCGTCGACCACGGCGTGCTCACGCCAGCCGAGGAAGTGGGCCACGGTCGCGCCGACCGGCACGGCGTCCGACTTCGACGCGACGACCTCGCCGACCGCACCGCCGTCCAGCGCCGCGCCGAGCCGGAACGGCGGGATGTACGACTCGACGTCGTCCATCCGGCCGCGCATGTACGGGTCGACCGAGATCCACGTGTTGCGGACGAGCACCTGCCCGTCGGCCAACGCGGGCAGCTCGACGGTGGCGAGCGTGAAGTCGTCGGGTGCCGGCTCGCCGACCGGACGTGACGCGAGCCGGATCTCCCGGGTGGTGGTGATGATCGTCATGGTGTGCCTCCGAGCAGGTGTTCGATCTCTGGTGACCACCTTGCCGACGCCTTGTTCGGGTTCTGCTCGGGTCCTGTTCGGACCGCCTCGACTACGGTTGCGCCATGCGTTTCGGGGTGCTGGGTCCGCTGGACGTCCGGACCGAGGACGGCACGCCGGTCAAGGTGCCCGAGCGCAAGGTGCGACTGCTGCTCGCCGACCTGCTGGCCGACCGCGGCCGTCCCGTGTCGGCCCACCGGCTGGTCGCCGACCTGTGGGGCGACGACGGCCCCGGCAACCCGCTCCGGGCGCTGCACGCGAAGGTGTCGCAGCTGCGCCGGGCGCTGGAGGAGGCCGAGCCGGGCGGCCGTGACCTGGTCGAATCACGATCGCCCGGCTACCTGGTCCGCGCCGGCTCGGTGGACGCCGACGTGTTCGCGGAGTTGGTCGCGCGGGCACGTGCGGCCACCGACCCGGCGGCGCGGGTCGCGCTGCTGACCGACGCGCTGAACCTGTGGCGCGGTCCGGCGTTCGCGGACTTCGCCGACCTCGACTTCGCCCGGTCGGCGACCACCCGGCTCGAGGAGCAGCGGCTGGTCGCGCTGGAGGACCTGGCCCTGGCGCGGCTCGACCTCGGCGAGCACGCGGTCGTGGTGTCCGAGCTCGCGGACGTCGTCGCGCGGCACCCGTTGCGGGAACGCCTGCGCGAGATCCACCTGCGCGCGCTCTACCGGGCGGGACGGCAGCACGAGGCGCTGGCGGGCTACGACGACCTGCGCCACCGGTTGGCCGACGAGCTCGGCGTCGACCCGAGCCCCGAGCTGGCCGCGCTGCACCGCGCGATGCTGAACCAGGACCCCCGCCTCGCGCCCCCGGTCCGGCCGGGCACCAACCTGCCGAACCCGCTCACCGCGCTGGTCGGCCGGGAGCGGGACGTGGCCGAGGTGCGCCGGCTGCTGGCCGGGCACCGCCTGGTGACGTTGACCGGACCGGGCGGTGTCGGCAAGACGAGGCTCGCGGTGGAGACCGCCCGGCAGCTGGTGGACGGCTTCCCGGACGGCGTGTGGGTGGTCGAGGTGTCGGCGCCGTGCTCGCTGCCCGACGTGCTCACGGCGGCGCTGGGCATTCGCGACGACGGCACCTGGGGCGGTGAGCACGTCGACGCGGCCGACCGGCTGACGACGGCGTTGCGGGACAAGCGGCTGCTGCTCGTGCTCGACAACTGCGAGCAGCTGATCACGCAGGTGGCGGAGCTGACCGCGGCGGTGCTGCGGACCGCGCCGCACGTGCGCGTGCTGGCGACCAGCCAGGAGCCGCTGGCCGTGGCGGGCGAAGTGCGCCACGCCGTCGCGCCGCTCGCCGGATCCGCCGCGGTCGAGCTGTTCGTCGCCCGTGCCGGCGCGGCGGGCGGGTCCACCGCGGACCTCGCCGCGGTGGCCGCGATCTGCCGGCGGTTGGACGGCATCCCGTTGGCGTTGGAACTGGCCGCGACGAAGGTGCGCGCGTTGGGCGTGACCGGGGTGCTGGCCCGGCTGGACGACCGGTTCCGCGTGCTGGCGGGCGGGTACCGGGACGCACCGCCCCGGCAGCGGACACTGCGCGCGATGATCGACTGGAGCTGGGAGCTGCTGGACGACGCGTCGCGGGTCGTGCTGCGGAGGCTGGCCGTGCACCACGAGGGCTGCGCGTTGGAGGCGGCCGAGGCGGTGTGCGGCGGTGACGACGTCCTGGACGTGGTGGCCGGTCTGGTCGACCGGTCGCTGGTGGTCGTGGTGGAAGGCGTGGGCGGCAACCGGTACCGGCTGCTCGAGTCCCTGGCCGCGTACTGCGTGGAGCGGCTGGCCGAGGCGGGCGAGCTGGACGAGGTCCGCGCACGGCACGTCGAGTACTACACCGGCCTGGCCGAACAGGCCCGGCTGCGCGGGCCGGACCAGCACGAGTGGTTGCGGCGACTGGACGCGGAGTCGGCCAACCTGCGCGGCGCCCTGGACCACGCCGTGCGCCGAGGGCTGGTCTCGCCCGCGTTGCGGCTGGTGGACGCGCTGGCGTGGTACTGGGTGCTGCGCGGCAGGCTCGGCGAGGCGCGCCGTGCGTTCGAAGCCGCGCACGCGCTGGGCCGGACCGGCGCCACCACGGCCTGGCACACCGCGATCCGCATCCTGACCGGTGACGGCGCCGACCGCGCCGAGCGGATCGAGGCCGCGCTGCGGTCGTGCCCCGAACCCCACGCGGCCTGGTTCCTCGGCCACGCCCTGTGCGAGATCGGCGACATCGCCTCGGCGGAGGACCTGACCGACCGGGCGTTGACGGGCTTCGCCGCGACCGGCGACCGCTGGGGCACCGCGGCGGCGCTCGGCGACCGCGCGCTCCAGCGCTTCCTGCGCGGCGACCTGGCCGCGGCGGCACGGGAGGGCGAGCGCAGCGTCGTCCTCTTCCGCGACCTCGGCGACACGTGGGGCCAACTGCGCGGCACCAGGGTGCTCGCGGTGGTGGCCGAGGCGTTCGGCGACCACGACGAGGCGGCCGACCGGTTGCGCACGGGCCTCCGGCTCGCCGATCGGCTCGGGCTGTGGCCGGAGGTGTCCGACCTGACCTCGGGCCTCGGCCGCATCGCGCTGCTCGCCGGTGACCACGCGCGGGCGCGGGAGCACCACGAGCGGGCGATGCACCTGGCCGCGCAGCACGGTTTCCGGGCCGGTGAGGTCAACGCGCGGCTGGGCCTGGCGCTCGGCGCACGCCGTGAAGGCGAGCTCGACACCGCCGAGGAGCTGCTGAACGCCGTGCTCGACTGGCACGACGAGGTCGGGCTGACGAGCGCGAACGCGCTGGTGCTCGCCGAACTCGGCTTCGTCGCCGAACTGCGCGGAGACCCCGCAACGGCCGCCGCGCGGCACCGGGAGAGCTACGCGGTGGCCGCGGACACGGGTGACCCCCGTGCGCTGGCGTTGGCGCTGGAAGGTCTGGCCGGCGCCGCGGCACCGGCGGACGCCGCGGTCCTGCTCGGCGCGGCGGACGCGGCCAGGCGGTCACGCGGCGCTCCCCTGCCACCCGCCGAACGCGGCGACGTCGACCGCGTCACCGCGCGTGCCACCGGAGTGCTGGGGCCGGAGGCGTTCGCCGAGCGCTTCGCCCACGGCACGACCCTCACCCCGGCTCAGGCATGGACTTCGGTGGGCGCGAACGGAGAACTCGCGGTACCTGAGCGTTCGACACGCTAGGCCTGAGCGTTCGACACGCGGGACCTGAAGGTTCGACACGGCGGGTCTGAAGGTTCGACACGCGGTCAGGGTTGCTCGCCCGCGTCACGCTCGCGCAGGTACCGGGTGTGGTCGGCCTGCTGGTTCACGTCCACCGCGTACACGCGCTCGGCCACCCGGTGCGCCTCGGCCTCCAGCAGCTCGAGCTGCGTCACCAGCTCGTCGCCCGGGCTCGGCTCGCCGCCCGCCCGCTGCTTCACCGCGAACCACCACGGCAGGTTCAGGTACGTCTGCACGGACAGCGGCAGGTCGGTGCGCGCCAGCCGCACCACGGTGTGCCGCAGGTCCGGGTTGGCGGCCAACGCGTCGTGCCGTTCGAGGAGGTCGCCGAGCACCGCGCCGATCCGGCCGACGGCGGCGACGGCCGGCTCGGGCATCCGGGACGACTGCGCGCCCACCTCGCGCACCAGGCCGTCCAGCTCCGCGCGCAGCAGACCGGCCTCGGTGACCGCGTCCACCGGCACGAGCCGGACCTTCTCCGGCGGCGCGAGCAGCGCGCCGACGGCGTACAGCCCGGCCACCACGAGCGGCCACACCCCGCCGACCACGCCGCTCAGGTGCAGCAGCACGCCGATGAGACCGCCGACGCAGCCGACGAGGTTCTTGGTCGAGCCGAGGTAGCGGATCATTGGTAGCCGCGGATCTCCTGGAACACGTCGCCGAGGTCGGTGGCGCGCGCGTCGAACACCTCGCCGCCGGTCAGCTCGGCCACCTTGCCCAGCTCGTCGCTGCTGCCCTCGCCGAACAGCACGGTGAACACGGGCACGTGCCGCACCGCCGCGTGCGAGGAGTCGAACGACGCCATGAACTCGGCCAGGCCCGAGCCGTTCGCGTTCTCGCCGTCGGTCATCAGCACGATCGACGTGAACCGGTCGGGGTCCGCCGCGACCAGCGGTTCCATCAGGTCGTACGCGCGGTTCAAGCTGTCGTAGATGGCCGTGCCGCCGCCTTCGCGCAACCCTTCCGCGTAAGCCTTGATCTCCGCCAACTCGGCCTGCGGGTCCCCCTCGGGCAGGGTGAACGTCCGCGGTGTGCCCGGCGTGGTGTTGAACGGCAGCATGGTCACCTCCTCCCGGCTGCGGAACCGGCGGAAGCGGCCGGTGAGCGAACCGTCCGCGCCGGTCAGGCCGACCAGCGCGGACCGCAGCGCCTCGATCCGGTCACCGGCCATCGAGCCGGACGTGTCGAGCACGTACAGCGTGCGCGACGGACGCCGGATCTCGTTGAAGTAGGCCGAGAGCAGGGCGTCGACGGAGTCGCGCGCGGCCGGGAACGGCAGCTCGACCAGGTCGCGCACGGCGAACCGGGAGTCCAGCTCGACACCCGGCACGACCGGTCGCCGGTGCGTGGTCTCCATGACCTCGCGCTGCACGTCCGGCGTGCGCAGGTGGTCGGTGAGGCGTTGGTGCGCGTCACGCGCGGCGTCACCGGAGTCCGCCAGCAGGGTCAGCGGGTAGTCCGCGGTGACCACGCCGTCGGACGGGTAGACCAGCGTGAGCGGTTCGGGCAGGTTCCCGGCGGCGTTCATGGACAGCAGCACGGACTCGTAGTTGATCAGCCCGTCGACCCGCGTGCCGGGGTCCTGGCCCGCGGCCCGGCGCTGGTAGGCCTCCGACAGCCAGCCCGACGACCCGGCGGACAGCGACTGCGCGGCGAAGAAGCTCTTGAGCTGCGGCGTCACGGCCGCGATCTGGCCCGCGTCCACGGCGTTGCCCGCGCCCGCCAACGCGGACGCCACGCCCACCAGGGCGGAGAAGCCCGAGTTCGACGCGGACGGGTCGGTCATGCCGTAGCTGAACGCCTTCCGCCCGGCCTGCTCGGCGATCTCACCCCAGCCGACCCGCCGGTCGGCCCACCCCAGCCGCTGCGCCGACGACGTGGACAGGCCGAGCACCACCGGCGAACTCATGATCTTGACCTGGTTGCCGAGCCGTTTCGCGGCTTCCGGGATGCCCGCCGGGTAGCGGTTGGAGGAGAACCAGACGGCGTCGTACTTGCCGTCGACCTCGCCCTTCGCCAACGCCTCGGCGCCTTCCAGCGTGCCGGTGAAGGTGAACTTCACCTCGACGCCGGTGGCCTTGGCCGCCGCGTCCAGCACGGGCTGCATGTCGGTCAGCTCGCTGCCCGCGAGCACCCGCAACACCCCCGGTTCCGCCGGGCCCGCGGGCCGCGCCGGGTCGGGCTCGGCGTCGCCGGTGCACCCCGCGACCACCAGCACGGCGGCGAGCACGAACGCTGTTCTCATCGGTCCCCCTCGACCGCCGCCGCGTCGTGCGAACGGCGCAAGTGCTCTTCCGCGCGGCGGATCTCCCCCGACAGCGACTCGACCGTGGCGGCCATCGTGCGGACCGCGTCCGCCCGGTAGCCGTCGACCGCGTCGATCGCCGCGTAGATCCGGTCGAACGACGCGCGGATCGTCTCCACCGCCACGGCCGGGTCGCTGCTCGCACGGCGGATCTCCGCGCCCTGCAGGTCCAGCAGCTCGGTGTTGGCGCGGATCAGGCCGTCCGTGGTGGCCTGCAACGCGGCGACCTCGTCCAGCACGTCCCGCTGGCTGGCCAGGGCGCCGCTCACCAGCAGGGCGATCCGCAACGCGGCCACGGTCGTGGTGACCGCGCGTTCCACGCCCCGGATCAGCTCGTCGTTGTTGCGCCGCACCAGGTCCAGGGCCAGGTAGCCCTGCGCGCTCACGGCGAGCTGCGTCAGCAGGTCCTGGTGCCGTTGCCGGATCGGGTGCAGCACGTCCGCGCGCAGCGCCCGCGCCCGTCCGGGGTCGGCCAGGTCGAACACCTCGGCCTGCCGGTCGATCGCCGCGTCCACCGCCTCGGCGAACGCGGCGGCCTCGGCCAACTTGCCCATGGCCCGCCACAGCCGCTCGCGCTCGCCCTTGATGGCGGCGTTGTCCCGGCGCAGCACGTCCTGCCGGTTGCGCAGGTCCACGACCAGCGCGTTCACCGGCTCGCCCGCGGCGCGGTAGCGGTCGAGCGCCTTCTTGGCGGCGTTCGCGACGGGGAAGACCTTGAGCAGCTTGCGGCCGGTGATCGGCAGCTTCGCCGGGTCGAGCTCGGCGACGGTGCGGCGCAGGCCCGACAACGACGTGGTGACCTGGACCTGCGGCGAGTTGTCGCGCAGGGCGCGGGCCGAGCGGTCGAGCATCGCGCCCGCCACGCCCGCCGCGGCACGCATGTCCGCCTCGCCGACGGCGAGCACGTCGTCCAGCACGGCGGTGAACTCCGGGGACCGGACGTCCAGCTCCTGGAGGCGTTCGGCGAACCGCTCGGCCCGGCGGTCGACGTCCGCGCGCACGTCGTCGCCGAGCGCGATCAGGCCGGCCGCGCGTTCGACCGGGACCGGCGTCACGGGTTCCGGCGGCGTGAGGGTGAACTCGTCCATCACGCGGCGACCGCGTCGAGCAGGCGTTCCAGCGTCTCGAACGACGGCGGCTCGACCGCGTCCACCAGGTCCGCGGGCGCCTTGTCGCCCACCACGTCGGCGAACACCCGCGGGTCGGACGTGCGGAAGCCGAACGTGGCGGCGAGCCTGGCCAGCTCGGGATCGGTGCTCAGCAGCCGGCCGACCTGGTCGCCCTGGTCGGACAACGGGACCAGCGTGTGCTTGGAGTAGACCGTCGGCGCGAGGTAGAGCAGGCGCATGTCGGGGCGGATCGAGCCGTCGGCGCGCTGCACCCGGTCGAGGTACTGGGACTCGTAGATCAGCGCCAGCGGCGTCTTGCCCATGCCGGCCGCGAGGTAGTCCTCGAACGGGCCCTCGGTGCTGTTCTGCGTGTAGCCCTGGTCGCGGAAGAGCCGGGCGACGTCGGGCAGCACGGCCGCCTCCTGCTCCGGCGTGCCGACCACGGTGTTGCCGTTGGCCACGAACGACACGATGGACAGGTACATCGCGGCGGAGTTCGACTCGCCCGGGTTGGTCGTGGTGATGAGGACGTTCTTGCGGGCCGGGTAGGCGGTGTTGCCGGGCAGCTGGTCCCAGCGCGTGCCCGCCTTGGTCAGCTCCAGGTACTTGGCCACGTCGAGGACCTGGTAGTCGCCCGCACCCTTGGTCACGACGCCGGCCGCCTCGAGCAGCTTCACGATCGGCTCGAACGTCGCCACCGCCATGGGCGACTGGAACGGCGTGTGGGCGGCGGTCGTCTTGCGGTCGCGCTGGATCCGCTGCGCGGCGGGCGAGGACGACGGGAACGCGAACGCGTACTTGCCGAGGTCGACGGAGGTGGCGATCTGCCGTGAGCCCGCCGTGTCCACCTCGATCTTCAGACCGTGCTTCGCGAACGCGTCGACCACCCGCTGGTCGCTGAAGAAGGCCAGCTTCTCCGACCCGATGACCCCGCGCACGGTGGTCAACTCACCTCGGGCCCCGCCCTCCGCGTCATCCGAACGACCCCACACGACCACCGCGACTACCGCGGCCAACAACACCACGGCCAAGCCGATGGACAACCGGCGCTTCACTGGACCCGCTCACCCCCGTGTTCCCACGGCGATCATCTCTGCCGCTCGACTCGTTTGACGCGCGAAGCGGAGATCACGAGGCGAACGGTTGATGAACGGAGGGTGTCGATGTCGCGTACACCGCGGCGAACACGGTGACCGCGCACGCGGCGTACGCGGTCGTGCGCGCAGAGGTGAGCTCGGCCAGCGCCGGCCCGGCCAGCGCGCCCACGAACGTCGCCACCGCCTCACCCGTGAACATGACGGCGCCGACCCGGCCCAGCACTTCGGTCGGCGTCACCCGTTGCAGGGCGGTCTGCGTGACGACCAGCGCGGCCGAACCCGCCAGCCCGATCAGCACGGCGGCGGGCAGCGCGGAGATCAGCGACGCCGAGCTGAACAGCAGCACGAACCCCACTGAAGTGACCACCAAAGCACCGGCCAGCAACGGACCCGACCGCAGGCGGTCGACCAGGACTCGGCTCAGCGGCGCGCCGAGCAGGAACCCGACGCCCAGCCCGGACATCACCAACCCGACCGGTCCGTCGCCGCCCAACGCGGTGATCCCGAACGGGACCAGCAGCGCGCTGAGCGAGGCGTTGGCGGCCAGGAACACGGTGCTGACGACGAGGAGCGTCCTGGCCGTTCGCTGCGACCGCAGGAACGCGAGCCCTGCGCGGAGTTCATCGCCGACCCCGGAACCCTTGTCGCCGCCCGCGCGCCGGGACATCGACGCGATCAACCCGGCGGAGACCAGGTAACTCGCCACGTCCGCGAGCACCAGCGCGGGGAAGCCGATCACGCCCACGAGCGCGCCACCCAGCGGCGCCCCGACGAGCCGGGCCACGCCGTCGGTGACGGAGTTCAGGGCGTTGGCGCCGCTCAACACCGTGCCGGTGCCGACCACGACGGGCAGGTGCGCCTGCGCCGCCGGCCGGAACACCACCGTGCCCGTGCTCTCGACGACCAGCGCGACGTAGACGAGCCAGAGGTCGCCGGGATCGCGGGCGAACAGCAGCAGGGTGACGGCGGCGGCGCGCAGCACCTCGGCCGCGACCATCGCCCGCCGCCGGTCCCACCGGTCGACCAGCACCCCCGCGAACGGCCCCAGCAGCACGGGCGGCAGGAACTCCGCCGCCAGCGCCGCGCCGGCGGCCAACACCGAGCCGGTCAGGTGGAAGACGTGCGCGGGCACCGCGACCACGAGCAGCCAGGTGCCGAACACGCTCACCGTCCGCGCCGCCCAGAGCAGCCGGAAGTCCCGCACGCGCAGCGCAGCCATCACCCGCTGACTATCTCCAGAAGATAGTCATTGGGGGTAGTGTTCTGACAAGATTGGCCCGGTGGGACACGAACTGGGTCAACGGCTGCGAGCGCTGCGTGCCGCGGGCGGGCGCACGGTGGCCGCCGTCGCCGCCGACGCCGGCCTCTCGGTGCCGTACGTGGCGAACCTGGAGAACGGCCGGGGCAACCCGACCACCGACGCGCTCACCCGCCTGGCACGGGCGCTGGGCACGCGGCTGGCCATCGGGTTCGCCGACGACGACGAACCCGGGCCGCCGCCCGCCGAACTACCCGCCGCGCTGGTCCGCCTCGGCCGCACCACCAGGTTCCGCCGCGACGTCCGCGTCCTGGCCGAGGCGACCGGCCAGGACGCCGCCGAGCTCGCCGGGCGGCTGCTGGACGCGCTGGCCCGCCTGTCCGCCCTCACCGGCCGCGACCTCGCCGAGCGGGACTGGCTGCGGCTGCTCGACGCGCTGCTGCTCGTCGCCGTGCACCCCGACCCGGGCGAGGAGGCTCAGTAGGCCATGAACAGGATCTCGTCGCGCGAGTAGTCGTGGCCCGGGTGGTTCTCCTTGAGGTGCTGCTGGGTCTTCGTCACCAGGTCGTCCTCGTCCTGACCCGTGATGTGCTCGCCGCAGGGGCAGGTGATGTTCCGCTTCATCGCAATCCTCCGCTGGTGATCTCTCCCCATCGACTCTACTGAACGTGACGACGTTGTCGACCGTTCGAGTTCGGGGCCGCCACCGCACGGAGCACGGCCGCCACGAGCCGGTGGTTCTCCACCGCGCCACCGCCGCCACCGACGGCGAACCGGCGCCGGGTGTAGCTGTAGGCGATGCCGCTGGACGGGTCGGCGAACGCCTGCGCGCCCACCGCGCCGCTGTGCCCGAACGCGTCCGCGCCGAGCCCCGCGTACCGCACGCCCTGCGCCTCGAAACCGAGCAGGAAGTGGTCCCGCTCCCCCGTCACCAGGTCGACGCCGGTCGAGTGCGGCCGGGTGAACTCGGCCAGCACGGCCGGCCCGAGCAACGGCGGCCGGCCGTCCACCGGACCGATCGCCGCCGCGTACAGCCGGGCCAGGCCGCGCGCGTTGCCGACGCTGCCCGCCGACGCCTGCCCCAGCTCGCGCACGCGCCGCGTGTTGGCGAACGCGACCAGGTCCAACGGCGTGTTGAACGCGAGCGCGGTGAGCCCTTCGGGCGTCGGCGGCGGCGAGACCGCCGGCTGCACGGGCGCGTACCGGGGTTCGAGGTCCGCGGGCAGCCCGAGGTGGAAGTCCAGCCCGTACGGCGCCCGCACGCGCTCCTCGTACCACTCGCGCAACGTCCGCCCGGTCGCCCGGCGCACCACCTCGCCGGTCAGCGCGCCGATCGTCAGGGCGTGGTAGCCGTACCCGTCGGTGAAGGCCGGGCGCTCGCCGGCCAGCCGTGCGGCGAGCAGCCGGTCGTCGGCCAACTCCTCCGCGGCGAACCCGCCCGCCACGCCGACGAGCCCGGCCCGGTGCGCGAGCAGGTCCCGCAGCGTCAGCCGTTCCTTGCCGCCGGCGGCGAACTCGGGCCAGTACGACGCGACCGCGCGATCCAGGTCGAGCACGCCGTCCTGCACCAGCAGCGCCACCACGAGGTGCGCCGCGCCCTTGCCCGACGAGTACAGCGCGAGCAACGCGTCCTCCGCCAACCCGGACCAGAGGTCGACCACCTGCCGTCCGTGCCGGTAGACGGCCAACTGGGCGCCGAGACCGAGCTCGGCGGCCACGACCGCCGCGAACTCCTCGCGCACCTCCTCGAATCCGGGCGCGACGACACCCTCGACGGTCATCACGCCGTGGCGATCGCGCGGGCGAAGCGGACCACGCGCTCGGCCTGCACCCGTGCCGCCGCGCGCACGGTGTCGTCCACGGCCGCCGTGCCGCCCGCGTCGTGGTGGGACGTGCCGTACGGGTTGCCGTCGGCGAACTTGTCCGGGTGCGTGTAGCCGGGCGCGACCACGATGCCGCCGAAGTGGTGGAACGTGTTGGCCAGCGCCAGCAGCGTCGACTCGTGGCCGCCGTGCAGCGTGCCGGTCGACGTGAACCCGCTGTAGACCTTGTCCGCCAGCAGCCCCTGCTGCCAGACGCCGCCGAGCGTGTCGAGGAACTGCTTGAGCTGCGAGGCGACGTTGCCGAACCGGGTCGGCGTGCCCATGATCACCGCGTCGGCCCAGACCAGGTCGTCGGCGACGGCGACCGGGATGTCGGCGGTCGCGGAGTCGTTCGCGACCCACGCCGGGTTGGCGTCGATCGCGGCCCGCGGCGCGAGTTCGGCGACCTTGCGCAACCGGACCTCGGCGCCCGCCTTCTCCGCGGTCTCGGCCATCTCCTGCGCGATCTGGGCGATGTTGCCGGTGGCCGAGTAGTACACGATCGCGACCTTGACGCGGCTGTCCACGGTGGCACCCTCCTGCTGCTTGATCATGACTACGACGATATAGTCATACTTGGTGATCGTCAATAATGGTGACTATCACCATAGGTGACCAAAGGAGGGTCATGCGGCGAGGCGAACGCAAGCACACCGATCCCGACCTGGGCGTGCTCACCAGCCGGCTGCTGTTCGCCGTGCAGGAGGAGCTGTTCGACACCCTCGCCGAGGACGGCTACCCGGACCTGCGCCCGCAGCACGGCGCCGTGCTCGCCCACCTGGACGAGGAGGGCACCCGGGCCACCGACCTGTCCCGCCGGTCCGGCCAGCACAAGCAGGTCGTCGGCAAGGTGCTGGACGAGCTGGAGGCGCTGGGGTACGTCACCCGGCAGCCGGACCCGGACGACCGGCGCGCGAAGCTGGTCGTGCCCACCGAGCGGGGGCTGGCCCAGATGAGCCGGTCGGACGCGATCGTCGCCGCCATCGAGCGCCGCCACGCCGAACGCGTCGGCGAGGACGCGTTCGGCGAGTTCAAGCGGCTGTTCCGGCAGGTCGTGGAGGACCAGCGGTCCTGGCGCGACGGGTGAACTAGCGCCGGCGCAGCACGCGCGGGTCGGCGTCGAGGTCGTCGCCCAGGCGCAGGGTGATGAACTCGTTGTCGTCGGGCTTGCCGGGCGTGCGGCCCGACGACGACGGGAAGTTGTTGTCGTTGAGCACGCCGATCGTGCGGTCGTCCAGGATCACCACGTCCTCGATCGTGGTGAACGGGAAGGTGAACGTCGCGCCGAAACCGCCGAGCCCGCGCGGGTTGGCGATGTCGAGCAGGTCGGCCACCAGGGTCTTGTCCAGCGCGCCGTCCCGGTCGCGGTCGCGCTTGTCGACCAGGTAGACGCGCTTGACGCGGGCGTCGGCGCCCTGCGCCCCGTCCCGTTCGATCACCAGCAGGCGGTGGCGGTCGACCGTGACGGCGTCCCCGATCGCGTGCTCGGGCCGGTCCAGCCGGTAGGTCCAGCGGACGCCCGTGTACCGGCCGCGTTCGACGTCGAACTCGTTGAGCCGCAACGTGCCGGGCTCGTCGCCGGCGACCGCGCCCTCCAGCAGGGCGTCGAGCGTGCGGCCGTCGGCGGACAGCGCCAGGCCCTCGTAGCCCTTGCTGCCGCCCAGGTTCGGCGTGCCCGCCGGGTTCTCCGGCGCGAACACGCCCGGCAGCGGCACGGGTGGCGCGAGCAGCCGGCCCGCGCGGTCGAAGTGCAGCAGGTAGGGGCCGAACTCGTCGCCCATCCAGTACGTGCCGTCGCCCGCGCGGGTGATCGACTCGACGTCGAAGTCCGCGCCGGTCAGTACCCGGTCGGGCCGGGTGAGCGGGAACGGCACGTGGCCGTTCGGGTCGGTCAGCGTGATGCCGCCGAGCACGTCCACCGCGCCCGTGCCGAAGTCCGGCCCGATCCGGTGCACGCGGAGGTTGAAGTCCGCGCTGTTCGCCTTCGTGCCGTACCCGTTGTCCGACAGCACGTCGAAGGTGCCGTCGGCGTTGCGCAGCACACCGCTGAAGCCCTGCACCGGCTGGTCGGCGAACGGCGGCACGACCCCGTTGACGGGCGTGGTGCCCAGTGCCGCGCCGGACGGCTCGCTGCCCGGCACGAACGTCACGGCGGGCAGCGCGGCGAACCCGGTCAGCGTGGCGCGGCCGAAGTCGTGGCGGCCGGTCGGCGCGGCCGAGCCGGGCGCCGCCGCCGACGCCAGCACGAGCGCGGACAGGCCGATGACCAGCGGTCTCCTCATGAAGTGTTCCGTTCTGCCGTGGCACGCCCACCGGAGGCGCGCGGTGCGCGGCACGGTAGGCGGGCCAGGTGAACGGCTGGGGCGGTGACCCGGAGGTGGTCCCGCCGGCGTCGTTGCCGTGGGACCACCCCGGGCCGAGGCGTCAGCCCGCGTACGCCTCGAACTCGCCGAGCTGGGCGGCGGGCCAGCCCGTGTTGCCGGTGAACGTGAGCCGCAGGTAGCGGTGGTTCGCCGAGACCGGGATGCCCACTTGGTTGCCGGCCGCGGGGTCGAACCGGAACCCGGCCGACGCCACCAGTTGGCTGTAGTTCGTGCCATCCGTGCTGCCGGACACGCTCAGCGTCTGCGTGCGTGCGGCCCAGGCGGTGGCGGGCGGGAGCTTCAGCACGACCCGGTTCACCGCGATCCGGCTGCCCAGGTCGACGGTGAACGCCTGCGGGAACGCGTTGTTCGGGCTCTCCCAGTAGGTGTTCGCGTCACCGTCCACGGCGTTGCCGCCGGGGAAGCCGCCGTTGGCCGAGGCCTGGACCGGCTTGCCGCGCGCCACGTTGCCCTGAGGCGGCGGGGTGGTCGTCGTGGTGGCGGTCGACGCGTACGCCTCCAGTTCGGCCAGCTGCGCGGCGGGCCAGGCGGTGTTGCCGGTGAACGTCAGCCGCAGGTGGCGGTGGGTGCCGGAGACCGGGATGGTGACCTGGTTGCCGGACGCGGGGTCGAACCGGAACCCGGCGGAGGCGACGAGTGGGCTGTAGTTGGTGCCGTCCGTGCTGCCCGACACGGACAACGTCTGCGTGCGTGCCTCCCACGCGGTGGGCGGTGGGAGCTTCAGCACCAGGCGGCCGACGTTCTCCGACCGTCCCAGGTCGACGGTCAGCGACTGCGGGAACTGGTTGTTCGCGCTCTCCCAGTAGGTGTTCGCGTCACCGTCCACGGCGTTGCCGCCGGGGAAGCCGCCGGTCGCGGTGGAGGCGCTGACCGCCTTGCCCCTGGCCAGGTTACCGCCCGGCGGAACGGTCGTGGTGGTCGTCGTCGTGGTGGTAGTGGTGGTGCTGGTCGGCGGGTTGGTCGGATCGGTGTAGATCGGGTCCGGCCACGGGCCGCAGTACGACGGGCCGTCCCAGCCGGAGTTGCCCGCGCCCTTGGTGAGCTGGAACCCGTTCTCGCCGAGGCAGCTGTAGACGCCCGCCCGGCCGAGGCCGGTGGCGGTGACGTTGGTGAACGACGCCGAGCCGGGCGACTGGAGCTGGATGCCGAACGTGCCCGCGCCGTTGATGCGCACGCCGTCGAAGTGGACGTTCGTGATCGTGCCGCTGATGAACTGGATGGCCTCGTAGTTGCTGTCGACCAGGTCGGTGTCGGTGACGTCGATCCGGCCGTTCATCGCGCCGTCGCGGGCGTCGAACCACAGCGCGCCCACGCCGAACTGCCAGTTCGAGTCGAGCACGCCCGCGCGCAGCGTGGTGGGGACTTCACCCCGGACGTTGGACACGGGGTTATGCGGCGTGGGTCAGCGTAGCCGGTGTTGGTAGCAGGCTGTTCTCGTAGTCGATCGGGGACTGCTGTCTGAGGTGGGAGTGGCGTCGTCGGGTGTTGTAGCGGTGTGCCCAGCCGAACACTGCCAGGCGTGCTTCCCTTGCGTTGCCCCAACTCTGGGCACCTTGGAGGGTCTCGCGTTTGAAGGAGGCGTTGAGGCTTTCGGCGGCGGCGTTGTCCGCGGAGCTGCCGACCGCGCCCATGGACCGGGTCACTCCGGCGGCGCGACAGGCCTCGGCGAAGGCCTTGGCGCCGTATTGGGCTCCGTGGTCGCTGTGGAAGATCGCCCCGGCCAGGCTGCCGCGTGTGTGTTGGGCGGCGTGCAGGGCGTCGAGGACGAGGTCGGTGCGCATGTGGTCGGCGACGGACCAGCCGACCAGGCGGCGCGAGCACAGGTCCATCACCGTGGCCAGGTAGAGGAAGGTGCCGTCGGCGATGGGCAGGTAGGTGATGTCGCCGACGTAGCGGGTGTTGGGGGTGTCGGCGGTGAAGTCACGTTCGAGCAGGTCGAGAGCCTTCACCATGGCGGGGTCGGCGAGGGTGGTGCGGTGCCGACGACGCAGCCGCAGCCCTTCCAGGCCGACCTCGCGCATGACCCGGGCGACGCGCTTGTGATTGACGCGGTGTCCGGTGTCGTGCAGTTCGGCGGTGATCCGCGGGACGCCGTAGGTGCCGGCCGACCCGCGGTGGATTACCCGGATGCGGGCGGCCAGGCGGGCGTCGTCGGCAGCGCGAGCGGCTCGATCGGACGCGGTGGCCTTCCAGTGGTAGTAGCTGGACCGGGCGACGCCGATGACCTGGCACAACCGCTTCACGCCATGGTGGCGCTGATGATCATCAACGAACTGGAAGCGGTTCACCAGCGCGTCTCGCCCGCGAAATACCTGGCCGCCTTGCGCAGAATGTCGCGTTCTTCCTCCAGTTCGCGGACCCGCCTGCGCAGCGCGGCGTTCTCGTCCTCGTGCGAGCCCTGTGCCGCCGCGACGACCGGTGCCCTCCCGGTCGTCGCGGACGATTCGGAGCGCTGTACGTCGTCGAGCCGGATCCAGTTGCGCAGCGTCTCGTGGTTGACCCCAAGGTCCTGGGCCACCGATTTGATCGTCGCGCCGGGGCGGGACCGGTAGAGCGCGACCGCCTCGGCCCGGAACTCCGGCGGGTAATGCTTCATCACCATCTGAACGGGACTCCTGTCCACCCGAATCGTC